>NZ_JADYTU010000049.1 GCF_021531375.1 Pseudoflavonifractor phocaeensis
TGTAAACCGTGCGTAGGGGGCGGCGTCCCCGACGCCCCATAATACATCCATAAACTAAAACTAAAATTTATCCGCGCAGCTCTCACATTCATCTCTCGATAAGAAAAGGTCCGCCGGTTGCCCGGCGGACCTTATTCCCGCTCATTCCAAATCTTCTATTTTCATCTTTTTCAAATCATCCTGAAAATCCCGGCGGTTTTTATAGTGGAGCCAGATACCCCCAAACACCACCGTGGGGATGTTGGACACCAGGAACAGCATGGCGACGGCTCCCATGGCCCCGGGGGTCAGCTGGCTGCGCGCATGCTCCTCATGGTGCTGCTCTACGATCTGCCCATTCTCACCATAAGTGGTGACGGTGGTGGCCCCGCCCCCTGCGTACATCTGAAATCCCGCCAGATTTACTACGATCAGCAAAGAAAACAGCAAAGACAGCACCGGCAGGATCAGCCCCAGCCGCCGTCCCTTCCGGCACAGCCACACCTGCAGAACTACCAGCAGGGCAATGGGTACCAGCATCATAAAGATGGCGGCGACCAAAGCCAAGCCCACCGTCGAAAACATCATGTTCACCAAAATTCCTCCTTCTCCATCACGGTCAGAGCTGTGCTCCGCCCCGTGTTTTTTTATACTCGGCAATCAGCAGCTTGGCGGTGTCGAAGTCCAGCCGCTCGCTGACCACCAGCCGCTTGATGGTGGCGATATAGGGATCGGCGGCGGTATCCTCCCCAATCTTGATCTTCTGGATCAGCCGGTCCAGCCGCAGCCGCACCGTGGGATAGGTCACCCCGTACTGGGCCGCCATCTCCTTCAGCGACCCGGAGGCCAGGATGAACTTTTTGATGAACACCACGTCCTCCTCCTCCAGCCCCGCCATCCACTCGGGCGCCACGTCCACGGACATGCGGTCATCCCCCTTCCTGTTCTGTGTCTGCATCATAATATTTAATTTTATTAAAGTCAATATTTAATTTTATTTTTCATAATCTTTTAATAAATAAGAAAATGCCGCTGCAAACACAGCGGCATTGGAGCATTCAGAGGCTCAGGCGGGGGTCTTTCGGCGCAGGAAGGAGAACTTGGTCTCGGAGCAGACCACGGCCACAAAGATCAGGGCAAAGCCCGCCAGCAGCCGGCCGGTCACCGGATCGCCATAGAAAATGACCGAGAACAGAACCCCAAACACCGACTCCAGAGACAGGATGACCGAGGCGGAGGCGGGGTCGGACCAGACCTGGCCCACATTCTGGAACAGGAGTCCCACCGTTGTCGCCATGATACATAGGTAGGCCAAGGGCCAGAACACCCCCGGATCCGACAGCAGTTGGAACGAAAACTCCTCCATACTCAACCCGAAGATCCAGGAATAAATCCCCGCAAACACAAACTGAAATGTAGTCAGCAGCAATACATCTTTTCCCGGGGAGACCTTGGCCACTGCCACAATGTGTGCGGCATAGAATACTGCGCAGAGCAGCGTCAGCAAGTCTCCCGCATTGATAGACAATTGGTCGTTCAGCGAAACAAATCCTACACCCGTAATGCACAACAACGCCGCAGCAATATTATAGCGGTCCGGCTTCACCTTCACCACCGCCCAGGTGAGGAAGGGAACGATGACGCAGTATGAGGCCGTCAAAAAAGCATTTTTGGACGGGGTGGTCAGAGCCAATCCAAGGGTCTGAACCGCATAGGCCAGAAACAAAAATCCCCCTATCACCGCTCCCCGCCAGAGGTAATCCCTGGTAAACGCCTTCCACCGGGACCAGCAGATCAGCGAGAGCAGTAGCCCTCCCACCGTAAACCGGATGGCCAGCAAATGGAAAACCGGGATATTATCCAGCGCATTTTTCATAATAAAAAACGAGGCGCCCCAAATCAGTGCGGAACAGCAGAGCATCGGCTTCGCCAACACTCTCATCATCTTAGGTGACATGACGATCAACTCCGGATTGCAAAATAATGTTATCTCATGGTATCATGGGACCGATCAGCTTCGGGGCCGCGCCCCGGGACGGGAGGGGCCATGGAGCTTTTAATACGGGATTTTTATGACCGGGACACGGTGACGGTGGCCCGGGATCTGCTGGGCAAATGCCTGGTCCGGGTGCTGGAGGACGGGACACATCTGGTGTGCCGCATCACCGAGACGGAGGCCTATGTGGGACGGATGGACAAAGCCTGCCACGCCTACGGCCACAAGCGCACGCCCCGGACCGAGACCCTGTTCGCCCCGCCGGGCACCGCCTATATCTACCTGATCTACGGCATGTACCACTGCCTCAACTTTGTCACCGAGCCGGAGGGGGAGCCCTCCGCCGTCCTCATCCGGGGAGCGGAAGCGGTCACAAACGGGGACATTATAGCAGAAAACCGATTTGGATGCAAGATGGCAGAAATGACCGCCTACCAGCGAAAAAACTTCCTCAACGGTCCGGGCAAGCTGTGCCGTGGGCTGGACCTGACCCGGGCGCAGAACGGCCTGGATCTGACTGCTCCGGACAGCGGCCTGTATGTCTGCGACGGTCCCGCTCCCGGGCACATTCAGGTGGGCAAGCGCATCGGAATCGACTACGCCCAGGAGGCGGCGGACTTTCCGTGGCGGTTTTGGACGGAAGTATAAATTTTAGTTTATCGTTTCATGTAGGGCGAGGGCTTGGTAGGGCGGGGGCTTATCCCTCCCCCTTTTGGCCTTCGGCCATTTCCCCCCGACGGCTGCCATTTTGGCGGCGGCCCCAAGGGGCCGCCCTACGGGCGGGGCGTCCAGAGGCCGCCCCCTACGAAGCCATATTGTAAACCGTGCGTAGGGGGCGGCGTCCCCGACGCCCCATAATACATCCATAAACTAAAATTTACACTTCCACAACTCATCTTAACGGAGGACTCTATGTACTTTTTTGACCTGGACGGCACCCTGCTGGACTCCAACGGGATCTGGCTGGACATCGACATCGAATTTTTAGGCCGCCACGGCATCTCCCCGGTGCCCGAAGACTACACCGACTATGTGACCTACCACGCCTTTCCCGACGCGGCGGAATACACCCGGTCCCGTTTTTCCCTGCCCATGACCGGGGCGGAGATCGTGGCCGCCTGGCAGGAGATGGCCCGGGAGGCCTATGCCGGCCGGCTGCCCCTGAAGGCCGGAGCCCGTGACTTTCTCCAGCGGGCCAATGAGGCGGGCGTCCGGTGCGCTGTGCTGACCTCCTGCATACCCGACCTGTGCCGGGCGGCTCTGGAGGCCCATGGGCTGTCTCCCCTGCTGGAGCGGGTACTCACCACGGCGGAGCTGGGGCTGGAAAAGCGGGACCCGGCGCTGTACATGACGGCGGCCCGGCTATGCGGACAGCCGCCGGAGGACTGCGTCCTCTTTGACGACTCCCCCGTCTACTGCGCCGCCGCCCAGGAAGCCGGGTGGCGGGTATGCGGCGTGGCCGACCCGATCTTCACCCACCGGGCGGAGGAAATGGCGGCTCTATGCGGACCGGGACGGTATCCTTTTGATTTTTCCGGTCCCCGATCTGATCCATAAAACGCACTGGCGGCGGTCCCATTTGGGACCGCCGCCGGTGCTATTTGGAGAGTCAAAGGGGAAAGCAGATTCAGTTGGCCGACACGATGCGGACCTTCTCGCCGATGGGGTCCACATAGATGGTCAGGTCCTTGGAGTAAGCCTTGCAGGCGCTGAGCCGGGCCTCGCCGGTCTCCTGTTCAAACCAGCTCTTGGTCGTCTTTTTGTAGCACTCCACGTCATCGGCCACCCGGTAGGTCCGGCCGCCGGCGGTGACGTAGGTCGCCCCCTGGCTGACGAAGAAGTCGGCAGGAGCCACACCCTTCACCTCGGTCAGTGCCACCACGTCTGCGGTCTTGCCCATACCGTCCACCGAGCCGAAGCCCTTGGCCACGCCGCCGAAGCTCTTGTCCCGGAAGGCGTAGCCGGTGACCAGCTCCTCCAGTCCGCCGGTACCGTTCTTGACGGTCACCGTGCGGTTGGTGTACTGCATGTCGCCGGAGCCGCCGGAGAGGCCGCCTTCTTCCAGGATCCCGTAGGTGTAAACGTCTCCAGTCACCGCCTTCAGCACGAGGTAGTCCACCATGCCGGAGGAATTCAGGTGATACATGGCGATATCCCCGGCGGGAATGGAGCCCATGTCCAGCCGGGCCAGGCTGACCTCGGCCATGGCGCTGCCCACCTTTTCATAGACCCGGACGCCGGCGGTGACGGTGAGGCCGCCCAGCTTCATCTCACTGACCTGGAAGGCCCCGGGGGCGTTTCCGGAGGACAGCTTGGACGCGCTGATCTTCCCTCTGGAGCCGGAGGAAATGGTGACCAGCTGATTTTCCAGATTGCCCAGGTTGCTCACAGTCCCCTTCAGTTCCAGGGAGCCGCCGTTGGGCAGGAACACCTGGGCGCTCCCGGCGGACACCATGCCAATGGCGGTGGAGCGGACCGCGCCGCCCGTCCGGACCATGCCGGCCACCTTGCCGTCGGCGGTGAGAAGCAGGATCACGTTGTCACCGATGGAGCAGTCCCGGATGGTATCCCAGGCGCTGTCCAGCACCTGGAAGGAGTGGCCCAGGACCTGGATGGCGGTGGGCGCTTTGGCGTTGGGCTCCGCGTCCTCATATACGCAGGCCAGCCGCAGGTCGGAGACGATCAGGGTATTGTTCAGGCTGTCGTAGGTGACCACATCGTAGGGCTTGATATCGGACAGGGAGATGGTCTGGCGGTTCTTCTGGATGCGGAAGTCAGAGGCGCCGCCGGTAAGCTGGTGGAACATGGCCACGGTGGCGCTCCCAGCCACCACCACGGCGTCGGAGTCGGCGGAAACCGCGCTGCCGCCGGCATAGACCGCCACGATCTTGCCCTTCTCCGAGTACATGGTGATCTGGGTCCCGGAGGCCAGGGCGGTATAGCCGTCCAGCCAGGCCTTGCCCTCCCGGGCGTCGGCGGTATAGAGCAGGGTATCCTTGGACATGGTGTACTGCTTGCCGTCGGCGCCCTTCACGTAGCTGGGCTGGGCCTCCCCGGACAGGGTGACGGTGACGGCGCTGCTGTCGTCGGGGACAAAGGACACGATCTCGTTCTTGTCGTTGAGCACCAGCGCGCCCCGCTTGCCCAGCAGGGCGGTGGGCTTCACCGCTCCGGCGGCGGCCAGGTAGGACTCGCCGTCCAGGTTGTCGGTGGTGCGGATGGCCCCGTCGCTGGAGCCGTCGTCGGTGGTCACGTTGACGGCCAGGATGATGGTGTCATCCTTGGCGGTGCCCAGGGACTTGTAATAGACCTCCCCCGCCCCCGTCTTGCAGCTCAGGGCGTTGACGAAGAGCTGGGCGGCCTGGGCCCGGGTGATCGGCTCGTTGATCCCTGCGGTGATCCCGCCGGTCAAGCCGATGGACCGGGCCAGATTCATGTAGCTCTGGGGCCACACCGCCCCCGCCTGCTGGCTGGAATAGCCCAGCACACGGATAAGGATGGTGGCCGCCTGGGCCAGGGTGATCTTGGTATCGGGCTCGAACTTGCCGTTGCCCACGCCGGAGATCAGGGGGAGCTCCTTGTCTCCGTCGCTGACCGTCAGGGAGGCGGCCAGATTCACATAGCCCAGCGCCCAGTGGCGGGCGGTGACGTCGGCAAAGATGGTCCGGGTGGAGTGGAGGGCCACCTGGTCCCCCTTCTGCATGAATTTGACCACCATGGTACAAAACTCGGCCCGGGTCAGGCTGGTGCCGGGGTTAAACTGGTCCCCGCCCACGCCGTCCACCACTCCCATCAGACGCAGGATGTCCGCGTTGAGCGCGGTGACCGGGTCGGACACATCGGTGAAGGAGGAGCCCGCCGCCCCGGCGGGCAGGACCGCCAGGGAAACCAGCAGGGCGGCGGCCAGCACGCCGGCCAGTATCTTTTTTATTCTCATCATGTTCACTCTCCTAATTTCCCTTAGTCTGCCCGCAGGGCCACCACCGGCTGGAGGCCGGAGGCCTTGATGGCGGGATACATGCCGAAGATGATGCCCAGCACCACCGAGAACAGGAAGGCCCCCACGGTGATCCCGGTCCCGGGCAGCATCATTGCCTCGTCCAGCAACAGCTTGCCCGCGATCAGCGTTCCCACGCAGCCGATCCCGATGCCGATGACGCCGCCGATGCTGCAAATGACGGCGGCCTCGATGAGGAACTGGGTGATGATGCTCTTGCGCTCAGCGCCAATGGCCTTGCGGATACCGATCTCCCGGGTCCGCTCGGTGACGGTGACCAGCATGATGTTCATGATGCCGATGCCGCCTACCAGCAGGGAGATGCCGGCGATGGCTCCCAGCACCAGGGACTGCATCAGGTTCTGGCTTTGCAGGTTCTGGGCCCAGCTGTTGTCGCTCTGCACATAATAGTCGCCCCTGTCCGACCAGCCCTCGGCGTTCTTGGGGAACAGTCCGGCCAGGTAGGCGTCCAGCTTGGTCATGGCCTCGACGGTGGCCGAGGCGCTCTTGGCTTTGACCACATAGCTGTTGATGGTGTTATTGTTGTTCAGGGTCCGGTTAAAGGTATAGGGCAGGACGATGATGTTGTCCAGCTCCGGCCAGTAATCCACTGCCATGGATTCATACCAGCCCACCACCAGGAAGGGCTGGCCGTTAATGGTGATGGACTCTCCCACCGGGTCGGTGTAGTCGAAGAGGGCCTCCTTGGCCCCGGCCCCCAGGACGCAGACGGCGTTGGTCTTTTCCACGTCCAGGTAGGACATCTCACGGCCCCCGGCCAGCTGATAGTTGTTGCACACGCCGTACTGGTCGGAGCCCAGCTTGACGTGCATCATCTTCTCCCAGTCGACGCTGCCGCCCCCGCCCATGCTGTCCCAGTCGTTGACGGACAGGGTCTTGGCCCCGTACTGGATGGTCATTTTCTGGTCGATCTCCGCGTCGGGGGTGATGCCCAGCACCAGGTCACTCATGGACAGGCAGTAATCATACAGCTTCTCGGAGGTCTCGTTGTTGGTGTCGTAGTAGGAGTAAGCGGAGACGTTGATCTTGTTGTCCCCCATCTTCTCGAAGTACTCCATGTTCTTCTTGTTCTGGCCCTGGACCACCGACACCATGATGACCACGCTGGCCACGCCGATGATGATGCCCAGCATGGTGAGGAAGGACCGGGTCTTTTTCATGGAGATGGACTTGAAGGCCATTTTGAAGGCTTGCCAGAGATTCATTCCCAATCCACCTCCTGAGGATGGTCTGCAATGACCTTGCCGTCGGACAGGCGGACCACCCGCCGGGCCGTTGCCGCAATGGAGTCGTCGTGGGTGATGAGCAGGATGGTGGTGCCCTCCCGGTACAGCTCCCTCAAAATCTCCAGCACATGGCGCCCCGTCTTGGAGTCCAGCGCGCCGGTGGGCTCGTCAGCCATGATGATGGGGGGCCGGGTGGCGATGGCCCGGGCGATGGCCACCCGCTGCTGCTGGCCGCCGGACATTTCACTGGGCCGGTGGTGGGCCCGGTCCTCCATCCCCACCCGGGCCAGGGCCTCCATGGCCATGTCCTCCCGGTCGAAGACGGACACCCCCCGGTAGATCAGGGGCAGGGTCACATTCTCCAGGGCGTCCAGCTCCTGGATCAGGTTGTAGCCCTGGAAAATAAACCCGATCTCCCGGTTTCGGATGCGGGCCAGTTCCTTGTCGGACAGGGAGGTGACGTCGGTGCCGTCCAGGTAATACTCCCCATAGGTGGGGATGTCCAGACAGCCCAGCACGTTCATCAGGGTGGACTTGCCGGAGCCCGACTGGCCCACGATGGCCACGAACTCCCCCTTGTCGATCTGGAGGGACACCCCGTCCAGGGCCCGGACCTCGCTCTCCTTGCCCTCGTTGTAGATCTTATAGAGGTCTCGAATATCTATGAGCATGGCGGCACCCCTTACCAGCTGCTGCCCATGTCGGTGACGGTGTAATTGACAAAGACGTTGTCCCCCTCCTGGACGCCGGAAATGATCTCCACATTCTGGGCGTCGGAGAGGCCCGTCTCCACGATGACGGGGTAATAGCCCTCCTCTTCGCTGGGGTACTGGCGCTTCTGGCCGGGCTCCACCGTGGGCAGTTCCAGCTCAGGCACGTCGTCGGGCCGGCTGTCCCGCTGGACAAAGACCACCGCCTGGCGGTTGCCCTCCATGTCGCTGACGTACTTCACCGAGCTGGTGGGCACCAGGACGCAGCCGTCGGACTCGCTGGTGACGAAGGAGTACTGCAGCCACGCGCCGTCCATCAGAGAGCCGTCAAAGTTGTCCACCGACAGGGTGACGGGGTAGTTGGTCATGCCCTGGCCGGCCTGCGCGCCTCCCATGTCGATGGCGGTGACGGCGCCCATATAGTTCATCCCGTTCCAGTTCAGCTCCACCATGTCGCCCGGCTTGATGAAGGAGATGTTCCGGTCGTCCACCTGGATGGTGACCAGCATGGTGGTGGTGTTGGAGATGATGACCACGGTGTCGCCGCTCTTGACCTCGGCCCCCTCGGACAGGGAGCAGGAGGTGATGGTACCGTCGATGGGGGCCACGGCGTTGAAGTCGTCCAGGGCCTTCATGGCCTCGTCCAGCTTGGTCTGGGCCGTGTCGATCTCCTCCTGCTTGGCCCGAATGTCCGAGTCGATGGTGGCGGAGCCCAGGTAGAGCAGGGCCTCCCCGGCGGACACGTTGGCGTAATTGAGCAGGTTGCCCGTTCCGGTCACAGGACCGCTGGCCTTGGTCTGGACGGTCCGGGTCTCATAGAATTCAGTCTTGCCGTTCTCGTAGGGGTAGATCTCAGTGCCGTCGGCGGCTTTCAGCACGGCGGAGGCGTCCATTCCTGCGGTCAGGGTCCCCGGGTTGTCGAAGGTGATGACCACCTCGAAGTGGACCGCCCCCTCGGGGGAGATGTAGCTCACCTTGTTGATCTTCTCCACCGTTCCCGTGAAGGAGCCCATGACGGCGGGGATGGAGACGGACACGCTCTGGCCCGTCTTGATCTCGTTCTCATAGGCGTAGCTGAAGTAGAGGGACAGCTTCAGCTTTTTGTCGTTGACCAGAGTGGCCACGGTGGTCCCCTTGGACACCTCCTGGTCCACTGTGAACTGCTGCACCTCCTGAAGCTTCCCGGCGAAGGGGGCCCGGACCGTCAGGTTGGCGGCATCCTCCTGGAGGTCGGCCATGTCCTTTTGAAGGTCCTCCAGCTTTTTCCGGGCGTTGGTCACCTCGTCCTCGGCGCCCTGGCTGAAAATGGTGTACAGGGGGTCGCCGGCCATAACGGTCTGTCCGGCGGTAACGAAGACCTCCTGAACGGTGCCGCTCTGGGTCAGGGTGATGGCCGCCGACTCCTTGGCCTTGGCGGTGCCGCTGCCCGATACCTTGCTCTGGATGGACCCGATGTAGGCGGGCTGGGCAAAGATCTCACCCTGGTTCTCGCCGCCGGAGTTCAGAAAGCGGTACAGGCCAAAGCCGCCGCCCCCCAGAATGGCTGCCGCCACTCCCAAGGCCACCAGCCTCTTGGCCATTTTCTTCTTCTGCGCGCTCTTTTTCTTCACCGGGGCCCTGGGGGGCACGGGGGTATCCACCTGGGGCTT
>NZ_JADYTU010000004.1 GCF_021531375.1 Pseudoflavonifractor phocaeensis
CCCGCGCCCCAGCCGGTCCCGGAGCCCCCCGTGATCTGTCAGCCTTCCGCCGCCCCTCCGGCGGTGTCTGAGCCGGCTCCCGTCTCCAAGGAACCGCCTGTCCCCTCCGAGGCTGTCCCCGGAAGTCTGGAGTGGATCCTGACTTTGTGGCGGCGGGTGCTGAACTGCCGGGACGTGGACCCCGACCGTTCCTTCTTCGAGCAGGGCGGCACCTCTCTGGCCGCTCTGAGCGTACTGAGCTACTACAACAACAGCCGGCTCACCCTGTCCCTGGCCCAGTTCTATGAACAGCCTACCGCCAGGGGGCAGGCCAACCTGCTCTGCCCCCAGAGCGCCGACCTTCAGAACCACCCCGCTCCCTCCGCCTCCTCCGCCCGCACCCTGGTGGTCTCCTCCCCCCGGCAGGCATATCCCCGCCAGGTCCCCGACCTGTCCCCCTCGGGCGGCAAGCGGGTCATGCGGACGGTGCTGCTCACCGGGGCCACGGGCTTTCTGGGAGCCCACATTCTCCGCGCCCTGCTGGAAAACGGCGTCTCCAAGGTGCTGTGCACCATGCGGGACGGGGACCCCGCCCGGCTCCAGGCCACCCTGGCCTGGTACTTCGGCAGCGGCTGGGCCGATGGTCTGGGGAACCAGGTGGAGGTCATCCGGGCCGACATCAGCGCCGCCGGTCTGGGGCTGTCCCCCAGGGACTACCAGTCCCTGTCCGGCCGGGTGGACGCGGTATGGAACTGCGCCGCCGACGTGCGCCACTACGCCGCCGACAGCGACGCGCTGCTGGCTGTCAATCTGGGCGGTACCCGGGAGCTGATCAAGCTGGCCCGGGCCGCCAACGCGCCCCTCTACCACATGTCCACCACCAGCGTGGCCGGTGACCGGCTGGCCGGCCGTGACGAGGCCGCCGTCTTTACCGAGCGTGACTTTGACATCGGCCAGAACTGGCGGCGGAACCTGTATGTCCGCAGCAAGTTCCTGGCGGAGGACGCCGTTTTTGAGGCGGTCCGCTCCGGCCTCACCGCCCGGGTATTCCGCCTGGGCCGGCTGGTGGGCCGGGCGCAGGACGGCACCTTCCAGAAAAATCCCGGCAGCAACGCCTTCTGGCTCACCCTGCGGGGCATCCACGCCATGGGCGCCATTCCCGCCTCCATGGCCGCTGCGCCTATGGAGCTGACTCCCATCGACTGGTGCGCCCAGGCGGCGGTAGCTCTGCGCCACGCCCCCCAGACGGTTTTCCACCTCCAGGGCCCCAATCCGCCCACGGTGGAGGAGGCCGCCCGGGCGGTGGTCCCCGATCTGCGTGTTCTGCCCGACGGCGAGTTTGACCGGCTGCTTGCGGACGCCCCGGTGGATGTCCGCGGCGATCTGCTGGCCCCCCTGCTGAATCTTTGGAACCAGCTGAAGGAGGGCGGCGCCGCTATCAAGGTGGATAGTACTCTGACCATGCAGCAGCTGGAAAAGGCCGGCTTCCGGGACGCGGTGCCCGGTCCAGGCCGTCTGCTGCGCGCCTTCCGCTTCGACCCAGCGGAACGTCTGTAAGAAGGGATGAGATCTTGTGGTATCTGATTTCTCGGCCACCGTATTTCTTCTGACCCTGGCTGGAATCGCCCTGTTTATCTTCTGGCTGTTTCACAGCCCCAAGCAGCGCTCCCTGCTCAGCAAGCTGTATCTGTGGCTGGTGCTGGTCTACTCCTACTGGGCCGTTTTGATGCTCATCATGTGGCGCACACCGCCGGATCACATCGAATTTCTGGCATTTTTGGACAGTCTGACCTATCTGGGCATCTCTATCCCCGCTATTTACCTCATGATCTCGCTAGTCTTTGTGCAGGGGCGGGACCGACTCCCCAAGTGGACGCTGTCTTGTCTGGTGGTCCCCGTTCTGGCGGTCATCGTCTGTCTGACCAATGACGCTCACCACCTGCAGTACCGGGTCTTTTCCATCATCCGCAGCGAGATCCAGTTCGGTCCCTTCGTGCTGGTCACCGGCCTGCACAGCTACCTGTGCTTTCTGATCAGCTTCGGACTGATCTTCAGCTTCGTCCGCAGAAATCCCGGCAAGCTCTACTCTCAGCAGAGCCTCATGCTTTTCCTGGGCGGGCTCTGTCCCCTGCTGGTCAGCATCGTGGCCACTTTCTCAGGGCTGAACCTCCCCATTACCGCCACTCCCCTCAGCTTCTTGCCGCTGATTTTGTTCAACGGCATCGCCATCTACCGGCTCAATCTGCTGGACATCACTCCGGTAGCCACCCAGTACATGCTGGATTGGATCTCGGACTGCTATCTGATCCTCAGCGACCATGGACTGGTCCTCAACTACAACAAGCCCTTTGCCTCCGTCTTTGCCTCCCGGTACGGCATCACGGAAAACCGGTATCTGAAGGACTGCGTCAAGGAGGAGGACGTCTCCAAAAAGACCGCCATTTACAACATGATCACCGCCGTGGACGCCTGTCAGGAATCCCAGTCCACCATCTCCTATGAGCAGGCGGCCACGGTCAACCGGGGCGGTGTGCTCCAGAAGAACTTCTACGTCACTGACGTCTCCCAGCTGGTGCTGGATAACAAGACGGTGGGCTATGTCCTCATCTTCAAAGATATTACCCAGCTGAAAAAGAGTATGCGCCAACTGCAGGACAGTCAGAACCGCATGATGGAGCAGGAGCGCTTCGCCTTCCTGGGCCAGATGATGGGAGGGCTGGCCCACAATCTGAAAACCCCTATCATGAGCATCTCCGGCTGTATCTCGGCGGCGGACACTCTGATTGATGAATGCCTGTCCAGCCTCTCCGACCCCTGCGTAACCGCCGACGACTACCGAGAGATCTATGGCGAGATGCGGGCCTGGTTCCAGAAGATTCAGGAGTCCACCGCCTACATGTCGGATATTATTACCGCCATCAAGGGGCAGGCCACCAGTGTCAGCGCCTTTGACGAGTCCCTTTTCACCTTGGACGAGCTGCTGAAACGGACCACCATGCTGATGCGCCACGAACTCATCAGCGCGGGGTGTACTCTGGTGGCCGAGTACAAGAGCCCCCGGAACATCACCCTTCACGGCGACATCAACAATCTGGTCCAGGTCCTGGGCAATCTGGTGACCAACGCCATCTTCGCGCAAAAGCAGGTGGGCGGCGGCTGCATTACCCTGGGGCTGGAGCCGGAGGGCGGCCAGGTGAAGATCTACGTCAAGGACACCGGCCCCGGAATCTCCCCCACCATTCGCAACCGGCTGTTCAAGGAGATGGTCACCAGCAAGGGAGCCCAGGGCAGCGGTCTGGGGCTGTACATCTCCAACGCCGTGATCCACGGCAAGTTCAACGGCACCATGTGGTGCGAGGACAACCCCGGAGGCGGCGCCATCTTCGGCATGACCATCCCGCTGGACCCCGCTGACTCAATAGACACCGAATCCCCTGACACCGCCGACTCCCCCACGCTCCCCCCCATCCCGAATGTGAATCGAGGTAGCCGCTTATGAGACAGTACAGACAAAACACCAAGGAAAGTGCTTTCTCCATCCTGACTCTGGATGACGACCCCATCATGACCTCAACCATCCAGGCATACTTTCAGCGTTCCGGTTACCAGGTCGATGTGGAAAACGACCCCTACCAGGCCATCGAGCGTATCCGTCAGGGACGCTACGACATCCTGCTGCTGGACTTTCTGATGACTCCCATCTGCGGCGACCAGGTGGTGGAGCAGGTCCGCCAGTTCAACCACGATATCTTTATCATCCTGCTCACCGGCCACAAGAGCATGGCGCCCCCCATCAAGACCATCCGGGCGCTGGACATCCAGGGGTACTATGAAAAGAGCGACCGGTTCGATCAGCTGGAACTGCTGGTGGAATCCTGCGTGAAGTCCATCCGGCAGCTGCGGACCATCCGCAGCTATAAGGACGGCCTGTCCTCTATCATGGACTCCCTGCCCGCCATCCACGACCTGCGCTCCATGGAGCACATCACCGACAGCATCCTACACACCGCCTCCTCCCTGCTGCCCTGTGCCCACGCGGTCCTTACCCTGGATGACTCCTACTGCCAGCCCGCCCTATCCCCCGGTGCGGAGCGGCGTTTTACCTCTCGGGCGGTGGGGGACGGCTTCTCTCCCCTGACGCAAGGCGAGGTGGAGGACCTGCTCTCCCAGCTGGAGGGCAAAAGCTCCCTGACGTTGGGAAAGCAGCTGATTCTCCCCCTGGTGGACAGCGAGCAGGCCTGCTTCGGTCTGCTGTCCGTCCTCATGAAGGAAGCCCCCAAGTATGACCAGATCCAGCTGATGGAGGTCTTCTCCCGCCAGGCCTCCTCCGCCATCTGCAACGCCCGCCTCCACGCGCTGGTCCAGGAGAAAAACCACAAGCTGGACCAGGCATACAGTCAGCTGAAGAGTGGCTATCTGGAGATGGTCAGCACCATGCGCCTGGTGGTGGATGCCAAGGACGCCTACACCCGCGGCCACTCTGACCGGGTCTCCTTCTATGCCTACCACATCGCCCTCCGGCTGGGCCGGGACCCGGAGTACTGCGAGCGGGTCCGGGTGGCCGGTCTGTTCCACGACGTGGGCAAGCTGTCCATCCCCGACGACATCCTGCTGAAAAACGGAACGCTCACCGACCAGGAGTACGAGATCATCAAGACCCATCCCCGCAACGGGGCGGATCTGCTCTCCGTCATCAGCCAGTTCCGGCCCATTCTCCCCGCCATTCTCAGCCACCACGAGCGGATCGACGGCTCCGGTTACCCGGATGGACTCCGGGGGGAGGACATTCCCGAACAGGCCAGGATCATCGCCGTGGCCGATACCTTTGACGCCATGACCTCTGACCGTCAGTACCGCAAGGGCCTGGGGTTCCGAAAGGCCATGGACGAGCTGTCCCGGTGC
The DNA here is from genome assembly GCF_021531375.1 of Pseudoflavonifractor phocaeensis. Taxonomy (GTDB): domain Bacteria; phylum Bacillota; class Clostridia; order Oscillospirales; family Oscillospiraceae; genus Lawsonibacter; species Lawsonibacter phocaeensis_B. The sequence goes on from NZ_JADYTU010000004.1 coordinate 4,882, forward strand.
AAGGGCTCCCAGCTGGACGCCCATATCACGGAAGTCTTTCAATCAATGGTGCAGGAACCCGATTTTCGGGACAAGATGCGGGAGGAAATTCAGGACCGCGCGCTCTGTCAGCTTGTTTCAGATTGATCATCAACTACCAACAGGAGGTCCGGCATGAAAACACGCCCTTACAACAAAGCGGATTACACCGTTCCTTTTTACGATACCTTCCCCGAATTTCTGGCGGGCATCGCCAAGACCTACGGCCCCCGTCCCGCCCTGTCCTGGTTCACCCGCCGTCAGGAGGAAAAGACCCTCACCTATCTGGAGTTGACCCAGAAGGTGGCCCATCTGCGCCGGGGACTGCTACACCAGGGATTGGAGGCCGGCTCCCATGTGGCCATCGTCAGCGAGAACAGCGCCGACTGGATCATCTCCTTTCTGGCGGTGGTATCCTGCGGCTGCGTGGCTGTGTGCGTGGATACGGAGCAGGCCGACAGCATCATTCGGGAGATGGTCTGCCGGTCGGACGCCCATCTGCTTTTCCTGTCCCCCACCTTCCTGCCCATCTGCCTTCCCCTGCTGGACAGCGGCAGCGTGGAGCGCGTCATCCTGATGGGCGGGCAGTCCGGCGACGAGCGGGCAGACGCCATCGACTCTCTCTACAAGCTGGGGCGGTCCCTGGAGGCCGACGATCCCCAGCCCCCCTGTCCCGTGGCTCTGGACCAGACCGCCGAGATCGTCTTTACCTCCGGCACCACCAGCCAGTCCAAGATGGTCATGCTCAGCCAGAAGGCGGTGATGCAGAACCTGTGCGACTCCAGCCTCTATGTGTATTTCTATGACCGGGTCTTCTGCTCCCTGCCCTTCTACCATGCTTACGGCCTGAACTGCGCGGTGCTCAACACCTTCCTCCGGGGCGCCCATCTGTACATCAACGGCGATCTCAAGACCGCCATGCGGGACCTGCACCTGGCCAAGCCCGACACCATGCTCACCGTCCCCCTGATGGTGGAGGCCATCAACAACCAGATGTGGCTGAATGTGGAGAAGGCGGGAAAGGCCGACTCTCTCCGCACCCTGATGAAGGTGGCCGCACTGTGCCGCAAGCTCCACCTCCCGGTCAAGTTCAAGACCCTGGAACAGCTGCGGGAGAAGGCGTTGGGCACCCTGCATCTCATTATCTGCGGCGGTGCCCATCTGAGCCGGGAGCTGTCTGAGGAGTTCGACCTTCTGGGGGTCCAGATGCTCCAAGGCTACGGAATTACCGAGTGCGCCCCCCTCATCTCCGTCAACTGCAACTATGCCAATAAGATGGGTTCTGTGGGCCTGCCGCTGAAGACGCTGGAGGTCCAGCTGGACGACGGCGAGGTCTGCGTCCGCGGCCCCTCTGTGATGCAGGGCTACTATAAGGACCCGCTCCAGACCGCCCAGGCGCTGGAGGACGGCTGGTTCCGGACCGGCGATCTGGGTTACACCGACAAGGACGGCTTTCTCTACCTCACCGGGCGGAAGAAGAATCTGATCGTCTTTAAAAACGGCAAGAAGGTCTCTCCGGAAAAGCTGGAAGAGCTGCTCTCCGCCATCCCCATGGTGAAGGAAGTCATGGTCAGCGGCACCGCCAACGGGGCCTTTGCCGACGACGTGAAGCTCACTGCCAGCATCTATCCCGATCCCCAGCGCTGCGAGGGGCTCAGCTCCTACGAGATCCTGGAGCACCTCCAGCAGGAGGTGGACAAGATCAACCGGGACCTGCCCACCTATCAGCAGATCCAGCTGGTCAACATCCGGGAGAAGGAGTTCAACAAGACCGGCACCAAGAAAATCAAGCGGCACGCCAACTGACAAGGAGAGAAAACTGTCATGCTTCAACTGATCCAGGACATCGTATACAACGTGACCGGCAAACAGGGGATCACCTATGAGACCGACTTCGTTCAGGACCTGGCCCTGAACTCCTTTGACGTGATGAACATCATCAGCGCCTTTGAGGACCACTTCGACACCACCATCCCCACCCGGGAGGTGTGGCACCTGCACCAGGTCAAGGACGTCATCGACTACCTGGCCCATAAGGGCTTCACCCAGCCCTGACCATGGAGGCAGACTGCACCCCGGTCACGATCTTTCGCCATCCCTTCCAGGAGGGAGGAGACGGCTCCCATACGCTGTTGGTTCAAGCCGCCCAGCGATACAGCGGTCTTGATCCCGGCGCTTTTGGAGAACTCCGGACCGGTCCCTGGGGGAAGCCCTTTTTCCCCCAGGTCCCCGGGCTCCACTTCTCCCTCACCCACAGCGGCGAGTGGTGGCTGTGCGCCTTCGCCGACCGCCCCCTGGGACTGGACCTTCAGATCCACCGTTCCCACGCCGACCCGGCCCGGCTGTCCCGGCGCTTTTTCCATCCTCTGGAGGACGCCTGGCTGGCCCGGGGGCAGTACCGGGACTTTTTCGATCTGTGGTGCGCCAAGGAGAGCTGGGTCAAGTTCACCGGCCGGGGTTTCTTCGACGACCCCGCCGATTTCTCCGTGGTGGACTGCCAGGGGCGTTTTCCTGTTCAGGCGGGTCTCCAGCTGCGTCTGCTCCCCTTCGCTCCCGGATACAGTCTGTGTCTGTGTGCCCGGCAGATCGGAGCGGTGGCGTGGCAGGAGTTCTGAGTTCCCCCGTTAAAAATCTCTGTTTCCCGTAAAGAAACCGTCAAGGGCTTCCGCCCTTTGCGCCCCTCACCGGGGCGCTTTTTTATGCGGTTTTTTCCCTTTTTGGCCACGCCCGGAGAGATTTCTCTCCGGGCGTCATGTTTGGAAGGGGCTTTTGCGTATGCTGATACTGTCCCTTTTCTTCCCGTCCGCCCCTCCGCCCTCCGCCGTTTTCTTAACATCCGTCCTTTCCGCCGTTTGACACCCCCTGTTTTCCTCCCTTATAATCCAATCAACGATCCCATCTCCGGAGAAAGGAGTATGCTTCCTTGCATTTCAACAAACAGCTGGCCGAAAAGAACCGGGAATCCATGGCCTCCGTCCTTCCCATCACCGCCATCGTCTTTGTTCTGTCCATCACCATTGCGCCGCTGGAACCAGGCACGCTGGTCCTGTTCCTCTTCGGCGCTGTGCTGCTCGTTCTGGGGATGGGCTTTTTTACGCTGGGCGTAGACATGTCCATGATCCCCATGGGAGACGGGATGGGCGTGGCGCTGAGCCGGACCCGCCGCCTGCTCCTTCCCGTGCTGATCTACTTCCTCTTGGGTGTGCTGAGCACCATGGCGGAGCCCGATCTCCAGGTTCTGGCCAAGCAGGTCCCCGCCATCGACACCCAGGTTTTGGTGGTCACTGTGGCCGTAGGTGTGGGCATCTTCCTGGCCGTGGCCGCTCTGCGTATCCGCCGGAGCGTGCCCCTGCGCCGCCTGCTGCTGGTTTTTTACGCCCTGGTCTTTTGCATAGTTCCTGGCAGCTGCTGGGATCTGTTCCTTCATCTGCTTCTTCGTGTTGGCGTTGGCCTTGATGTGAGTACCGTCAATGAAGACGGCCTTGGGAGACAGATAGCCTGCCTTGGCTACCTCATCCAAAATCCACGCAAATACCCGATCCACGGTCTCTTCGGTGAACCGATGCCGGAAGTTATAGCTCATCGTGGAAAAATGCGGCGTTTCCTCCTGCAAGGGATAACCGAGAAACCAGCGATAGCAATTGTTTGCGCTGACTTCTTCCGCTGTCCGCCGCAGCGAGGGAAGGCCGTACAGATGCTGGATCAGCACCATCTTGAACAACACCACCGGGTCAATGCTGGGGCGCCCATTATCCTCACAATAGAGCGGCTCCACCATTTCATACAGCTGTGTGAAGTCCACCGCTGCATCTATCTTTCGCAGCAAATGCTCCTTCGGCACCAGTTGGTCTATGACTACGAACTCTACCAGATCTCGATCCATTTTTCCGCGTTCCAGCATCTTTCATCACCCTTGCCCATTCTACCATATCTATCAGAAAAAGCCCCGCTCCAGCCGCTCTTTTTCGACAGACTGAGCGGCCGGAGCCAGAGCTCCGACCGCTGATTTTCTCTATATCCCTCACCGGCCCCTCTGTTTTTCTCTCCGGGCTTGCTGTTTTCTCCTTCGGGCGGTATAATGATTATAATGCGCCGGCCGCTCCGCGGTCCCTCCATGCCGCCGGCTGACTCTCTCTGTGGCGGCGCAATCCAGATCAAGGTCGAGGAATTGCCTATGTTGTCTTCTCTCTTCAACGCCAACAACCCCTTCTGGCGCACCTTCGCCCGGGTCATGGACCTGTTCGGCCTGTCCCTGTGCTGGCTGTTCTGCTCCATTCCCCTGGTCACCCTGGGTGCCTCCACCACCGCGCTCTATGACGCGGTCTATCACGGTGTCCGCCTTGGGGAGTCCGGGGACTACGTCCGCTTTTGGAATACCTTCCGCGCCGAACTGAAGACCTCCCTGCTGGTGACTCTGCCTTTTCTGGTCCTGGTCGTGGTCTACCTGCTGGTCTTCCGGGTCACCTACGCCATGGCGGCGGCCGGCAATCAGGCCGCCGGGGTGCTGGTCTATGCCTACCAGCTTCTGTCCTGCGTTCCCCTGGCGGTCTGGCTCTTCGCCTGCGCCATCCTCTCCCGCTTTACCTTTACCCCCATGGCTCTGGTCCGGACCGCCTGCCGTTTGGTCTTTGCCCATCTGCCATCGGCCATCGTGGTCACCGCGGTGGTGCTGCTTGTACGGAGCGTGATCCTCTGGTGGCCGATCTCTGTCATCCTTCTGCCCGCCTTGGCCGCCTACACCGTCTCCTTTTTCCTGGAGCGGATTTTTGCCCCTTTCCTGAAGCAGAACGGCGAAGAATAAACCGTTCTTAAAATGAAAAGAGCCTTCCGGTCTATGACCGGAAGGCTCTTTTTCAATTTTTGAACCGTTACAGCAAAGTGGGAATCAGCTCTGCCAGAGCGGCGGCCAAGGCGGCGTGCCCTTCCCGGGTCAGGTGCATGAAATCCACCTGATTGAACGCGCAGCCCACCTGGTTTGCGTCCAGGAAGTGGACCCCGGTCTCGGCGGCCACACGTTCGTACTCTGCGGGCACCTGACGGGACTTTTCCACCGCGCCCACACCCATCTCGTCGGCCACGGCAGAGGTCTTGACCCCCTCTCCGATGGCGGGCGGGGCAATGACCAGAACATTGGGCGTCCCGTTGGGGCCCCAGCAGTCCACCGTCTGCGCCTTTTGGACCAGCCGGCGCATTCCCAGACCGATGGCGTAGGCGTTGGCGCCGATACGTTCCTTGGTGTCGTTGGTCCCCAGCATAATGACCAGCAGACTCACCGGCTCGTGGCTTTTCAGGCAGGGGTAGAGGTAGGTCAGAGCGCTCAGCCCTTCGTACAGGGGATCGTCAAAGACCGTGGTACGGCCGGACAGGCCCTCCTCCACCACCAGGTATTCCTCGCCCAAGGCCTTCTGGAGCAGGCGGGTCCACCGCTCCTCCTCATTGAACCGCGCCAGAGCCCCATCGGCACAATCGGCTGGGTCAGCACAGTAGCCGTGGGTATTGGAATCGCCCAGGCAGAGAATATGCTTTTTCATCCCTTACTTCTTCAGCTCGGGCAGGCTGGCCGCGGCGGCGGACTGGCCCACGCGGCGGAACTTCTCGTCGGGCAGGCTGGGCAGGATGGCCTTGTTGACCTCAGGATACTCGTCGGCCAGAACCTCCTTGCAGCGGCTCAGGATCAGGTCACCGCCCTTGCCGGACATGACCCGGCCCAGGAGCAGAACATGCTTGAAGTGATACAGATCAAAGTACAGGGCCAGGGCGTGGGCCAGATAGACGCCGATGGAGTCGTAGATCTTGGCGGCCCGGGGGTCATCGGCCTCCATCAGCTTCTGGACCACCTTCAGCTTCTCGGCGGGGGACAGGCTCTCGTCCAGCTCGATGCCGGCCCGGGGAGCCAGCTTGATGACGGAGTCCTGGGAGAAGTACTTCACGCCGCAGCCGATGTCGCCGGACCACTCGTCCCGCATGGCGTCGGGAGCCGCGTCTACAGGAACGAAAGCCAGCTCGTTCAGCCAGCCGGTGATGCAGCCGTTCTCGTCCACATAGCCCACGGCCTCGCTGGTGCCCATGGCGATGCCCAGCACGTTATTGTCATTCAGGCTCATGGTGCCGGCCAGGGCGGACACGTCGCCGTCGTTGATGACGGCGTAGGGCACGTCGCCGAAGGTATCGGTGATGGCCCGGATATAGATGTCCTTCACCTTGGCGTCAAACTGGTCCTTGGGCACCTTCAGGAACAGGGAGGCGTTCATGGTCCGGTTATTGATGTACACGCCGGCGGAGGAGACGCCCACCGCGTCCACCCGGGGCATATGCTCGGCGGCGGACTTCAGCGCGGCCACGATGCCCTCATAGTGGTAGTCGGGGTCGGAATTGGTTTTGGGGAACCAGACCACTTCCTCGCTGTACACGCTCTCGCCGTCGATGACGGCGGACACCTTCCGGTCAGAGCCGCCGGCGTCAAAGCCGATGCGGCAGCCGTCCAGATGGCCGCCGATGCGCTTGGGCTCGTCCTTGGCCTCGGGGACCTTGTCCACCCGGACCACCTGGAAGGGCTGCTCAAACACACTCGCCATATAATCCCAATCGAACTCCTGCTGGCCGCCGGCGGCATACATCTTGGCGATGGCGTCGCACACCGCCTCGCTGCCGGACAGGTAGACCTTAAAGCCGCCCTTCATCCACAGCAGGGTCTTGACCAGCCGCTCCACATAGTACACATCGGCGTCAAAGAACTCCGGCGTGCCGTGGATAGCGGTCTTGAACACGGCCATCTGGCCGGAGGCCCGCTCCACCGCAATGTCGAAGGGCTCCTTCGCGTCCTTGCGGAAGCTCTCATAATAACGATTCAGGGGAAGGAATCCAGGGTCCAGAGACGGGACATTTTTGATTGTGACCTCAATGCCAAGGTGTTTCACATCAATTCCTCCTTCAATGTAGTTGCACATATCTTCTTATTAAAAGCTCCACTTACCGTTACTGATAGGCTAACAGTTTTTTTCATTTTGTCAAGGGTCTGCAAAAAATTTTCTTTTTATCTTGACGTATCCTACAAAACAGGCTAGGATTATTTTATCCCAACATGTGGAGAAAGGATGAATCCTATGGACAAAAATCGTTTGCAGTCCTACCGCGATTGGATTGAGCAGGAGCTGGACGCCAGCGTGCGTTTCTGGCTTGCTCACGGCATGGACAAGGAGCACGGCGGTGTGTACACCTGTCTGGACCGCAAGGGGGAGATCTACTCCACCGACAAGAGCGTCTGGATGCAGGGCCGCTGCGGCTGGATGTTCGCCCACCTGTGCCGTGTGTACGGTGTGAAGGATGAGTGGCTGGCCGCCAGCAAGAGTTGTCTGGACTTCATGGAGCAGTACTGCATCAACCGCGCCGCCGGCGACCGGATGTACTTCACCGTCACCGAGGACGGCAAGCCCCTGCGCCAGCGCCGCTACTACTTCTCTGAGGCCTTCTACGCCCTGGCCAATGCCGAATACTACGGCGTCACCGGCGAGAAGGAGCACCTGGAGCGCGCCCGCCGGGCCTACAACCTGTACTGGAATCTGGCCCACGGCATGGCCGACCCCGTGGGCATGGGCCCCAAGACCATCCCCGAGACCCGCACCGGCCGCGCCTTCGGCATCCCCATGATCATCCTCAACGTCATCGGCACCCTGCTTCAGGTGGACCCCGAGCACAAGGCTGAGTATGAGGAACGGGCCCAGGCCTGCGTGGACGAGATCTTCCGGTACCATGTCCACCCCGAGCTGAAGTGCGTGCTGGAGAACGTGGCAGAGGACGGCACCCCCCGGCTGTACTACACCGAGGGCCGCATCGTCAACCCCGGCCACGACATCGAGGGCGTCTGGTTCCTGCTGGAGCACGCCAAGCGCACCGGCGACCAGGAGCTGGTGAAAAAAGCCGCCCAGATCTTTGATTGGGCCATCGAGGCCGGCTGGGACAAGGAGTACGGCGGTCTGCTCTACTTCACCGACTGCCTGGGCAAGCCCCCGGAAGCCTATGAGCACGACATGAAGCTGTGGTGGCCCCACAACGAGATCCTCATCGCCTCCCTGATGCTCTATCGGGATACCAACGAGGAAAAGTATCTGGACTGGTTCGACAAGACCCTGACCTACTGCAAGGAGCACTTTGCCGACCCCGAAAACGGCGAGTGGTACGGCTACCTGCGCCGGGACGGTCTGCCCACCATGCCGTCTACCAAGGGTTCCACCTTCAAGGGGCCCTTCCATCTTCCCCGCTGCCTGATCCAGTGCGACACCATGCTGGGCGAGCTTCTGGCCCGCTGAGTCCGGGGCAAGGTCATAACGAAAGGACGGTGACCTCCCATGGGCGAAAACGACATTTTTCAGCTGCTCTCCCACGAATACTACCAGTTTACTTCCGCCGAGAAACGGGTAGCTGATTTTATTATCTCAAACGGCGCCAAGGCCCAGGCCATGTCTATTTCCGAGCTTGCCGAGGCGACGGGCGTGGCGGAGGCCACCATCTCCCGCTTCTGCCGCCGGCTGAACTACAACGGCTTTGCCGCCTTTAAGCTGGCCATCGCCGCTTCGGCGGCATCCCGCACCGGCCTCTCCAATCCCCTGACCGGAGAGGTCACACACGAGGACACCATCCCCAGTCTGGCTCACAAGCTGGCTGTCTCCAGCATGGACGCCATTCGGGAGACGGAAACACTGATCCGGCCCAGCGCCATCCAGTCGGCGGCCGATGCCTTGCTCCGCGCGGATAAGGTTCTGTGTATGGGTCAGGGCGGCTCCATGCTTATGGCCCAGGAGGCGGCCCACCTGTTTTCCACCTCCTTTACCGGTTATTTCCCCGTTACTGACTCCCACATGCAGGTGATCTACGCCTCCCAGCTGTGCCAGCGGGACGCCATCCTTTACTTCTCTTACTCCGGCACCACGACCGACCTGATGGATGTGCTCCGCACCGCCAAGACACAGAAGGCCACCATCATTTTGGTAACCCGGTACCTCAATTCCCCCGGAGCCGCCCAGGCCGACATTGTACTGGAGTGCGGCTCCCGGGAATCCCCCCTCCAGCTTGGGTCCATCCCGGCACGGGTGGCCCAGCTCTATCTCATCGACATCCTCTTTTCCGAGGTATGCCGCCGGGATCTGGAGGGCTGCAAGAAGCGGCGCGCCCAGGTGGCCGACGCTCTGTCGGAAAAGCATGTATAAGAGCTGGTTTTGAAAAAAAATTTCAAAAAAAATTTCTATGAAATTTTTTTGAAATTTATATTGACAAACCCTCTATACTCTTATACAATTTGACTAGATAGAGCGCTCGGAAACCCGAAAATTTTATCAAAAACAAGGAGGACACAAAACCATGAAAAGAATTCTTGCTCTTGCTCTGGCCGCGGCCCTGACTCTGGGGCTGACCGCCTGCGGCGGCGGTAGCAAGCCCGCTGAGAGCAGCGGCTCCGCCAACGCTTCCACCAGCCAGCCTGCCCCCGCCGGGGAGGCCACCGAACTCTCCCTGTGGGTCTACCCCGTCGGCAACTGGGGTAAGGAAGACGTCGTCAATCCCCTGATGGAGGCCTTTGAGGCTGAGACCGGCATCAAGGTCAAGGTCGAGTACCTGGCCTACGCCGACGGCGACGACAAGGTCAACTCCGCCATCACCTCCAAGTCCACCCCCGACCTGATCATGGAAGGCCCCGAGCGCCTGGTCGCCAACTGGGGCGCCAAGGGCTATCTGGTGGACCTGTCCGACATGCTGGACGACACCGATAAGAGCGAGATCAACGCCTCCGCTCTGGCCGCCTGCACCGCTGCTGACGGCGCCGTCTATGAGTACCCCGTGGTCATGACCGCCCACTGCATGGGCGTCAACCTGGATGCCTTCAAGGCTGCCGGCGCCGACCAGTACCTGGATCTGGAGAACCACACCTGGACCACCGAGAACTTTATCAAGGCTGTTGAGGCTCTGTACAATCACTATGGCGACACCGTCGCTGCCGTGTTCTGCGGCGGCCAGGGCGGTGACCAGGGCACCCGCGCTCTGATCAACAACATGTACGGCGGCACCTTCACCAATGCCGAGCACAGCGCCTACACCTGGAACGATCCCGCCAACATCAAGGCTCTGGAGCAGCTGAAGGGCATGGACGGCGTGGCTTTTGACGCCTCCCTGCAGGGCGGCGACGAGATCGCCAAGTTCTATCAGGGCGTGCTGAAGATGGCTTTCTGCTGGAACATCGCGCAGCAGCTCAACCCCAACGGCGCTGATACCGGCGCTGGCAAGACCATCAGCGGCGACGAGATCGTTTGCATGAGCTTCCCCTCCGAGACCGGCGAGTCCAAGCTCTGCGGCGGCATCTGGGGCTTTGGCGTCTTTGATAACGGCGACGCCGCCAAGATCGAGGCTGCCAAGACCTTCATCAAGTACTTCGCTGACTCCGAGCACGTTGCCGACGCCGTTCAGGCCGCCAACTTCTTCGCTGTCCGTGACAGCGCCGAGGGCGCCGACCTGACCAACATCTGGAACGGCAACGACATCATGAGCGAGTACTCCAAGCTGATGCCTTACCTGGGTGACTACTATCAGGTTACCGCCGGTTGGGCCCAGGCCCGTACCTCCTGGTGGAACATGCTCCAGGATATCGGCGAGGGCGCCGACATCGCCTCCACTGTGGATACCTTCATGGCCGAGGCCAACACCGCTGCCGCGGGCTGATCCATCTACGAAACAGCGAGCTAGCACTCTTACTGAAAGAAGGGTAGCGCGCCCCTTCCCTGCGCACAGCAGGGAAGGGGCGCGTCCTTCTCCCGGATAAAAGGACATGTACGGCGCAGGCCGCTCCCGGCCAGTTCCGTGCCGAATGTTCTGATCCGCCATTTTCCGAGAGAGGAGCGATTTGTTTTGGCCAAACAAAATCAACCCGCCATGAGCCGCGCACTGCAGCGGCGGGAGAATATCTCAGGCTACTTATTTCTGCTGCCCAGTTTGATCTTCTTTGTTGGCTTCGTCATCATCCCCATGGTCATCTGTATCCTTACCAGCTTGACCGACGCTAATATGCATACGGCAGGTTTGGGCAACTTCGTCGGACTGAAGAACTTCGTGGACCTGTGGCAGGACAAGACCTTCCTCCAGGCTCTGTGGAATACCTTCCTCATTGTCATCGTCAGCGTCCCCACGGTGTGCGCCTTCTCCCTTTGGGTGTCCTCCGCCATCTATAAGCTCAACGGCAAGCTGCTGTCCGCCTTCCGCTGCATCTTCTATCTGCCCGTGGTTACCGGCTCTGTGGCCGTCACCGTGGTGTGGAAATGGATGTTCGACAACTATACCGGCATCTTCAACTACGTCCTTAAAAGCACCGGCGTGATCGAAAAGAACATCAACTGGCTGGGTGATTCCCGTTTCGCCATCTGGTGTATCATCCTGATCCTGTTCACCACCTCGGTAGGCCAGCCCATCGTGCTGTATGTCTCCGCTCTGGGCAACGTGGACCAGTCCCTGATCGAAGCCGCCAGTGTGGACGGCGCCACCAACCTCCAGGTCTTCTGGAAGATCAAGTGGCCCCAGATCATGCCCACTACTTTGTATATCCTGGTCATCACCACCATCAATTCCTTCCAGTGCTTCGCCCTCATTCAGTTGCTGACGCAGGGCGGCTCTAACACCAACACGGTGATGTACTACATCTACTACACCGCTTTCAAGCTGACTGAAAAGGCCGGCCACTTTGGCTATGCTAACGCGATGGGCGTGATTCTGGCCATCTTCATTGGTCTGTTGTCCGCCCTGCAGTTCAAGCTGGCCAAAGAGAAGTAAGGGGGGAATAAACGATGAAAATTGGTTCCAACCGCACCAAGGCCTACCGGGCCTTCAGCTTGATCGTGCTGATCATCCTGGCCATTCTCTTTATGTTCCCCCTGTACTGGATCGTCACCGGCGCGTTCAAGACCAGCCAGGACATCTATGCCACCACCCCGTCCCTGTGGCCCACTGAATGGACCACGGCCAACTTTGAAAAGCTCTTTGTCCGCCGTTCCGCCCCCCTGTGGGAGCTGGGCATCCCCTTCTCTGAGGTTCTTACCGGTAAAGCGGCCTATTTCTCGGTGGGTCCCACGGTCCCCGGCGCTATCCGCTGGCTGGTGAACACGGTATTCATGGCTGTCATGGCTATGATCCTCACCTGCATCACCGCCGCCATGGCCGGCTATGCTCTGGCTAAGAAGCGCTTTACCGGCCGGGCCATTCTGTTTTCTCTCATTGTGTGCGCCATGGCCCTGCCCAAGCAGGTCATCCTCATCCCTCTGCTGCGGGAAATGTCCTCCCTGCACTTGATCGACAAGCTCTGGGCCGTCATCTTCCCCACGGTTGGCTGGCCTTTCGGCGTGTTCTTGATGAAGCAGTTCTCCGAGGGCATCCCCGGTGAGATCCTGGAAGCCGCCCGTGTGGACGGTGCCGGCGAGATGCGCACCTTTGCCACCATCGTCCTGCCCATGATCAAGCCGGGCATCGGCGCTTTGGCCATCTTCACCTTCATCAACTCCTGGAATGACTACTTCATGCAGTTGGTCATGCTGACCAGCAACGCCAACTTCACCATCTCCCTGGGCATCGCCACCATGCAGGCCGAGACCTCCATCGACATGGGCCTGCTTATGTCCGGCGCGGCTCTGGCAGCTATCCCCATCATCATCGTGTTCCTCGTTTTCCAGAAGTACTTCACCCAGGGCATCGCCATGGGCGCTGTCAAGGGTTAAGACCCCAGTAGGAACGCAGAATCAAAATCATTCAAGTTAGGAGTTTGATTGTAATGGACATCAAAAAGTATCAGGGCGTCATTCCCGCTTTCTATGCCTGCTATGATGAGCAGGGCAACATTTCCCCCGAGGGCACCCGGGCTCTGGTCCGGCACCTGGCCGGCAAGGGTGTCCGCGGCCTGTATGTGGGCGGCTCCTCCGGCGAGTGCATCTACCAGAGCGTGGCCGAGCGCAAGCTGGTGCTGGAGAACGTGATGGCCGAGGCCAAGGGCCGCGATCTGACCATCATCGCCCATGTTGCCTGCAACAACACCAAGGACAGCCAGGAGCTGGCCGCCCACGCCGAGAGCCTGGGTGTGGACGCCATCGCCTCTATCCCCCCCATTTACTTCCATCTGCCCCCCTACGGCATTGCCCAGTACTGGAATGACATCTCCGCCGCCGCCCCCAACACCGACTTCATCATCTACAACATTCCCCAGCTGGCCGGCGTGGCTCTGTCCATCCCCCTGCTCCAAGAGATGCTGAAGAACCCCCGTGTGATCGGCGTGAAGAACTCCTCCATGCCCACCCAGGACATCCAGATGTGGAAGGACGAGGGCGGAGAGAACTTCGTGGTCATGAACGGTCCCGACGAGCAGTTCATCTCCGGCCTGGCCATGGGCGCTACTGGCGGCATCGGCGGCACCTACGCCGTGATGCCCGAGCTGTTCCTGAAGGTGTGGGACCTGTTCCACGCCGGCAAGATGGCTGAGGCCGCCAAGATCCAGAACGAGATCTGCCGCATCATCTACAAGCTGTGTTCCGCCCACGGCAACCTGTACGCCGTGATGAAGGAAGTCATCAAGCAGCAGTATGGTCTGGACATGGGCGGCGTCCGCGCTCCTCTGGCCAACCTGATCGACTCCGACAAGGCCGTGGTGGACGCCTGCTCCAAGCAGATCCAGGATGCCATCGCCAAATACTGCTGAGGAGGGATTTCCCATGAGAATTTATCTGACCGAAGATTATGACGCCATGAGCCGCCGTGCGGCCAACCTGATCTCCGCGGAAGTCATCCGCAATCCCAGCTGCGTGCTGGGTCTGGCCACCGGCTCCACCCCCGTCGGCACCTATAAGCAGCTGGCCGCCTGGAACCAGCGGGGCGACTTCAGCTTCAAGGAGGTCCGCTCTGTCAACCTGGACGAGTACAAGGGCCTGGCTCCCACCCATGACCAGAGCTACCGCTACTTCATGCAGACCAACCTCTTTGACCACATCGACATTGATGTGAACAACACCAATGTGCCCAACGGTCTGGCCGCCGACCCCGTCGCCGAGTGCGCCCGGTATGACGAGCTGGTCCGCTCCCTGGGCTACGCCGACCTTCAGCTGCTGGGTCTGGGCCGCAACGGCCACATCGGCTTTAACGAGCCCGCCGACATCTTCGTGAAGGAGACCCATGTGGTGGATCTGACCCAGAGCACCATCGACGCCAACGCCCGCTTCTTCGCCAGCGCCGACGATGTGCCCCGTCAGGCTCTGACCATGGGCATCGGCTGCATCATGGCCGCCCGCAGGGTGCTGCTGATCGCCAGCGGCGCCGACAAGGCCGACGCCGTGTACAACGCCTTCTGCGGCCCCATTGATCCCCACTGTCCCGCTTCCATCCTCCAGCTCCACAGCGACGTAGTCCTGGTGGGCGACAAGGCCGCTCTGAGCAAGCTGGTCGCCGCGGGGGTGCCCGTATGCGAGTAACAGGCGGCCAGGTATTTGATCTGGAACAGGGCTTTGTAACCCGCGACGTCTGCACCAACGGCGCTCTGCTCTCCGCCGCCAGCGGCGACAGCCAGACGCTGGACGCCGCCGGCTGCTATGTCATCCCCGGACTTGTGGACGTCCACTTCCACGGCTGCGTGGGCGAGGACTTCAGCGACGCTACGCCCGACGGCCTGCAGCGCATGGCCGACTATGAGCTGAGCCAGGGCGTCACCTATATCTGCCCCGCCGGCATGACCCTGCTGGAGCCTGAACTGACCGCCATCTGCAAAAACGCCGCCGCCCACCGGTCCAAAAACGCCGGCGGTGCCGAGCTGGTGGGGCTGCATCTGGAGGGTCCCTTCCTCTCCATGGCCAAAAAGGGCGCCCAGAACGGTGACTTCCTCCATGCCCCCGACGTAGCCATGCTCCGCCGCCTCCAGGAGGCCGCTGAGGGCTGCGTCAAGCTGGTCACGGTTGCTCCCGAGGAGCCGGGCGGTCTGGACTTCGTGAAGGCCGCCACGGCGGACGGCATCCATGTCTCCGTGGGACACACCACGGCAGACTATGACACGGCCAGCGCCGCCTTTGCCGCCGGCGCCGACCACGCCACCCACCTCTACAACGGCATGCCTCCCCTGCACCACCGCGATCCCGCTGTCATCGGAGCCGCTTCTGACGCCTCCCATGTAATGCCCGAGCTGATTTGTGACGGCGTCCACATCCACGGCAGCGTGGTCCGCCTTACGTTCCAGCTCTTCGGCAAGGAGCGCGTTATCCTGATCTCCGACTCTCTGCGGGCCACCGGTATGCCTGACGGCCAGTATCCCTTCGGCGGCCAGGAGATCGAGGTCCACGGCAACCGCGCCACCATCGTGGGTCATCCCGAGACGCTGGCCGGGTCGGTCACCAGCCTGATGGGCTGTCTGCGCCAGGCTGTGGCTTTCGGCATCCCCCTGGAGGACGCGGTGCGGGCCTGCTCCTATAACCCTGCCCGGTCCATCGGCATTGAGGGCCGGACCGGCAGCCTGGAGGAGGGCAAGGAGGCCAGCTTCGTCCTGTTGGACCAGGACACGCTGGCCATCCGGGCCATCGTATTCAAGGGCGCGCTGGTACAGCAGTGATCCCGGCCGGTACAACGGACAAAAGTCTGTCAAATATCTCCACATTTGATGGAGATACCACCTTGAAAATCAGCATTTTTCATGGTACAATAGAGCTTGGCAACCTGTCCTAATCTGAAATAGGCGCCGGTGCGCTACTCCTACCTTATAGCGCGCCCGGAGCCATAAAAAAGGAGGAGACCAATCCCGCCGGGCCGGCGGTACGGCAGTGTGGAGACCTGTCGCAACGTCCACGGAGTTTCGCTCTTCGTGGGCAAGGGAGTTTTGCGGATGCGGAACTCTTACGGCCCTGTAAACATGGCAACTGTATCCCTGAAGAACGTAAAGAAGATCTATGACAACAAGGTAACCGCCGTCCACGACTTCAACCTGGAGATCGCCGACAAGGAATTTATCGTTCTGGTCGGTCCTTCCGGCTGCGGCAAGTCCACCACCCTGCGCATGATCGCCGGCCTGGAGGAGATCTCCGACGGCGACCTGATCATCGGCGACAAGCGGATGAACGACGTGGAACCCAAGGACCGTGATATCGCCATGGTCTTCCAGTCCTACGCTCTTTACCCCCACATGACCGTGTACGAAAACATGGCCTTCGCCCTGAAGCTGCGCAAGTTCCCCAAGGACGAGATCGACCGCCGCGTCCGTGAGGCCGCTGAGATTCTGGACATCACCCAGTATCTGGACCGCAAGCCTAAGGCGCTGTCCGGCGGCCAGCGTCAGCGTGTGGCCATCGGCCGCGCCATCGTCCGTGAGCCCAAGGTGTTCCTGATGGACGAGCCTCTGTCCAACCTGGACGCCAAGCTGCGTAACCAGATGCGCGCCGAGATCATCAAGCTGCGTCAGCGCATCGACACCACCTTCGTCTACGTTACCCACGACCAGACCGAGGCTATGACTCTGGGTGACCGTATCGTCATCATGAAGGACGGCTTCATCCAGCAGATCGGCACACCTCAGGAGGTCTTCAACTCCCCCGCCAACCTGTTCGTCGCCGGCTTTATCGGCTCCCCCCAGATGAACTTCTTCGACGGCAAGCTGGTGAAGGAAGGCAGCGGCTACTCCATCTCCGTCCACGGCGCCAAGATGCAGCTGGACGCCGACGTCCAGAAAAAGCTGGCCGACAAGGGCCTGGACAGCATGGATGTGACCATCGGCATCCGTCCCGAGCACGTCCACTTCGCCCCCGAGGGCGGCGAGCACACCATCTCCGCTCAGGTCGATGTGTCTGAGATGATGGGCAGCGAGATCTATCTCCACGTCAGCAGCAACGGCAAGGACATCGTCCTGCGGGTGCCCACCACCGAGCTGCCCGCCGAGCACCGCGGCGGCATCCCCTATGGTACTCAGATCCGCTTTACCTTCCCCTCCGAGCTCATCCATCTCTTCGATCCCAGCACCGAGAGGAACCTGCTGGTGTAATCCAACTCAGAAAAACGGGAACTGCCTATGGCAGTTCCCGTTTTTTCAGTTTCAGACTGACTTCACACCAGACGGACCTGGACTCTGCCATCCTCCGCCACCACGTTCAGCGTATCTCCCTTCTTCATTCGTCCCTCTAAAAGCAGGTCCGCCGCCGGGTCCTCCACCAGGGCGGAGATGGCCCGGCGCAGCGGCCGCGCCCCATACTCCCGGTCGCTGCCCTGGCGCGCCAGCAGCTCCACTGCCGGGTCCTCCACCTTCAGCTCCACTCCCAGACGGCTCAAACGGCTGCCGGTCTCGGACAGCAGCTGGCGGGTAATGGCGCCCAGCGTCTCCCGGTCCAGCGGATGGAACACCAAAATGGAGTCCAGACGGTTGAGAAACTCGGGGGAAAAGGTGCTCCGGGCATCAGACAGCACCGCCCGCTCCAGCTCCTCCCGCTCCGCGGCACCCCCCGCCGAAAAGCCCAGCTGCCGGCCCCGGGCAAAGCGGCCCGCACCCAGGTTGGAGGTCATGACAAGCACCGTGTTCCGGAAGTCGGTTTTTCGTCCCTGGGCATCGGTCAGCACTCCCTCTTCCATCACCTGGAGCAGGACAGACCACACGTCCCGGTGCGCTTTCTCCAGCTCGTCCAGCAGCACCACAGACCAGGGGTTCCGCCGCACCCGTTCGGTGAGCTGTCCCCCCTCCTCGTGTCCCACATAGCCCGGGGGCGAGCCGATGAGCCGGGATACCGTGTGAGCTTCCATATACTCGGACATGTCGAAGCGGATGAGCGCCTCCTGACAGCCAAAGAGGGCCTGGGCCAGGGCCCGGCACAGCTGGGTCTTTCCCACGCCGCTGGGGCCCAGGAACAAGAAGCATCCCACCGGCCGCCTGGGGTCTTTCAGGCCCAGGCGGCTGCGCCGGACGGCCCGGGTCACCGCCTCCACCGCCCGGTCCTGGCCCAAGAGACTGCGGCGCAGCTCCCGGTCCAGCTGGGCCAGCACCCGCCGGTCCGTCTCGTCGGGCCCCTCCACCGGCACGCCAGTCCACTGGCTCAGCACCGCCCGGATGTGCCGCTCTTCCACTTGTCTGGGCCCCTGCCCGGCCAGCCATTTGCTCCGGGCCCCCTCCAGTTGGCGGCGAAAATCGCTCTCCGCGTCCCGCATCATGGCGGCCTTTTCAAAATCCTGCTCCCGGATGGCCTGTGTCATCTGCCTGCCGGCCTGGACAGCCCGGCCCTCCAGCTCCTTCAGCTCCGGAGGCAGCTCCCGCCCCCACAGCCGCGCTTTGGCGGCCGCCTCGTCCACCAGGTCAATGGCCTTATCCGGCAAAAACCGCTGGGGCAGGTAGCGGATGGACAGATCCACGGCCGCCTCTAAGGCCTGGTCGGTGATGGTCAGATGGTGGTAAGTCTCATACCGTCCCCGCAGTCCCCGCAGAACGGTCAGCGTCTGGTCCCGGCTTGGTTCCCGGATGGTCACCGGCTGGAAGCGGCGCTCCAGCGCGGCGTCCTTTTCGATATGCCGGCGGTACTCGTCGATGGTGGTGGCCCCGATGACCTGTATCTCTCCCCGGGCCAGGGCCGGCTTTAGAATATTGGCCGCGTCAATGGCTCCCTCCGCGCTACCGGCCCCCACTATGGTATGGAGCTCGTCGATGAAGAGGATCACATTCCCAGCCTTTCGCACTTCGCTGAGCACATGACGCAGCTTTTCTTCAAATTCTCCCCGGTACTTGGTCCCCGCTACCATGGCGGACAGGTCCAGGGCGCACAGCCGCCGCCCCAACAGATGGGCCGGAGCGGTGCCGTCGGAGATGGCCAGCGCCAGGCTCTCCACCACGGCGGTCTTACCCACCCCTGGCTCCCCGATCAGGGCGGGGTTGTTTTTGGTCCGCCGCGACAGGATCTGGATCACCCGCTCCAGTTCCTCCTCCCGGCCAATCACCGGGTCCAGCTTGCCCTCAGCCGCCATTCGGGTCAGATCCCGGGCACACTGGTCCAACTGGCGGGTGTCAGGCACAGCTCTCTGCTCCGGCTCCCGCGCCCTCCGGGGCGGCAGATTCTCTTCCCCCAGAGATGCGGTGACGGTCTGGTAGAGCCGTCCCCCGTCCACACCGCACTCCCGCAGCAGCTGGACCGCAGCGCAGTTCTCCTCCCCCAGAAGGCCCAGCAGCAGATGCTCGGAATTTACCGCCCGCTGTCCCAGCCGCCGGCTCTCCCCCACTGCCCCCTGGATAGCCTGACAGCAGTGGGGCGTCAGCCCCTGGTGCAGCGCCCGGGCCGGCACCCCGATGCCCACCCGCTGGGCGATGGCCGCCCGCAGGGTCTTGCTGTCCGCTCCAGCCCGCCGCAGGGCATTGGCCGCGGGACTGTATTCCTGACAGGCCAGGCCCAACAACAGATGCTCGCTGCCCACATAGCTGTGCCCCAACTGGGCCGCGTTTTCCTGGGCCAGGCGGATGGCCCCCAGGGCTGTGGATGTAAAACGACTGTCTGCCATACATTTCACCTCATCCAAAATCTTTTTTAAGCATGCCCGCCTTTTCTAAAATTTAGCATTGCATTTTTAGAAAGATGTGATAGAATGAATGTACATTTTAAGGGAGGTGTACTTACTATGGCTTATGTCATCAGCGATGCTTGCATCAGCTGTGGTTCCTGCGCGGATGCCTGCCCCGTGGGCGCCATTGCTCAGGGTGCTGATCATTACGAGATCAATGCCGATTCCTGCCTGGACTGCGGTTCCTGCGCGGATACCTGCCCCATGAGCGCGATCTCTCAGGGCTAATTACATGAAAGAGACGACGCCGGGAAATGCTCGGCGTCGTCTTTTTTATCTCTTAATCTAATATTTAAAATTATATTTGGTCATTTTTCATATTGATATTCTCCATCCATTGGGATATACTGAGGACAGTAAGCGATCCGTCCCTCCCAAGGAAAGGAGTGTCCCTCTATGCGTTCCAATGCTGTTTCTGTAAATCAGGCCTTCTTCCGCCCCGCCCCCCGCCGCCGGGAGGTCCGGGACCCCTACGACGGTCTGCGTCCCTGGTCCGCCATCACCCACGGCGTGGGCGCCGGGCTGGCCGTACTGGGCACCGCCGCCCTGCTGGTCCGCGCCGCGGGGCTGGGTAAATGGCTCCATTTCTGGCTGTTTCTGGTCTATGGTCTGTCTATGATCGGCCTGTACACCGCCAGCACCCTGTACCACTGTCTCAATACGTCGGTCCCCGTCCGCATCGCCCTTCGGAAATACGACCACTGCTCCATCTACCTGCTCATCGCCGGCAGCTACACCCCCATCTGTCTCACCGCTCTGGCAGACCGCGGCGGCCCCGCTCTGCTGGCCGCCGTGTGGGCACTGGCCGCCGCCGGTCTTGTCCTGACCATTGCCAAGCTGTCCATCCCCCGGTGGCTCACCAGCGTCATCTACCTGGCCATGGGGTGGCTGGCCATCTTCGCCATCGTCCCCATCTACCGCACCCTGCCCGCCTACGGCTTCTTCTGGCTGCTGGCCGGCGGCATTCTCTACTCCGTGGGCGGCGTTCTCTACGCCGTGAAGTGGCCCGGACGGAACAATCCCCGCTTCGGCTGCCATGAGATCTTCCATGTTTTTATTCTTCTGGGCAGCGCGGCCCACTTCATTCTCATGTATCAGGTCATCGCCCTGCTGTAAGAGCAGCGCCCAGGCCGGGAGCTTCCGCTCCCGGCTTTTTTATTGAATTTTCATGTAAAAAAAGTGTTTGAAATTTTTAAAAAACAAGTGTTATGATAAGAATGTAGCCAAAATAGTTCATTTATTTGCACCTCACATTTTTGTACACAGAAAGGAGCACAAGTATGAAACGCATCAAAGCCGCCTGCATCCAGCAGACCCTCCACTTTCTCCTCAAAGAGGATGCCGACCGTGACCTCGCCGCGTCCGCCGTCCAGGAGGAGGTCCGGCGCTACAAGCAGCAGTTGGAGCGCGGCCGTGTCCAGCACAAAATCCTCTCTGAAGAGACTTTAGAGGACGGCTCTGTTCTCATCAAGATCATCAAGCAGTACAACACGTCCCCGGTGGGAGATTATCTGAACTAAAGCATACGCCGGCCGCTGCAACAGCGGCCGGCGCGACATTTTTCATTGATATTCCATTCATCATTGGAAACGGTCTCCGCCGTTCTCCACGATCTCCCTGCGGTATACCCAGCGCAGAAAAATCGTACAAAGGGTGACGGAAAACACCTCGGCAATGGGGAAAGCCCACCACACCGTATCCAGCCCGTGGATCTTGGACAGGAGGAAGGCCGCCGGAAGCAGCACCACCAGCTGGCGTACCACTGACACCGCCAGACTGAGCACACCGTGACCCAGGGCCTGGAACACCGAGGAGCACACGATGCAGAAGCCTGCAAACAAAAAGCTAATGGAGATGGTCCGCAGCGCGGGCACGCCGATGGACAGCAGATCGCCGCTGGTCTCTCCCTCCGCCAGGAACATAGATAGGAACAGGTCTGGCGCCAGCTGGAAGGCTAAAAAGCCCAGGAACATGATCCCCATGGCGTACATGACGCTGAGCTTGATGGTCTTGACGATCCGGTCCGGCTTCCTTGCCCCGTAATTATAGGCCACAATGGGCACCATGCCGTTGTTCAGGCCGAACACCGGCATAAAAATAAAGGACTGGAGCTTGAAGTAGACGCCAAAGACGGCGGTGGCGGTGGCGGTAAAGGCGATGAGGATCTGGTTCATGCCAAAAACCATCACCGAGCCGATGGACTGCATGGCGATGGAGGGCAGACCCACGCTGTAGATGCCTCCAATGACCCGGCGGCTTGGCCGGAAGCCCTTCAGCGACAGGTGGATGTCCGGATTTCGGGTCAGATTGAACACCAGAGACAGGCATCCCCCGGCAATCTGGCCGATAACGGTAGCCAGAGCGGCGCCCGCAACCTCCATTCTTGGAAAGCCAAACAGACCGAAGATCAGGATGGGGTCCAAAATGATATTGGTCAGCGCGCCCACCGCCTGGGTGACCATGGTCAGGACGGTACGGCCGGTGGCCTGAAGCAGCCTGTCAAAGGTAACGGCGGCGAACAAGCCCGCGCTCATGCCGCAGCAGATGGTCAGATACTGGGTGCCACGGTCCACAATGCCGGCGATATCCGTCTGCACCGTGTAAAACAGCCGGGAGCAGGTCAGACCCAGAACCGTAAATACCAGACAGCTGAGCAGCGCCAGGAACAGGCCGTTCAGGGCGGTCTGGTCGGCCAGCTTCTGATCCTTCTGGCCCAGGCTCCGGGACAGCAGGGCGTTGATCCCTACGCCGGTGCCCACCGCCACCGAGATCATCAGGTTCTGTACCGGGAAAGCCAGGGACACCGCATTCAGCGCGTCTTCACTGAGTTTGGCAACGAAGACGCTGTCCACCACATTGTACAGTGCCTGGACCAACATGGAAATAATCATGGGCACCGCCATGTTCAGTAGCAGCCGATTGACCGGCATCACGCCCATTTTGTTCTCATTGGCGGGTCGTTCCACGGGTGTTCCTCCTTCAATCTATCTTTTCAGCGCTTCTTTTACATAAAGATAGATTATAGAGGAATTCAATTTTAATGTCAATGTCACCCCGCGGTCTCAGTCAAAAAAACGAGGACTTACCCGGTAACGGCATCCTCCTTCTGGCTCATGGACATGACCGATACCTCGAAAGCGGTGCGTTCCTCGGTCCGTTCCTCCACAGTCTTTGTGTACACCCGGCTCTGGAGCCGTCCGTTCAGCCGCAGCTGGTCCCCCACTGCCAGGTCCCCGCACCGGTAGGCCAAACTGCCCCAGGCAATACAGGGCAGATAGTCTGCCCTCCCGTACCGCCGGTTCACCGCCAGGATCATGTCGCAGATGCTCCTGCCCAGCGGGGTAGTCCGCAGACTTGGGGGCTTGCACAGGGTCCCGGTCAGCTCTAGCCGGTTTTCGTCCTCCCCCTGCTCCCGGACCAGTTCCTTGGCAAAGGTACTGATGACCAGGCGGTTCCCCACCCCCGTTCGGTTGTTAAAGGTACGTACTTCTCCCCGCACCGTCAGCTCCTCCCCCGGCTCCGGGGCGCCCCACCGGTCCAGCAGCGGTCCGGCCGCCACAACGTTGATCCGGTCCTCCGCTCCGGACAGCCGGACCACTGCTATGGGGAACCGGTAAAACTCCACGCCGTGGTTGCTGTGGGAAAGGACCGGGGGAGCTTCCACACGGCCGTGCAGCTGGATGCGGTTGAGGTCAGCGGAGTTCTGTCTCATGGGTCATCACACTCCTGAATCGTTTGTTCCTCCGATTTATATGAGAGACAACGGTCCGGTATGCCCATGAAGCAAAAAAGGATGGCCGCCCCGCGGCCATCCTTTTTTCGTTGTTAAGATCAGCGGCCAAAACCGCCGCCTCGGCCTCCGCCGAAGCCGCCGCCCCGGGAGCCGCCGAAGCCGCCCCCACGGAAGCTTCCGCCGCCACCCCGGGAACCGCCAAAGCTGCCGCCGGAGAAGCCGCCGCCCCGGAACCCACCGGAGCTGCCGCCCCGGGAACCGCCGAAGCCGCTTCCGCTGAAGCCACCGCCCCGGAAGCCGCTGCTAGACCGGGAGGAGGACCCGCCCGGTCTGGAGTTGCTCCCGAAACCGCTGGGACCGCCCCCGAAGCTTCCCGGTCCGCCGGGACCCTTAGGCCCTCTGGGGGGAGGCGGCGGCGGCGGACGGCGCCAACGCCGGCGGTACCAGCCGTAAGCCGGCCCGTGCCAGAAGAGGATGGGCCGGAAAACTACCGGGGGATTGGGAACCCCGTAGTACCGCTGGCGGTAAGAGGCGTAGCGCAGATGGTCCGCGATGGTGGCGATGACCAGAATGATGATCAACAGCATGATCCATCCCCAAATACCGGAAGCTTCGCCGGACTGGGCATACACCGCAGAGGCGGAACCGTCGCCGTAGTTGTCCAGATAGTACTGGTTCAGGGCGGCAAACAGGGTCAGCACGCCCTGGCCGTATTCGCCGGCCGCCACATTGTCGTAGAGGTACTGGCTGAGATAGACCCCCACCTCGCTGTCCGACAGGGGGTAGTCCATACCCACGGCAAAATAGGCGTCGCCGCTCTGGGGGTCGATGGTCAGATAACCGTCATAGGCACCCAACTCAAATTCCTCAGCCCGGTCGTAGGTGTACTCCTCCAGGCTGGTATTGGGAGTGTTGGCCAGGGTCTCTACCACGATGATGCTGCCGTACCGTTTGTCCCAGTTGGCATTGTAGAGGCAGATCTGCTCCTCCTCGTTCTGGGAGAGTACGCCTGCAAAGTCCCCGATCCACCGTTCATAGGCTCCGGTAGACAGGGAATCATCCAGCCCCGAGGGGGCGGGAGCGGCGCTGCTGCTCCCTTTGCTCAGGCCGATGCCCACAGCTCCCACGATCATGGCGGCGGTGATGATCCACGCCATCCAGGTTTTTTGGAAAATTTTCATAATATACCTCGATCTTCCGCGGTCAGATACATACCGCTCCAAGCTCCCCTGCTCGGGGATTCGGCGCTTCTTGTCAGCCCCGCAGCTCCAACAGCTTCTGCTTCAACTCGCCCTCGATCCTTCCCAGCTCGGCTTCCGCTTCCTTCCGCTTCTGGGCGCCCTCGGTCTGGATCTTCATGACCTCGTCCAGGGTGGAGATGAGCTGCTGGTTGGTGTGCTGGAGGGTCTCGATAGAGACCACGCTCCGCTCGGCCTCTTTGGCCGTCTCGATGGTGCCCATCTTCAGCATGTCGGCGTTCTTACGCAGCAGATCATTGGTCATATCGGTGACGGCGGCCTGGGCGGCGGTGGCCTGACGGCCATGCTCCAGACCCAGAGCCAGCACCATCTGGCTCTTCCACAGGGGGATGGTGTTCACCAGAGAGGACTGGATCTTCTCCAGCATCTGGGTGTCGTTGTTCTGAAGCAGACGGGTCTGGGGTCCCATCTGAATGGAGATCATCCGGGTCAGTTCCAGGTCGTGGAGTTTCTTCTCAAACCGGGTGCACAGGTTGGCGAAATCATTGTAGGCCTGGGCGTCCTCCTGAGCTCCGCTCTGCTCCGCCTTCTTCCGCAGGTCCTCCAGATCGTGGGTTCTCAGGTATTCCAGCCGCTTCTTGCCGGCGATGATATACATGGTCAGTTCTTTATAATACTTGGTGTTCAGCTCATACATCTGGTCGAACATGGCGATGTCCTTCATCAGGACCACCTGATGGTTCTCAAGTACCTTGACGATCTTGTCCACGTTGGTCTCCGCCTTGGAGTAGCTGGCCTTCATGGCCTCCAGGTCGTTTTTCTTCTTCTGGAAGAAGCCGGCAATGCCCTTCTTTTCCGGCTGCTGGCCGAAGTTCTTCAGTTCCACCACCAGGGAGGACAGGGCCTCGCCCACCTCGCCCAGATCCTTGGTCTTCACGTTGTTCAGGGCGTTCTCGGAGAAGGCCGCCACATTCTTCTGGGCGGCGGCTCCGTACTGGAGCACCAGGTTGGAATCGGTAATGTCGATCTTCTGAGAGAACTCATCCACCATCTTCCGCTCCGCCTCGGTAAGCATGGACTCGTCCACTTTGACGGCGTTGGCGTCCCGCTCCTTCTGGGCCGCCTCTGCGGCAGCCTGGGCGGTATCAGCGGAGGTATCCAGGGTCAGGGCGGGAGCCGCGGGGGCCTGGGCAGCAACAGTCGCGGTCTCGGGCATCAGGGTCAGCTCCGGAGTCAGATTCAGTTCATCGCTCATGGTCGTTTCCTCCTAATTTATCGTCAGATTTGTTTGTTGTCTTATCACAGGTGAGATAGCGGCGCCAGAAGCATATGCAGCCTATCAGAACCAAAATCAGCGTGCAGATGTACAGAAAAAGGCGTCCGCCGTCCCGGTAGGGAGAACAAAACTCTTTCAGGATCAGTACGGTCTCCAACCCGGTCCAGACCGTCCAGATGACAGCGGTGCGCAGACGCATTCCCTTTTCGTTTCGCTTGCGGCATCTCATCGTTCCGGGCTCCTCACAGCTCCAGCTTGATCCCATCGCCGCCGGACTCCTTGCCGTCCCTGGCGCTGTTGTTGATGTTCATGCGCCCGAAGCCCTCCCGGGCCAGCAGATTCTCCATGACAGTGATGTCGGTGGAGATGTCCAGAGCCTCCTCTCCGAAGAGGGCGTCCAGCTGCTTGTCAAAGGCTTGGGTAATGGTGTCCATCATTCCCTCCACCTTGGCCTTGGTGGCGCTGATGTTCTCCCCGGAAATGCCGGTGGAGTCCATCCGGTCGTAGGCGTTCAGGATCTTCAGGGTGGTGGGCAGGTAGTAGTCCATAAAGCGGCGGATCTGGGGGAGCTTTTTGGGGTTGGCCGCCACATGGTCGATGATTTTCCGGGTGACCTCCTCCAGGTGGTCGATCTGGGCGGAGATCTTCTCGTCGGGAATGTTCTCGTTGAGCCGGCGCATCTCGGACAGGGCCCGGTCCCGCTCCTTGATCAGGGCGTCGATCTCCGGGTTTCCGGTGGACTTGGGCTCCGCCTTCTTCTCCTGCTTGGGCGCGGCCTTTTTCTCCGGCTCCGGCTCGCCGGGGATCTCATAGGTCTTGTCCGGGAAGACGGCCTTGGCGATTACAAAAACTACCAGGGACGCCACAGCGCAGGTGATGAACTGCATCACCGTGTGCAGTGGGAACAGCAGTGCATAGACCAACCAGGTCACGCCGATGAGATAGATAGGGAGCACAGAACGCTTTACATGCTTGGCCATATTCTTTTCCTCCGTCGCCCCTTGGGGCCGCTTCAACCATAGGATCTGAATTACTTTATTGTACCCCCTTATGCTAAGGGGTGTCAAGAAATTTGCCCGGGCCGGGACGCTTTGCATTGACTTCTGAGGAAAGATTGAGTATGATTTTGTCAGAACTTTTATAACATAAAGGAGATTCCATATGCTGACCCTCGAAGAGTTTAAAAACGCCCGGAGCGTGCTCCAGGGCGTCCTGCGCCCCACCCCTCTGATTCACTCTCCCTACCTGTCCAAAAGCTGCGGCAACAACGTGTACCTGAAGCCCGAAAACATGCAGGTCACCGGCGCTTACAAGATTCGAGGGGCCTACTTTAAGATCAGTACTCTCACCGAAGAGGAGAAAGCCCGCGGACTGGTCACCGCCTCCGCCGGCAACCACGCCCAGGGCGTGGCCTACGCGGCCCAGGCCGCCGGTGTGGCCGCCACCATCGTCATGCCCACCACCACCCCCCTGGTCAAGGTGAACAACACCAAGGATTACGGGGCCAACGTGGTCCTTCACGGCGAGGTCTTTGATGACGCCGCCGAACTGGCCGCCAAGATGTCTGAGGAGCAGGGCCTCACCTATGTCCATCCCTTTAACGACCTGACTCTGGCCACCGGCCAGGGCACCATCGCCTATGAGATCTTCCAGGACCTGCCCGACGTGGACATCATCCTGGTGCCCATTGGCGGCGGCGGACTGGCCGCCGGCGTGTCCACCCTGGCCAAGCTGCTCAACCCCAATGTGGAGGTCATCGGCGTGGAGCCCACCGGCGCCGCCTCCATGAAGGCCAGTCTGGAGGCCGGCCATGTTGTTACCCTACCCACCGCCACCACCATCGCCGACGGCGTGGCCGTCAAGACCCCCGGCGACAAGGTCTTCCCCTATGTTCAGCAGAACGTGGACCGGGTGCTGGCTCTGGAGGACGGCGAACTGGTGGAGGCCTTCCTGGACGTGATGGAGCGGCACAAGATGGTGGTGGAAAACGCTGGCCTTCTCACCGTGGCCGCCCTGCGTCACCTTGGCTACCAGGGCAAGAACGTGGTGTCGGTGCTGTCCGGCGGCAACATGGACGTGATCACCATGGCCTCTCTGGTCCAGCACGGTCTGATCTGCCGGGGCCGGATCTTCACCTTCGCCGTCCAGCTGCCCGACCGCCCCGGCGAGCTGCTGCGGGTGGCCCAGGTGCTGGCCCGAAACAACGGCAACATCATCAAGCTGGAGCACAACCAGTTCGTCAACATCAACCGCCAATCCGGCGTGGAGCTCCGGGTCACGCTGGAGGCCTTCGGTCACGACCACAAGGAGCAGATCCTGAACGCCATGCGCCAGGAGGGCTATCAGGTGTCAGAGACCGACACCGGCGACTTCTACACCTGAGCGAACGCACTCAGCGCCGCCCGCCGGCTGCATTCTGCCGCCGGCGGGCGGCTATCAGAAAGCGGCGGACCGTCCGGATCTCCCGGGACAGGTTTCGGCCGTGGGCTGGGCCTGGAGCAGGTCCCGGTCCCGGGGCACCCGGGGAGCGGAAGGCGCTCCCCTTCTCCGCCCTGCATCCTATGCGCGCCGGAGCAAAACTGCCCCTGGCTGCCGCCCCCCGTATGTCATGTATGATTGAATGGAAAGTGAGGAGCCTGTTATGATCAAGATCGCCCCCTCTATCCTGTCCGCCGACTTTGTCAACCTGGAACGGGACATCAAAAAGGTATCTTCCGCCGATTACCTCCATGTGGACGTGATGGACGGCTGCTTTGTGCCCAACATCACCATCGGCATCCCGGTGGTCAAGTCCATCCGCAAGTGCACCGACATGTTTCTGGACGTCCATCTGATGATCGACAAGCCGGTGCGGTACATCGAGGATTTCGCCAAGGCCGGGGCGGACCTGCTGTCCGTCCATCTGGAGGCCGACCATCCCACCCGCATCGCTGAGGCCCTTAAAGTCATGGACCAGTGCGGCGTGAAAAAGGCGGTGGCCCTGCGGCCCATCACCGACGCCCGCGCCATTCTGCCTTACATTGAACAGCTGGACATGGTGCTGGTCATGACGGTGGAACCCGGCTTCGGCGGCCAGTCCTTCATGGAGTCCCAACTGGACACCATCCGCCAGGTTCGTGCCATCATCGACAAGTACAACCCCGCCTGTGAGCTGGAGGTGGACGGCGGCATCGCCCCCAAGATCGCTCCCTTGGTGGTCGAGGCTGGCGCCAACGTGCTGGTGGCCGGCTCCGCCGTCTACGGCAAGGAGGATATCCCCGCCGCTATCCAAGCCCTGCGTGTGTAAATAGTCTTTTGTAGGGCGGGGGTTCGCCCCCCGCCGCCCACCATATCCGCACCGCCATGGAACGGCGGGGGCAAGCCCCCGCCCTACGGGTCCGTGCATCTTTTGGAGGTCACCCCCATGCAGTATTTCCCCCCCGCTCTGGAAAATCTGGTGGAGCACTTTGCCAAGCTGCCCGGTATCGGCCTGAAATCCGCCCAGCGGCTGGCCTTTTATGTGCTGTCTCTGTCAGAGGAGGAGGCCAATTCCTTCGCCCAGGCCATCGTGGACGCCAAGACCGCCATCCACTGCTGCCCCGTCTGTCAGAACCTGACCGAGGGAGACGGGCCCTGCGCCATCTGCGCCAGCCCCAAGCGGGACCACTCCCTCATCTGCGTGGTGGCCGACCCCAAGGACGTGGTGGCCATGGAGCGTTCCCGGGAGTACGGCGGGCTGTACCATGTGCTCCACGGGGTCATCTCCCCCATGAACCATGTAGGTCCCGACGACCTGCACATCAAGTCTCTAGTGGAGCGGGTGGCAGCCGGCGGCGTGGCCGAGGTCATTATGGCCACCAACCCAGACACCGAGGGAGAGGCCACCGCCATGTACCTGTCCCGGCTGCTCAAGCCCTTCGCCGTCCGGGTGACTCGGCTGGCCTACGGCATCCCCGTGGGCAGCCACCTGGAGTATGCCGACGACGCCACGTTAATGCGGGCTTTGGAGGGCCGCAGAGAGATGTAATACCGTCGTCTATCATTACCATTTGAATATAAACCGAATAGGAACGCCGCGGCCGTGACCGGCCGCGGCGTCCTTATTGTATCAGAAAGTAATTCGCCGTCACGCGAAGGTATTTCTATGCCAACCCTCAAAGCCTTACGGGGATCGGGCGTTTTGCCGTCAGGCTGTCCGGCGTCACCCGGCACTCCAGAGCCAGCACCTCCACCCCGGCTTTGGCTGCCCGGCGCAGCGCGGCGCCGAACTCCGGATGGGTGGCGTCGTTGGGCTCCAGCCAGTTCATTCCCTCCATCTGAACCACAAAGCATACCGCTGCCTCATAGCCCGCCGCCCGGGCGGCTATCAGCTCCTCCAGGTGCTTGACCCCCCGCTGGGTAGGGGCATCGGGGAACCGTGCTACCCCGTTTTCCTCCAGGGTGACCCCCTTCACTTCCACAAAACCCCTGTTTCCCGATGCCTCCCAGTAATAATCAAAGCGGGAATTCCCATATGTCATCTCCGGACGCAGCAGGGTCAGACCCGGCCGGAACGCTCCCGAGGCCGCCCACTCCCCAAAGACCTTGTTGGGAGCCTGGGAATCCATGTTGATGAGCAGGGGACCAGGCTCCCGTTCCTTCTCCACCGCCACCAAATCATACCGGGTCTTGCGGGCCGGGTTTCCGCTCTCCACCAGGTACACCCTGCACCCAGGCACCAGCAGTTCCCGGCAGCGGCCCGTATTCTTGACATGGCACACCTCCATCCGGCCCGCTGCCTCCACATGGGCGATGAACCGATTGGGCCGGGCCAGAAAGGTCCCCTGGCAAATATTTGGATAGCGCATCTTGTCTTTCCCCCATGGTTTCTGGTATGATAATGTCCACCGATCAGGCGTGTCGGTCATCTTTGATCAAAGCCCAGTATATTCGATTTCCGGAAACGAGGCAAGACACATGGAGAAAAAAGCCTACCTGTACATCATCACCGCCGCATCCTTATGGGGCTGCATCGGCGTCTTTTTGAAGCTGCTCACCGCCGCCGGCCTGTCCTCTATGGAAGGGGTGGCTGTCCGCGTGACCGTCTCCGCACTGCTCTACGGTCTGTTTTTAGCCTGCACTGACCGGCAGGCCCTCAGGATCGACCCCCGGCACTGGTACTACTTTTTCGGCACGGGAGTCTGCTCCCTGCTGTTCTTCAATTGGTGCTACTTCAACGCCATCTCCCGCAGCTCCATGTCGGTGGCCGCGGTGCTGCTGTACACTTCTCCCGTATTTGTCACGCTGATGTCCGCCCTTTGTTTCCAGGAGAAGATCACGTCTCTGAAGGTAGGCGCCCTGGCCCTCACCTTCGCCGGCTGCGTCCTGGTCACCGGACTGCTCCCTCTGGGACAGCAGTCCGTCAATCTTCCCACCATTCTCTTTGGCTTGGGCTCCGGATTTGGATATGCCCTATATTCCATCTTCTGCAAGTTCGCCCTTGAAAAATACTCCGCCTCCACCGTCACCTTCTACACCTTCCTCTTCTCCGCCGCCTTCTCCCTGCCCCTGTCCGGTCTCCACCGGGACCTGGCTCTGCTGGCCGACTGGCGGGCCGTCGTGGGCGGTCTGGGCATCGGGGTGGTGTGCTGCATCCTGCCTTACCTGCTGTACACCGAGGGCCTGCGATACGCCGAGGCGGGGAAGGCTGCCATCCTGGCCACCGCCGAGCCCTTCGTGGCCGCTCTGCTGGGCATCCTGGTCTATCACGAGGCGGTCACGCCTTTTAAACTGCTGGGCATGGCCGCCATCTTTGGGGCCATCCTCCTGCTGAACCGCTCCCCGCAAAAAAATTCCTGACTCAAAGTGACAAAGGGCGCGCCGTTTTTCCACGGCGCGCCCTTTTCTTCCCATCTCAACGGTCCGTTTATTGTCTTAGCCTCTCTTTTCGCCTATGATGGTAGTGATCCCTCATCCCAACACCGAAAGGAGATGCCCCATGAACTTTACCCCCATTGACCTCGCCTCCTGGCCCCGCCGGGAGATCTTCTGCTACTTCTCCCGCATGGCCCCCACCGGCTACTCTCTCACTGTAGAGCTGGATGTCACATCTCTGCGCCATGTTCTGCGGGAGGCCGGACTGAAATTCTTCCCCGCCTACCTGTGGCTGGTCACCCGGCGGCTCAACCATCAGGTGGAATTTCGCCTTGCGGAGCAAGACGGCGTTCTGGGGTACTTTGACTCCCTCACCCCACTGTACGCCGCCTTTCATCCAGACGACAAGACCTTCTCCATGATGTGGACTCCTTTTCAGTCGCAATTTTCCGACTTTTACCGGGCTTATCTTGAGAACCAGACCGCGTATGGGGACAACCACGGCTTTCTGGCTCAGTCCCAGACGCCGCCGCCCCCCAACGCCTACACCATCTCCTGTGTCCCGTGGATCAGTTTCTCCCACTTTGCCGTCCACAGCTACGACAACAAGCCCTACTACTTTCCCTCGGTGGAGGCGGGAAAAATATTCTCCCGGAACGGCTCCCTGATTCTCCCCCTGTCCATCACCTGCCATCACGCCGCCACCGACGGCTACCACATCCATCAATTTTTGGAGGGACTTCAGGCAGACATGGACAACTTTTCCCAGTTCCTGTAAACATAAAACAGGGCCGTCCATGTTGGCCCCCCAGAGTTTGCGCCCGCAACTGTTCCAGTCCTCCGTCAGAGGCGGCGGGCCGCAGCCGGCAAAAAAATCCCTCCGGAAGCTTCCAGAGGGATTTTTTCGCATATAGGTCCTTACACTACGACCAACTGGCCGTCCCGGCAGTCCACTGTCAGAGTGGCGCCGGACTCTACCTGGTCGGCGATGATCTTCCGACCGATGAGGGTCTCCACCGTGTGCTGGAGGTACCGGCGCAGGGGCCGGGCGCCATAGATGGGGTCGTAGGCCTCGTCGATGATCTCCTGCTTGGCGGCGGGGGTCAGCTCCACCGTCAGCTGCTTGTCGGCCAGACGCTTGTTCAGATCGGCCACCAGCAGATCGACGATATGGGTCACATTCTCCTTGGTCAGTGGCTTGTAGAACACGATCTCGTCCAGCCGGTTCAGGAACTCGGGCCGGAAGGAGCGCTTGAGCAGCTCGTTCACCTGGTCCCGGGCCTCCTGGCTGATTTCGCCGTTGTCCTGGATGCCGTCCAGCAGGAACTGAGATCCCAGGTTGGAGGTCAGAATGATGATGGTGTTCTTGAAATCCACAGTCCGGCCTTGACTATCTGTAATACATCCGTCGTCTAATACCTGGAGTAGTACGTTGAACACATCGGGATGGGCCTTCTCCACCTCGTCAAAGAGGATGACGGAGTAGGGCTTGCGGCGGACTGCCTCGGTGAGCTGGCCGCCCTCTTCATAGCCCACATATCCCGGAGGGGCGCCGATGAGCCGGGAGACGGAGAATTTCTCCATATACTCGGACATGTCGATACGGACCAGATTCTTTTCGCTGTCGAACAGCGCCTCGGCCAGAGTCTTGGCCAGCTCAGTCTTGCCCACGCCGGTGGGACCCAGGAACAGGAAGGAACCGATGGGTTTCCTGGGATCAGCGATCCCGGCACGGCTGCGCAAAATTGCTTCGGACACCAGACGGACGGCCTCGTCCTGGCCCACCACCCGTTGGTGCAGGATGTCCTCCAGATGGAGCAGCTTCTCCCGCTCCCCTTCCATCAGGCGGGAGACCGGGATACCCGTCCAGCGCTCAATGATCCGGGCGATCTCCTCCTCGGTGACCTTATCCCGGAGCAGGGAACGTGCCTTGCTGTCATTGGCGATCTGCTCCTCCGCCTCCAGAGCCTTTTTCAGCTCGGGGATGCGGCCGTACTGGAGCTCGGCTGCCTTCTCCAGGTCGTACTCCCGCTGGGCCTTCTCCAGAGCGGCGTTGGCCTCCTCCAGATCGGCGCGCAGCTGCTGGACCTTGCCGATAGCCCCCTTCTCGTTGTCCCACTGGGCTTTCTTGGCCTTGAACTCCTCCCGCATATCGGAGAGTTCCTTTTGGATCTCGGCCAGATGCTCCTGGGACAGCTTGTCAGTCTCCTTCTTCAGGGCGGCCTCCTCGATCTCATGCTGGATGATCTTCCGCTGGATCACGTCCAGCTCGGTGGGCATGGAGTCCATCTCCGTACGGATCATGGCGCAGGCCTCGTCCACCAAGTCGATGGCCTTGTCGGGCAGGAAGCGGTCGGTGATATAGCGGTTGGACAGGGTGGCGGCGGCAATGATAGCGCCGTCGGTGATCTTGACACCGTGGTACACCTCGTAGCGCTCTTTCAGGCCGCGGAGGATGGCAATGGCATCCTCCACCGTGGGCTCGTTGACCATCACGGGCTGGAACCGACGCTCCAGGGCGGCGTCCTTTTCGATATACTGGCGGTACTCGTTGAGAGTGGTGGCGCCGATGCAGTGCAGCTCGCCCCGGGCCAGCATGGGCTTGAGCAGGTTGCCGGCGTCCATGGAGCCCTCGGTCTTACCCGCCCCCACGATGGTGTGCAGCTCATCGATGAACAGGATGATCCTGCCCTCGGACTTCTTCACCTCGTTGAGGACAGCCTTCAGCCGCTCCTCAAACTCGCCACGGTACTTGGCTCCGGCCACCAGACTGCCCATATCCAGGGAGAAGATGGTCTTGTCCTTCAGAGAGCCGGGCACGTCCCCCTTGACGATCCGCTGGGCCAGTCCCTCGGCGATGGCGGTTTTGCCCACGCCGGGCTCGCCGATGAGGACGGGGTTATTCTTGGATTTCCGGGACAGGATACGGATCACGTTTCGGATCTCATCGTCCCGGCCGATGACCGGGTCCAGCTTGTTCTGCCGGGCCCGCTCCACCAGATCGGTGCCGTATTTCTTCAGGGCGTCGTAGGTATCCTCCGGGTTGTCGCTGGTGACCCGCTGGTTGCCCCGGACGTTGGCCAGCGCCTGCATGACCTTCTCCCGGTTCACGTTGTAGGTGCGGAACAGCTCCTTCAGGGCGCTGTTGGCGCTGTCCATCAGTCCCAGGAAGATGTGCTCCACGGAGATATACTCGTCCTTCATGGACTGGGCAATCTGCTCCGCCCCCTTTAAAGCCCTGTCCACATCCTGGGCCACATAGACCTTATCCGCCTCCCGGCCGCCGCCGGACACTTTGGGCAGCTTGCCCACCTCGGCCCGGACCGCCGCCTCAAAGCTGGGAACGGTCATGCCCATGGCGGTGAGCAGCTGGGGGATGAAGCCCTCGCCGTCACTGACCAGGGCCAGCAGCAAGTGCTGCTGCTCGATCTGCTGGTTGCCGTACTCCTGCGCCAGACTCTGGGCGTTCTGAATCGCGGCGAGAGACTTCTGTGTAAACTGATTCATGTTCATAATGGATGAAACCCTCCTTTACCTCGGGTTTAGTTTCTCAAAGATTAGCACTCTATATTCTTAAGTGCTAATTTAATCATATACCATGTCTTTCTCTTTTTCAAGAGGGATCTTTGGATTTTTCCAAAAAACAGGGGCAGACCGTCGGTCTGCCCCTGTCCGGATCGGGTCACTGAATGGCGATCTTACGACTCTGAGGCTGGATCTCCGCCAGCTTGGGCAGAGTCAGCTTCAGCACACCATTTTCATAGGAAGCACCGATGGCGTCCTCCTGGATGCCGGTGATGTCAAAGGAGCGGCTGTAGCTGCCGTTGCGGCGCTCCCGGCAGATGTACTTGCCGGCGTCGTCCTTGTTCTCCACTGTCTCCTCGTGGTGGGCGGAGACAGTCAGCATCCCGTCCTTCACGTCCAGGTCGATGTCCTCCTTATTGAAGCCGGGCAGTTCGGCCTCCATCAGGTAGTGGTCGCCCTCGTCCTTGATATCGGTACGGAAGGCAGGCATCTGGCGGTGCTCCGCAGGGAAGAAGCTGCGCTCAAAATCATCAAACAGGTTGTTCAGACTGTTGGTACGGCTAAAGGGAATCAGACTATACATAATAAAAACTCCTTTCGGACCTCTTTGGGCGGACCCTGTGTCCGCTTTCAGGTCCTTCTTAAATTTGTCTTTAGTATAGCCCGGGATTATGAACATTTCTCGCAAAGAGTGTGTCTAAATTGTAAATATTAGCACTCTATATTTAAGAGTGCTAATATTAGCTATTTCGACCTTCCCTTGATGATCCCTTCCCCTGCTGGCCCCGCCGCCGGCATCTCATCCCTCTATGCGGTCAATCAACACATCATACAAACGGACCGGCGCCCGTCTGGGCGCCGGTCCGTTGTTCTTTCACTGCTGGGCGTATCGGGCCAAAAACTGGCGGGTACGCTCCCGTGCGGGACGTTCGATGACCTGCCGGGCCTCTCCCTGCTCCACGATGACACCCCGGTCCATAAAGATGACCTGATCGGCCACATCCCGGGCAAACGCCATCTCATGGGTGACGATGATCATGGTGGTCTTTTGCTCAGCCAGAGACCGGATGACCTTCAGCACCTCGCCGGTAAGCTCCGGGTCCAGGGCGGAGGTGGGCTCGTCAAAGCAGAGGATATCCGGCTTCATGGCCAAGGCTCGGGCAATGGCCACCCGCTGCTGCTGTCCGCCGGAGAGTTGGTGGGGATAGTGTCTGGCCCGGTCGGCCAGCCCCATCTGGTCCAGCAGTTCCTTTCCCCGGCGCTCGATCTCTCCGCAGATCTCTCTCCTGGTGGATTTGAAATCCGGCCGCTCCTTGGCCAGCAGCCGCGGAGCAAGGGTCACGTTTTCCAACGCGGTGTACTGGGGAAACAGATGAAAGGACTGGAACACCATGCCGAAGTGAAGCCGTTTTTTCCGGATCTCACTCTCCCGCTGGGTGGCGGGATCACCGGCGTCAAAAAGCGTCTTGCCTCTGACCAGGATCTGCCCCCGGTCAGGCGTCTCCAGAAAATTCAGGCATCGCAGCAGAGTGGTCTTTCCGCTGCCCGAGGAGCCGATGATGGCTAGCGCCCTGCCCTCCTCCAGGGAGAAGCTGATGTCCTCCAGGACCCGGGTGGCGCCGAAATGTTTTTCGATGTGATGTACTTCCAGAATCGGCATTGCGGCACCCCCTAACGAAAATAGCTGAGTTTTCGCTCGATCCAGCCAAAAAACAGCGTGAGGAAGCCGTTGAAGGCCAGATAATAGACGCCGGTGAAGAACAGCGGCCACAGCAGACCGGAATAACCGTGGGAGCCCTTCATAAAGGCATAGCCCGCCCAGATGACCTCCTGCATGGAGATGATGCGCGCGATGGAGGTATCCTTCACCAGGGTGATGATCTCGTTGGACATTGGCGGCACGATACGCTTGATCATCTGGAGCAGCGTAACTTTAAAAAAGATTTGGCTCTTCGTCATGCCCAGCACCATGCCGGCCTCCTGCTGCCCCACCGGGACGCCTTGGATGCCGCCCCGGTAGATCTCCGAGAAGTAGCAGGAATAATTGATGATAAAGGCGATGGCCGAGGCCAGGAACCGGCCCGTCTCACCGCTGCCCCAGGGGCTTTGATCCAGTACCTTGCCGGGCACATAGTACAGAATGATCAACTGGAGCATCAGGGGCGTCCCGCGGATGACCCACACCAGCAGCCGGGTCAACAGGGAGATCGGACGAAGGCCCATCAGGAAACGGGAGCACCCGCCTGCCTCACGCCGGGTCTTTGCCAAAAACCATTTCACCGGACGCCCGAGGGGCGCCCACCGGCTCATGGAGCCGAAGGAAACGATCAAACCCAGCGGGATCGCCCCCAGCAGCGTGACCGCAAACAGCTTCAGCGTCTGCAAAAAGCCCACATTCAGGGCACCAATGACTGTCGCGAACATGACGTCCCACCTTGTGTCTGTTTTCAGCACCGGGAAGGCTTCCCGGACCGACTGGATTTACTGGGCGATCAGAGCGGCCTGGACGCCATAGGCCTCAGCCATGGTCTGCATGGACCCGTCGGCATAGGCGGCCTTAAAGAAGTCGTTCAGCGCGGCGGCCAGATCAGAGCCCTTGCGGAACCCCACGCCGTACTCCTCGCTGTTCAGGCCCACGGTATAGGTCAGGTCGGCATAGCTGGTGCCTTCCCCAACCATGGCGGCGGCCATCAGGGAGTCGATGACAGCGGCATCGGCGGTACCGGAGCTGACCTCCAGCAGAGCGGTGGCCTGGTCCATGACCTCGGTATAGTCGGCACCCAGAGCCTCGACCTCCGCCTTACCGGCAGAACCGGACTCCACGGCGAAGGCCAATCCCTTCACGCTGTCCACCGTCTGATAGTCCGCGGCCTTGTCGGCGGGAACGATGACGACCTGCGCGTTGTTGCAGTAGGCGTTGGAACACTCCATAGCCGATTTGACCTCGTCGGTCAGGGTCATGCCGTTCCACACCACGTCGATGGTCTTGCCGTCCAATTCAAAAACCTTGTTGTCCCAGTCGATGACCTGAAACTCTACCTCTACCCCCAGGCTATCGGCAAAGGCCTTGGCCATGTCGGCGTCGAAGCCGATCCACTGGCCGGAAGCATCCTGGTAGTCCATAGGCTCGAACTCGGTGATGCCTACCACCAGAGTGCCCTTATCCTGCACATAGGCCAAATCGCTCTTGGCCGCGGAGCTGTCCTCGGAAGAGGCCTGACTGGAGGCGCTGCCGGCAGAGCTGGAAGCCGAACCGGAACCGCTGGTCTGGTCTTGGGTGTTGTCAGATTGACCGCCGCAGGCCGCCAGAGACAGGGCCATGGCCGCAGCCAGCACAAGAGAAAGAATCTTTTTCATGGTTAT
The DNA here is from genome assembly GCF_021531375.1 of Pseudoflavonifractor phocaeensis. Taxonomy (GTDB): domain Bacteria; phylum Bacillota; class Clostridia; order Oscillospirales; family Oscillospiraceae; genus Lawsonibacter; species Lawsonibacter phocaeensis_B. The sequence goes on from NZ_JADYTU010000004.1 coordinate 43,397, forward strand.
ATATCCTCCATTCTTTTCGCCGATCACTTCGGTTCGATTCAGCATTTTAGCACGCTAGCGAACTAGTGTAAATATGTTTTTGAGAATTCTTCTCTTTAACTGATTTTGTCTCAGATATCCACGAAACTTTTGTCAAATTTGCCACCTCAAAACAGCGGGCCGGAAACAAGTTCCGGTCCGCTGTTTGTTCTCTGATACGATTACCGCGCAAACACTGTCCTGAATCGGGAATCCTTACTTCAGGCCGCTCTCGTAGGACTCAATCATCTTCTTGAACGTGTGCCCCGTACGACTTTTGAGATTGGTCAGATATTTATCGGTGGTCTCCCCGGTAAATATCTTGATCTGGAGCTGCATGGTTCCATTTGTCTCCGGCGTGACGAAGATCTTGTCGATATATCTGTCCACAAATTCTTTGTTGATCACGCCGTCCGCCGCGTCCCGCTCCGCCTCCCGGAGGACACGGCGGATGGTATCCATGTGCTTTTTGAAATCAGCGGCGGAGTCCCGCTGCGCAGTCAACTCCATCAGCTCTTTTTGGGCCGTGTCAATTTCTTCGGCACATTGCTGATTCATGGCAAGGAAATCCCTGTCGGACAATTCTCCCAAGGCATTGAAGGTCAGCAGCTTCTGTCTCTTCTTCTCCGCTGTTTCAATCGTCTGCTCCAGTGTGGCGATGCGTTTGGCCAAGTCCCCGTTTTGGTCCAAGGACTTGTACATCTGGATATATTCCTCGATCAGCGCTTCGGCGTCGGCTTCCGTCTCCCGAAACACCTGGAACAGGATGGGTTTCAGCTCCTCCTCATAAATAGCGAAGGAAGGGCACGATCCGGCGCCGTTTTTGATCTTTCCGGAGCACACCCACTTGCTGTTCTTCTTCCCGCTCCTGTCCACGGAATCCCGGCGGTAGTAGGATGCGCCGCAGTGGGTGCAGCAGAGCTTACCTGTGAGGAGATTGGCGTGGTTACAGATGCCCTGGCGGTTTTTCACATCCTCGCTGCGCTTCTTCAAAACGGCATTGGCCAGGTCCCAAAGTTCCTCCGGTATGATAGCCGGTACAATATCTCCAGTCTCGTCCTTAAACATGACCCACTCCTCCGGTGGGAGGAATTTTTGCTTTTTGGTGAACAGGTCGATGACCTTCACCTTATTGCCCACATAGTAGCCCTTATACTTGGGGTTGGAGATCATCCCTGACATGGTGGTGTGGGCAATTTTTTTGCCGTTGTGGTTGCGGTAGCCCTTTTCCCAGAACAGCGTCTCGATCTGTTTCATGGAATATTCTCCGGTGGCGTACAGTTCGAAAAGCTCCCGCACCATTGGGGCCTCTTCCTCGTCAATGAGCAAACGCCCCGCATCCTTGCGGTAGCCGAAAATACGGCTGTTGCCCAACACCACGTTGTTTTTAATCGCCTGCTGATGGCCAAATTTCACACGGCTGGACAGCTTTCGCAGCTCGTCCTGGGCAATGCCGGACATGATGGTCAGACGCAACTCCGAATCCTCGTCCAGGGTGTTGATGTTGTCGTTCTGAAAGAAGACCCCTACTCCTGCGTTCAGCAGCTCCCGGGTGTACTGGATGGAGTCCAGGGTGTTACGGGCAAACCGGGTAATCTCTTTGGTAATAACGAGATCGAACCTTCCGGCCTTACCGTCCTCCACCATGCGGTGGAAATTTTCCCGCTTCTTGGTGGTGGCGGCGGACAAGCCCTCATCAATATAGCCCTCTACATAGGTCCAGTTGATATTTCTGCGGATCAGGTCCCCATAATACTGGACCTGGTTCCCCAGAGAATTGAGCTGCTCATCGCTCTCACTGGACACCCGGGCATAGAACGTCACGCGGAGCGGGAGGTCGTAAATCGTTCTGGTCCTCAGTTGTTGGCGTGCGGCATGGATGTCCATAATCGCCCTCCTGCAAAGTTCGTTATATCATGTTCCATATAGGTTTCTCATGATACAGCAAAAAAATTGTCTTTACAAGATGGGGGAAAATTTTACTCCTGCCTCTGCCAAAGTCCTGGGAAAAACTGACATGGCCGGGGACCCATAGGTTCCCGGCCATGTCGGTTTTCGATATGATCCCTCTAAAGGGAGCTTTTTCAGGTCACATTGTGGTGATCGGCGTTGTGGAACGGAGCGGCACTTTTGTCCGGCCACGGCCGTCTTTTCCCTATCCCTTCCGCCCTGTGTCCAGCACAGAAAGAACTCGTTTTTGGGCCGGGAGCCGGTCCCAGCGGGGGTATTTCTTCCGGTAATCCCTCCACAACGCCTCCGCGTCCGGGGCGTCCAGCCGCTGTGCAAGCTCCACCGTCAGGTTATGGACCGCCAGCAGCATCCAGTAGGCCAGGGAATTCTCTTTATTTTCCAGGGGCATGCGGTAGATGTATTCCAGCACCGACCTCACCTGCCCGGATGACAGCGTTTCCCGCGCCATGGCCCCCAGTACCGCCTCCAATTCTTCGGCGAACCGGTCATGGCAGGGGTCGTCGGCGGGGCCGCTGCCCATCCCAAACAGGCCGTCCCCCGGTTTGCGGTCCCGCTCCAGCTGCTCCGTTTTGGCAAGGTATGCCTCATACAGCTGCCGGACTGTGTCCAGGTACTCCATCCTCGCTCAGGCGAAGGGATTCTCCGTGGGATAGGGCAGGTTCTTGGGCTGGTTGTAGGCAATATCCTCCACGCCCAGGAACTTCATCACCTCGAACAGGGCCTTGCCATAATGGCCGAAAGCCACGGCGCCGTGATGGGGATAACGCTTCTGGATCAGCACATGGCGGTAGAAGCGGCCCATCTCGGGGATGGCGAACACGCCGATGCCGCCGAAGGAGCGGGTTCTGACGGGCAGCACTTCGCCCTGGGCGATATAGGCCCGGAGCTGGCCCTCAGAGTCGCACTGGAGACGGTAGAAGGTGATGTCGGAAGGAGCGATGTCGCCCTCCAGGGTACCGCGGGTGAAGTCGGGCTCAGAGTCCTGGGGCTCCAGCAGGCGGTGCTGGATCAGCTGATACTTCACGGCGCGGTCAGAGCACAGCTTGCAGCTGGGCGTGTTGCCGCAGTGGAAGCCCATAAAGGTGTCGGTCAGCTGATAGGGGAACTTGCCCTCAATGTCCTCGTGATACAGGGAGGCGGGCACGGAGTTGTTGATGTCCAGCAGGGTCACGGTGTCGCCGGAGACGCACATGCCGATGTACTCGGACAGAGCGCCGTAGATATCCACCTCGCAGGACACGGGGATGCCCCGGGACACCAGGCGGGAATTCACATAGCAGGGCTCAAAGCCGAAGGCCTCGGGGAAGGCGGGCCAGCACTTGTCGGCGAAGGCCACATACTTCCGGGCTCCCTTGTGCTCCTCCGCCCAGTCCAGCAGGGTCAGCTCCAGCTGGGCCATCCGGGCGTTCATGTCGGGATAATAGCAGCCCTCGCCCATCTCCTTGGCCATGTCGGCGCAGACCTCAGGGATGCGGGGGTCGTTGGCGTGGGCCTTGTAGGCCACCAACAGATCCAGCTCGGAGTTCTCCTCCACCTCGACGCCCAGCTCATACAGGCCCTTGATGGGGGCGTTGCAGGCGAAGAAGTCCTGGGGCCGGGGACCGAAGGTGATGATCTTCAGGTTGGAAACGCCGATGAGGGCGCAGGCGATGGGCTTGAACTCCGCGATCATCTTGGCGATATCCTGGGCGGTGCCCACGGGGTACTCGGGGATAAAGGCCTTCAGATGGCGCATGCCCAGGTTATAGGAGCAGTTCAGCATGCCGCAGTAGGCGTCGCCGCGGCCGTTAATCAGGTCGCCGTCACCCTCGGCGGCAGCCACATACATCACAGGGCCGTCGAAGTTCTTGGCGATCAGGGTCTCGGGGGTCTCGGGGCCGAAGTTGCCCAGGAACACCACCAGGGCGTTGCAGCCGGCTTCCTTCACCTCGGCCACGGCCTTCAGCATATCCTTCTCGTTCTCCACGGTGGTCTTGCACTCGAAGAGGTCCAGGCCCTTCTCCTGGCAGGCCGCCACGATGGCCGCCCGGCGGCGCTCGGACAGGGAGACGATGAAGCAGTCACGGGAGACCGCGATGATGCCGAGTTTGACCTCGGGAATGTTGTTGAACATGGTAATTTCCCCTTTCCTTTTTATTTCCGCCGATCAGATGTCGGCGGCGATGTCGATGTTCTCGCCGTCCAGCGCCACCACGGCGCCCTGGGCGGCTTCGCTGCTTTCCGCATGGGCCAGCAGCCACTTGTTGCAGGCCCAGAGAGTGGTGTCCTCGAGATTTCCGTCAAGGGGCGTCATGGCCGGTTTGGGGCCGTTGGTGCCCCGGGGCAGGGCCACCAGCACCCGGAAGCCTTGGCCCTTCTTGGCGGAGCAGGGGGCATAGTGCAGGGTAGTGGCATAGACCTCCACCACCGCGCCGGCGGGGGCACGGAAGGCCACTACCTTGGCGGTGTCCAGCCGGCCGTCCACAATGTCGTCTTCCTTGGCCACCAACAGGATAAAGTCCTCCGTGCCCACGTTGATCTCGCTGTCCCGGTGGTATTCCAGGCAGTTGAGCTTGGTGTTATGTCCGTTGCACCAGCCCAGCTGGATGGGCATACCGCCGTAGCCGTTGTTGGAGAGCAGTCCGGCGATGGGCAGCGCCTCCAGCTCCGGCTGGGAGGGCACATATGCCACACCCTCCGGCAGGGGAGTCACTTCCTCCAGGGTGCGGAGCAGCTCCGCGGTATCGTAGCCGGGAAGGACCTTGCCGTAGGGGGCGAAGGCGGGGTCGGTCACATTTAAAATCTTCATGTCTTTCACCTCTTGGGGAGAGGAGACTCTCCCGCGATTTTTTCCACCCAGCGGTCACACAGCCGCTGGCTCACCGGAAGGAAGATCTGGGCCGTTGGGCCTACCAGACAGGCGCAGACCACCGTACCCAGGCCCAGCGTCCCGCCCAAGAGCCACCCGACCACGGCGAAGCAAACGTCCACCGTCACCCGGACCGAGCCGAAGGGCCTACGGAGCTTGTCGCTGAGCACCACGGCCACCAGGTCGTTGGGGCCGGTGCCCGCCTCCGAGCGAATGACCACCGTCATGCCGAAGGCCAGGATCACGCACCCCAGCACCAGCACCGCCAGCCGCAGGACAAAGGCCAGTCCCTGAAACAGCGGGGCCAAAAACACCATGTACACGTCGATGATGGGGCCGCCCAGAGCCATGCACAGCACGGTGCCGATCCGGACGTAAGTACGGTCCACCACCAGCAGGATGCAGAGGATCAGAAGGGACACCAGCAGATGTACCCGGCCGTGGGTCATCCAGGCGGGCCACGGGATGGCCCGGAACAGGCCCTGGATCAGCACGTTAAAGGGGTCGGAGCCCAACTCCGCCAGCAGGAACAGCGTCACCCCCAGATGGGCGATACACAGTCCCACCAGCAGGAGTATCACACGGGCTGCTGCTTCCCGCATCGTCCACTTTCCCATCACTCGTCTCCCTCAGACTCTTCTTCGGGCAGCTCCGCGTCCCTCAGGTCAGCTTGATACCGCTTCCAGGTATACAGGCCGAAGCTCACCGCTACGGCGGCGAAGAGCGCTCCCACCAGCCACGCGGCCCAGACGGGCATGGTAGTGTACGGGTCCTGATACACGCCCCGGACAGTCCGCACCGCTAGGTACACCAGGTACACCGAGACCGCGCCCCGAAAGGCAGCCCGGAGGTTCGCCTGATTCTTCTTCAGATAATGATATTTCTTTTTCATGGCACTCACTGCAGCTTGGGGAACAGCTCCTTCACCGTGGGATAGATCTCACGGAACTTCCGGTACTGCGCCTCATAGCGGGCCGCGATCTCGGGATCGGGACGGATGGTATCCGTCTTCTTCACCAGGGCGTCAGCGGCAGCCTCCACGGAGGGGTACTCGCCGCAGGCCACGGCAGCCAGGATGGCGCCGCCGTAGCCGGGGCCTTCCTCGGTCTCCACCGTCTCGATCTCCAGATTCAGCACATTGGCGAAGATCTTCCGCCACAGGGGGCTCTTGGCGCCGCCGCCGCAGATCTTGCTGCGGGGGATGCTGAGGCCCAGGGACCGGGCCACTTCCAGAGAATCCCGGATGCCGAAAGCCACGCCCTCCAGCACCGCCTGGGTCATATCGGTCCGGCTGGAATCCATCGTCAGGCCGATGAAGGTTCCCCGGGCGGCGGGGTCGTTGTGGGGGGAGCGTTCACCCATGAGGTAGGGCAGGAAGAACACATGGTTGCGGCCCAACTTCTCATCGGTGATGCCCGCCTGCTGGCCGGCGTAGTCCTGGGTGCGGATGATCTCGTCCATCCACCACTTGTTGCAGGAGGCAGCGGAGAGCATGCAGCCCATCAGATGGTAGTGCCCGTCAGCGTGGGCAAAGGCGTGGAGTGCGTTGTTGGGGTCCACGCCGAAACGCTCGCTGGAGATGAAGATGGTGCCGGAGGTGCCCAGGGAGATGTTGCACCGTCCGTCGCCCACGGTGGCAGTACCCACCGCCGCCGCGGCGTTGTCCCCTGCGCCGGCGCAGACCCGCACCGTCTCCGGCAGGCCCAGCTCCCGCGCCATTTCCGGCTTCAGAGTGCCCACCGACTCGTAGCTCTCGAAGATTTTTGCCATCTGCTCTTCCCGGACGCCGCAGATGTCCAGCATCTCCCGGCTCCAGCACTTGTTGGCTACGTCAAACAGCAGCATGCCGGAGGCGTCGGACACGTCGGTGCAGTGGACGCCGGTGAGCATATAGTTTAAGTAGTCCTTGGGCAGCATGATCTTATGGATCCTGGCGAAGAGCTCCGGCTCATGCTTGCGCATCCACAGCAGCTTGGGGGCCGTGAAGCCAGCGAAAGCGATATTTGCCGTAAGGTCGGACAGCTTTTCCTTGCCCACCACGGTATTGAGGTACTCCGTCTCCTCCGTGGTGCGCCCGTCGTTCCAGAGAATGGCGGGACGCAGGACCCGGTCGTCCTCGTCCAGGACCACCAGTCCGTGCATCTGACCGCCGCAGCCGATACCCGCGATCTGGGTCCGGTCGCAATCGGCAGTCAGTTCCCGGATGCCCGCCACGGTCTCCCGCAGCCAATCCTCGGGGTTCTGCTCCGACCAGCCGGGCTGCGGGAAGGAGAGGGGGTATTCACGGGACACGATCTTTTGGATCTGGCCGGCCTCATCCATCAACAGCAGCTTGACGGCGGAGGTGCCCAGATCGACACCGATATACAGCATAAGCCCTCCTTAGCCGGCCTTGCCGGTCTTGTGGTTGGACACCACGTCGAAGATAACGGCCACCAGCAGCACCGCGCCCTTGACCACGTACTGCCAGTTGTTGTCCAGACCGATGATGGACATGCCCTGGTTGATCACGCCCAGCAGGATAGCGCCAACCATGATGCCGGGGACGGTGCCGGAGCCGCCGTAGGCGGAAGCGCCGCCGATGAAGCAGGAGCCGATGGCGTCCATCTCAAAGGAGGTGCCGGTGTCGCCGTTGACGGAACCGATACGGGCCGCCACCAGCAGGCCGGACAGGCCGGCCAGCAGGGACATGGAGGCATAGGCCATGAAGTAGACCTTCTTGGTGTTGATACCGGAGAGCTTGGTGGCCTTCTCGTTGCCGCCCACGGCGTAGAAGTAACGGCCAAAAGCGGTCTTGGAGGTGATGAAGGCGTAGATGAAGATGACGGCCAGTACCCACAGCAGCATGACGGAGATACCCTTGTAGTGGGCCAGCTTCCAGGTGTAATACAGGACCAGAGCGTCGATCACAATGATCTTGCCGAAAGCAGAGGCGGCGGAAGCCTGCTTATAACCCATCTTGGCCTTCTTGGCGCGGCTGGTAGCGGTATAGGCCAGCAGGACCATGGCCACGATGATGCCCGCGATAAAGGCGGACCACTTCACCTTGCCGCTGTCCAGGCCGGGGATGTTGATGTAAGAGGCGAAGATGCTCAGGAACAGGTCGTCATGGATGGCCACAGTCTTGGAGCCCAGAATGACACGGCCCAGGCCGCGGAACAGGAACATGCCCGCCAGGGTACAGATGAAGGGGGGGATGTGGACGTTGCCGATCCAGAAGCCCTGCCACACGCCGATAGCACAGGAGGCGGCCAGGCAGATCAGGATGACCACCACGGCGTTCAGGCCGGTGTTGGCCAGCAGCTGGGCACAGATGGCGCCGATCAGGCAGACGGTGGAACCTACAGACAGGTCCACGTTACCGCCGGTCAGGATACACAGCAGCATGCCGCAGGCCATGACCAGAACGTAGGCGTTCTGCAGCAGCAGGTTGGACAGGTTCTGGGGATTCAGCAGCCGTCCCTTGGTCAGGATCGCAAAGAGGGCGAACACCACCACCAGAGCGATGACCATGGTGTACTTCTTGATAAAATTGACCACATCGGCTCTTCTCAGAGCGGTGTGTACCGCAGCCTTTTGCTCCAGCGGCATTGTGTCAATGGTATTATTTCCAGTCTTTTTCATGCGATCACTGCTCCCTTTTTCTCATCATTTTTGTCCGATTTCAAAATCGCGGCCATGATCTTCTCCTGGGTGGCTTCCTGGGCGGTGAACTCACCCACCATATTTCCCTCGTTCATTACATAGATGCGGTCGCACATACCCAGCAGCTCCGGCATCTCGGAGGAGATCATCACCACCGACTTGCCCTGGGCCACCAGATCGTTCATGATGCAGTAGATCTCATATTTCGCGCCCACGTCGATACCGCGGGTGGGTTCGTCCAGGATCAGCACATCGGGATCGGCAAACATCCACTTGGCCAGCAGCACCTTCTGCTGGTTGCCGCCGGAGAGGTTGCCCACCGCCTGCTTCACCGAGGGAGTCTTGGTCTTCAGCTTCTCCCGGTAGTCCTCGGCCACCGCGTTCTCCTTGTCCACGTCGATGATGCCCCGTTTACAGACCTTCTCCAGACGGGCCATGGTATTATTGATGGCGATAGTATCGTTCAGGACCAGACCGTTTCCCTTTCTGTCTTCCGTCACATAGGCAAGGCCGGCCTCGATGGCTTCGCGCTCGTTCTTCAAATTCACTTCTTTGCCGTTGATGATCAGCTGGCCGGAAATGTTGGTGCCGTAAGCACGCCCGAAAATGGACATAGCCAGCTCCGTACGTCCCGCGCCCTGCAGGCCGGAGAAGCCAACGATCTCACCCCGGTGTACGTTGAAAGCGATATCGTTGACCACCTTTTTCTCGGTGTAGACCGGGTGGTAGACGTTCCAGTCCCGGACCTCCATGCCCACCTCAGCGCTGACTTTGTGTTCCCGGCTGGGATAGCGGTCGGACAGCTCGCGGCCCACCATACCCTGGATGATGCGGTCCTCGTCAATGTCCCGCTTGGCGTTGTCGATGGTCTCGATGGTAGCGCCGTCCCGGACCACGGTGATCTTATCCGCCACATAGGCGATCTCGTTGAGTTTGTGGGAGATGATGATGGATGTCATCCCCTGCTTCTTGAATTCCAGAAGCAGATTCAGCAGCATCCGGGAGTCCTCCTCGTTCAGGGAGGAGGTGGGCTCGTCCAGGATAAGCAGCTTCACGTTTTTGGACAGGGCCTTGGCGATCTCCACCAGCTGCTGCTTGCCGGTGCCGATGTCCTTGATCAGGGTGGTGGCGCTGTCCTTCAGACCCACCTGACTCATGTGCTCCTCTGCCTCATGATAGGTGCGGTCCCAGTCGATTCCAAATTTTCCTTTTCTCTCGTTTCCAAGGAACATATTCTCGCCGATGGACAACTCAGGGATCAGCGCCAGCTCCTGATGGATGATGACGATGCCCTTCCGTTCGCTGTCCTTCAGCGTTTTAAACTGGCAGATCTCACCGTTATAGATGATATCTCCGGTATAACTTCCGTAGGGGTAGGTGCCGCTGAGTACGTTCATCAATGTGGACTTTCCCGCGCCGTTCTCGCCAACCAGGGCGTGGATCTCCCCACGCTCCACTTCCAGGTTGACGTTATCCAGCGCTTTGACGCCGGGGAATTCCTTTGTGATGTTCTTCATCACCAGAATGTTGTCTGCCAAGTTCAGTACCTCCTCCTGCTTCCTTACGCCGCATGGCCGCGGCATCAGGAAAATGTCCTGCTTTTCATCCGCGTAACCAAAAGCGGATCACAATAGAACGAGGGACGGGGTGAGTGCCCCGCCCCTCGCATTTCCCATTTTGGAATTGTTATGTAGGCCGCTTTAGTTGGCAGTGGACTTCAGATAGTCGCCGTCCCAGGCATACAGGCCGGTGTCCACCAGCTCCTGCAGGTTGTCCTTGGTGATGACAGAGGGGACCAGCAGGTAGGAAGGAATGATGCCGGTGCCGTTGTCATAGGAGGAGGTATCATAGGCACAGTCAATGCCGAAGGTGTCGATCAGGCTGGCGTCGGGAGTCTCACCGACCAGCATGGCCTTGGCCAGCTCCAGGGTGACGATGGCCTCGTTAGCCACGTTCTTATAGACGGTCATGGTCTGGATGCCGTCCACGATGTTGCGCAGGTTGGCGATGTCGCCGTCCTGACCGGTAACCAGGGGAGCGTTGCTGCCAGCGTAGTCGGAGGTGATGGCCTGAGCCACGCCCAGAGCGGTGGAGTCATTGGAGCACAGGGCCACGTCCAGCACGGTGCCGTCGGAGTAGTAGGAAGCCAGAGTGTTCTGCATGTTCTCCAGAGCGGTGTCGGTGGACCAGCTGGGAGTAGCGACCTGCTCGAAGGTGGTCTTGCCGGAGACGACGTTCAGGATGCCGGCGTCGATATAGTCCTTCAGGGTGTCAAAAGCGCCATTGAAGAAGTAACCGGCGTTGTTGTCGGCGGGGTCGCCGGCGGTGAACTCGATGTTGTAGGTCTTGGAGGTGTCGGCCAGATCCAGGCCCAGCTGGTCAATGACGAACTGGCCCTGCAGGGTGCCGACGGTGTAGTTGTCGAAGGAGACATAGTAGGAAATGGCGTCGGTGTTCATGATCAGACGGTCATAGGAGATGACGGGGATGCCGGCGTCCTTGGCGTCGCCCAGAACGTTGCTCAGGGAGTCGCCGTCGATGGCGGCCACGATCAGCAGATCCACGCCGTCGGCGATCATGGCGGCGATGTCGTTGTTCTGCTGCTCCACGTCGTTGTCGGAGTACTTCAGCTCCACGCCGTAGCCGGCAGTCTCAAACTGCTCCTTCAGGTAAGAACCATCGCGGTTCCAACGCTCCAGAGACTTGGTGGGCATGGCGATACCGACGGTGCCGCCCTCCCCGCTGACAGACACGGAGGCGTCGCTAGAGCCGGAGGCGGCGGGGGCGGAGCTGCCGCCATCCTTGCTGCCGCAGGCAACCAGGGTCAGGGACATAGCCATTGCAAGGGCCAGTGCAAGAAACTTTTTCATACCTTTTACTCCTTACTTTCCATAAATATGAAGTATTTTGAAGCTTTCCGCTTCTGCAATCGTATTTTATAAAATATATTTATAAAAGTCAATTCCTTTTTGGTCCCTCATGGCATTTTTGTTTATTGTGCTTTTATTCAATGGGCAATTATTGTGTATTACGACTAATCCCCGTATTTTCTTTTGGCATGTTCCTTTTTCGATAAATCTTTTTCCCTCGCCGCTTTTTTAATTTTTTCTCGAAAAATCGGTTGACTCTTTTCCAAATCATGTTAATATATTAATATGTTAAATACTTTTGTAAAAGTGTGGTCTTTCAATGGAATTAGACACGACAATCACTGAGCGTCGGCGGCAGACGCGCAGCAGCATCTACCACCATCTATATACGTCCAAAGAGTTCTGTTCCAAGCAATCTCTGGCTCACGATCTGGGTCTCAGTCTCCCCACCGTCTATCAAAACCTGACCGAACTGATGGACGCCGGGCTGGTCCGGTATTCCGGCGAGCAGCGCTCTACCGGAGGCCGCAAGGCCATGGGACTGGATATCGTACCTGACGCCCGGATCGCCGTAGGCGTATCTATTACAGAGACCCGTCTGCGCCTGGTGGCAACGGACCTCCGGCTCCAGGAGATCGCTTATAAGAAGGTCGCCCACAAGACCCTCGACCAGTTCACACAATTCGGCTCATTCGGGACCTTCTGTGCCCAGGAACTGGAACGTTTTTTGGACGAAAACCAAATTGACCGCACCCGGCTGCTGGGTGTGGGCATTGCCTTGCCGGCAGTTATCTCCCCCGACAGCGACCAGATTTCACTGGCTCCAACGCTCCGGCTGCGCAACTTTTCCTTGCAGGGGCTGACCAAAGACATTCCGTACCCCTTCCATATCGAAAATGACGGCACCTGCGGCGGCTACGCCGAGTGGTTCATGCGGGCCAGCCAACGGAATATGGCCTACCTTTCCTTGGAAAACGGCGTGGGCGGAATCGTCCTGGCCAACGGTACTCTTTACACCGGGGACAACCGGCGCAGCGGAGAGTTCGGCCACATGTGCGTCGAGCCGGGCGGTCTTCTCTGCAAATGCGGAAAGCGCGGCTGCCTGGAGGCCTACTGTTCCGCTCTCCGGATCAGCAATGACCTGGGCATCACTCTGAAAGAATTTTTTACCGGAATTGATCAGCACAATCCGGAATATGAGGCCCTGTGGCATGACATCCTCCGTCACCTGGCCATCGGCATCAACAACATCCGTATGGCACTGGACTGCGACGTGGTGTTGGGCGGCTTCCTGACCCAATACCTGCCCCCGTATCTGCCGCTCTTGCGGGAATATGTCGCCGCCGGCGACCCCTTTGACTCCAGTTCCGATTACCTGCACCTGAGCGTTTTACGCCGGCACAATGTTCCGTTAGGCGCGGCGCTCCATTTCGTCAATCAATTTCTCGAAAATATTTGATTGCTCAGGAGGTCTCCCCCATGTCTGTTACCATCAGCAATTTTGGAAATACCCGGAACGAGCATCCTGTTATGGCATACCGCCTGGAAAACCCCTCCGGGGCGTCTGTCACCGTATTGGATTACGGGGCCACGGTACAGTCCCTCATAGTCCCCAACGGCGCCGGTGGTATGACCGACGTGGTGTTGGGTTATGACACCGCCTTGGAGTACGAGGAAAACGGCGGCTATGTGGGCGCTACCATTGGACGGGTGGGCAACCGGATCGGCGGTGCCGCGTTTCGTCTGAACGGACACACCTATCCGCTGGAAAAGAATGACGGCGAAAACCACCTGCACGGCGGACGGAAGGGCTTTGACAAGCAGTTTTGGACCATTCTTCCTCTGGGGGACGATTCTCTGGTCTGCTCCCGCCTGTCTCCCGACGGCGAGGAGGGGTACCCCGGCAACCTGGAGGTGAAGGTCACCTTTACCCTGACGTCCCACAACGCCCTTCGGATCCAATACGACGCTGACACCGACCAGGATACCATCGTGAATCTGACGAACCACAGCTATTTCAACCTCAACGGGCAAGGCAGCGTCCTAGACCATGAGCTTCAGGTGTTCGCCAGCCGCATCACGGAAAATGACGCCGGCAGCCTGCCCACCGGCAGGCTGTTGGAGGTAGCGGACACCCCCTTTGATTTCCGCGCCGCCAAGAAGATCGGCGCTGAGATCGGCGCTGCGGATCTTCAATTGGAGTACGGTAACGGGTACGACCACAATTTTGTCCTCTCCGGAAAGACAGCCGCGATCCTGCGCAGCGCTTCCACCGGCATTGAGCTGACCGTGGAAACTGACATGCCCGGCATGCAGGTGTACACCGCCAACTTTCTGACGGAGCGTTCCGGCAAATACGGGACCACCATGCGTCCCCGGGACGCTGTGTGTCTGGAGACCCAGCTGTTTCCCAACGCCATGAATTGCTACGGCTTCCCCTCCCCCATCCTCCATGCGGGCCAGCATCTCCACAGCGAGACGGTCTTTGCCTTCCGCACGCTGTAAGAAAGGTTCCACGCCGCTTAGAAGCCCGCCGATAGCCCCAAGCAGCCATCGGCCACCGCACAGCCCCAAGCATAGAGAACGAGCCTCCCGTCGCCACGGGAGGCTCGTTAATTTATTTTCACAAACACAGCGCCGCCTGATATGTAGCCAGGAATTGATGCCCTATCGCCGTTCTGTCTGTCCGTGAAACGCGCATCGTTCGTATGGGTTCCATCTTCTTGACCATCTGGCCGCCCACAGAGCCGGCCTGCTTGCTGGTCAGATCGCCGTTGTAGCCCTGCTTCAGGTTGACGCCGACCTCGTTGGCGGCCTCCATCTTAAACTTGTTCATCGCCTCACGGGCATTAGGGACCATGATCTTATTGCTGCCGTTGCTGTTAGACATAATTCTTTCTCTCCTTTTTCAACTCAATCGGTTTGTTTCTCTTTCTTGGATGGAACATCCACTCCTATCATTGCCCCAGACATTATTTCTATACCTTTCGAGCCCTTTCCTGTTTTTTCTAATTTTTCCCTGACGCTGATACTCTGCCATGCCAGCAGTCGGTCACCTTTATAACGATTTTGACAAGTACTACTTATCATGTTACGATGTTTTAACATACCTTTTGGCATCGCCAAGTCATACAGCCCTTTATTATGCCAGCAACAACAAAAACTACCGCTTGTCTCAAATTTGGTATCGGAAGATATGTTTCAGCTATTGAAATGACCTTTACGGTCATCCAAATAAATATAAATATGAGTACCATCCTGTGGCCCTCAACAGCTATTTTATCTCCACCATTACAACTCTACACCCGCAAAACAAAATAACGGTATGACAGTAAAGGAGGAAAACCAATTATGGAAAAGATGAATCCGTATCTTGGCCGACAACTCCCGGAGATGGCTATTTTCCGCAATCACACCGTTGGAAAGCGGGGCGCTGTTAGCTCCAATAGCCCTTATGCCACAAAGGCAGGTCTTGAAATTTTGAAACAAGGCGGAAACGCAATTGATGCAGCCGTTGCAATTTCTCTTGTGCTGGGCGCTGTCGAGCCCTATCACTCCGGCATTGGCGGCGGTTGCTTCCATGTGGTCTACCACAAAGAGACCGATCAGTTTTACGCGGTGGATGCCCGCGGCGTGGCTCCGATCCATGCCACTCAGGACATGTTTTTGGATCAGGATGGAAATGTTGACCTGTCTTTGACAGAATTTTCCGGGCGCTCCACTGTAGTCCCTGCCCTGTACCGCGCCATGGATCAACTTTTAAAGAAATTTGGCACAATGACTTGGGAACAGGTTTCTGCCCCTGCGGTCCGGCTGTGCCGGGAGGGATTTCACTGCGGATTCTATTACTCCAGAACGACAAATTCCCCGAGTGCCGAGCACAACCGTGACAGTTATGAGGGGTTCCGCGAATTATACTTAAATCATGGCCGTCCCCGCGAAGTCGGAGAACTGATCCAGAACCCCGATCTGGCCAACACCATGGAGGCCGTTGACAAGAATGGCGTAGATTGGTTTTACAATGGTCCCATCGCCGACGAAATCGTGGCGGTAATTCAATAGAACAAAGGGGTCATGGTGAAAGAAGATCTGGCTGGCTGCAAGGTGAAGGAACGCACCCCTGTGCGCGGCAATTACCGGGGCTACGATATTGTCTCCATGCCGCTGCCCTCATCTGGCGGTACGCACATGATTCAGATGCTCAATATTCTGGAGCAATTTGACCTGAAGAAAATGGGCTTTCATTCGGCCGACAGTACCCATGTGCTCGCCGAGACCATGAAGCTGATGTTCGCTGACCGCTCTGTGGCCATGGGTGACCCGGACTTTGTCCACGTGCAGACAGATAAAATTATTTCCAAGCAATACTCAAAGGAGCTGGCTGCCAAGATCGACATGGGTCGGGCCCAGGAATTTGCCCCCACAGAGGGAATCGAGGCCAAATCCTATCCCGGATGTACGTCCCATTTTTCCGTCATGGATGGCGCCGGAAACGTTGTAGTTCAAACGCAGACGATCCGAAACTGGTGGGGATGCGGTATCGTCGTTCCTGGGCGCGGGTTTATTCTGAACAATACCATGGCGGACTTTAGCCCCAAAGTAGGAGTGCGCACCACACAGGGGTTGGCATATGGTATGGCAAATGCTGTGTGCCCCGGGAAAACACCGCTGTCCAGCATGTCTCCCACCATTATCCTGAAAGATGGAGAACCCGTACTCGCTGTGGGCGCCGCTGGTGGTCCCAGAATTATCACCAGTACGCTCCAGCTGATCGTAAATGTGCTTGATTACGGCATGCCCATCGAGCCTGCCACCCGGGCAGCGCATATTTGCTGCCTTACCCAAGCCCAGGGGCTGGAGCTGGAATACGAGTTTTCGCCCGATACCATTGCCCTGCTGCGCAAAAAAGGACATAAGATTACGCAAATATCGCCTTTTGGCTGTCTGAAGGTCCTTCCCAACGGCGTACAGCGTGAACACGGATATTTCTTGGCCGCAGGTACCAACCGTTGCGATGGCGGCGGTGGTGTTCTGACTGAATCCGGAGCGATCACAATGGATGGGCTGAGTTTCGTGTAATATATCGATTCAGTAAACAGCGGCATACTTGCACAACCTTGACACACTTGCGTTTGGTCGGTGTAATCCGGGCAGTAAAGCGGACGATGCGCCGGAATTGAGCGGCGCACCTGTTATGACGCCGGTTCCTGTCCGTTCCGCCTTCTTGACTTTCCCATTTCGCCCTGATATACTTAAAAACACATTTTCTCTACTTAAAAAGCAGCGATGCGGGTCCTTTGGGACCCGTATTCCTTTGCAAAGGCGGTGGACGGTACGCAAGCTGAAAACAACATCCTGGGCACGATGCCCACAGGCCGGCTGGTCATCAGCATGTCCTGGCCCATTATGCTTTCCATGCTGATGCAGGCGGTCTACAACTTGGTGGACAGCATCTATGTGGCCCGAATCAACGACACGGCTTTCCTCGCGCTCTCTTACGCCTATCCCATTCAAACCCTGATGGTCGCCTTCTGTGTAGGCACCGGGGTGGGCTTCAGCGCCACCCTGGCCCGCCGTCTGGGTGAAAAGAAGCTGGAGGAAGCCAACAGCGTGGTACTCCACGGCTTCCTGCTCTATTTCCTTTGCTGGCTGCTATTTCTTTCCTTCGGGCTGTTCGCCTGCCGGCCCTATCTGGCCGCCTGCTCCAACACGGCGGCAGTGGTGGAACAGGGCGCCGCCTACCTGCGGATCTGCTGCTGTCTTTCCATCGGCATGTGTATCCAGTTCCCCTGTGAGCGTATCCTCCAGTCCACGGGACACCCCGCAGGCTTTATGATCGTTCAGGGCGCCGGCGCCCTCATCAACATCATACTGGACCCCATCCTTATTTTCGGCTTTGGCATGGGCGTCCGCGGGGCTGCCGCGGCCACTGTCACGGGCCAGATCACCGGCGGTGTGATCGGCTTCTTTCTGGTCCACCGGGTCCGTCACCAGCTGCCCATCTCCCTGCGCAGCTTCCGCTTCCAGTCCTCTCTTACCCGGGAGATGTGCCGCATCGCCGCTCCGGCCATTCTGATGCAGTCGCTGTGCAGCCTTATGTCACTGGGCCTCAACGGCATTCTGAACCTTTGGTCAGAGACCGCTGTATGGGTCCTGGGCGTCTATTTCAAGCTGCAATCCTTTGTCTTTATGCCGGTGTTCAGTATCAACAACGGGCTGATCTCCATCGTCAGCTACAACTACGGTGCCCGGGACGGAACGAGGATTTCTTCCTCCGTCCGTTTCGGGATGCTGGCCGCGCTGGCCACCGCCCTTCTCGGCACTACCCTGCTATGGCTGTGCGCCTCCCCGCTCCTGTCCGTCTGCTTCAACGCCGGGGCGGAGGCACTGAGCCTCGGCATCCCTGCTCTGCGGATGACTGCCCTGGCCTTTCCTTTGGCCGCAGCCAGCATCATCTGTTCCTCCGCCTTCCAATCCCTGGGCCGCAGCGTCGATTCCCTGGTCGTCGCCTTGCTGCGGCAGATCATCCTTCTGCTCCCCGCCGCCCTGCTTCTGGTGTACCTCCACCCGGCTTGGACCTTTCTGTCCTTCCTGTTCGCCGAGTCCGCCACCTGTCTGGTCTCCTTGATCCTCTACCGAAGGGTCTACCATGAAAAGATCTTGCCGTTAAAAACATAATAAAAAAGCGGTCCCACATTGGCAGGTGTTCTTAAAACAGCGTTAGACAAATAACACGAGATGAGTATCTGTCAGACGGGATTGGCCAACGAAAATACACGCCATATTCAGCTTCAACAGCTGGGTATGGCGTGTTTTTCTGTTTATTTGCGTTTCCGTTTTCCTTTTCCATGCGGCTGGTATGGCCTCGCCTTGCCACGCTGGTTGGTTGAGCTTTTCATGTGTTTGGACAACTTTAACACTTCGATGAGATTGATAAATTGCTCTTTGGTAATGGCATCGTAGTCAATGCCGAATGTCGTAAGGAATATCCTTGCCTGTTTCTCAGCGTCGCTGCCCTCAAAGTTCATGGCATCCTTCAAATGACCCTGAACTTCCTCCGCAATGGAGGGTGTGTCTGCCGTTGAGGCATCGCTGCTGTGTTCCTCCCGAATGTCACGGAGGATAACTTTCAAATCATCGGCAAGCACATGACCGAAATAGTCATCCTCCCGTACCTGGGCCAGCTCCAACGTCCGGGTGGAAAGATCATCCTGTCCGTCCTGCTTCATCAAGGCCATCTTCCGTACTGCTTCCAGCATGGCGTTCATATCGTTGATCCGCATATCTGCGATCCTGTCCACATAGATTTCCGCATCCAGCATCATACGCTGGAAAGCTTTGTGGCAAAGCATTTCAGAAAGCAGACGGTGATTGAACTTTCCCGCCTGTAATACTTCTATGGCATCATCACTCAGATACAGAGCGTCCAGCTCTGTGTCCGGGTGATTTTTTGTTTCTGTCATGCCCAGCAGATAGTCCGTGGACACGCCGTAAAACTTCGCCAACGTGACAATGCTGAATGGGCTGATATCCTTGAAATCATCTGCCTCATATTTGCCGAGAGCGGACTTGGAAAGCCCGATCTGCTCCGCAAGCTGTTCCAGCGTCAGACCCCGTTCCACTCGCAGATCCTTCAATCGCTCCTGTATGGTGAGTTTTATCTGCATGGCGTACCCCTCCTTCTTTCTGTCTCTAAGCGTGGAAATCCACCCTGTTTTGCGCTCTTTTCCTACCTCTTAGATATACGGGAAAGAGCGCATTTTTTCGTTAAACTGTACCTGTAGCAACACCTGAACCTTGAAAATCGAATGACCGTCCGAATGAGATATGTCCCCCGGCGAAGTATTTGCCATGACCACAAAAGCGTGAGCATACCAACGGGGACGGAAACGCCGGGAGCGATCCTCCGGGCAGGAACGACATTCGGGAAAAGCGGCAAAAAACCACAGCTATTTTCAAACCATGTGAGAACAGCGAAGAAACCGCTGTTCTTGTACCACTGTCCATATCAAACTGCGATGCGCTGGACAGTGAACACAGTACGCCGTTCCGCGTGAGCTGTCACCGAACCACGAAAAGTCACGCGGAACAGCAAAAACGATAGGTATCCCTTGTGAACAGGGATACACGGGCGGCAATTCCAGAGGATGGCCGTCCATGATCAAACAACGCTCTGCGGCAAATGGGGATTGCCATTCAGCACATCCATTATAGCACAGAGCGAATCCGAAAAGGGAAAGGAATTGTAAATATGAGCAGAAGCAAGGCGGTAAACTGCCGCAACGAAGTGAAATCCTATATTACCCGGGAGGGCATGGCCATGACAGAGGTGGTGGAGCTGCTGGCCGACGAACACGGCTGGAGCAGCAGCGTCCCTAACCTGTCCGGCAAGCTGCGGCGTGGGTCACTCAGGTACACCGAGGCCGTGGAGCTGGCCGATGTGTTGGGCTATGATCTTGTATGGGTCAAGCGCCAGTAGGTAATATAATGAGAACGTAGAAAACGAGTTGTGAAGACATTACACGGAAAACAGGTGGCCCGGCGTAAAATTTTGTGTAAGCGTTTTTCGACAAAGTCAAGAATGGCGCTGGAAAACAGGGCGAATTCTGGCCTGAATCCCTTGTTTACCGAAAGCCATGGCGGTCAGAGCGGTATGCGCGCCGGCACGGCGTGAATGCCGGTCTGGCCGTCGTGGCATACTAGGACAAGTGAGTCAGCCAACGGCTCGGTCTGCGAACATGATCTCCAGCTGGCTGAGCACCAAATCCCAGTTCTGGTATCTGGCGTGCCAGTGCTTCACGATACGCTGAGAGGCCAGATACAGCATCCGGCGCAGGGAGTCGTCGTTTGTGAAGGAGGGCTTGTTCTTCGTGATCTGCCGGAACTGGCGGTTCAGGCCCTCGATGATGTTCGTCGTGTATATGATTTTCCGAATCTCAACAGGGTATTCGAAGAACGTGCTTAAAACCGGCCAGTTTTCCTCCCAGCTTTTCACGCAGGAGGGATACTGCTTGTGCCAGGTCTCCGCGAAGGTCTGCAGATTTTTCCCGGCTTCCTCCAGTGTGACGGCACCGTAGATCTTCTTCAGATCTGCAACCACTCTCTTGATGTCCTTGTAGCTGACATATCTGGTGGAACTGCGCACTTGGTGGACGATGCAGCGCTGCAGCCGGCTTTTCGGGAAGACGGCCTCAATGGCTTGTATCATCCCACACAGGCCGTCCGTGCAGAACAGATATACATCCAAAACACCCCTGCTTTTGAGGTCATTCAGCACATTCAGCCAGAATTTGCTGTTTTCATGCTCCCCGATCCAGACGCCCAGAATGTCCTTCCGACCATCCATGGTGACGCCCAGGACCACATAGGCGGCCTTGGTCACATACCGCCGGTCTTCCCGAACCTTGTAGTGAATGGCGTCCATGAACACAAACGGATACACCGGCTCCAGAGGACGATTCTGCCAGGCTGTGACTTCCGGCATGATCTTTTCGCTGATCTTCGTTACCAGCTCCGGAGAGATCTCCACGCCGTACAGTTCCTTGATCTGCTCAGCGATATCCCGCTGGCTCATGCCGCAGGCGTACAGCGCCAGGATTTTATCTTCCATCCCGTCCGCATTCCGGTCATACTTGCCGATAATCTTGGGCTCAAAAGAACCGTTCCGGTCCCGAGGAACCTTGATGTCTACCTCGCCCAGCTGGGTTTTGACGGTCTTCTTCGTGTAGCCATTGCGGTAGTTTCTGGGGGTACCCTCCGGCTCGCCTGAACGCTCACAGCGCTCTCGACCAAGCTCCTCATCCATCTCCACTTCCATGACGGTCTGGATGACGTCCCGGAACATTTCCTTCATGGCCTCCATGATCTCCGTCGTGCTGGTGAAGTGCTGGCTCTGAACGTATTCCTTCAACAAATCCTGTGGTACTGGCTGCATAATCTTCGTCTCCTCGTCCTGAATGTTTGATTTCATTCTTGACTCTGTCGAAGATTTTCATACTGTCGAGGTTCGTCGATTACACAGAATTTTCTGCGGTCTTGAATAGGTTGTGGATTTTACTACATACGGCAGTAGCCAGCAGCAGAATGCATTTTACATTACAACTGTACTCTTTTTATGTAAGAGTACATGCCTAAATTGGCTTGTGAAGTGGCCGCTGCGGTAGCTCTGACGGACCTTATTTCGCTCGTAGCGGGCAGACTGGGTCAACATCGAAGCTTCCTGCTCCAGCAGTTCATTCAGCATTTCTTCCACGCTGCCACGGACCAATTCCTTAAACTGGCCCTTGATAACTTCTTCGTTTAGCTGTACAATTTTTTCGGACATGGTTTACAGACTCTTTTCAGAGTGGTGTGTCGCGACTTCATTCTACCAGAGTTCTGGAAACCATGTCTCGTTTTATCCTATTTTCATTTGCGCAACTTATCTTACATTTTCGATTCATTATTAGAAAAAAAGAGCTCCGTCACCCAGAAAAGGGCGGAGAAGCTCTTAGCCCCTATTTATAGAAGGAAAATCATTGCCATGACTTCTAAGTTAAAAGTCACAATCATCTCTCTTTTCAGACGCCTTTACATTTTGTATCAGGTCTTCTATATGGTTTTGCATAGCTACTGGTTGTGGCACAGATTGAATCAGTTCTAAGAATTTCGTTTATCGAATTATAAAATCAAAATCTTCGCCATAACCTACCTGACGACAAGTATGTAAGATTTCTCCGTTTTCACAAAGATTTGTGCTCCAAAGTTGAAGCATCGGGGTGTTTCGCTGAACATTTAATAGGTGTGCCGTGTTATTATTCGCCCTAATAAGCCGCATGGTCAAATGACCAGATATAATATTAATTCCTTGTTCTGTTTCCAAATAACTATATAGGGACTTATTTTCTAAATCAATACCGATTAAATATGAGTACTTTAAAGGGAAATAGTTGTCTTCAATAACTAATGGTTTACCGTCTGCATATCGCAATCGGCGAATTCGAACCGCCTTTTCTCCTTCCTGAAGCCCTAATGTTTCTATCACATCGGTATCTTCCGGTATGCAAATAGATGCCTCTAACACTTTACTGCCTGCAACCTTACCATTTGCATGACACAGATTCGTAAAACTCATAGCAGAGTTATTCAGTACTTTTTTCATAGGAGGCGTTTTTAAGAAGGTACCTTTTCCCTGCTTTTTGACAACAATTCCCCTATTTGCTAATTCGGATACTGCTTTACGAATTGTTATCCGGCTTACACCATAATTTCGAGACATTTCGTCTTCTGTGGGCAACCGTCTCGTTTTATCGAATTTATTATGTTCTATGTCTATCATAATCTGTTCGATGACCTGCTGATATAAAGGCACCATACTGTTAAAGTCTATCATATAATGCCGCCTCTCTTTTCCTTCGTAATAATATGTGCCAGTATATAACGTTCTATGATTATATATTACTATTTCATCATATGAAATACAATCACCAAAACAATAATATTTGTAATTTTTTTATCGGAACAGTAACCGTCAAATCTCCCAGCGTATAAAAAAGCATCTCTGGCTTAGCTGAGCCAGAGATGTTCATCCTTTTGGTATTCTGCATTCCTGGGGTGCCACTGGCAGGCAAGAGTTGTTCGGCCCAAGACTCATCCGTCTGGCTCATAGCGGGAGCATTCCGCAGAACCCAGAGCAAGTAACGGTACGGATCCAATCCGTTTTCTTTCGCCGTTTCAATCAGGCTATAGATCACACTGCTGGACTGTGCGCCGCCCGGCGTATTCGCGAACAGCCAATTCTTGCGGCCCATGACAAAAGGCTTTATACTGCGTTCCGCACGGTTGTTGCTCAGTTCCAGCTGCCCATCCTCCAGATAGCGGATCAGGTACGGCCACTGCTCCAGCAGATAGTGCAGGGCCCTACCCAAAGCGGACTTCGGTGCCGTCTTGCCGCTGGCCTCATTTGCCCACGCCAACAGAGCGTCCAGAACCGGTTTTTCCAGTTCCAGCCGCTTTTCATATCGCTCCTCCGGCGTCAGCTCCGCAAAAGACTTCTCCAACTGGAATAGTCTTGAGCAGTAGCACTCGCCGGCTGCTGCCAGAGAATCTTTACGCTTCTCCTGCGGCAGCGTTTGCAGCGCTTCGTCAAATTTTCGCCGCGCGTGGGCCCAGCAGCCAACCACCCGGATATTCTCCGGCAGCTTATGGTAACCCTGATATCCATCTGCGTGGAGCCAGCCGGAGAAGCCCTTTAAGAACTCCTCCGCGTGCTCTGCCTTCCGGTTCGGCTGGTATTCATACAGGACAATCGGATGCTCCGCGCAGCCGCTGGTCCGGTACAGCCACATGTAAGACTTGCTGGTCGCCGCCTTCCCGGGTTCCTTCAGTACCTGCAGCGTCGTCTCATCGCCATGGAGAACTTTCTCCCTGCAGAGCTGCCGGTGCAGCACCTCATAGATGGGCCGCAGCCAGGTATCAGAGACATTCAGCAGCCAGTTGGACATGGTCTGCCGGGAGAGCTTCAATCCCTGGCGGTTAAACTCCTGCTCCAGCCGGTACAGTGGGGAATACATCACAAACTTCTGTACCGCAATATGCGCTACCGCCTCCGCGGAAGCATAGCTGCCGGGCAGCAGCGCAGGCTCCTCGGTGTTTTCAGGATGTTGGCTTCGCCGCTCTCCTGTTCGCAGTTTTTGCAGGCGTAGGTATAGTAGACATCTTTCCGGATCCAGAACCGGGGCGGCTCCATTTGCAGGCTGCGGCGGACCTCTTTGCCGATCTCCTCCATTTTGCTGCCGCAGGCGGAGCAGATCAGCTCTTCTTCGCTCAGACAGTGCTCCACCACTTCAGTGGGTGTGCCCTCCGGAACGATCTCGGTCACGCTGCCGGACTGCTTCTTGCGCGCATGGGCTTTCACGGCAACTTGTTCCGGCGTAGCGGATTTGGTGCCATAGGCGTAGGCTTCAAGCTCATTGAAGCTTAACGAAAGCTGATCCATCAGGCCCTCCTGCATCTTCTCGGAAGAGGAGCCGAATTGCCGCTTTTTCGCAAGACCCAACTGCTCCAGAAGCCATTGGTTCTGGAGTTTTAGTTCTGTGAGCTGAGTCTGCTGGCATTCATATTCCGCGCGTGAAATGGTCACCATTTCAGCGTTACTTATGGCAATTTTCTTCTCGATTTCCATGTAAAAATTATACCACAAAGCGAGTCAAAAAGCCAGTGTTTTCAATGCTTTTCGGGGATTTAGTCTGCCTCATATCATGCTCAGCCCAGACACCGGGCGGTGGGCTTTTGGCTACTCGATCTTTAAGCCTTCCATCAGCCAGCGGTACTGCTGCGGCGTCAGTGACCGCACTTCGGATTCACTTCTCGGCCACTGGTATGCGCCCTGTTCCAGCCGTTTGTAGAGCAGAATAAATCCGTCTCCCTCCCAGTATAGTCCCTTGATCCGGTCTCTGCGCCGCCCGCAGAACGGGAACAGCGTGTTGGTGAAGGGATCCAATTCAAACTGCTGCTGCACCATTCTGGCCAGACCGTCAATGCCTTTCCGCAAATCTGTATAGCCACAGGCAATGTAGACCTTATCAGCTCCAGAAAAATCGTTTAGCATGCCCCCAGAGCCTCAACCAGGGTTTTCAGCAGCTCTGGACTCAGTTCTTGATAGAACTCAATGCTGCTATTGCCGATCCGCAACGCGGCGGAACATTCCGAAACGTTCCGATCCTGCTGTTTCGGTGCTGGTAACTCTGCAAACGCAGGTTCCCCGGGTAATTCCGGTGCTGCATCTGCGATGGACAGCACTTCTCGCTCCCAACGATAGTATGTAGATGGTGTGATTCCTCTTTGCTTGCACCACTGCCGGACCGGAAGGCCGCTGCTTCTGCAATCCTGGATCGCTGCCACCCACTTCTGTTGTCGTGCCTGGTGCTTTAGCCCTGTTGATGTCATGGTGTCTCTCCCTGATGTTAATAGTGGTGGAACGTCGCGAAACGTTCCACCACTATTATCCCATGGGTATCCATGCGCCGTGAGATTTGACGGTTACACTTCTGTTGTCGTGCCTGGTGCTTTAGCTCTGTTGATGTCATGGTGTCTCTCCCTGATGTTAATAGTGGTGGAACGTCGCGAAACGTTCCACCACTATTATCCCATGGGTGTCCATCCGCCGGGAGATTTGACGGTCACTTTATATCTGTTTTATAACTAAATTGTTTCTTTTAATATTCAAACTTCCACATGTAACGCCGATAGCTCATAGGGTGCATCCTTACATCACCCATGGCAGAGATAAACTGCTTTGAAATAGGATGAAGTAGCAACGCATTAAAGTACTCCGCCACATCTGGATCTAATGCACTCAATCCCATTTCTTTAGCATCGAATATATAGTGATGGCCCCCGAAACGTTCCAAGAACCGCTCGGCACGTTCGTCTATAGGCCGCGTTTTTCCTATACTCTTGAATAAGAGTACCGCCAGCTGATTGTCGGTGGTTTCAAAAGGCCCATGGAAGTATTCTCCAGAATGGCAAGGAACACAATGAACTGTTTGCATTTCCTGGAAGAAACAAAAGGCATCGGAATATGCTACCTCCCAAGCGGCACCACTAGCCAGTACATTAAATATAGTATCATTTCGGTACTGCATAGCGAAGCGAGCTGCTTCTGGCTTAACAGCCTGATATGCTGCAGCATAAATATCGGGGAACTTACAGAACGCATCCATTGCTTTTTCATAGCCGGCATACCCTTCCATCGCAAAAAGCAGGCGGAAAGCTAACTTCAACGCAGTCCCCTGACTGTTACAATGCACCAGAGAAGGATCCTGGTACCATTCGTCCGCATGGAAGTAGACGAGCGAATACTTTGCAGTCTGTGCTGTAAGCGAATCTGAATAGCCAGTCAGGCCGATAGTAACAGCTCCCGCAGCATTCGCCTTTTTGAGTGCATCTACCGTCTCAGCAGTAGCTTTAGTCGAAGTGCAAATTACAAGAGAACTTGGTCCGACCGCTTTGGGTGTAGCATGAACAAACTCACTACTATTCATCCCAGAAACATGCATGGAAGTGCTCTCCTGTTGCAGTAAATACCGTGCTGGGAAAGAAGAAGCTAGCGAACCGCCACAAGCGACAAAATAGATATGTTTCAGCCCCCCGGCTGCATCAAGATCATTTTTAACCTGATCTACCACTTCAATGATTTCCTGCATACCCTTTACATTCATAGTTTTATCTCCTTAATTCCTGACGCATGGCCTCTGTAGCCCCTTCATCGATCTGATAGCCGTCATATTCGTTTCCAATAATAACGACACCATAATCTCGCCTAGCCCCCTCAACCGATACCTTGCATTCTATTACATCCTGAAGTACCTTCTGTATATCACGGTTCAGCGGGTCTCCGTATCCACCAGCACCCGGGGTAATAACACGAACAATATCGTGCTCCATCATGGGAAGGCTCGTCACTTTATTGCTAAGATGGGTTACTGCCCCGTCTGCGGCCACACGATAGAAACCGCCACCGGCACCTTCCTTCCCACCTTTCAATCCCCACGGGTGAATTTTATGTCGGTCGCCCAAACCAGTATAAAGCACATTATCTTCCAGAATCTCTAACTCACGTTGGATACCAAGTCCGCCTCGGAAATATCCCGGGCCACCAGAATCCTCTTTCAGTTCATTCCTTCTTGCTAACAGATGGGGGAACTCAATCTCTGTAGCCTCGATAGGCATATTGGAAGTATTGGTCATGTTTACTTGGATTCCGGACAACCCATCATATTGCCAACAAGCACCTCCACCACCCGCAATAACCTCATGGAAAATAAATACTTCATCAGAATCCTGCCGAACCTTGCCAGACAGCAGCGTGGTAGTGCAGGCTCCATTTCCCGCTGTAACAATTTGTTCAGGTAAAAGCGGCGCTAGTGCCCCAAAAATTGCATCAGGGACGCGTTGGGACGTGTCAATCTGGCAGCCAATAGGCGAAGGCTCAGTGGGATTCAAGATACACCCTTTAGGTGCAATCACCTTAATAGCTCGGTTGATTCCTTCATTAGCTGGAATATCGGGCCCCAGCATAGCCTTAACGGAATAAAACACATCTGCTTTAGTACACGGCCAAGGAACATTGATAGGTGCCTCCAATTGTTGGGCAGAGCCAGTAAAATCAACTTCCATCTGATTGCCACGCACTGTAATCTTGACCTTAATCGGCAATGGATCTGGGTATTTTTCGCCGCAGCCATCCATATAATCTGTATAGCTATATTCACCGTCTGGAAGCTTGGCGACTGCCGCCCGAATCCGGCGTTCCGAATACTCAATCAATTCAGACATGCAAGAAATTAGGACATCCCCATAGCGCTCATACGCATCCTGTAACCGTTGAATTCCAATCAAATTTGCCGACATCTGTGCAGTCAAATCACCGTATCTCTCCTGTGGAACTCTGGAGTTGACCAGCAACATATCCATAACACTTTGATTCAACTTGCCATCCTCACGAATACGCACTAGCGGAATTCGAATTCCCTCCTGGAACAGGCTGACAGCATCACCACTGGATGAGCCAGGGACTTTTCCCCCAATATCCGCATGATGTGCAATGTTTGCCACCCATCCAACAAGTGTATCACCACAGAAAGCCGGCGCAGCTAAAACGATATCCGGCAGATGATTTCCGCCTCCATGGAATGGATCATTTACAATAAACATATCCCCCGGATGGATGTTTTCGCGCCCAAATTTTTCGTAAATGTTAGGCACAACACTAAGCATTGAGCCCAGCAAGGCAGTCAAACTTTCCACCTGAGCCACACTATTCCCATCCGGATCAATTACAGCAGTACAAACATCCCGACGTTCCTTCATATTCGTAGAGTATGCACTGCGGATAATAATCCCATAGGTTTCCTCCGCCACAGACATCAGCAAATTTCGGATAACCTCTACTGTAACAGTATCTGGTCTGTTGTGAACCATATCATCTCACCTCGTTATAGTGAATTACAATATTTCCATATCTGTCCACTTTGAGTACCCACTTAGGAGGAACTACCAAGGTGGTGTCCATCTGTTCGCAGATACACGGGCCGCTAATGCTTTGCCCGGGAAGCAAATCATCTCTGCTGTACACTGGGCTTTCCAGATACTCCGTGCAGTTCTGGTAAAGGACACGCCGTACCTCGATTGGTTTCGGCAACGGTGCCTCCGGCTCCATCGGCTTCGCTTCCATTTCAGGCTTGTCGATTATTCCAATTGCGCTGACTCGGTAACTGACAAATTGAACTGGCGCGTTTTCATTGCAATAACCATAACTTCTTTTGTGTTCAGCGTGGAAATCCGATAGTGCTTTCTCCAAAGTTTCCTCAGTCAAGACACCAGAGGCAACAGGAATATTAATTTCGAAATTTTGCCTCTGATAACGCATATCAATCGAACATTCAAAAATTCGCCGTTCCTGCACAATTCCCTCTCGATCAAGCGCCTTTGCTCCCTGGAGCAACATATCCGAGAATTCGTTATTGAAGAGCAGAATGTTCTCTTTTGTTGCATCCAGGATATTTGTTCTGCTCAAATCAAATTTAGTATCAGCCAACAGCAACCCCAAAGAACATAGCGTTCCAGGATGCGGAGGAATAATTACTTCCCGAATACCCAACTCCTGGGCGACCTCACATGCATGAAGGGGGCCTGCCCCTCCAAAAGCCATAAGACTGAATTCCCGGACATCATAGCCTTTTTCCACCGATACACTGCGAACCGCACGCACCATATTAGAATTGACAACGGTAATAATACCGTTCGCCGCTTCTTCTCTGTTAAGTGAACTCTTGGCACAGATATATTCATCTAGTGCTTGATATGCTTTTTCCAAATGAACCTTCATTCTTCCACCAAGAATTCGGTTCTGATTCAGTTTTCCTAAGACTATATTAGCATCGGTGACAACTGGCTGCGTACCACCTCTGCCATAACAAGCGGGCCCAGGAACAGCTCCTGCACTTTCAGGCCCTACTTTCAATGCATTCCCCTCATCAATCCTGGCAATAGAGCCTCCACCTGCTCCAATCGTAATTATATTAATCATAGGAATCCGTGCTGGATAACCTTCTACCAATCGTTCGTTTGACACTTTAGGCGAATAATTTTCAATCAAGCTTATATCCGCACTGGTTCCGCCCATATCAAATGTGATTACTTTAGAGGCTCCACACTGTCGGCCAATAAACGTGGCAGCAACTACTCCAGCACTGGGGCCAGAAACAGCACATTTGATAGGGCAATCGATTGTTTCTTTGATAGATATGATTGAACCATTCGACTGTGTAATGTAAGGTTCTACCTGTACGCCAATATCCTTCAGCGACTGCTGGAAATTGTGAACATACTTTTTCATTACAGGTCCTAGATAACAGTTTAGGACAGTTGTGCTCATCCGGCTGTATTCTCGGAATTCAGGCGCAAGATCACTAGAAATTGTTGTGTATGCTTCAGGAAATTCTTCCTCTATAAGTTCTTTGATTCGCCGCTCATGTGCAGGATTAATGAACGAAAACAGCGTACATACCGCAATCGCCTGCACACCCTTGTGTTTCAGAAAACGGATAACACGGCGGGCATCTTCTTCGTCAAGCGGAGTGTCAATTCCCCCATTATACAAAATACGTTCCTTAACCCCCATATTACAACCAGATGGGATTAACGAAACCGGCTTTTGTGCCTGCAAGTCATATAGGCTCGGGCGTTTTTGATTCCCGATTTCCATGGTATCTTTAAAACCTTCTGTTGTGATTAGGCCAAGCTTTGCACCCTTTTTTTCAATCAGGGCATTAGTACCGACAGTTGTCCCATGTGCCAAATAAGACACCTGATCCGCATCTGCTTTCTCCTGTGCCAAAATATCCTGTACACCTTTTACAATAGCCCTAGAAGGGTCTTCAGGGGTTGAACTGTCTTTATAGTTAATCAACCTACCAGTGTCCAAGTCAAACACAGAAAAATCCGTAAATGTACCGCCTACATCGACACCAATCATGTAGCCCATAATATCACCTCAGATAAAAACTATTATTTATTAATACATTATATAATGTTATGTATTAAGTGGAAACACGAGCCATCAGCTCAAGCGGAATATCGGTTCCATAGCCGATGGCTCCGGAAATCGTACAAGTATGTGCCGACCATTTTGCCGCATCTACTAACGAAGCGTGCAAAAGTTCGGCTCGATAAAGGGGATTACCCCAGTTTTCCTTACCGTCTTGTTCTAATTGCTTTCCTAATTTTGTAAGCAATCCAGCGGCAAAGCTATCTCCCGCACCCATAGTATCCAGTGCTTCCACGATATATGGGGATTGCTTCATATGGAATGGTCCATCATAAATCAGTGCTGATTGATTCCCTCGCGTAATGCATACAACCATTTTACCTAGAGCCATCATCCTATTCGCAATGGTAATAGCCTCTGTTTCCGACAGCCCGCTTCCAGATAAAAAGGCAAAATCAATATAAGGGCACACCCGGTTCAATCGTTCTTCGTCTGTCCATTGGCCTGAAAAGTCATAACTAACTAATCCAGGGAGTGTACTTAATTTTGGTAGCTCTCCGTCCAGGAAACTATTGTTACTGGTATGAATGATTTGAAATTCAGAGCAATACGAAAGATCTTCTTCGTCAAGAGAAATAGGGTGTCTCTGCAATACTCCCCCTCGATTGCTGCCTAGGAAGACTCGGTCACCATGATTCAATGTAACCTTGGCATATCCATTTTCCCCAGGATATATACGACATCGCTCACAGCCGATTCCTTCCTCATCTAAGACATGTCGCACATGTTCTGCAACGCAGTCAGTTCCAAATACACCCAAAAAATCAGCTTTCGCTCCTAACCGTGCTGCATTCACTGCAACATTCAGTGCTTGCCCGCCTGGATACATCATACCAGTATGCAAATATAGATCGCAGACGTTATCTCCTAACCCCAACAGTTTCATCGGAACATCCTTTCTAGGAGAAATTTGAAGGACTGGCCGGTTCACTAAAATGTTACTCCGGCCAGTCCCTTGATCAGGTAGAATTAGGCTGGATTAGCTTTCTCAAATTCAGCATTCCATGCCAGAACTTTTTCATAGAGTTTCTCGGTCTTGAACAAATCTGTCTCCTGCAGTTCATAACCCAACTGGGAAGTAGCATCAATGAACGACTGACGGTCACAGTCTACAAAGGTAACGCCTTTATCAATCAGTTCCGTTTTCATTTCAGCCCATGCGTCTTTGATGGTATCATTATAATATTTCTCAACCTGAGAACCAAGGCTCTTAAAGACTTCCTGATCCTCAGCGGGGAGCGTATCCCAGAAAGACTTGGCAAAGAAAATACTCTCAAACGGGTAGGCAAAATCAACTTCGGAGGCATAGGGAGCAGACTCATAGAATCCAGCGGAATAATATGCGTCTTTCGCAGAATCGCCACCGTCCACAATCCCCTGCATCAAAGCAAAGGTATACTCAGAATAAGCAGTCACAACTGGTGTAGCCCCCATTGCACGGGCATTAGCTTCAAAAATAGGAAGATTGGGGATACGATACTTCATTCCTTTCATATCAGAAGCGTTCTCCAGCGGCCATGTGCAGAACAACATTCGAGGATTACGCTGCAGATTGTAAGCAACAAAGACATAGCCAGCGTCATCTAAGTCCTTCCAGATTTGCTCGTTCTGTGCAATATAGTACTGTGCCTGTTCAGAGGAGGTAAAGCAAAATGCCATATCCAAAATATTAAGATCTGGGGAATAGGTAGCCATGGTACTCAAAGTAGTCATCATAACTTCCTGAAGGCCCATTTGCATATTTTCTAACATAGTGGTCTCGTTACCCAGTTGTTCCGAGGGATAGAAATCAAACCGGTATTTTCCATTAAATGCAATGTTGGCCAAATCACAGTAATATTGACAAGCCGTCGGGCCGGTCTCACCCAGCGCACCGGCATTACCAAAGCGAACAACTTTGGTGTCAGCCCCATACTGAACATTAGCTGCCTGTTTGGAAGCTTCTTCTACAGAAAGAGAGGATACATCAACAATGCTACTGGAAATGCCAGTCGGCTGAGAGGAAGAACTAATAGCACCAGAAGATGTACCTGAAGCTGAACTTGAAGGATTCTTGCTGCATGCAGAAAACATCCCGCACACTAGGGTCAGTGCCAAGAGCGTTGCCAGTGTTCTTTTCATAATTAATTACCTCCGTTTTTATTTGAGCGCCCCAAGCAGTCTGGGGAGAAACTCTGTAACCTGCGGTACATAAGCAACCAGCATCAGTGTAATAAACAGGGGGATCAAAAACTGAACCGTGTACTTTAGCGCAGATTCGAAATTACCTCCTGTCGCCTTACATGTGACGAACAATGCCGGTGCAAAAGGTGGAGTTATTATACCAATGGTGATATTCAAAACAACCATGACACCCATCTGGATATAGCTCATTCCAAGTGCAGTAGCTAGGTTCATCAAAATCGGTGCCATCATAATCTCGATCTGCATTGCGCCAATAAAGCAACCCATGAATAGCAACAAGCAGTTTAGCAGTAACAGGATAAGAATCCGGTTATTCAGAGCCATCAGCGTATTTGTAACCATGGTCGTTATGCCGCTTGTAACAATAAGCCAGTTGAACACCATACCAGAAGCGCATAGGCACATCACCATTCCGGTACTGGCAATAGTCGCTCGCAATGCTCTGGAAAACATAGCCCAGTTAAATCTCCGAATAGCAATGGCAAGCAGTACACAGTACATAGCTGCAACAGTCCCACATTCAGCGGGCGTAAAAACACCTGTTGTAATCCCAACAATCAAAATAATTGGGCCTCCCAATGCCGGAAGGGACTTCCAAGTAGCAAAAAACCGCTCTCGCCAAGTATATCTTCTGGATTTTGGGCACTTAATATTTTGAGTTTTCATGGCAATAACAATCCAGACCATCATACAAATTCCCATGATAGCACCTGGGAGATATCCGGCCTCGAACATCGCCATTGTCGAAGTTTGGGACAAAAAAGCCCAAATAACGAAGTTAATGGACGGAGGAATAATAGGGCCAATCCCCGCTGAAGCAGCTGTTACGGCTATAGAAAAGTTCTTATCATAGCCTGCTTCAGACATAGCCTTTACTTCAATTGTTCCTAACCCACCTGCATCAGCCAAAGCGGATCCTGACATGCCAGCGAACAGCATGGACGCCAGAACATTGGCGTGAGCTAAGCCTCCCGGGAGATGACCGAGCCAGCGCTCTAACATTAAGAATAAGCGATCTGTCAACCCCACCTCGTTCATAAAGCACCCGACAAACAGGAACGATGGAAGCGCTAACATATTAAAGTCTGCAAATGAGTTCGCTGTTTTCTGGGCAAAAATGATAAAGCTTTCGTGGTTGACAACCAAGTACTCCAGACTCGCAAAGAGCATCGCATAACTAATCGGAATCTGCAGAAGGATTAAAACAACGAATGTTCCAAAATACAGAAGAATCATAGGGTCAAAACTAGTCAAGTGTATTGCCCTCCTCTCGCGCGTCAGGGACGACAATACTCTCATCATCTAATACGATATATGCAATCGTCTTGTAGACACAATAGATGAGTACAATGATACTCATCACTACCACTGGCAATGCATAATAATATGCTTTCCCGAAGGGGAGGCCTCCTATTGGTCGTAGATGCTCTTGCATTTTAAAAAGCTTACAACTAGCTGGGACAAACAATACTGATATCAGCAATACAATTGCGTTCGTTAAATGAAAAATCACACGGCGGGCATTTTGACTCATCCGCTTAACAATGAACTCTAATATCGCATGCCCATTCTGCCAATACACCGTAGCCCATCCCACAGCGCAGACCCACACCATGATAGCAACAACAGCCTCATCAATGCCATAAATAGGATTCGAGAACACATACCTCATCATGACTTGAAAGCACAACATTGCCATCATAACAAATGCGGATAGTCCTGCCAGTAATTCCAGCGCATTGTTAAAGCAGTCAAGAATAGCCCCTATTTTTCGAATTCCTGCTTTCATGATGCTCCTTTCTGTACAAGTAAACGTACCTACATCACATTCATCTTCCTGCACACGATCATTCCGGGATTACTTGGTACATGAACTCAAGACACTTTTTCATCGTTCCTTCTGGTTCAAAATCGTACAGACGGTTATATATCTCAAATGGGATTGCACCCGTATACCTTACCTCGTCGAGCGCGGTTAAGTAGTCTATCAGGGGGAGTTTCCCTTCACCGGGTATAAAATGTCCCAACGGCGTCCCATCAGCAAAGTGTAAATGAACCATATCTTGACCTAAGAGTGCTAAATCTTCACGAATGTCCTCACCAGCCATTGCAACCGCACAGGTATCCAACATACCTTTCAGGTTGGGACTTCCAATTTCATCTATCATACGGCGCATGCGATGGCTATCGTAAACTACATTTGTGGTATTATAACTTGCAGCTTCAATAACCATTGTGACTCCATATCTTGACGCCTTGTCCACAATTCTTGAAAGTGACTCCGCACTACGTTTCCATGCGTCCTCCTCTGGATTGTCGAAATATCCTCTCCCGCACACTATTTGTGCATATGGAGCCTGAAGCTGAGCAGCAAACTCAATGGTTTTCATAAAAGTTTGGGTGCTTCTTTCACGAATGGCATCATCTTCACAGGCAATATTAATTGGATAAACGCACTGTTCTTGAGTCAAACAGCACACTTTTATTTCACGTGCATCCAATTCTCGTTTTAACACTTTAACAGAATTATATGTTGCGTCTTCCACACTAAGGTGAGGGCTAGCTGCATAAAACTCAATCAAGTGTTGGTCTAAATTTACCATAGAATTCAAAAAATACGGGAGGCTATACTTTATGTAGTGATAATTGGAACATGCAATTTGTGCCCGTTTCAGATGTTTGATACTACTCATTGATGATCAACCCCCTTGTTTGATGATACCTAAGTACACCATCTTATGCTATCTACAGCTCCCGTTCTATTATTCAGACCGCGCAGATATGTATCATCGTGTAATGTTATGTAACATCATGTCTAAAGTATATATTATTGCTCAGCCTAAATCAACATCATTAAAAAATTTTGTTAATTTTTTTGATGTATTTTCCGTTCCTCTGAAAAACCGTTACAAATATTCATATATACACAATATAATCTTTAGTTACACCCAGGTTTTTGTAACTTTTTTCTGCTAATTCTTACAAATTATTGTTAGAAGTTCAAACCATGTCAGAGGCTTAATAGCTATTATTCAACATAGTACCGACTGATGATTTCTGCCCGGCACATTCTCTTTCAAAACGGTCTTTTCGCCACCGTCACCGTTTTAATGCCTCCGGTGATAAAATCCACCAGCATGGCGCAAGCATCCGGGGCATCATCATGAAGATTCTTTCCACTGATGGTGATCAGGGTCAGTTCCCGGACGAATTTCTCATACTCAGAGCTACGGTGCTTCCCATCTATGAAGTAGAATGTCTTGATATCCGGTGCATACTGGATGAACCGGCTCAATTTGCTCTGATTCGTTGGGGCCTTCTTATAGCTCATATTCACCTTCACCCCGTCCTGGCGGAGCTTTTCATCTACGATGCGCCATGCTCATCTTCGCCATTGTTGCTCTCCCACCGAACCATGTGGGGATGGTGCTGCTTCAAGGTTCCAAGCACCAGTGGACGTGTGGCAGTTTTATCCCCTGCATTGAAGACCACATCCTGGATGTACACGTCCTCCCCATAAATATAGGCCACCGGCATACTCAGACTGTCTCCCCCACCCCAGGCAGTATCGACTACTGCCATGATGCGGTCCGGTTCCCCATCCGGCAGCACACCGTTGTAGTATCGCAGCTCATCAGCTGGGAACAGCAGCCCTTCCCGAATTTAGGGATTCCCCATGTATTTTGCCATCCAGGTGGCGTCATCAATACTCTCCTTCATGTCCTGATAGTATTCCGTGTCGAAGCCCAGGTCATATTTATAGTCGAAATTATTCTCCCCTGCCTCGTTCAACGCCGGAATCACGGTGAAACGGTACCGGGGATTATCCCGATATTGCTCCTCGATGCGCCCCAGTGGATCCGCCACATTCCAGCGAGTACCGACCATGAGCTCCACGGCCCCCAACTTCTTACGGTCTTTCAACTGGTTCAGGTAGGCGTCGTACTTTTTTTGAAGATGGACCGGGTTAAGGCTCTCCTCCAGATCCTCGATCAAGTCATCACAGTATAGGACGCCATCGGTGCCCCATAGCAAAGGTCATAAAGAAAATACAGAG
Organism: Pseudoflavonifractor phocaeensis; assembly: GCF_021531375.1. Lineage (GTDB taxonomy): Bacteria > Bacillota > Clostridia > Oscillospirales > Oscillospiraceae > Lawsonibacter > Lawsonibacter phocaeensis_B. The sequence continues at coordinate 80,080 of NZ_JADYTU010000004.1, forward strand.
GGTGCATTTCCCCACGCGGGGGAAGACTCACACCCCAAAAGTCTAATTTCCCGTCGAATAGGTCCTGCAGGTCATCCACCAAGGGCTTTAGAACGCTACGGCGCGGCAAATAGAACCGCTTTTCCGGCGCCCGGTACCATTCCAGGGCAATGCAGTAATCATTTGATGCAAACCTGCAACACGGTGGCTCCAACGCGGGCACGCTAAAGACAGTTTCTTTTGAGCTGCTGGACCTGAGCATCCTTCACACCGGCACGAACACCATAACCGCGGAGTTGCACCAGGGCCGTCATAGCAGCTCCGACATCTGGTTCCATCTTACCGACTTGACCCTCTCCAACGAGGAAATGGTCTATCAGACCGATATCAGCCTGTCCATGGGTGCGGATGAGAGCCAGATGAACTTCACTTGGTAACGCAGTCCTGTGGGCCGCTGAGAACGGCATCACCAGAGGCACTACTGCCACCACCTTCAGCCCCAACAACGACTGCACCTGGGCGCAGATCGTTACATTCCTGTACCGCAGCATGGGCGGCGAATAAGAGCGCACAAAGAATCCCTTGTTGACAAGGGCGCACTTCTATACAGGGTAAACCCTGTATTGTGCGTCCTGCGGAGCGAACAGCCCGGACACCTGAATGTCCGGGCTGTTTTGCGTCACTTTGTTCCGTACAAGGGAGTGCCTCCCTTGCGCCATCGTCGTCGCAAAGTCCGTTCGTCTCCGTTTCCGCCTTGCGGCGAAAACTGCGCTCACTCCCTTGCTCCTCCTCTCCCCACCAAATCAGGTGATTTTGCGGGGACCCCTCATGGCTATCCCAGCGCACTTTGCGGCGGGAACAATCTGCTGACGCAGACAGTCCTCGCCGCAAAGTTTGAAAATCCCATGCTGTCAGCCAGTCCGTCTACTGAAAACGTAGGCGGTCTTTTTTTATCCCATCCACCCCATTAAAAGGAGGTCATGTACCATGCCCAAACAGAAAACCATCCCCGAACTGAAAGCCGAGATCGCCGCCAATGAGCGTCAGCTTGCCCAACTCCGGCACAAACAGCAGCAGCTTGAAAACCGTGCCGTCTACTACGAAAAAGGTGACCGCCGGAAACGGGCGCACAGGCTCATTACCCGTGGAGCTGCCATCGAGAGTGTGGCTCCGCTTGCAAAGGTGTTGAACGAAACCGAGTTCTATTCCCTCGTGGAAAAAGCCCTCGCCTTGCCGGAGGTCAAGGGCCTGCTCATGGAGGCCGTCAACGAACACAACCGTGCTGAATACGAAGGGAGGTCCTGACCATCGCATTATTCCATTTTCATGTGACACAAATCAAGCGCAGCGCCGGACAGTCTGCCGTGGCTGCTGCCGCCTATCGATCCGGCGAAAAGCTGCACAGCGAGTATTACGGCGAGGACAGCGACTACACCCGCAAGGGCGGCGTGATCTGTTCGGAAATCCTGCTGCCGCCCCACGCTCCAACAGAGTACGCAGACCGGGAAACCCTATGGAACGCCGTTGAAAAAGCCGAGCGCGGAAAGAACGCACAGCTTGCATACAGCTTTGATATTGCCTTGCAGAACGAGTTTTCTACGGAGGAGAACATCGAACTTGCAAGGCGATTATTATTGGAGCAGTTTGTGAGCCGGGGCATGGTGGTGGACTTCGCCGTTCACTCTCCCGACAAGGAGGAAGGCGGCATCCAGAACCCGCATTTTCATGTCATGTGTCCCATCCGGCCTATCCTGCCAAACGGAAAATGGGGCAACAAACAGCGGCGGGAATATGTGCTGGACGAGCATGGCAACCGCATCCGGGACGAGGCTGGCGACTATGTGTTCAATGCCGTCCCCACCACCGACTGGGGCAGCCCGGAAACGCTGGAAGCATGGCGGCAAACATGGGCTGAACTTTGCAACGCCAAGTTTGCCGAGAAAGGTTTGGATTGCCGTATCGACCACCGCAGCTTTGAGCGTCAAGGTGTGGAGCAAATACCCACCCAGCATGAGGGACCGACTGTCCGGGCCATGGAGGCCAAGGGCATTAGCACCGACAAGGGCGATCTCAACCGCTGGATCAGGAAAACCAACGATCTGAGCCGCAGTCTGAAAAAGAAAATCTCCGTTCTGCTTGACTGGCTGAAAGAAGCGCATGAGGAACTGAGCAAGCCGCAAGCTCCCAATCTGGCGCAGCTGCTCAGTGAGTATTACACCAACCGCAATGCAGGAGCATGGAGCCAGAAAGCGAAGATCGGAAATCTCAAAGAGTTTAATGAGATCGTCAATTATCTCATGCAGAACAAGTTGACAACGCCGGTGGAATTGCAGGAGCGTGTGGCTGCACTGAGTGAGCGCATCGATACTTTGAAAAACTCCATGCGCGGCAAATCTGACCGCGTGAAAGAGTTGGACGAGCTTCTCCGCATGGTGCAGTTTTATACCGAGAGCAAACCCGTTGCCGACAAGTTGGCAACTATCAAATGGAAAGGCAAGCGGGAGCAATTCATCTCAGAAAACAAAAACACACTCCGCCTGTATCACATGGCGGAGCGCAAGTTGAAGCCGTATTTCAAAAATGGAAAGCTCCCCATCACCGCATGGCGCAATGAGCGTGATCGTCTGGAACAGGAATACAAAACTGAACAGGCAGAACTTTCACCCATCTATGCGGAAGCGAAAAAGCTCTGGCAGATCAAATACAAGGTGGAGCAGGTCATCCATGAGCAGGAGCGCCAGAACGCCGCTGTGCGGCAGAAAAAGCCGGAAATCGAACACTAATTCTTACAGAAAATCAGGAGGTACTTATGGAACAGAAATCGAAATTTGAACATCAACTCGACCCGGAGGGATATTATTTCTCCGAGCCGGAGTCTCTGCCGTCTGAAAGAACCGAGCGCAGATTCTTTTGGGGTGAGGACGGACACATCCATGTGAAGAATCTCTCCGCTTTCTGGATTCCCGAACTGACCGTCACCGAGGTCATCCACGGCACCACCTACGTTGTCACAGGCAGCTATGAGGGGACGGAGAACTTTGTCCGCAAGCTGGAACGCATCACATCCAAAAAGTTTGCGGAAAAGCTGGAGGATTCAGAATGACAAACACCCAGAATCTTGGTACAATAAAGCCAACCAATCCTGTACTGACAGTTGCTCCACCAAAGGAGGATACAGAAATGTGCGGAGCAACAGATAAAATTACCGCCCTTTATTGCCGACTGTCTCAGGAGGATGACCGGGCTGGCGAGTCCCTTTCCATTGAAAATCAGAAGGCCATGCTTTTGCAGTATGCCAGGGAGCATCACTTCCCCAACCCAACCTTTTTCGTGGATGACGGTGTTAGCGGTGTGACCTACGACCGTCCCGGCTTTCAGGCCATGCTGGCCGAAATCGAGGCCGGGCGGGTGGCCGTGGCGATCACCAAGGACCTTTCCAGATTGGGCCGCAACTCCGCACTGACTGGGCTTTACACCAACTTCACCTTTCCGCAGAACGGCGTCCGTTTCATCGCCATCAACGATAACTACGACACCATCGACCCCAACCGGGTGGACAACGATTTTGCAGGTATCAAGAACTGGTTCAACGAGTTCTATGCCCGGGACACCAGCCGAAAGATCCGGGCTGTCCAGAAAGCAAAAGGTGAACGTGGCGTACCTCTTACCACCAATGTGCCCTATGGCTATGTAAAGGACCCGGAGAATCCCCACCGTTGGGTGGTTGACCCGGTGGCCGCTAATGTGGTGAAGCGCATCTTCAACCTGTGTATGGAGGGCAGGGGTCCCAAGCAGATTGCCAACCAACTGAAAGCGGACAAGGTGCTGACACCCAGCGCATACAGGGCCTTACAGGGAATCAAGACCCCGAACAAGAAACCGGAGGACCCCTACGGCTGGCACAGCAGTACCGTTGTGGCGATTCTGGAACGGCGGGAGTACACGGGCTGTACGGTGAACTTCAAGACCTATACCAACTCCATATGGGACAAAAAGCAGCGGGACAATCCCCTTGAGAAGCAAGCCATCTTCCCCAATACACATGAGGCCATCATTGAAGAAGCCGTGTTTGAGAAGGTACAGCAGGTTCGCCAGCAGCGGCACCGCAAGACCCGCACAGGCCGAAGCAGCATCTTTTCCGGGCTGGTGTACTGTGCAGACTGCGGCGAGAAGCTGTATTACGGAGCGACCAACAATTACCGACCGGAGGGCGCGTTCTTCGACTGTTCTCTCCATTGGAAGCACAAGGATAAGTGCGGCACTCATTACATCCGGGAAGCCGTACTCAGCCACCTGGTCCTGAAACACATCCAGGCTGTGACGGGCTACATTCTGCGGCATGAGGCACATTTCCGTACTGTGATGGAAGAACAGCTCCGGCTGGAAAGCAGTGAGCAGATCCGCGTCCGCAGGAAACGGCTGGAACGGAACGAAAACCGCATCGCCGAGCTGAAACGGCTGTTCATCCGGATTTACGAGGACAACGCCAGCGGACGGCTGAGTGATGAGCGCTTCGATATGCTGAGCCTGACCTATGAAACGGAGCAGAAGCAGTTGGAGGCCGAGTGTATCACCTTGCGGCAGAAAATTGAAGTACAGGAACGACAGAACGAAAACATTGAGAAGTTCATTCAGACGGCGCACAAGTATGTGGGCATCGACGAGCTGGACGGCTATGCTCTGCGGGAGCTGGTGTTCGCTATCTATGTGGATGCACCGGACAAATCCAGCGGAAAGCGTGTGCAGCACATCCACATCAAGTACGACGGGCTGGGCTTCATCCCGCTGAATGAGCTGATGAAAGAGGAAACGGCGTGACCGAAGTCACGCCGCACCCCTTGAAAACACAAGGTTTTCACCATTTTTTTGATTTTACTGTTTTACGACCACCCGGCTATAGCGGGACCGCTTTTTTATTATCCATTTATTCCGCCTTTTACATCAGCTTCACGGTATAGTATACCAACAGGGCAAACAACCAGGCCACCATGGCAAACATGAGGTAATAGGCGATGTTGGCTCCCAGGATCATGGCGGCCAGCAGGGCTACCAGACCCACAAGGCAGCTGACCAGGATCATGGGATAGGATGCTTTCTTAGACAGGAAGCGGACTTCCTCCCCATTGGTCCGGTGGATCACACCGTTATTTTTCTTCAGCCACAGGGTGGCCGCGGCCACCAGCAGGATCCCCACCAGGGTCAGCACCGTCTCCAGGCCCACTCTGCCGCCGTAGCGGACGAACCACAGGCCCAGCACAGACATTCCGCTGGCCGCGGCGCCCAGGAAAAATTCCCGCTGGTAGAGGTAATAGACCAGTGCCAGCCCAGCCCAAGCCGGGACCATCAGAAACAGCATCTGAACACCGGGCTTCTGGAACACCAGAATAATATGGGCGCAAGTGGCCAGCGCCCCGCAGACCAGGGCCAGGACTACACACAGTCCGTTCTTTCCGCCCTTCCGGAACCGGAATCCGGCCCAGACCAAAGCGGCCACGCCCAGGACGACCCCCGCGATCCGCAGGAGCTTCAACCCGTTCCAGATCAATTCGGCCGTGCCCACTTCTGAAATCTTAAAGGTGATATAATAACGATTGACGAGCAGCAGCAGGAATTCCAGGACGATGGCTCCTCCCACCCACATCAGTCCCCGGTTGAGGGCCTGATCTTCCTGGCGCCGGCGTGCTTCTCTCTGGTTTTTATCCATGTGCGTCATTCTCCTTGCTGCCGTTTTCTTTGGAGCTCCGGCAGAATTACCTTCCGATTCTGCGATCCGTATAGGATTACATTGTACCAGATTACAGATACTTTTGCAACACCCAAAACGTTGAATCCGGTTTCTTCCTCCGTCGGGCCGAACAGTTCCCATCTTTTCCCGTCCCGCTTTCTGAACACCGTTCCAAGACAAATCAAGGCCGGGGCCCAAAAGGGTCCCGGCCTGTTTCATATCTGTGCGCAAAAACGGATCAGGCGTTGCTGCCAAATTCGCTGAAGAACCGGTCGTGGACCGCCTGGACAGCCCGCTCGGCCTCCCGCTCGTCCACCAGGACGGACACTTTGATCTCGCTGGTGGAGATCATGTTGATGTTGATCCCAGCAGAGAACAGGGCTTCGAACATCTTACAGGCCACGCCGGCGTTATTGGCCATGCCGGCGCCCACGATGGAGATCTTGGCGATGCGGTCATTCAGCTCCACACGCTGGAAGCCGATGGCTTCCTTGTTCTCCTCCATGATCCGCTTGGCCTCTTCGGCGTCGCCCCGTGCCACGGTGAAGCTGATATCCTTGCTCTCATCACGGCCGATGGACTGCAGGATGATATCCACGTTGATATTGTACTTGGCCAGCAGAGAGAAAATCTTAAAGGCGATGCCGGGCTGGTCGGCCAGACCCACCAGGGCCAGGCGGGCCACATTTTTATCCTTGGCTACGCCGCTGACATGAGTTTTTTCCATGGTTTTGACAACCTCCTTGACTTTGGTACCGGGATTCCCACTGAAGCTGGAAAGGACCTCCATATTCACATTGTAACGCTTTGCCATTTCCACCGAACGGTTGTGGAGCACCTGGGCGCCCAGGCTGGCCAGCTCCAGCATCTCGTCAAAGGTGATCTCTTCCAGCTTGCGGGCACCCTTGACATAGCGGGGATCGGCGGTGTAGACGCCGTCCACGTCGGTATAGATCTGGCACAGGTCGGCGTGGAGGGCGGCGGCCAGCGCCACCGCGGAGGTGTCGGAACCGCCCCGGCCCAGGGTGGTGATGTCGTCATACTTATTGATGCCCTGGAAGCCGGCTACCAGCACGATCTTGTTCTTGTCCAGCTCCTTCTGAATGCGCTCGGTGCGGATGCGCTTGATCCGGGCGGAGCTGTAAGAGGAGTTGGTCAGCATCCCGGCCTGCCAGCCGGTGAGGGAGATGGCCTGGAAGCCCATGCTCTCGATGCACATGGCGCACAGAGAGATGGAGATCTGCTCGCCGGTGGACAGGAGCATATCCATTTCCCGCTTGGAGGCCCTGGGGTTGATCTCCTTGGCCTTCTCGATCAGGTCGTCGGTGGTATCGCCCTGGGCGGACAGCACCGCGACCACGCTGTTTCCCTTCTTATAGGTCTCGGTGATGATGCGGGCCACATTGCGCAGGCGGTCCGCGTCGGCGACGGAGGTGCCGCCGAATTTTTGTACGATGAGTGACATGTATGTGTTTCCCCCTAAAGGTCAAATCAAGTTCGGATTTGAAAGGGAGTCTTCTCCCCCTCCATCCTATGCCGCCTCCTCCCGGGAGGCAAACGGGTCAGTCCAGCACCCGGAACAGGGAGTCCACTTCCATTCCCTTCAGCTTATCCCGGACCTGAGGCTCGGTCATGGAGGCGGTCAGGAAGGCCACCTCGCCGGCGGGAGCGCCGCTGCGGGCCAGGGGCTGGATCTCGCCGCAGGCCAGACGGGCCTGATCCATGGGGACCTGGGCCCGGACATACCACCGGGAGGTGATGATGTCGGAGGAGACCACCAGTTCCTTGGAGCCGGGACCCCAACTGTTGCGGCGGTCCTTCTTCAGGTCCTTGGCAATGTCAATGACGTCGGCCACCACGGCGGAGGCGGTAGGCAGCTTGCCGGCCCCCCGGCCATAGAACATCACGTCGCCGATGGCGTTGCCGTTGACGGCAATGGCGTTGAACACGTCCTCCACTCCGGCCAGGGGATTGTCGGCGGGCACCAGATGGGGAGCGACAAACGCGCAGACCTTACCCTGGGGCTGACGGATGGCCCGGCCCAGCAGCTTGATCTTATAGCCTCTGGAATCGGCGTAGGCCACGTCCTCCAGGGTGACGCCGCGGATGCCCTCGGTTGGCACCTGGTCGGGGTAGACATGCTCCCCGAAGGCCAGGGCGGCCAGAATACAGATCTTCCGGCAGGCGTCGTGGCCGTCCACGTCGGCGGTGGGGTCCTTCTCGGCGTAGCCGTTGTCCTGGGCCTCCTTCAGAGCCTGCTCAAAGGTGAGGCCGGCCCGGATCATCCGGGTCAGGATATAGTTGGTGGTGCCGTTGAGGATGCCGGTGACCTGGTTGAGCTCGTTGGCCGCCAGGCAGGAGGTCAGGGGCCGCAGAATGGGGATACCGCCGCCCACACTGGCCTCGAACAGGTAGCTGACGCCGTGCTCATGGGCCAGTTGGAGCAGGTCATAGCCGTGGGTGGCCACCAGTTCCTTGTTGGAGGTAACGACACTCTTGCCCGCCTTCAGGGCCCGGGTGGTGAAATCCAGGGCGATCTTGGCGCCGCCGATGGTCTCAACCACAATGTCCACCTCGGGATCATTCTCAATCACAGCAAAGTCCTTGACAAAGCGCTCCTGATAGGGGCTGTCAGGGAAATCCCGCACGTCCAGAATATACTTCAGACGGACCAGGTCATCCACCCGCTGGTCGATGAGGCCGCCGTTCTTGGTCAGCACCTCGGCCACGCCGGAACCCACGGTGCCAAATCCCAAAATTGCTACGTTTACCATGTTATTTCTCCTCTCGCTTCAAATAAAAGACAAAAGGTATGAGGGGCGGGGGAGTCCGCTCCCCATCCGTTCTCTCATATCTCTGATCACCCGGCCAGGATTTCGCATTTAAGGACGCCGGAAGTGACTGTCACATCCCGGAGCACTTCCTCCAGAGAACCCCGCAGAGCCGAGGTTTCCGCCGTCATGGTGACCACCGCGCAGCCGTTTACTGGGATGCTCTGGTTGATGGTCAGGATATTGACCCCCGTTCCCGCGAATACATTGAGGGTGGAGGACAGGATCCCCGGCTCATCCTTCAGCAGAATTTGGAAGGTGACGATCCTTCCATGGAGCATATCGTTGAAAGGACGCACCGAGTCCTTATATTTATAAAAGGCACTGCGGCTGATCCCAACCGCCCTGGCCGCGCTGTTCACGGTAGTCTCTTCTCCCGTCTCCAGCAGACGCTTGGCCTCCGCCACCTTCCGAAAAATCTCCGGCATGGCCTCCGCCTCTACAATAAAGTATTTTGCCGGTGCGCTCACGGCAACTCCTCCTCTCCACATGGCTGCGTGTCCATGTTGTACGGGCATTTGTTCTTGCGATGTGGCCTATTTTAGCACAATTTCCCGCTGGTTGCAACGGAAATCCTTTTAGCAGAATGTCGGAATTTGTCTGTCTCCACCGGCATCCCGCCGTCATTTTACACAGTTTTCTCCTTTTGTGCCCTGTAATGGCGACAAAACAGCGCCGCGGCGCATAGCCGCGGCGCTGAATACGATGGGCTGCTCTACCAGATATCCTGGGAGCCGGGCGCCTCTTCTCCCGTTCCCGTACCGGCGCTCCCGGAGCCATTTCCTGAGCCGTCCGGCACGGACTGGTCTCCATGGTCCGGATCCTCCGGATCGGTGGGATGGCCGGAGGAGTCGGGGCCACCGGGCTCCACTGTCGGAGGCGGCTCCACGACGGACTCTGTATGAATGGTACAAGGGCCGTAGCTCTCCACCACACTCTTTCGGTACAGCTCGTCCTGGGCCACGGCGGTGCCGATCCGCTCCCGCACATAGTCGGGCAGGCACATCTCCTTCTGGCTCTCCTCCGGGCAGTAGGGACCGGCAATGTGGTACATGCCGGTCTCGCTGCCGTCCTCCTTGAGGATGGGGCAGTCCAGGCACACCTTGACCACGCTCTGGGCGGTGTGGATGGTGCAGACCTCGCCGGAGGCGTCGCCCTGGAACACGCTGTCGCTGCTCACCCTACTGCCGCGGGGGTCCAGGGCGCAGTATTCCGTGGCCCGCAGTCCGCTGTCCAGACAGTACTGCACGCTGCTCAGTCCGCTGGAGACGGGGAACTTCTTGTTCTCCAGCCCCGCATGGACCTCCTCCATCACCTTTTCCCACAGGTTCAGGGCCGGGTTGCCGCTGGTCCTCATCTTGGCGTTGACAGGATAGCCCGTCCAGACGGCGGCGGTGTAGTAGGGGGTATAGCCCACGAACCAGCGGTCATAGTTCTCGCTGGTTGTACCGGTCTTACCGGCGGCGGTCATACCGCTCAGGCCGTGGCCGGCGGCAGTACCGCTGGTGACCACGTTGGTCAGCATGGAGTTCATATAATAGGCGGTGGTGTCCTTGATGACGGGCTCCTTGACGCTCTCGTTCTCCAGGATCACATTGCCGTTGCTGTCCAGCACCTTGGTATAGGTGCGGGAATAGGTGTAGACGCCGTTGTTGGGGAAGGTGGCGTAGGCCTCGGCCATGTCCCGGGTGCAGACGCCGTCTGTAAGGCCGCCCATGGCCAGAGGCGCCACGTCGATATCGCTCTTGACCTGGTTGCCCACCTGTCTGGCTTCCACCAGATCAATTTTGTATTTGTCCTGGACAAAGTTGAAGCTGGCCTGGGGAGTCACCTTGTCGGCCAGGATGCGGACGGCGATGGTGTTCACCGAGTGGGTCAGACCCTGGCGGACGGTGGTCAGGCCCTTGTACCGGGCAGCGCCCGAGTTGATGGGCCAGCCGGTGCCGTTGCTGTCGTTATAGGGGTAGTCGTCGATGATGGTAATGGGAGAGATCAGCCCCATCTCCAGGGCAGGGGAGTAGACCGACAGGGGCTTGAGGGAAGAACCCGGCTGCCGCTTGGCGGTATTGGCGTAGTTGGTCCACAGGTTGCCCGTTTTCTCCCCGAACTGGCCCGCGATGGCCACCACGTCGCCGGTTGCGTTGTCGATAATCGTGATGGAGGACTGCATCAGCTGTCCGTCGCTGGAGGTATAGTTCAGGTTCTCCCGGTTGGTGTAGATCTTCTCCACAATGGCTTGGATATCCGGGTCCAGACAGGTGTAGATTCGCAGGCCGCCGCTGCGAAGCAGCTGGCTCACGCGGCTGTCGGACAGCTGATACTTCTCCTGAAGGTCCCTGGTCACATCGGAGATGACAGTCTCCTCATACCAGGAGTAGATCTCCTGGGTGGCCGCCTCATTCTCGCCCCGGTCAAAGACCAACTCCTCGGCCACGGCGGCGTCATGCTCCTCCTGGGAGATCATCCCCAGTTCCAGCATCTTGGCCAGTACGTTCTCCTGCCGCCACTTGTTCCACTGCTTGGCGGTCCACAGCTCGCCGGTTTCCTTTGTGGGCACCCGGGCGGGGGAATAGGGGCCATACTTGGAGGGGTTGTTGGTGATGGCGATGAGGCTGGCACACTCGGCAAGAGACAGCTCGGACACAGACTTGCCGAAGTATTCATAGGCGGCGGAGCCCACCCCCTCGCAGCCGCTGCCCAGCGGGATGACGTTGAGGTACCAGGTGATGGTGTCCTCCTTGGAGTTGTTCTGGGTGAACCGGAGGGCGCGGACGATCTCGATGACCTTGCGCTTCACGGTGGTCTCGTTGTAATCGGTCAGGTTCTTGATGAGCTGCTGGGTGATGGTGGAACCGCCTGAGATCTCGCCGCCGGTGAACATGGACAGTACCGCACGGCCCGTCCGCCGCCAGTCCACGCCGGGGTGGGTCCAGAACCGCTGGTCCTCAATGGCCACCGCGGCGTTGATCAGATCCTTGGGGATCTCGTCATAGTCCACCCAGATGGAGCTGGTGGTGTTCAGCAGGGTGACCAGCTCTTTGTCCTGCCCGGTGGTCTTGTCCGTGTAGTACATGACGCTGTTCTCGCCCAGCTCAAAGTCGTCCAGGCTCAGGTCCGCGATGGGAACGATGACTGTTTTGATGTACACCGCCGCAAAGCAGCAGAGAATCGCCCCGGTACACAGGCCGATGAGCAGCAGGGTGCCCAGCACCTTGAAAATACTGCCGGCCACGCCGCCCCGTCTGCGCTTTTTCCGGGAGCGGCCGGAGCGCTCCGACCTCCGGGGCGCCTGACGCCGGGAAGGGTATTCGCTGTTTTCGTACAGAGAGTTGTGATTATTTTGGTCTGACACGTTGTTACCTCCAGTCAAAAGCAGCCCTTCGGCTGACTTTCGACGGTCTCGATTTTCCGTCTCACGGGCGCGGTCCGCCAGCTTCTTCCGCTGGCCACCCCACCGGGCCACTCCCCTTCCCTCCGCCGGCCGCCTCTTCTCCGTGAAAAAATAAAAGGACCGAAATCGGGCCGGATCATGGCTATACTATGGCTATTATATCAGATTCTTTCCATTTGTCCACCACAAAGCTGAACCCATCCTCTGGGCGGTGAAAATTTACAGTTTGTTCCCCTTGCATTTTTCCCGCATGCAGGGTAAAATAGACTCACAAAAAGCTTGGAGGTATTTCCAACATGAGCGAAGAGTTCGGCCCCGATTTTATCTCCGTCACCGATGAGGACGGCAACGAGTTTGAGTTGGAACTGGTGGACACCCTGGAGCACAACGGGATCACCTATTACGCCATGTTCCCCGCCGTGGCTGAGAACGAGGAGACCGGCGAGCCGGTGGATGTAGACGCCGACGACGAGGAATACGGCCTGGTCATTATGAAGGTCATCGAGGAGAACGGCGAGGAGCTCCTCTCCACTCCCGATACCGATGAGGAGCTGGACGAGATTTACAACCTCTTTATGGAACGTTTTTTTGAAGACGAGGAGGAATGATTCCTTCGCCTTCTCTCCTGCTCGGTGCGTGATGGGTTCTTTTAAACCCACATCTTTTAAACGGGACGCCCCCTCACGGCGTGGCCTGCAGGCCTCCCGGCCCCCTTTGAGGTCGGCTGGAAGTTGGAAGCAGAAAAGCGCCGTGGAGGCAACCCACCTGCCATTACGTGCAGGTTTTAAACGGGCCCACACGGCCAGAGCGGGGTTATATAGTCGAAGGACCGGAAGAGAATTCGTTCCTTTCCGGCGGCAGGTCAAATCTGCCGTCACGCAAAGCACGGTTCTTTGACTATGCAGGCTGAGCAAGGGCGGCTTTGCGGCCTCCTGCGGTGCAACACACCGCAGGCTTCAAAATTTTTCGTTTTGAAGTTGCTTGACCATAGAAAAAACACTGGAACTGGACCGCGGCTGGAAACAGCCGCGGTCTTTTTTTCTCCGGGTTTCATGAACAATCTGTAAAACACGGTTTTTCTTCTCTTCTCGCCCCTTGCAAGGCGGGCAAGTTTTTAGTATAATACCCAAGTACGGCTGTTTTCCCGCATCTCCTGATGCGCGGCGGCCTGCGGCGGACCGTTTCCATTGGAACGGCCACGCCGGACCCAGGCTCCGCCGGGGCAGAGCCTGTTGATCAACATGAGAGGACTGAACAAACTGTGAGTGCATCCAGAGAAAAGAAGACCCGTCAGGACGTGGCCGATCAGGCTCCCTCTGCCCGGGAACAGAAAAGACAGCAAGAGGCCGCCGAGGCCCGCCGCAGCACCATTTTGTACCGGGTGATCGGCGTTCTCTGCGTGGTGCTGGTCGCCTTCCTGCTGGTTTGGAACGCCGGTCTGATCCAGCGCAGCGCTACCGCCGTCACCATCCACGGCGTCAAGTATACCGCCGCCGACGTGCAGTATTACTATAACAACCTGGTCAACCAGTACACCCAGTACGGCATGAGCAGCGTCTCCATGAAGGATTATCTGCTGACCCCTGCCGTGGAGGCTCTGAAGTCCGACCTGTCTCTGGCCGACAAGGCTGAGGCTGAGGGCTACACCATGTCCGAGGAGGCCCGCTCCTACCTGGACAGCCAGATCTCCCTTCTGGATGCCATGGATGACCAGAAGGGTTTCATCCAGACCAATTACGGCCCCTACATGACCTATGAGAAGCTGGTGACCCTGCTGGAGCGCCAGACTCTGGCCAGCGATTACGCCAACAGCTATCTCGACGCCCTGGACTACAGTGCCGCCGATCTCCAGAGCTATTATCAGGAGAACAAGGACTCCCTGGACACCTTTACCCTGTCCCAGTTCGTGCTTCAGGCCAAGGTCGGCACTTCCGACACGGAGATGAGCGAGGAGGAGAAGACCGCCGCGCTGGAGGAGGCCAAGGCCCAGACCAAGGCGGTGGCCGAGGAGATCCAGAGCAAGCTTGAGGCCGGCGAGGACCCCGCCGCTCTGGCCGAGGAGTACGCCGACCAGCTGTATTCCAGCCAGATTTCTGACAACCAGGTAGGTTCCAGTGTCAACAGCGCCTATACCGAGTGGATCTATGACGGCGCCCGCCGCGAAAACGACGTAACTCTGAGCGAGTACGACTCCGGCACCGCTTATAACTACTATGTGGTCCGCTTTGAGGGCCGCGCTCTGGACGAGACTCCCACCAACAATGTCCGCCACATCCTGATTACCCCCGAAAAGGATGAGGGCGCCACCGAGGCCACCGAGGAGCAGATCGCCGCCGCCAAGGCCCAGGCCGAGGAGCTGCTGGCCCAGTGGAAGGCCGGCGCGGCTACCGAGGACTCCTTCGCCGCCCTGGCCCAGGAGAACAGCGCCGACAGCGGCTCCGCCGCTGACGGCGGTCTGATCTCCAACATCACCCCCGACTCCAACTATGTGCAGTCCTTCCGTGACTGGGCCGTTGACCCCGCCCGTCAGGTGGGCGACACCGGTCTGGTGGAGAGCAGCTACGGCTGGCACATCATGTATTACGCCGGCTCCGGCGACCCCGTTTGGAAGTCGACCGCCAAGACCAGCCTCCGCAACCAGGACTACAGCGCCTGGCTGGAAGCCGCCGAGGCTGGTTACGAGGCCACCACCAGCATCGGTATGAAGTTCGTCCAGGGCTGATCCCCGCGACCAACATGACAAAAGGTCCCCGTTCCTTTCGGAACGGGGACCTTTTTCGACTGCTCAGAGATTCTGCTCCTTCGCCAAGGCGACCAGGGCGCTGGCCCCGATGCGGTCGGCGCCCGCCTCCAGCAAGGCTCTGGCCTGCTCAAAGGTGCGGATGCCGCCCGCAGCCTTGATCCGCAGATCGGGGCTGATGTGCTCCCGGAACAGCTTCACGTCCTCCACCGTGGCTCCGCCGGCGGAAAAACCGGTGGAGGTCTTGATAAAGTCCGCCCCGGACATGGAGACCACCCGGCAGGCGGCGATCTTCTCCTCCTGGGTCAGCTGACAGGCTTCCACGATGACCTTCAGGATCCGGCCGCCGCAGGACTCCTTCACCGCCTTGATCTCCTGGAGAACGCCCTCCCAGTCGCCGGCCTTGGCCATACCCAGATTGATGACCATATCGATCTCGTCCGCGCCGTTTCGAACGGCGTCCTCCGTCTCGAACACCTTGACCTCCGGCGTGGAGTAGCCGTTGGGGAAGCCGATCACAGTGCAGATCTTCAGGCTGTTTCCCAGATAGTCCGCCGCCTTCTTTACATAGCGGGGCGGGATACACACAGAAGCAGTGGAAAACGCTTTCCCCTCCTCACAGACCGCCTTGACCTGTTCCCAGGTGGCAGTGGGGGTCAGCAAAGTATGGTCTACCCGGTTTAAAATTTCCTTTTCCTTCATCCGTTCCAAACTCTCCTTATATATCATTCCGGGATGCCGGAATCGAAATAATTTCGTCTCATTTTACTCCCGCCTCCCCTGCTTTGTCCAGCCCCAATCCATCGGCAGAAAAAACTTTTTGCGTAAGGCAGTCAAGCCAGGCCAAACAGACAAAAAATGCGCGCGGAACTTCTCCGCGCGCATGTTCAGCTTATTTCGTTTAGCCTGTTACAGGTTGGCCTTCAGTTGATCCACCCGGTCAGTTTTCTCCCAGGTCAGGTCCAGGTCGTCCCGGCCGAAGTGGCCATAGGCGGCCAGCTGGCGGTAGATGGGGCGGCGCAGGTCCAGGTCCCGGATGATGGCGGCGGGGCGCAGATCAAAGGTCTTCTCCACCGCCTCCTCCAGTTTTCCGTCAGGCACAGTTCCGGTACCAAAGGTATCCACCCGCACGGAAACAGGCTGGGCCACGCCGATGGCGTAGGCCAGCTGGACCTGGCAGCGCTTGGCCAGACCGGCGGCTACAACATTTTTGGCAACCCAGCGGGCGGCATAGGCAGCGGAACGGTCCACCTTGGTGGGGTCCTTGCCGGAGAAGGCGCCGCCGCCGTGGGGAGCGCTGCCGCCATATGTGTCCACAATGATCTTGCGGCCGGTGAGGCCGGAATCGCCCTGGGGCCCGCCCACCACAAAGCGGCCGGTGGGGTTGACATAGATCTTGGTGTCTCCGTCCAGCAGCTCCGCCGGCAGGATGGGCTTGATGACCAGGTCGATCATATCCTTCCGGATCTGGTCCAGCTCCGCCTCGGGGCCATGCTGGGTGGACACCACCACCGCGTCAATACGCTTGGGGGTATTGTCCTCGTTGTACTCGATGGTCACCTGGGTCTTGCCGTCGGGCCGCAGATAGTCCACCTTGCCCTCCTTGCGGACCCGGGTCAGCTGCAAAGCCAGCTTGTGGGCCAGGGAGATGGGCAGAGGCATCAGCTCCGGCGTCTCATCACAGGCGTAGCCGAACATCATGCCCTGGTCGCCGGCACCGTTGTCCAGCCCGTCGTCCTGCGCGCCCTCCTTTGCCTCCAGGCACTTGTCCACGCCCAGGGCAATGTCGGGAGACTGTTCGTCGATGGAGGTAATGACGGCGCAGGTGTCGCAGTCAAAGCCGAACTTGGCCCGGTCATAGCCGATGTCCCGGACCACATCCCGGGCGATCTTGGGGATATCCACATAGCAGGAGGTGGTGATCTCACCCATCACATGGACCAGACCGGTGGTGACGGTGGTCTCACAGGCCACCCGGGCCTGGGGGTCCCGGGCGATGATGGCGTCCAGCACCGCGTCGGAGATCTGGTCGCAGATCTTGTCGGGATGCCCCTCGGTGACGGATTCAGAAGTAAAAAGTCGTTTTGCCATAGTCGTTCCTTCCTTTCTTTGGCTGGGAGGCTGTAAAAAACGCTCCGCGGTAGGCGGAGCGTTCAGGAGCTTGTTACACCCTCATCTTGCGATACACTACCGCCGGATTTGGCACCTTGCACGGGGCAGGTTGCCGTGGTTTCATAGGGCCGGTCCCTCAACCACTCTTGATAAGGCGATTCAATTGTACTAAGTAAGTATATCAGTTTTTTCCCGTTTGTCAACTGATTTTCCCCTAAAAAAGCCGCGGCCGGAAGTTGCTCCGGCCGCGGACAGATGTACAGGGAGATTTAGTGCTGCTCCTCCAGGCTGTGGACCTGGGTCAGGACGGGGTTGACGCCCATCTTCTTGCCGTCCTCATACAGATAGAAGCCGGCGCCGCTCTTGCGGCCCAGGAAACCGGCGGTGACCATCTTGCGCAGGATCATGGAAGGATGATACTTGGCGCCATATTCCTTGTCCAGGACCATCATCACGTTAAGCAGGATGTCCAGACCCACCATGTCAGCCAGCTCCAGGGGACCCATGGGGTGGTTGCAGCCCAGCTTCATGCCGTTGTCGATATCCTCAACGGTACCGATATTGGAACCGACGATGACGCAGGCCTCGTTCAGCATGGGCAGCAGGGCGCGGTTGACGATGAAGCCGGGCTTATCGTCGGACAGGATCAGGGTCTTGCCCATTCTCTCGCCAACTTCCTTGATCTGCTCCAGAACATCCTGAGCGGTGAGCAGGCCGAAGATGACCTCGCACAGCCGCATCTTGGGCACGGGAGAGAAGAAGTGCATGCCGACCACGCGGTCAGGACGCTTGGTAGCGGCAGCCAGCGCAGTCAAGGAAATGGAGGAAGTGTTGGAGGCGAAAATGGTGGAAGCGGGGCAGACCTCTTCCAGTCTCTTAAACACCGCCTGCTTGGCTTCCAGATTCTCATAAATAGCCTCGATGACCAGATCGGCATTCTGAGCGCCGTTCATGCTGCTGTCCAGGCTCAGGCGGGCCAGAGCCGCCTCGCACTCTTCCTCAGTCATGCGGCCCTTTTCCACGTCGCGCTTGAGCATCTTCACGATGCCCGCCTTGCCGCGCTCCAGCGCCTCCTGACGCTGATCGTTCAGGGTAACGGTATAACCGTTGCAAATAGCGGTCTGGGCAATGCCGCTGCCCATCAGACCGGCGCCTACTACAAAAATCTTCTCAATAGCCATAATGTTCCTCTTTCCATCAAAAGTTAAGTTTCTTCGACCTCTGACTGGTCGCTCAGCCTCCGCTTGTCCGGCCACGGACACGGCCGTTTTCTTACGCCGCCTATCTTAGCACAGCAATCGGCGCACGTCTCAGCATAAATCGGCCTAAAATTGGCTTATCTTGACCTTAACACTCCCTTGGCTCGTCCGAGGCCAATCAAAAGCGGTTCAGGGCTACCGACCCGTCATCCTGTCCCTTCTCAATGGCACGGACCTGGGCATAATAGCCGTAGTCCTTGTTCACCTGGACATAAAAGCGGTCCCCCACCTTCTTGCCCAGCAGGGCGGAACCCATGGGTGCCTCCTTGCTGATGAGGCCCCGGAGCACGTCCTGCCGGACGGTGGTGACGATCTGCCAGGTCTCCTCCTCGTCATCCTCTTCCAGATACACCGTCACCTTGTCATACAGGCCCACGGTATCTGCCGCGGACCGGTCCTCAATGACTACGGCCGTCTTTATCATGTTCTCCAGGAAGCGGATGCGGCTCTCGTTTTTGTTCTTCTCCCGCTTGGCTGCCTTGTACTCGAAGTTCTCGCTCAGGTCCCCAAAGGACCGTGCCACCTTCACCTCCTCCAGCAGCTGGGGCCGGAGGGTGATCCGGCGGTAGTCCAGCTCCTCTTTCATCTTTTGAATGTCGATCTGCGTCAATTCGTTGTGCATTGCGTCCTCACAAACTCCATTCTGCGCCCGGGCGTCCGCTGGGTGCCGGCTCTTTACGCCTCCCAGCCTGCCAGATACTGTTTCTGCTCCTCGGTCAGGGTGTCGATGGCCAGCCCCATGGCCGCCAGCTTCACCCGGCCGATCTGGTCGTCGATCTCGTCGGGGACGTTGTAGACCTTTTTCTCCAGCCCCTCCCGGTGTCTGGCCAGCCATTCCAGGGACAGGGCCTGGACAGCGAAGGACATGTCCATGATCTCCGCCGGGTGGCCGTTGCCGGCGGCCAGGTTGACCAGACGGCCCTCGGCCAGCACATTGAGGGTGCGGCCGTCGGCCAGACGGAAGCCCTCGATGTTGGCCCGGCGGGGGAACCGCTCCGCAGCCATGGCGGCCAGAGCGGCCACATCCACCTCGCAGTCAAAGTGGCCGGAGTTGCACAGGATGGCGTTGTCCTTCATCACCCGGAAGTGACGCTCCACGATGACGTCCTTGCAGCCGGTGGCGGTGACAAAGATATCGCCGTATTTGGCCGCCTCATCCATGGGCATGACCCGGAAATTCTCCATGGTGGCCTCCAGGGCTTTGAAGGGGTCCACCTCGGTGACAATGACGTTGGCCCCCATGCCCTTGGCCCGCATGGCGATGCCCTTACCGCACCAGCCGTAACCGGCCACTACCACCGTCTTGCCCGCCACCATCAGGTTGGTGGTGTGCATGATGGCGTCCCAGGAGGACTGGCCGGTGCCGTACTTGTTGTCGTAGTAGTGCTTGGCCTTGGCGTCGTTCACCGCCATCATGGGACAGGGCAGGATGCCCGCCCGCTCCCGGGCGTAAAGGCGGTGGATGCCGGTGGTGGTCTCCTCGCAGCCGCCGAAAAGGCGGTCGCCGTACTGGGCGCACTTGCCTCCCAGCAGCGCGATCAGATCACCGCCGTCGTCCACGATCAGGTGGGGACGGCACTTCAAAGTCTCCACCAGCAGATCCTCGTACCCCTGGGGGGTGACTCCGTGGACTCCGTAGGTGTCCACCCCCAGTTCGGCCATGGCGGCGGCCACGTCGTCCTGGGTTGACAGGGGGTTGCAGCCCGTCAGATGGACGTCGGCGCCCCCTTCCCGGAGGACCAGACCCAGGTTGGCTGTCTTGGCCTCCAGATGGACGGAGACGGCGATGGTCAGCCCTTCAAAGGGCTTCTCTCTCCGGAACCGCTCCTCAATGCCGCTGAGGGCGGGCATAAAATCCCGCACCCACCGGATCTTCTGACGGCCCGAGGGGGCCAGGGCCATATCCTTCACAATGCTCATACGCTTCTCCTCCGCTGTATCTCTGTTTTCGCGCGCCGGACCGCTATTCCCGCTCCGTCAGCACCACATGGACGGTGTCTCCGGGCTGTTTGCCGATCCTCGCGCGGATATCCTTTCGCAGACCCAGGATGTGTCCCGGAGTTCCCATCCGGACCAGGCTGCCGTCGTAGGGCTCGCCGTCGAATTGGGCATGGACCTTCACCCTGCCCTTTCCGAACTCCGTCCGGACGTCATAGGGGAACTCCACATAAGCCCCGTCTACGTCGGGCACCTTTTGGATCACGGCGTCAAATTCATAGCGTTTCTTGCCCATAGACCTTCTCCTTGCCCTCCGGTCCTGTACTTGTTATTTTATCACAGTTTTCGCCCGAAAAAAAGCCGCTTTCAGGCCCTCGACAAAATTGTTTACAGTTTGGACGTAGACAATCCACGGAAAAACGGGTACAATGTGTTCTGCTTGATGATTTGTAATGAAGGAGGGCTGTCCATGAAGGCAGTTTCCCGCTGGCTGGACCGCTTTTGCTATAACCACCCCAACTTTGGACTTCCCGGGCTGATGAAGTATGTAGCCATCAGTAATCTGGCGGTCTATATCCTGGACATGTTTACCAACGGCCTTGTGACCCAGCTTCTGTACTTTAACTTCAGCGACATCCTTTCCGGTCAGATCTGGCGTCTCTTCACCTTTGTCCTGGTCCCCGCCATCGGGGGCGCCGGGACGGCAGGACCCCTCCAGCTCTCCTTCTTCTTTATGTTTCTGCTCACCACCTTCTTCTACTACTGGATCGGCACCACACTGGAACAGCACTGGGGTACCACCCGGTTCACCGTATTCTATCTCCTGGGCATCCTGCTGAACGCGGTCTATGGCCTGGTGACCCGGACGTCGGTGAATATGTACTACATCAACATGTCCATGTTCTTCTCCTTCGCCACCCTCTATCCGGACATGCGGGTCTATCTATACGGCATCATCCCCCTGAAAGTCAAGTGGATGGCCTGGCTGGATGTTTTCTTCTTCGCCTACGATTTCGCCTTCTACCTGACCTCGGGCTATGTGCTGGCCGCTTTCATGCCTTTGGTGGCCATCCTGAACTACTTTATTTTCTTCTGGGATGACCTGATGTCCATTCTCCGCCGGGGCCGTGACCGGGCCGCCCACAAGGTGGATCCCCAGACCATCAATTTTAAAAAAGCCCAGAAAGAGGTCCAGCAGCGGAAGGGCTACCTCCACAAATGCGCCGTCTGCGGTATTACCGACGCCGACGACCCCAACATGGAATTCCGCTACTGCTCCAAGTGCATCGGCTACTACTGCTACTGCATGAACCACATCAACAACCACACCCACGTCCAATAAGACTCAGAAACAACAAGGCGCTGTCCCGATGGGACAGCGCCTTGTTTTACTCTGGCGGCTCCCCCGCCCAGTTTATCTTCCAGCAGCCACCGCCTCGGCCACCCGGATGCCGTCCACGGCGGCGGACACGATCCCTCCGGCGTATCCCGCCCCCTCGCCGCAGGGGTACAGGCCCCGCAGAGCGGACTGGAGCCCCTCGTCCCGGAGGATACGCACCGGGGAGGAGGACCGGGTCTCCACCCCCGTTAGCACCCCGTCGGGGCCGGCAAAGCCGTGGAGCTTTCGATCCAGCAGAGGGATAGCCTGCCGCAGCGTCTCGGTGACATAGCCGGGCAGACAGGCTTCCATCTCCGTCCAGGTCACCCCCGGCCGGTAGGTGGGCAAAATGGCTCCCGGTCCCTCCGAAGGCCGGCGGGCCAAAAAGTCTTCCACCCGCTGGGCCGGGGCCATGAAGTCTCCCCCCCCCAGTTGGAAGGCGGCCAGTTCCCAACGCTCCTGGAACCGGACGCCGGCCAGGACGTCCTCCTCCGGGAAGTCCTGGGGCCCCACGCCCACCAGCAGTCCCCCGTTGATGTTCTTCCCGTCCCGGGCCCGAAGGCTCATGCCGTTGGTCACCACGGCTCCCTGCTCCGAGGCGGCGGCCACCACCTGGCCGCCGGGGCAGACGCAGAAGGTGAAGGCCGACCGTCCGCTGGGCAGGTGGCAGGCCAGCTTATAGTCCGAAGGGGGCAGCTGCTCCCAGGCGGGACCGTACTGCTGCTGGCTGACGGTCTGCTGGCTGTGCTCGATGCGCACCCCGATGGCAAACTGCTTCTTTTCCATGGGCACTCCCGCGTCACGGAGCATGGCAAAGGTGTCCCGGGCCGAGTGGCCGGGCGCCAGCACCAGAGCGTCGCAGGGCAGTTCATAGTCCCCCTGGGGACACTCCACCCTGAGAGCGGTGATCTGGCCGTTCTCCGTCCGCAGACCGGACAGCCGGTGCCCAAACCGAACGTCGCAGCCCAGGGATATCAACTCCTGCCGCATGGTCTTCACCACCTGCCGCAGCACGTCGGTGCCAATGTGGGGCTTGTGGGAATACCGGACGTCGGCGGGGGCGCCCGCCGCCACCAGCGTGTCCAGCACCGCGCTGATCCGGAGGTCGTGGGTCCCGGTGGTCAGCTTTCCATCGGAGAAGGTGCCCGCGCCCCCTTCGCCGAACTGGACGTTGGAGGAGGGGTCCAGCAGTCCCGTTTTCCAGAACCGCTCCACATCCGCCGTCCGGGCGTCCACATCCCGGCCCCGCTCCAGCACCACGCAGGGCAGGCCGTTCCGGGCCAGGAACAGGGCGGCAAACAGGCCCGCAGGTCCCATGCCCACCACCACCGGAGCCAGCGCCGACCGGCGCTTCACCTCCGGGAAGACATAGGGACGGCGCTGTGTCAGCGTCACGTTCCGCCCCGGAGCGTTCCGCGCCAGCCGCTCCTCCTCAGGCATGGACACCTCCACCGTGTAAACATAGTGGACGTCGTGCTTGTTCCGGGCGTCGATGGACTGGCGGACGATGTTCAGCTCTCCCAGCGCCGAGGGGCGGACCCCCAGAGCGCGGGCCGCCCGCTTCCTCAGTTGTTCCAGATCCCCGCCGACAGGCAGGGGCAGATTACCAATTTGGATCATAGACTCACCTTTTCACTGCCGCCAGGGAATACGGCGGCTCACAAGTAAAATCATTGTACCACATTCCCCGGCAAAACAAAAGGCCCGCCTCCCGGCGGACCTTTCTGTCCACTTACCACTTATTCCACCACCACGGCGGTTCCGCTGGCGGTGACCATCAGCATACCGTTGTCAGAGCCCAGCACCTCATAGTCCACGTCGATGCCCACCACGGCGTTGGCCCCCATATCCCGGGCCCGCTGCTCCAGCTCCCGGAGGGCGGTCTCACGGGCATTCATCAATTCTTCCTCATAGGTCCCGGAGCGGCCGCCGAAAAAGTTGCTGAATCCGGCCACGATATCCTTCACAAAATCCACACCGGCGATCACCTCGCCGAACACGACGCCGTGGTAAGCCACGATCTTCTTACCCTCAATGCTGGGCGTAGTGGTCAAGATCATTGGAACTCCTCCTTACAATTTATAAAATGTGGTTGAGATAACCCTCTACGTCGAATTCCTCCAGAAGGCTGTCCTTCCGCAGGTACAGGGGGTGATGGGGGTGTCCCTTCTTGGACTTTTTTCCAGCCGAATACCACCGGGCCCCCCGGGCCTTGCCCACGGCGATCATATCCCGGACACAGCCGGGCAGGTAGTCCCGCTTTTCGATGATGGTCCCCCAGGCGGCCCACACCGCCGGGGCTCCCGCCCGGTCCAGGGACAGGGCATAGTCAAAGGCCTTCATATTCTGGGCGTGGAGCTGCCGGTTATAGGTGCGCTCCATGTCGTCCGGATCGGTGGCCCGCTGGGCGTAGACATTGAACATGAGAAAGCTGTCATAGCCATTGTGGAGGGCCACCCGCTCCACCGATTTCAAGGTGTTGTCCAGATCGTCGGGGGCGGCGGTGGAGGGGTTGATCCCCACGCAGATCAGCGGCTTCTCCCCTCGGGTCCCCAGGATATAACGATACTCAGAGTAATGGTTTGGTACATAAATCCATTTTGTAATGTCATAATCAGGATTTGGACGGGCGGACTCCTCCAGAGCGCGGTCGAAATCCGCCAACTCCAGCAGGCTGGTCTCGCAGGCGGGGATATGCATGACAGGTTCTCCTTCCCGGTCGGCCCCAGGCGGACGCAGAGGGCGTGACCTCGAAAAATTCACATTTTAGCCGTTGACTCCGTTCTGAGCCTATTGCTATAATCGCTCTGTGTCCCGGCCTACTTTTTATTGACCAGGATCAGGCCCGCCACACACAAGACGATCCCCACCACCTTGGTCAAAGAGAGCTCCTCCCGATAGAACAGGACGCCCACCGCCAGCAGGGTGACGGCCAGCGTGCTGCTGGTCACCAGGGGACCCAGGCTGATGTCCCAGCCCACCTTGTACATAAAGATATTCCCCGCCTCCAGGCCCACGATGGCCAGGCCCAGCACCAACGTAGCCCAGTTGACCCGGGACAGCTCCTCGGCCAACCGCTTGGTGGGGCTGGTCAGGTAGTAGAGCGCGGCCGACACCACCGCTCCGATGAGGTAGGTGACGGCCAGGGAGGCGAAGGCGTTGATCTTGGGCGATGTGGATTTGGCGCAGACATGATAGATAACGCTGGAACAGACCACGGTAATGATCGGAAGATAAAAATACATCCTGATTCAGCCTCCATTCCCGGCGTTCTCTCCGGCTCTCGCCGACACCGCCTTAAATCCACTATAACAAATCCCCTATGCTTTGTCAAACTACCTTCTTGCCTCAGCCATTCCATTCAGAAAGAGAGGAATTTTCCATGCACACTTCCATCCGACGCACCCTTCCGCGGCTTGCCGGGCTGTCCCTGTCGGCCCTGCTCCTGCTCCAGCCCGCTCTGGCCGCCGGCCAGCCCGCGGTGCCCCAGGGCTGGACCTGTCCCTTCTCCGACACGGCCCAGGGGGACTGGTTCTATCCCTTCGTAGCTTCCCTGAACAGCCAGGGCGTAGTCAACGGCTACCCCGACGGCCGCTTCGGCCCCAACGACACCACCCGTGCAGGGGACTCTATCATCATGATCCTGAAAGCGGCGGGCAGCGGCGATCAGGAGCCTGTTCCTGGAGAACATTACGCCAGCGGCTATGCCGCTTATGCCTCGGAGCGCGGCTGGATCACTCCGGAGCAGCTCCCTGAGCTGACCGGGCCGGTTGCCCGCCTGTTCATTGCCCGTCTGGCCGCCCAAGCCCTGGGCCTGGCCCCTTCGGAAGCGGGATCCCCCTTCCGGGACCTGGACGACGGCTATGTTACCGCCTTGTATGAGAAGGGGCTGATCGCCGGCTTCCGGGAAGGCGAAGAGCTGTTCTTTCGCCCGGAGGACTCCATGACCCGGGCGGAGGTGAGCGCCGTGGTCTGGCAGATTCAGGAGTATGCCAGTCACATCCACTTTGGCTCCCACACCCTGGACATTTTGAAGGGAGTTCCGGTAAACTCCTACCGCTCAGAAAAATTCGTGCTGGCGGATGACCGGATGACCTATACCGCCGACGGCGTGGCGACTTCCCTTGGCGTGGATGTCTCCTCTTACCAGGGGGAGATCGACTGGCAGGCGGTGGCAGCTGACGGCATCGACTTTGCCATGATCCGGGCCGGTGGCCGGTATTACGGGCTGGACAGCGGCACTATCTTTGAGGACGCCCAATTCCGGGCCAACGTCCAGGGTGCTTCCCGGGTGGGCCTAGAGGTGGGAGTGTATTTCTTCTCCCAGGCTGTCTCCCCGGAGGAGGCGGAGGAGGAGGCCCGGTTCGTCCTGGACCTACTGGAGGGCTGTGACATTACCGGACCTGTGGTCTTCGACTGGGAAAACATCTCCAGCGCTCCCGCCCGCACAGACGGGGTGGACAGCGCCACCCTCACCGCCATGGCCAACGCCTTCTGCAATTTGGTGGAGGAGGCTGGGTATCAGCCCATGATCTACTTCAACCAGTACATCGCCTATCTCCTCTACAATCTGGAAGGGGTGGCCCAATATCCTTTCTGGCTCGCCCAGTACACCCAGTCCCCCGACTTCTACTATGATTTTCAAATGTGGCAGTATACCGACGCGGGCCAGGTGGCCGGCATCCAGGGCAAGGCCGACCTGAATCTCCGCATTCTGCCCCGGTGACCGTCTTTCTGTCCATCCCCTCTTGCCAAGCCACCTGATCCGTGGTTAAATGGAACTAATCTTCCAAACAGGAAAGGATGGATCACCATGCTCTCACTTCAGGATATCCAGCAGGCCCAGGCCCGCATCGCCCCTTACATCGTCCGCACCCCGCTGCTGCGGGTCCCGGCTCTGGACGAGGCCCTGGGATGTGAAGTTTATTTGAAATTCGAAGGCTTCCAGGTCATGGGTGCCTTTAAGATCCGGGGTGCCATGAACAAAGCCCTGTCCCTGACGCAGGAGGAGCTCCGTCGCGGGCTGGTCTGCGCCTCCTCCGGCAACCACGCCCAGGGCGTGGCCTGCGCCGCCCAGCTGCTGGATACCAAGGCCGTCATTGTCATGCCCACCAACGCCAACCCGGTGAAGCTGGCAGGCGTCAAATCCTTCGGCGGCCAGGTGGAACTGGTCGGCACCCTGTCCTCCCAGCGGGAGGCCCGGGCCCAGCAGTTGGTGGAGGAGGCGGGGATGGTCAACGTCCACCCTTACGCCGATCCCTATGTAGCCGCCGGCCAGGGGACCATCGCTCTGGAGATTCTGGAGGATCTGCCCCAGGTGGAGGCGGTGGCCTGCCCCATCGGCGGCGGAGGTCTGATCTCCGGCGTGGCTACCGCGGTCAAGGGTCTGAAAGAAGCGGTACAGACCATCGGTGTGGAACCCGCGGGTGCCCCCCGATACTCGAAGAGCCGCGCCGCCGGCTGTCCCGTGGCCCTGGACAAGGTGGACACCATTGCCGACGGCACCCGCACCGACCACGCCAACCCCGACAACTTTGAGATGATCCAGGCCCGGGTGGACCGGCTGTGCACCGTGGAGGATTCCTTTATTCAACAGGCCATGATCCTGCTGATGACCAAGGCCAAACTGACGGTGGAGCCCTCCGGCGCCCTGCCCGTGGCCGCCGCTCTGGCGGGCACTCTGCCCGTTCGGAAGGGGCAGAAGGTGGCTTTCGTCCTGTCCGGCGGCAACGTGGATCCGGCTCTGGCCGCCCAACTTTTGGCCCAGGCTTGAGCAACAGGTTCTTAACAGTTTTGCGGCTCCGCTTTTTTGAAAAAGCGGAGCCAATTTATTTCAAAATCTCTCATATCTTTTGATTTTTTCACCTGTTTTCCCCGTTCCTTTTCTCCCACTCCAGAAAGTTTTCTTAACAAAACCGGAACAAAACGGGCTGTTTTATTAGCGCCCTGTTTCGCCCCTCCTCCCGTATAATGATGGTGCAAAACCTTTTAAACCAGGAGGAGTTACAGATGCACAGCAAAGCCTATGAGGAAGCGAAAAGCGAGTTTTACAACTGCCTTCGAATGGTCCCCTTTACACTGGGGTTCTCCCTCTACTTCGCCTTCCGGGAGTGGAGGCCCATCATGAAGAAAGAGCTTCAAAAGGAGCGGACCCACGCGGCCGCCTGACCGGCCATTCCCCCTCCAGCAACAAAGCAGCCGAAACCGGGGATCTTCCCCTGTTTCGGCTGCTTTTCCATTTTTTGTTCCTTTGGCTCACAGGCCCTCCGCCATCCGGGAGCGCAGTCCGGAATAGCGCCTGTCCTGGCGGTCGTTGGCCACCATCCGGGCCACCGCACCCTGATCCCCCACCACGATAAACAACTCCTTGGCCCGGGTGATCGCGGTATACAGCACCCCCCGGGTCATCAGCATAGGGGCACCCTCCAGAGCGGCCAGGATCACCGCACGGTACTCGCTGCCCTGGGCCTTATGTACCGTCACGGCAAAGGCGGGTTCCAGCTCTCCCAGCATGTCCGGGGAATACTCCACCACCTTGCCGTCAAAATCCACGGTGACGGTCTCCCCGTCGATAGAGCGGATCACCCCGATGTCCCCGTTGAACATCCCCATGCCGGAGCGGACGCCTCCCTCCTCCCGCCAGAGGATGTCGTAGTTATTCTTCACCTGCATGACCCGGTCCCCGGCCCGAAAGACCCAGTCCCCGAAACGCCGCTCCCCCTTCCCCTTCAGAGGCGGGTTCAGGGCCTGTTGGAGGGCCTGGTTCAGGGCCCTGGTCCCCGTGCCCCTCCGCCGGGTGGGAGACAGGACCTGAATTTGGTCGGCGGGAATGCCCATGCGCTCAGGCAGCCGCCGGCGGCACAGGTCCACGATGGTATCCAGAGTACTCTGGCTGTCCCGCCGGCCCAGGAAGAAGAAGTCATTATCGTTTTCCCGCAGATCGGGCAGCTCCCCGTGGTTGACCAGGTGGGCATTGCGGACGATGGCGCTCTGGGCGGCCTGGCGGAAGATCTCGGTCAGCCGGACGGTGGGCACCACCTTGCTGCGGATCAGGTCGGCGAACAGGTTTCCCGGCCCCACCGAGGGCAGCTGGTCCGGGTCCCCCACCAGCACCAGGCGGCAGTCTCCCCGCATGGCGCCCAGCAGAGCGGCCATCAGAACCACGTCCACCATGGAGGTCTCGTCCACGATGACCGCGTCGGCGGGCAGAGGGTCATAGGCGTCGTGGGTAAAGACCAGCTTGCCGCTGTGGGGATCGAAGCCGGTCTCCAGAAGGCGATGGATAGTGGACGCCTCGGTGCCGCACAGCTCCCCCAGCCGCTTGGCCGCCCGGCCGGTGGGGGCGGCCAGGGCGGTCTCCAGGCCCATCGCCTCGAACAAGGCGAGCACCCCCCGCAGGCAGGTGGTTTTACCGGTACCCGGCCCGCCGGTGAGCAGCATGACCTGCCGGCTGGCGGCCAGTTCCACCGCCTGCCGCTGCTGGGGGGCATAGGTGATCCCCTGCTCCCGCTGGATGTGCCGGATCAGGCTGTCCAGCCCCTGGGGCGGCGTCAGCTCCTCCCGGCTCATCTCGCTGACCCGCTGGGCCACGAAGGTCTCCGCCTCGTACAGGGGGGGCAGATACACCGCCTCCTGTCCGGCCACCGCCTCGCATTCCACCTCGCCCCGGACGGCCAACGCCTCCAGACATTCCTCCAGCTGCTCCCCCGGCACCTCCAGCAAAACGCCCGTGGCCTCCACCAGCTTCCGGCGGGGCAAAAAGGTATGTCCGTTGTTCAGATTGTGGGCCAGTTCAAACAGGAGCCCGGCCTCCAGCCGCTGGGGGTCCTCCGCCCCCACGCCCAGAGAGAGCGCCAGTCCGTCCGCCAGAGAGAAGTCCACCCCGAACTCCTCCCCCACCAGCAGGTAGGGGTTGGCGCGCAGCACCTCCAGCGCCACGTCGCCATAGGCCCGCCACAGGGGCATGGCCAGCTCCAGGGGCAGTGCGTACTCCGTCAGAAATTCCATCAGGCGGCGCATCCCCATCTGCCGGCGGAACACGTCCCCGATCTGCCGGGCCCGTTTGGGTGAGATCCCTTTGATCCTAGTCAGCTTTTCCGGGGTTTCCTCAATGACGCTGAGGGTCTCCTCTCCAAACTCCTCGATGAGCAGCCGGGCGGTGGCCTTGCCCACTCCCTTCACCGCTCCCGAGGCCAGATAGTGGTAGATCTCCTTCAGGCCCTGGGGCAGGCGGCGCTCCACCGTCTCCGCCTTGAACTGGGGCCCGTAGGTGGCATGGCGCACCCAGCGTCCCCGGACAGACAGGTATTCCCCGGGGGAGACGCCGGGCATAGCGCCCACCACCGTCATCTCTTCTTCCTTCACGTCCATGCGGAGAATGGTATAGCCGTTTTCCTCGTTTTGATAAATAATGGCGGAGACGATCCCTTCGATCAGCTGGGAATCCATTGTCTCTTCCATGGGGCCGCCTCCTTCTCTCTAAGGTTGGGATATGTATTCGGTCAGATGGTCCGCGGGCCAAACCACCACGCCGGGCCAGCGGGCCGCCAAACGCAGGGCGATCTCCCGGCCCTGAGGGGTCAGGTCCACGTCGGCGATGACGATGGGACAGTTCAACAGTCCCAGTCCCCGCAGCCAGATCAGAGAGTGCACCGCCTGCTCCAGTTCCTCTCCCCCGCCCCGCCCCGGGATCAGCGCCCGGCAGCAGGGCTCGGCAATGGGCCGGAACATCCGCCCCAGCAGCCACCAGGCCAGAAAAGCCAGCCCCAGCACACATATCGCAGTCAGCAAAACATCCGCCATCAGACCCACAGAGCAACACCTCCAGGGCATCCTATGCGGGGGTGCCTCCGGCGGTGTTGGGCCGACTGGAAAACCTGCGGGAAAGTACGTCATTTGAAACATATAGTCTAAACATAAATTTTAGTTTATCGTTTCATGTAGGGTGAGGGCTTGGTAGGGCGGGGGCTTATCCCTCCCCCTTTTGGC
>NZ_JADYTU010000050.1 GCF_021531375.1 Pseudoflavonifractor phocaeensis
GAAGGAGGGGGAGGGGCGGCCTTGACCGCTGCGGAAGTTCGTCTTGCCGGGGCCGACCCAGAGGCGGGGGGCGCCGGAGGGGCGGCCGCCTGGACAGAGACGCCCTGGGCCAGACGTTCCTCCAGCCGGGCGATCCGGGCGGACAGGCCGGACAAGGACTCGTCCAGCTCCTCGTTACACAGGCGGATCAGACACAGCTCCGCGTCGGTGCGGCGGTTGCTGCTCCGGGCCAGGTCGGCGGTAGCCTGCTGGAGCAGGGAGAGGATCTGAAGCAGCCGCCGGGCGCTGAACTGTTCGCCCAGGTTCCGCATGGTGGCTTCGTCGTAGCCGCCGGTGAGCAGGGCGGCGCTCCCCTGGGGGGCGGTCTTGCGCAGCAGCAGGTCGCGGGCCAAAGAGGACAACTCGCTGAGGACTGAGCCCACGTCCTTGCCATTGGCGTACAGCCGGGACAGGGTTTCCAGAGCGGCGGCGGTGTCGTGAAGGGCAATCTGCTCCATCAGCCCGGCAGTCTCCAGATTGCCGGCCAAACCCAGGGTGTCCAGAATCTCCCGCTCGTCCACCCGCTGCCTGCCGCCGGAACACTGGTCCAGCAGGGACAGGGCGTCCCGCAGGCCGCCGTCGGCCAGCCGGGCCAGGAGGGCGGCTCCGTCGGCGGTCAGGTCGATGCCCTCCTGCCGGGCCACATAGTCCAGCCGCTGGGCGATCTGGCCGGGGAGGATGCGCTTGAAGGAGAACTGCTGGCACCGGCTCTTGATGGTGGCGGGCACCTTGTGCAGCTCAGTGGTGGCCAGGATAAACATCAGGTGGGAGGGGGGCTCCTCCAGGATCTTCAGCAGGGCGTTGAAGGCGGGGGTGGACAGCATGTGGACCTCGTCCACGATGTAGACCCGTTTACGGACGGCGGCGGGGGTATAGACCGCCTCGTCCCGGAGGGCGCGGACCTGATCCACACCGTTGTTGGAGGCGGCGTCCAGCTCCAGCACGTCCAGAATAGAGCCGTTTTCAATGCCCAGACAGGCGGGGCATTGGTTGCAGGGGTTGCCGTTCTGGGGATTGTGACAGTTGACCGCCCGGGCCAGGATCTTGGCACAGGTGGTCTTGCCGGTGCCCCGGGTGCCGGTGAACAGGTAGGCGTGGGACAGCCGGTCCCCGGCCACCTGCTGCTTCAGCGTGTCGGTGATGTGGGACTGGCCCACCACGTCGTCGAAGGTGCGGGGGCGCCACTTGCGGTACAGGGCCTGGTACATCAAATCACCTCGGAATTCAAAAAATAAGACTCGGCGCAAAGCAAGGCCGCACACCGGCCTTTGAAGCGTGGGATATGCCCGTTACCTGGACAGCCGGCTCAAGAACAGTGACCCCGCGGCACACGCGGCGGGCCGCTTAGTGCTGCTCGGTTCCCCGCCTGACACGGTTCACGGAGCCGCGTTGCGCGGGACCGGTCTATCATCGCTGCTTATCCAGGGCAGACAACACATCACACGTCCGGGGGCCGGGATTCATCCCCGCTTTAGCGGATTGCGGGTTCAGGGCACCGCTATCTCCCCGACTAGTGCGGCCTTGCTCCACGCCGAGACGGGAACAGAGCTAAACTGTATTGTACTATATTTTTGCCGTTTTAGCAATGATAATTTTTTAATTCCGCTCCAACCTGTAAAATTTCCGGCTGTTCCCTCCAAAATCATCCGGTACAGGTAGCCGGACGTTCCAGCTCCAGGGCCGCTGTAGTTTGCTTTGCAGGCCGGATATGAGGCGCTTTCCGGCCGATACAAAGGGTCAAACGGCTGTTTTTCTCTTTTCTATTGACAAATACCCCAATTTCCCCTAGAATTCCTCTTACTGTGTCTGCGGCCCTGTAGACCGCCGGACGTGGCGCGGCCGGACCTGACGACGGGTCAGTTTCCTTTGCACGGCTCCGGTTACCCCCTCTGTCCGCGCAGGGACGGCATTGCGCGGCTGTCCTGTCTGCAGTCGGGGCTGGGCCCCGCAAAGGGGCCTGTATCCAATCGCAAGGAGGTGTATCCATGAAAAAGAAAAGCAGCTTCAGCGGCTCGCTGGGCTTTGTCCTCTCCGCGGCGGGAAGCGCGGTGGGCGTGGGCAATATCTGGCGCTTTCCCTATCTGGCGGCCAAGGACGGCGGCGGCCTGTTCCTCATCCTGTACATCGCCCTGGTCTTTACCTTCGGCTTCACCCTGCTGACCACCGACGTGGCCATCGGACGCCGGACCCAGGAAAACGCCATGCGGGCCTTCGGCTCCATCGACCGGAGATGGGCCTTTCTGGGCTACCTCACCTTTCTGGTCCCCGCCCTCATCATGACCTATTACTCCGTCATCGGCGGCTGGATCTCCAGATACCTGGTGACCTACCTGACCTTCCGGGGGGCCGACGCCGCCCAGGACGGGTATTTCGTCTCCTTCATCACCTCCCAGTTTGCCCCCATCGTGTTCATGCTGGCTTTCCTGTCCGTCACCGCCTTCATTGTGTACCGGGGGGTGGAAAAGGGCATTGAAAAGTTCTCCCGGATCATCATGCCCGGTCTGATCCTGATGGTGGTGGGCATCGCCCTGTTCTCCCTGACCCTGCGCCACAACGACGGGACCGCCCTGCGTACCGGGCTCCAGGGCCTGGCCGTCTATCTGACGCCCAATCTGAAGGGCGTCACCCTCTCCCGGTTCCTGGGCATCC
The DNA here is from genome assembly GCF_021531375.1 of Pseudoflavonifractor phocaeensis. Taxonomy (GTDB): domain Bacteria; phylum Bacillota; class Clostridia; order Oscillospirales; family Oscillospiraceae; genus Lawsonibacter; species Lawsonibacter phocaeensis_B. Next base: position 2,689 of record NZ_JADYTU010000050.1, read on the forward strand.
TGCTGGACGCCATGAGCCAGCTGTTTTTCTCCCTCAGCGTGTCCATGGGCATCATGATCACCTACGGCTCCTATGTGAAGAAGGACGTGAATCTGAGCCGTTCCCTGGGTCAGATCGAGATCTTCGATACCCTGGTGGCGTTCCTGGCCGGTCTGATGATCATTCCCGCCGTGTATGTCTTTTTCGGCACCGAGGGCATGGCCTCCGGCCCCAGCCTCATGTTCATCTCCCTGCCCAAGGTCTTTGAGGCCATGGGCCCCCTGGGCGCAATCATCGGTCTGGTGTTTTTCCTGATGGTGGTCTTTGCCGCGCTTACCTCCAACGTCTCTATTATGGAGACCCTGGTGGCCAACTGCATGGAGCTGTTCCACACCTCCCGGAAGAAGATGAGCCTCATCATCGCCCTGCTCTCCGCCGGAGCGGCCACCGTCATCTGCCTGGGCTATAACGTCCTCTATTTCGAGGTGGATCTGCCCACCGGAGCCCAGGCCCAGCAGCTGCTGGATGTGGTGGACTACATCAGCAACAGCTTCCTGATGCCTCTGATCTCCCTGCTCACCTGCATTCTGGTGGGCTGGATCATCAAGCCCAAGTGGATCATCGAGGAGATGGAGTCCAGCGGCCACCCCTTCCGGCGCAAGGCCTTGTACGCCTTTATGATCCGCTATGTCACCCCGGTGATGATGGCCCTTTTGTTCCTGGAGTCCATCGGCCTGCTGAGCTATCTCCGCCGGCTCCTGCTGGGATAAGCCCTGATATAATCGCCCTCCGGCTTGCTGTGAACCGGAGGGCGGTTTTTTATCCCCCGCCCCGGGATTTTTTCTGAGGAACGGATTGTTTGCGGGTCTAATTTTATGGATTTCACATCTATCCAAACCGGCGTTTTTTCTGTATGATAGGAGCGTCAAACAGATAAAATAGGTAAGAATGTGATTCCCACAGGAGGAAATCAAACATGAGAAAGACCAAGATCATCTGCACCCTGGGTCCCGCCGTGGACAGCGAGGATATGCTCCGCACCCTCATCCGCGCCGGCATGGACGCCGCCCGGTTCAACTTTTCCCACGGCAGCCACCCGGAGCATCTGGCCCGTCTGAATCGCCTCAAGTCCGTCCGGGACGCTATGGGCCGCCCGGTGGCCACCATTCTGGACACCAAGGGCCCGGAGATCCGTATCAAGAGCTTTGACGCCAAGACCGTCACTCTGGAGACGGGGGACCCCTTTACCCTGACCACCGACGACGTGGTGGGGGACCGGTCCCGGGTCTCCGTCACCTACCCCAAGCTGCATCAGGAGCTGGCCCCCAGCCAGCAGGTCCTCATCGACGACGGTCTGGTGGCCATCCGGGTGGAGGAGATTGCCGGCCACGACATCCGCTGCACCGTGGAAAACGGCGGCACCCTGTCTGCCAACAAGTCCATCAACATCCCCGGGGTCCACATCCGGCTGCCCGCCCTCACTGAGAAGGACGTGGCCGACATCCGCTTCGGGGTGGAAAACGATTTCGACTATATCGCTGCCTCCTTTGTCCGCCGTGCCGCGGATGTGGAGGCCGTTCGCCAGGTCCTCCGGGACTGCGGCGGTGAGAACGTGAAGATCATCGCCAAGATCGAGAACCAGGAGGGCGTGGACAACGTGGACGAGATCCTGGCCGCCGCCGACGGCATCATGGTGGCCCGGGGCGATCTGGGGGTGGAGATCCCCGCCGCCAAGGTGCCCGTCCTGCAAAAACAGATGATCCGCAAGGGCCTCCAGGCCGGCAAGCCCGTCATCACGGCCACCCAGATGCTGGACTCCATGATGCGGAATCCCCGGCCCACCCGGGCCGAGGTGTCCGACGTGGCCAACGCCGTCTTTGACGGTACCGGCTGTGTCATGCTGTCCGGGGAGACCGCCGGGGGGAAGTACCCTGTCGAGTCCCTCACCGCCATGGTGGGCATCGTCACCGAGGCGGAGCAGTCCATCGACTACTGGCGCCGGTTCCAGAAGCAGCGGATCACCCCCGCCTCCAACATCAACGACGCCATCACCCATACCTGCTGCCTGACCGCCATGGATCTCAACGCCACGGCCATTCTGGCCGCCACCAGCTCGGGCCGCACCGCCCGGATGATCTGCCGGTTCCGGCCGGCCTGCCCCGTGGCCGCCCTGACCATGCACGAGAAGGTCCGCCGCCAGCTGGCCATCTGCTGGGGGGTCATCCCCCTCCTCACCGGAGAGGTCAACTCCACCGACCGGATCTTCTCCCTGTCCGCCGAGGTGGCCCGGAAAGAGGGCCTGGTCAAAAACGGGGACACTGTGGTCATCACCGCCGGCGTTCCCCTGGGCAAGAGCGGCTCTACCAACCTCATCAAAGCCCAGGTCATTGACGAGGAGGATCGGTAACGCTGAAAAAGCGGACCGCCCGGGGTCTCTGACTGAGATCATATCCCCTGGTGAAATGGTGATGCATCGATGAAAAAATTACTGGATCTGTTCAAACATGATACGGTTTTGGCCGTGTCCTGGCTTCTGGCTTTGGTTTCCGCCTTGCTGGTCCCGCCGGACCGGACTTACCTGGGTTATCTTGATTTTCATACGCTGGGCCTGCTGTTTTCCCTTATGGCCGTCATGGCGGGGCTCCAGCGCCTGGGGCTGTTCCGCCGGCTGGGAGAATTCCTGCTGGCCCGGACGTCCACCACCCGTCAACTGGAGGGGGCCCTCATCTTCCTGCCCTTCTTCATCAGCATGGCGGTGACCAACGACGTGGCCCTCATCACCTTCGTCCCCTTCGCTCTGGAGGTGCTGCGGATGGCCCGCCGGGAGGAGCGGCTGATCCAAACGGTGGTGATGCAGACCATTGCCGCCAATCTGGGCAGCATGGCCACCCCCATCGGCAACCCCCAGAACCTGTATCTTTACTCCCATTATGGGCTGGGACTGGGCGTGTTTTTCCGGACCATGCTGCCCTTGACCGTTGGCTCCGCCCTGCTGCTGGCCCTGTTTCTCCTGCTGACCCCCTCACGGCCCCTGGCTGTGCCGCGGTTTGGGGATGGACGGCCCCTGGACCGGCGGAAGGTGGCGCTGTATGCCTGCCTGTTTCTCCTGTGTCTGGCCGCAGTGGTCAAGCTTATCCCGGTCTGGTGGCTCACCCTGCTGGTCCTTGTGACCCTGCTGGCCGCCGACCACCCCGCTCTGGGCCGGGTGGACTACTCCCTGCTGCTCACCTTCGGAGGATTTTTCATCTTTGTGGGGAATTTGGGCCGGCTGCCCCTCTTTCGTCAGGTCTTGGGGCAGCTCCTCGCCGGACGCGAGGCGATCTGCTGTGTCCTGGCCAGCCAGGTCATCAGCAACGTCCCCGCCGCCCTCCTCCTGTCCGGCTTCACGGAAAACGGCCGGGCCCTGCTGGTGGGCGCCAATCTGGGCGGACTGGGAACCCTTATCGCCTCCATGGCCAGCCTGATCTCTTATAAGCAGGTGGCCCGGGCCGATCTCGGGCTCCGTGGCCGGTACTTATGTTGGTTCACCGTGGCCAATCTGATCTTTCTGGCCGCTCTGCTGGCCCTGTACGGGCTGCTGTACGGATAGATTGCGCTCCGGACCGCTTATGCGGTCCGGAGCTTTTTTAAAAAATTTACCTTTTTTGTCGTTCCCTCTTGACTTTGCCGCTTCCCTGCGTTAAACTTCAACGGAGCAAAGTAATAAACCTGCCGGCTCATGTGTCTGATAAAGAGAGGAATGGTTACTTATGATCATCAAAGCTGTCATGCTGCTGGTATTCTTCGGCGTCATGGTGTGCATCGGTTTGTACTGCCGGAAAAACGCCACCGACGTCAACGGCTTCGTGCTGGGCGGCCGGTCTGTCGGTCCCTGGCTCACCGCCTTTGCCTACGGCACCTCCTATTTCTCCGCCGTGGTCTTCGTAGGTTACGCCGGGCAGTTTGGCTGGAAATACGGCATCGCCGCCACTTGGGCGGGCATCGGCAACGCCCTGCTGGGCTCCCTGCTGGCCTGGGTGGTTCTGGGCCGCCGCACCCGCATCATGACCCAGCATCTGGACTCGGCCACCATGCCCGAGTTCTTCGGCAAGCGGTTCGGCTCCACCTCCCTGAAAATCGCCGCCTCCATTATTATCTTCATCTTCCTGATCCCCTACACCGCCAGCCTGTACAACGGCCTGTCCCGTCTGTTCGGCATGGCCTTTGACATTGACTACACCGTCTGCGTCATCGTCATGGCGGTCCTGACCGGCATCTACGTCATTGCCGGCGGCTACATGGCCACCGCCATCAACGACTTCATCCAGGGCATCATCATGCTGTTCGGCATCAGCGCCGTCATTGTTGCGGTGCTTCAAAGCCAGGGCGGTTTTATGGCCGCGCTGGAGAGCCTGGCCAAGGTCTCCAACGAGACTGCCAGCGGCCCCGTGGCCGGCGCCCCCGGCGTCTTCGCCTCCTTCTTCGGCCCTGACCCGGTCAACCTGCTGGGCGTGGTCATCCTTACTTCCCTGGGCACCTGGGGCCTGCCCCAGATGGTCCAGAAGTTCTACGCCATCAAGAGCGAGAAGTCCATCGACACCGGTACCGTCATCTCCACCCTGTTCGCCCTGGTGGTGGCCGGAGGCTGCTACTTCCTGGGCGGCTTCGGCCGGCTGTTCGCCGATGTGGTGGGCGTCACTGAGAACGGCACCCCCGTAGGCGGCTTCGACGCGGTCATCCCCGCCATGCTGTCCGGCCTGCCCGACATTCTGCTGGCCGTGGTGGTCATCCTGGTGCTGTCCGCCTCCATGTCCACCCTGTCCTCCCTGGTGCTGACCTCCAGCTCCACCCTCACCCTGGACCTGCTGAAGGGCCATGTGGTCAAGGATATGGACGAGAAGCGTCAGGTCTTCATCATGCGCTGCCTCATCGTGGTGTTCATCGCCATCTCCGTGGTGCTGGCTATCATCCAGTACAAGTCCAGCGTCACCTTCATCGCCCAGCTCATGGGCGTCAGCTGGGGCGCTCTGGCCGGCGCCTTCCTGGCTCCCTTCCTCTACGGCCTGTACTGGAAGAAGGCCACCAAGACCGCCTGCTGGGTCAGCTTCCTGTTCTCCACCATCGTGATGGTGGCCAACATCTTCGTTCGTTCCTCCTTCCCCACCCTGCTGCAGTCCCCCATCAATGCCGGCGCCTTCTGTATGATTGCCGGTCTGGTCATCGTGCCGGTGGTCTCCCTCTTTACCGCCAAGCCCGACCAGAAGCTGGTGGACGATGCCTTCTCCTGCTACGAGGAAAAGGTTCTGGTCAGTCAGCGCCAGGCGCTGGGCGACCGCAAGTAAAAGGGCTTTCAAAAGTGTGAAAAGTGTGGTATGCTTGTGGGCATACCACACTTTTCGGCACTTTAACATCTCAGAAAGGACGAGTTCCATGATTGTAGATTTTCATACCCATACCTTCCCGGAGCGGATCGCCGCCCCTACCATTCAGAAGCTGGCTCACATGTCTCATATCAAGCCCTTCTCCGACGGCTCCAATTCCGGTCTGGCCGCCTCCATGGCCGCCGCGGGGGTGGATTACTCCGTGGTCCTGCCTGTGGCCACCAACACCCGTCAGGTCTGCCATGTCAACGACAGCGCCGCCCAGGTCAACGACAACTACCGCAAGACCGGCATCATTTCCTTCGGCTGCATGCACCCCGACTTTCCCGATTGGAAGGAGGAATTGGCCCGGATCGCCAATATGGGGCTGAAGGGGATCAAGCTCCACCCGGTCTATCAGGATGTGGATCTGGACGACCCCCGCTATCTGCGGATTCTGGACCGGTGCGGGGAGCTGGGTCTGATCGTGCTGACCCATGCCGGACTGGACATCGGGATCCCCGGAAAGGTAAACTGCTCCCCGGACATGACTCTGCGGGCGCTGAAACAGGTCGGTCCCGTTCGGATGATCCTGGCCCATATGGGCGGCTGGCGCAACTGGGACCAGGTGGAGGAACTCTTGGTGGACACCGATGCCTATCTGGACACCTCCTTCACGCTGGGCCGCATGACCCCTCTCGGCGACGGCTTCTACGGCCCCTCCGAGCTGAACATGATGGAGGAAGAGCAGTTCCTTCGCATGGTGCGGGAATTTGGCGCGGACCGCCTGGTCTTCGGCACGGACAGCCCCTGGGGCGGTCAGGCGGAGGATGTGGCCCGGTTCCGGGCCCTGCCCCTCACCGACGAGGAGAAGGCGGCCATTCTGGGGGGCAACGCCCAGAAGCTGCTGGGACTGTAACAATTCTCATACGACTATGGACAGGCCCTGCCGCAGGTTTACGGCAGGGCCTGTTTTTTGTGAATTTATTCTCACCGGGGAACAAAACCTTGACAGCCGGACCGGCTGGGGCATTCTGAGGACATCTTCCCCCAACCGCCGAGGGTGCGGCAGCGCCGCTGGCTATCCCCCGGCGGTCAGGCGGCGGTTAGCACTGCCCTAGCGATAGAATTTGTGACAGCCGATGGTGGTGTGGTAAGTACGGTTGTTGACGATCCAACGTCCGGCGGACAGGGCGGGGGCGTAGAAATACAGGCAGTCCCCCACCACATCGGCTCCCTCCAGGCATAATTTGGCTGCCAGGACAGCGGAGTCAGTGGGCGGGTCGTAGATGGTGCCGTTGGAGGTGGGCTCGAACTGGACGCCGTTTTTGGTGTCAAAGACCACGCTCTTGACGGTGTTGGGGAACTCGCGGCTTTTCACCCGGTTGAGCACCACGTTGCCCACGGCGATCTGGCCCAGCAAGGGCTCCCCCCGGCTCTCCGCCGAGATCACCCGGGACAGCCAGTACAGGTCCTCCTCATTGTAGGCGGCGGAGGGGGGCTGGGC
>NZ_JADYTU010000051.1 GCF_021531375.1 Pseudoflavonifractor phocaeensis
GCGGCGTTTTGGTTCCTTTGCCGCCGCGGGCAAAGGAACTCGCCCAGCAGGGCGAAACCCTCCCCATAATACATCCATAAACTAAAATTTTTGATCTAAGCATACAGGGCAGACCGGTGAAGCGCCCATCCATCCCGTCTCATTTCACAGTCAACGATATCGTCTGATCCACTGGCGCCGGTGGGACAATTTGAAAAACTTTGATTTCACCCCTATGCAAACGGGGAGAATTATATTAAAATAGAAAAGCAAGAAAAAAGACAGGAGTGGTTCCCATGGAGCAGCCTAAGTATAAAAGAGTTTTGTTGAAGATCAGCGGCGAAGCCCTGGCGGGCGACGCCTCCCGTGGTTTGGACTTTCATGTCATCGGCCAGGTGTGCGACGTGGTCAAGCGGTGTGTGGACCTGGGCGTCCAGGTCGGCATCGTGGTAGGCGGCGGCAACTTCTGGCGCGGTGTGAAGGACGGCGGCGACCAGATGGTGCGGGTCCGCGCCGACCACATGGGCATGCTGGCCACCGCCATCAACGCTCTGGCCGTGGCCGATGTGCTGGAGCAGAAGGGCGTGGAGGTCCGGGTCCAGACCGCTATTGAGATGCGGGCCATCGCCGAGCCCTATATCCGGTCCCGGGCCATCCGGCACCTGGAGAAGGGGAGAGTGGTCATTTTCGGTTGCGGTACCGGCAACCCCTTCTTCTCCACCGATACCGCCGCGGTGCTTCGCGCCGCCGAGATCGACGCCGACGTCATCCTGCTGGCCAAGAACATCGACGGCGTCTACTCCGCCGATCCCAAGTTGGATCCCAGCGCCACCAAGTACGACGCTATCACCTATGACGACGTGCTGGCCCAGCATCTGAAGGTGATGGATTCCACCGCCACCTCCCTGTCCATGGACAATAAGATCCCCGTTCTTCTCTTTGCGCTGAAGGACCCGGAGAACATCATCCGGGCCGTCATGGGGGAGAAGATCGGCACCATCGTGGGCGGCTGAGCCGCTCCGGAGAAATTGGAACAAGGAAAGGAAGAAAAGACCATGAGCCCTGATAATAAGATTTACGACGATAAGATGCTCAAGACCATCGAGGTGGTCAAGGCCAACTTCGCCGCCGTCCGGGCGGGCCGGGCCAACGCCGGCGTGCTGGACCGCATCAGCGTGGAGTATTACGGCACGCCCACCCCGCTGAACCAGGTGGCGGCCATCTCCTCTCCCGACCCCCGGACCTTGACCATCCAGCCCTGGGATACCTCTCTGCTCAAAGCCATTGAGAAGGCCATCCAGACCTCCGATCTGGGCATCAACCCCCAGAACGACGGCCGCATCATCCGCCTGGCCTTCCCTCAGCTCACCGAGGAGCGCCGTAAGGATCTGACCAAGCAGGTCCGCAAGTATGGCGAGGAGGGCAAGGTGGCCGTCCGGAACATCCGCCGAGACGCCATGGACGAGATCAAGAAGAAGGTCAAGAAGTCCGAGATCACCGAGGACGACCAGAAGAATCTGGAGAAGGAGCTTCAGGACATCACCGACAAGCGGTGCAAGGAGATCGACGAGCTGACCGCGAAAAAGGAAAAGGAACTGATGGCGGTCTGATCCGGGCCAGCCATACATGGCCGCGGGGCCGGGCAGCCGTCCCCCGCGGCCCTTTGACGGTTTTGAGAGATTATAATGGTCTGGAAGCCGGACCGGATTGAGGTGCCAAATGGCCTTATTTCAAAAGAAAACCAACCAGCCGGAGCCCCAGGTGGATTTTGACCGCCTGCCCCGGCACATCGCCATCATCATGGACGGCAACGGGCGCTGGGCCAAGAAAAGGGGCCTGCCACGCACCGCCGGCCACGCGGCGGGTGCGGAGACGTTCCGTACCATCGCTACTTACTGCAAGGACATCGGCCTGGATTATCTGACGGTATACGCCTTCTCCACGGAAAACTGGAAGCGGCCGGAGGACGAGGTCGCCGCCATTATGGGGCTGCTGAAAAAGTACCTGCTGGAGGCCATCGGTCAGATGGAACGGGACAAGGTGAAGATGGAGTTCTTCGGGGACCTGTCCCCGCTGACTCCCGAGCTGCGCCAGCTGTGTGAGCGGACCCGGGAGATTTCCCGGCATTATGACGGCTGCCAGGTGAACATCTGCCTGAACTACGGCGGCCGGGATGAGCTGATGCGGGCGGCCAAGGCCTACGCCCAGGACTGCCTGGAGGGGAGGGCCGACCCCAACCACCTGACCCAGGACCAGTTCGGAGGCTATCTGTTCTCCAGGGGGGTGCCCGATCCCGACTTGGTCATCCGCCCCAGCGGAGAGCTGCGGCTGTCCAATTTCCTGCTGTGGCAGTCCGCCTACGCGGAATTTTACTTCACCGACGTGCTGTGGCCCGACTTCTCCAAGGAGGAGCTCCACCGGGCCATCGCGGCTTACCAGAGCCGAAACCGCCGGTTTGGAGGTGTGTGAGTTGAAAGCTCGGATTCTTGTGGCGGTGGTGCTGGCCCCGCTGTTCTTTGTGGATCTGTTTTTCCTGCCGCCCGTCTGTCTGGCGGTGACGGTGTCCGTCATCGTAGCCATGGCCTCTTATGAGCTGCTTCGGGCCACCAAGGTGGTTCACCACAACCATATGTATGTCTACACCGCCCTGTCCGCCGCCGCCATCCCCATGGGCTATTGGGCGGGGGGGGGCAGTCTGGTCTCCCTGGCCGCTGCCCTGCTTCTCATGGCCGCCCTGTTTTTCACGGCCATCCGGCTCTACGGCATCGAGGAGAAGGAGGTACGGTTCGAGCAGGTCATGGCCTGCCTCTTCGGCGGCGTGGCCGTCCCCCTGTTCCTGTCCTCCCTGGTCCGGCTGAAGGGGATGGAAAACGGCCAATACCTGGTGCTGCTGCCTGTCATCTGCGCCTTCCTCACCGATGTGGGGGCCTATTTTGCCGGAGTGTTCCTGGGCAAGCACCGGGGCATTACCCGGGTCAGCCCCAACAAGTCCCTGGAGGGCTACGTCGGCGGCATCCTGTCCGGCTGTGTGTTCATGTTGCTTTACGCCCTGATCCTGGTGCGGTTTGCCGGGCTGGAGGTATCCTTCCCGGTGATGGCCCTCTACGGCCTGGTGGGCAGCGCCATCACCGAGCTGGGGGACCTGTCCTTCTCCCTGATCAAGCGCCAGTGCGGCGTGAAGGACTACGGCAACCTGCTCCCCGGACACGGCGGCATGATGGACCGCTTTGACTCCATGACCTTCGCCGCACCCATGCTGCTGCTGCTGGTGCAGCTGCTTCCCGCCTTCTGACCTACTTTCTTTTGAAAAAGAAAGTAGGCAAAGAAAACTTCCTGCGAAACTTCGTTTCGCCTCTGGCGGTCCAAAAGGCTTCTTCTTTTGATATTGAGAAGCAGTAAGGAATGGCGTCGCCGTTTTATATGGATCGGTGGGATTGGCCGGCGTCAGCATGATGTTTCGTACCATATGATTGGACTCCGTGTATAAAGTGGAAGCAAAACGGAGTTTTGCACCAAAGTTCTTTTGATTCTTTTCTTTCAAGAAAAGAATCCACAACTAAAAAGGTGAAGAGTATGAGCAAACGAATTTCGATCTTAGGTTCCACCGGCTCCATCGGGCGGCAGTCATTGGATGTGATTGCCGCCTGCGGCATGAGTGTGGCCGCTTTGACGGCCAACTCCAGCGTGGAGCGCATGGAGGAGCAGGCCCGGCAGTTTAAGCCGGAGCTGGCCGTGCTGATGGACGAGAAGGCCGCCGCCGACCTGCGCATCCGGCTGGCTGATACCAACGTCCGGGTGCTGTCCGGGATGGAGGGACTGCTGGAGGCCGCCGCCATCCCCAGCGCCGACACCGTCATCACCGCCGTGGTGGGCATGGTAGGTCTGCGTCCCACTCTGGCCGCCATCCGGGAAGGCAAGCGCATCGCGCTGGCCAACAAGGAGACCTTGGTGTGCGCCGGCCAGCTGGTGTTGGAGGAGGCCAAGGACTACGGCGCCCAGATCCTGCCCGTGGACTCGGAGCACTCCGCCCTGTTCCAGAGCCTGGAGGGGAACAAGGACAGGGGAGAGGTGAAGCGTCTCATCCTGACCTGCTCCGGCGGCCCCTTTTATGGAAAGACAAGAGAACAGCTGCAAGGAATGACAAGGGAAGATGCCTTACGTCATCCCAACTGGTCCATGGGGGCTAAGATCACAGTGGACTCCGCCACCCTGATGAACAAGGGCCTGGAGTTTATAGAGGCCATGCACCTGTACCACATGCCTCCGGAAAAAATTGCCATTGTTATTCACCGTGAGAGTATTATCCACTCCCTGGTGGAATACTGTGATAATGCCATGATCGCCCAGCTGGGCGCGCCCGATATGCGTCTGCCCATCCAGTATGCCCTGACCTGGCCCAAGCGGGTCCCCGGTCCGGCCAATCCGCTGGATCTGTGGAATTGCGGCCCGCTCACCTTCGGCAGCCCGGATCTGGAGACCTTCCGCTGTCTGGCGCTGGCGCTGGAGGCGGCCAGGACCGGCGGTACCGCCGGGGCCATTCTCAACGGCGCCAACGAAGCGGCGGTGGCCCAGTTCCTGGCGGGCAAGATCGGCTTTTTGGAGATCGCCGACCGGGTGGCCCAGGCCATGGCCAAGGTGCCGGTGGTGCGGGAGCCCGGCCTTGCGGATATCCTGGAGGCGGACGCCGCCGCCCGGGAGGCCGCGCTGTAATTTGCCGGCAAGTAATTTGGAGGTTCTATGTTCTACGTCATTATTGCCGTCCTGATCTTCGGCGTTCTCATCGCCACCCACGAGCTGGGCCACTTCGCCGCCGCCAAATGGCTGGGGGTGAAGGTGAACGAGTTTTCCATCGGTATGGGTCCCGCTGTTTTCAGCAGGGAGAAGGGTGAAACACTTTACAGTTTTAGAGCCCTACCCATTGGCGGATACTGCGCCATGGAGGGGGAGGATGACGACTCCGCCGATCCCCGTGCCTTCGGACGGGCGGCGGGCTGGAAGAAGTTTATCATCCTGTGCGCCGGAGCGGCCATGAATTTCCTCACAGGACTTCTGATCCTGCTGGCCCTGAATCTCCCGGTCCAGGGGTTCGTGCTGCCCGTGATCCAGGACTTCACGCCGGGGTTCGGCCTGGAGGACTGCGGCCTACAGCCGGGAGACCAGGTGCTGTCCGTGGACGGGCACCGGATCTACAATTACAGCAATTTGTTTTTGTTCCTGAGCCGCGCCGGAGAGACCGTGGACGTGGTGGTGCAGCGGGACGGGGAACGGGTCGTGCTGGAGGATCTCTACATGCCCTTGCAGCAGGCCGGTGTGGATGAGAACGGCGAGCCTATCTATCAGCGCGGACTGCAGATCGGCGTCACGGTCCTGCCCGCCACCCTGGGGAATAAGCTGCTGTTCACCTGCTACGACGCTCTGGACTATGTGCGGCTGGTGTGGCTCAGTCTGGGCGATCTGGTGTCCGGTCAGGCCGGGATCCGGGACCTGTCCGGCCTGGTGGGGATCACCAACACCATGGCTGAAGTGGGCAGCGACCCAGAGCTTTCGCCCACGCCGGTCATGGCGGCCCGGAATATGGCCAACTTTGCCGCCCTGATCGCTGTCAATCTGGCGGTGATGAATCTTCTGCCCCTGCCTGCTTTGGACGGAGGACGGATCTTTTTCCTGCTGCTGAACGGCCTTCTGCTGGCCCTGTTCAAAAAGAAGCTCGACCCCAAGTATGAGGGATACGTCCATATGGCCGGTCTGGCGGCCCTGATGGCCCTGATGCTGGTGGTCACCCTCAGCGATGTGGGGAAATTGTTCGGAAGATAAATTCAAGTTTATGGATGTATTATGGGGCGTCGGGGACGCCGCCCCCTACGCACGGTTTACAATATGGCTTCGTAGGGG
>NZ_JADYTU010000052.1 GCF_021531375.1 Pseudoflavonifractor phocaeensis
AATGGTGACCCGTACGGGAATCGAACCCATGTTTGCGGCGTGAGAGGCCGCCGTCTTAACCGCTTGACCAACGGGCCGTGTGGTGCGCCTTCAGGGATTCGAACCCGGGACCCACTGATTAAGAGTCAGTTGCTCTACCAACTGAGCTAAAGGCGCATATGGTGCGCTTTGTCTGCGCCCTGAAAACCGAACAGTGAAACCGCAATTCCTTGCTTGCAAGCGCCTGCATTCCTTATTGACCTTGTAGGTCAAGCCCTCGGCTTATTAGTATCGGTCAGCTGCACGCCTCACGGCGCTTCCACCTCCGACCTATCAACGACATAGTCTACGTCGAGCCTTACTCCATAAAGGATGAGAGATCTAATCTTAGGGAGAGTTTCACGCTTAGATGCTTTCAGCGTTTATCTCGTCCAGACGTAGCTACCCAGCTGTGCCCTTGGCAGGACAACTGGTGCACCAGAGGTCTGTCCATCCCGGTCCTCTCGTACTAAGGACAGCTCCCTTCAAATCTCTTACGCCCGCAACAGATAGGGACCGAACTGTCTCACGACGTTCTGAACCCAGCTCGCGTGCCACTTTAATCGGCGAACAGCCGAACCCTTGGGACCGAATTCAGCCCCAGGATGTGACGAGCCGACATCGAGGTGCCAAACCTCCCCGTCGCTGTGGACGCTTGGGGGAGATCAGCCTGTTATCCCCAGGGTAGCTTTTATCCGTTGAGCGACGGCACTTCCACTTGCATACCGCCGGATCACTAACTCCAACTTTCGTTACTGCTCGGCCCGTCGGCCTCGCAGTTAGGCTCGTTTATGCGTTTACACTCACTGCACGATTTCCGTCCGTGCTGAACGAACCTTTGAGCGCCTCCGTTACCTTTTAGGAGGCGACCGCCCCAGTCAAACTGCCCACCTAACAGTGTCCCCCGACCGGATTCACGGCCGCAGGTTAGAAAACCAGTAAATCAAGGGTGGTATCCCAAGGGTGGCTCCACCTGAGCTGACGCCCAAGCTTCCAAGCCTCCCACCTATCCTGTACATGATTTACCAATCCTCAGTATTAAGCTACAGTAAAGCTCCATGGGGTCTTTCCGTCTAGTTGCGGGTAACTGGCATCTTCACCAGTACTACAATTTCGCCGGGTGGGCTGTTGAGACAGCGCCCAAATCGTTACGCCATTCGTGCGGGTCAGAACTTACCTGACAAGGAATTTCGCTACCTTAGGACCGTTATAGTTACGGCCGCCGTTTACTGGGGCTTCAATTCAGACCTTCGCTTGCGCTAAGCCCTCCTCTTAACCTTCCAGCACCGGGCAGGCGTCAGCCCATATACGTCATCTTTCGATTTAGCATAGACCTGTGTTTTTGGTAAACAGTCGCTTGGGCCTATTCTCTGCGGCTCTTTTCAGAGCTCCCCTTATCCCGAAGTTACGGGGTAATTTTGCCGAGTTCCTTAACAACCCTTCTCCCGTTGGCCTTAGGATTCTCTCCTCATCTACCTGTGTCGGTTTGCGGTACGGGCACCTTAGCATACACCAGAACTTTTCTCGCCTCGTCATTCTCCAGCTTCCCTACTTAATTTCGGTCCCTTTCGCCCGGGTCAACCAACGCCCGGGTCTGGATAGCTCCAAGTGTCCTTCTGGTTTAAGTTTCGGTGGCTACGGAATTTCAACCGTATGTGCATCGACTACGCCTCTCGGCCTCGCCTTAGCTCCCGGCTTACCTTGGGCGGACGAACCTTCCCCAAGAAACCTTAGATTTTCGGCCATTATGATTCCCACATAATTCTCGCTACTCATTCCGGCATTCTCACTCGAATACAGTCCACCGCTCCTTCCGATGCGACTTCACCCCGTATTCGACGCTCCCCTACCACGCATTGCTGCATCCCAAGCTTCGGTTATACGCTTAGCCCCGTTACATTTTCCGCGCAGAGTCACTCGACCAGTGAGCTATTACGCACTCTTTTAATGAGTGGCTGCTTCTAAGCCAACATCCTGGTTGTTTTCGCAATTCCACATCGTTTTCCACTTAGCGTATATTAGGGACCTTAGCTGTGGGTCTGGGCTGTTTCCCTTTTGACCACGAGACTTATCTCACGTAGTCTGACTGCTGATCATCAATTAGCCGGCATTCTGAGTTTGATAGGGTTCAGTAACTTTATCAGCCCCTAGCCCATTCAGTGCTTTACCTCCGGTAATCTAAATCAACGCTAGCCCTAAAGCTATTTCGGGGAGAACCAGCTATCTCCAAGTTCGATTAGAATTTCTCCGCTATCCACAGGTCATCCGCCACCATTGCAACGGGGGTCGGTTCGGCCCTCCATGGAGTTTTACCTCCACTTCAGCCTGCCCATGGATAGGTCACCTGGTTTCGGGTCTATTGCACGCAACTTAATTCGCCCTATTCAGACTCGCTCTCGCTTCGCCTCCGGTACTGAATACCTTAAGCTCGCTACGTACAATAACTCGCCGGACCGTTCTACAAAAAGTACCTCATCACTCTTTAACGAGCTTTGAGTGCTTGTAAGCACAAGGTTTCAGGTTCTATTTCACTCCCCTCCCGGGGTCCTTTTCACCTTTCCCTCACGGTACTGCTCCTCTATCGGTCATCAAGTAGTATTTAGGGTTGGAGGGTGGTCCCCCCAGTTTCCCACAGGGTTTCACGTGTCCTGCGGTACTCTGGATCCTGACTGGATCAATTCAATTTTCGCTTACGGGACTATCACCCGCTATGGTCGGCCTTCCCATACCGTTCAGCTAATCTATTGATCCGTTGTGTCAGTCCACAACCCCGAAGGATAAATCCTTCGGTTTGCCCTCTTCCGCGTTCGCTCGCCACTACTTGCGGAATCTCTGTTGATTTCTCTTCCTCGCCCTACTTAGATGTTTCAGTTCAGGCGGTTCCCCACCTACGCCTATTTTATTCAACGCAGGTTGACGGAGTATTGCTCCGCCGGGTTTCCCCATTCGGAAATTCCGGGATCAAAGCTTATGTGCAGCTCCCCCAGACTTATCGCAGCTTGTCACGTCCTTCATCGGCTCTTGATGCCAAGGCATTCCCCTTGCGCTCTTATTAGCTTGACCTTCGTAGAACAACCTATCTTCTAAGCTGTTCTCTCGGTTCCATAAGAATTATGCAGGCACAAATCGGTTCATTGTAGTTTGTGTTACCCTAATTATTGATTAAAGTCCACAAAAAAACTTTGTTACCTCTCTGTTGCTTGCTCGCAATTTCTTGCTTGCTTCACTGTTCAGTTTTCAAGGTGCAGACTTTCCAACCTCTTTCAAGGTCAGATCGAAACACTTCGCATCGCAAAATGCTTCGATTTGATCTTGTTGGTGGAGATAAGCGGAATCGAACCGCTGGCCTCCTGCTTGCAAGGCAGGCGCTCTCCCAGCTGAGCTATACCCCCGACTTCCCGTCAGAGTTTTTGTGGTGGGCCCAAGTGGACTCGAACCACCGACCTCACGATTATCAGTCGTGCGCTCTAGCCAGCTGAGCTATGGGCCCGTCGGCCGCCTTCGGCGTGCGCCCTCTAAATTAAACAACGTGACTCTCATTCTTCACCATCAGGTCTGACCTAGGACGTTACAACAACATCTTTCAGTTGTTGATGTCTCCTTAGAAAGGAGGTGATCCAGCCGCTCGTTCTCGAACGGCTACCTTGTTACGACTTCACCCCAATTATCGAACCCACCTTCGGCCGCGCCCTCCTTGCGGTTAGGCTACGGACTTCGGGTGTTCCCGACTCTCATGGTGTGACGGGCGGTGTGTACAAGGCCCGGGAACGTATTCACCGCGGCATGCTGATCCGCGATTACTAGCGATTCCAACTTCACGCAGGCGGGTTGCAGCCTGCGATCCGAACTGGGATGGCTTTTAGGGGTTTGCTCTGCCTCGCGGCTTTGCCTCCCTCTGTTGACCACCATTGTAGTACGTGTGTAGCCCAGGACATAAGGGGCATGATGATTTGACGTCGTCCCCACCTTCCTCCGTTTTGTCAACGGCAGTCTCGCTAGAGTGCTCTTGCGTAGCAACTAACAATAAGGGTTGCGCTCGTTGCGGGACTTAACCCAACATCTCACGACACGAGCTGACGACAACCATGCACCACCTGTCACCGAGGTCTCCGAAGAGAAAGGTGTATCTCTACACCGGGCCTCGGGATGTCAAGCCCTGGTAAGGTTCTTCGCGTTGCTTCGAATTAAACCACATACTCCACCGCTTGTGCGGGCCCCCGTCAATTCCTTTGAGTTTCAACCTTGCGATCGTACTCCCCAGGTGGGATACTTATTGTGTTAACTGCGGCACGGAGGGGGTCAGACCCCCCACACCTAGTATCCATCGTTTACAGCGTGGACTACCAGGGTATCTAATCCTGTTTGCTCCCCACGCTTTCGCGCCTCAGCGTCAGTTGCTGTCCAGCAGACCGCCTTCGCCACTGGTGTTCCTCCTAATATCTACGCATTTCACCGCTACACTAGGAATTCCGTCTGCCTCTCCAGTACTCAAGAACTACAGTTTCAAATGCAGGCTCAGGGTTGAGCCCTGAGTTTTCACATCTGACTTGCAGTCCCGCCTACACGCCCTTTACACCCAGTAAATCCGGATAACGCTTGCCACCTACGTATTACCGCGGCTGCTGGCACGTAGTTAGCCGTGGCTTATTCCTCAGGTACCGTCACTTTCTTCGTCCCTGAGAAAAGAAGTTTACAACCCGAAAGCCTTCTTCCTTCACGCGGCGTTGCTGGGTCAGGCTTGCGCCCATTGCCCAATATTCCCCACTGCTGCCTCCCGTAGGAGTCTGGGCCGTGTCTCAGTCCCAATGTGGCCGGCCAACCTCTCAGTCCGGCTACTGATCGTCGCCTTGGTGGGCCGTTACCCCGCCAACTAGCTAATCAGACGCGAGTCCATCTCAGAGCGATAAATCTTTGGCAGTCAGAGCCATGCGGCCCAACTGCATTATGCGGTATTAGCACAAATTTCTCTGTGTTATTCCCCACTCCAAGGCAGGTTACTCACGCGTTACTCACCCGTCCGCCACTAAGAAACCATATCAATTGGACGAATCCTCTTTCAATGGCTCTCCGTTCGACTTGCATGTGTTAAGCACGCCGCCAGCGTTCATCCTGAGCCAGGATCAAACTCTCAATAAAATGGTATTTAAAGAACCGAAGTTCCTCAAATCAATTTTATTGAAGCTTAAACTTAGCTTCAAAGAAATAAATTGACGTTGTTCCTTACAAGCTTTTTTCAAAGCTTCTTAAACAACCGTCACCTTTTTGGTGCTTCGTGTTTGTCACGTTGTTTAATTTACAAGGTGCACACCGCGCGAACTTGTCGCGGCGGGTTTTAATGATAACACATCGTTTTCGCTTTGTCAAGAACTTTTTTCAAGTTTTTTCAAACTTTTTTAAAGCTCTTTCATTCGCCGCTCTTTCGAGGTTATCTCGTGCCGGCCTCGCAGCCGACTCGATTAGGTTACCACATTCAGTTCGCTTTGTCAAGAGCTTTTTTCAAGTTTTTTCAAACTTTTTTCGAGCTCTTAACTTGTGAACCTTTTGGGCCCCTGCGCTTTCGACCGGTTTTGCCCTGTCGCAGAGCGCTTGCTTATATTAGCAAAACCGTACCCGTTTGTCAACACCTTTTTTCATTTTTTTCGAGCTTTTTT
>NZ_JADYTU010000053.1 GCF_021531375.1 Pseudoflavonifractor phocaeensis
CGAAGCCCCGGAGATTTTTTGGGTACTTTTGTATCTCTACAAAAGTACCTCGCCCGGGGGCGAAACATCCCTTCGTCCAAATTTCCGTCCCGCCTGCGGGCGGCCACATGGGGCCGCCCCTACAATTCTAACATTGGAAGATGAACTAAAATTTACCGCGCAAGCCCGCCCCGCCCATGGTAAGGCAGAGGCGGGCTTTTCCGCGCGGGTCAGGGAGGAAAAAAAGGGTTATTTCACGTTCAGCATAGCGGCCAGCTTGTCGTAGATCTCAGTGTTGTCGAAGTAGCCCTTGAACTCCTGCGCGTTGATGCCGTCGGCAAAGACGGCCACGGGAAGGCCGGTGTGGCTGTAGGAGGTGAAGGAAACGCCGGACTTGTTGTTCAGAATGTGGGTGATGGTCACGGTGAGGGGCTCATAGGTGCCGTAGGCCACGTACTCCTGCTGCTGGGCCATGCCCGTGTCCTTCTCGTTGACGCTCTTCTCGTAGGCGGTTTTCAGCAGAGATTTCTCATAGTCGGTGAGGACCAGCTTGTCGCCCTCCCCGCCCTGGGCCTTCAGGCCGAACAGCGCCTCAATGTCCTTCAGCACGGCGTCAAAGCCGGGCTTGCTCTCCTTGTAGGCGGCCACATAGTCGCTGTCGTACTTGGCAAAGGAGATCTTCTGGCTGTCCAGAAGGGAGAGGTAGGTGTCATAGTCGGTGCCGGCGAAGCCGATGGTCAGACCGCCGGTCTCGTGGTCGCCGGTGACCAGGATGAGCGTCTCGCCGGCGTGGTCCTTGGCAAAGTCCATGGCCGCCTGGACGGCGTCTGCCAGGGCCAGAGTGTCATGGATGGAGGAGGCGGCGTCGTTGGCGTGGCAGGCCCAGTCGATCTTGCCGCCCTCGCACATCATGAAAAAGCCCTTGTCGTTGTCCAGCACTTCAATGCCCTTTTTCACATAGTCGGCCAGAGACCACATCTCGCTGGTCCGGTCCAGCTCATAGGCCATGGCGCTGGAGTCGGCCAGATGCTCGTCGATGATGATGACGGGACCGCTGGTGACCTGCTCGGCCTCGGCCTGGGTCTTGACCACGGTGTAGCCGGCCTGGGCGGCCAGGTCATACAGGTTTTCGGACGGATTTTCCTTGTCGTGGCCGTCGGGCTTCAGCAGACCGCCGCCGGCGAAGTACTCAAAGCCGGAGTCGATCAGCTCCAGACCGATGTCGTAGTAGCTGGAGCGGCTGGCTTGGTGGGCGTAGAAGGCGGCGGGAGTGGCGTGGTTCAGATTGACGGAGGAGATGACGCCCACCTTCATGCCTAGCTGGTCATGGACCTTCTCGGTAATGGTCTCGTAGGTCTTGGCGGCGGTCTCATCCACGTTGATGGACCCGGAGTAGGTCTTGTAGCCGGTGGCGATGGAGGTGGCGGTGGAGGCGGAGTCGGGGGCGAAGGAGTTGGAGTCATAGGTGACGGCGGAGCCGGCCGCCTCAAAGCCCATGAAGTTCAGGGCCACGGGGCCGTCCAGAACGGCGCCCTGGTTGTCGTCCAGGCTGGGCTCGGCCTGCATGTAGTCGCTGTCGGCCATAGCGCCCAGATAGTCAGAGGCGGACTGGAACTGGGGATAGCTCATGCCGTCGCCGATGAACAGAAACACATATTTGGGGGCCTTGACCGTTTCGGTCACGGCGGCGAGGTTGGCGGCGGGTGTGGAGTTAACGGTTTGAGGCTGGGCCTCGGTCTTTCCGGCGGAGCAGCTGGCCAGGACCGAGCAGGTCATGGTCAGGGCCAGCGCGGCGGATAGGAATTTTTTCATACTTGTTTTCCTCCTGTTTGTCGGTCTTATTTTCGTCGTAACAGACGGTTTTATTCTAAGAGGGAGGTGTAAAAACTGCTACCGAAGGAATGTCAAAAGGAGGTTAAAAGTGGAGGGGGGATTTGGCAAAGAGATCAGGGGGCGCTTACGCAAAAAGCGCGAAAAAAAGCGGGGCAGATGAAGATCTGCCCCGCTTTTTGGTCAGTATTTCAGCAGAATGAGAAATGTGAGCGCAAGTGACTGAAAACAGTCGGAGGGTCGGTCAGATCACCCCGGCCAGCACCAGAGCGAAGACCACGAAGGTGGCCAGCAGGGCCAGGGAGAACAGCAGGAAGCCGGCGTTGAGCTTTTTCTCCTGGCTGCTCTGGGAGGGAGGAACCAGACCGGCCTTCCGCATGGTGGTGACCACGGGCTTGTACAGCAGCAGGGTGGCGGCCATGTTCATGCCGCCTTTGGCCAGGTTGAAGGGGAGGAACAGGGTGGGCAGCATGGCTGCCACGTCGGCACGGGAAAAGCCGGTCATGTACAGGGGGGTGATCAGATAGTTCCACAGCAGCATCACCACGACCAGACAAACCACACCCAGAGACAGGCCCAGAACAGCGCCGGACTTGGTGTGCTTCTTTTTATATACATAGCAGGCGGTGCAGCAGAACGCGCAGGTGGCCAGGGCGTTCATGATGAAACCGATGGGGCCGGTGTGGCTGACGGTGATCATCTCAATGAAGGCCACCAGAATGGACATGATGGCGGCGGCCATGGGGCCGAAGGTGAAGCCGCCGATGCAGATGACCACGTCCTTGAAGTCAAAGTCCAGGAACATGACGCCGGGCATCAGTTTGGATACCAGCATGACGACGTAGGCGATGCCGGTGAGCATAGCCAGGCTGGTGATGGTCTTGGTGTCCATCTTAGAACGGGCGGGGGACTGGGTTACGGTGTTTGCAGACATAAAAAACACTCCTCAAAAAATTTTTGACGCCCGAAAAGCCGATGCCTTCCAGGTGTCAAAACAATTGAGGAGGTGCGCTTGTACACACGCCAAAGGCGCGTGTAAATTGTTTTACACACATCTTCTTCCATCCGGACTGTAACCGTTGGTCCCGGAGTTTCACCGGGTCAGCGGGCGCACTGCTGCGCCCGGTCGCGGACTTTACCGCCAGTGGGGAATTCCACCCCGCCCTGAAGACATTGGATTCAGTTGTCTGTACCGCATTATACGGCATAGTATGGAAAAATGCAACCCCCTGAATCAAAAACTTTCGTTTGAACGCCGGAGGCTCTGGATTTCGGAGAGCATGGAGGGGGAAATTTTAGTTTATCTGAGGATTTCGCCAGCGGGCGGGACGGGAGTTAGGACGAAGAGATGTTTCGCCCCCGGGCGAGGTACTTTTGTAGAGATACAAAAGTACCCAACGGCCCAGGCCGCCTTCTTTTGCCCCTGCGGGGCAATTCACCTTGAAAATCTCCGGGGCTTCGGCCCCGGTCCCCATGGGGAGCCATCAATCAGATATTTTGATACTATTCGGCGCGG
>NZ_JADYTU010000054.1 GCF_021531375.1 Pseudoflavonifractor phocaeensis
AAGCCATATTGTGAACCGTGCGTAGGGGGCGGCGTCCCCGACGCCCCATAATACATCCATAAACTAAAATTTATCTTCTCTCCTGTTTCATTTCAAGAAAGGATGTGTCTTATGACCGAACTGGAGCTGAAATACGGCTGCAATCCCAACCAGAAGCCCGCCCGTATCTTCATGGAGCAGGGCGACCTGCCTCTGACCGTCCTCAACGGCCGTCCGGGCTACATCAACTTTATGGACGCTCTCAACTCCTGGCAGCTGGTCAAGGCCCTGAAAAAGGCCACCGGCCTGCCCGCCGCCGCCTCCTTCAAGCACGTCTCCCCCGCCGGGGCCGCCCTGGGCCTGCCCCTGTCTGATGTGGAGCGTCAGATCTATCTGGCCCCCGAGGGCGACCTGTCCCCCATCGCCTGCGCCTACGTCCGGGCCCGGGGTGCCGACCGCCTGTGCTCCTTCGGGGACTGGGCGGCCCTGTCCGACGTCTGCGACGGGGACGCCGCCCGGGTGCTGGCCGAGGAGGTGTCCGACGGTGTCATCGCCCCCGGCTACACCGACGAGGCCTTGGCGATCCTTAGAACTAAGCGCAAGGGCGGCTACAACGTCATCCAGATCGACCCCGACTATACTCCCGCCCCCGTGGAGCGCCGGAACATCTTCGGCATCACCTTTGAGCAGGGCTACAACGACCTGGCCATCACTGAGGACATGCTGACCAACATCGTCACCGAGAACAAGGAGCTGTCCCCTCAGGCCAAGAACGACATGATGCTGGCTCTCATCACCCTGAAGTACACCCAGTCCAACTCTGTCTGCTATGTGAAGAACGGCCAGACCATCGGCGTGGGTGCCGGCCAGCAGAGCCGTATCCACTGCACCCGTCTGGCGGGAGACAAGGCGGACATCTGGTGGCTACGGCAGCACCCCAAGGTGCTGGGGCTCCAGTTTGTGGACGGCATCCGCCGGCCCAACCGGGACAACGCCATCGACCTCTACATCTCCGAGGAGCACGACGATGTGCTGGCCGAGGGTGTGTGGCAGACCATCTTCAAGGTAAAGCCCGAAGTTCTGACCCAGGAGGAAAAGAAGGCCTGGATCGCCCAGCTGTCCGGAGTCACCGTGGGCTCCGACGCCTTCTTCCCCTTCGGCGACAACGTGGAGCGTGCCCACAAGTCCGGCGTGGACTACATCGTCCAGCCCGGCGGCTCCATCCGGGACGACCTGGTCATTGAGACCGCCAACAAATACAACATGGTCATGGCCTTCACGGGCATCAGACTATTCCATCATTAATTTGAGAGGTGTAATGTTATGAAAGTTCTCGTCGTGGGCGGCGGCGGCCGCGAGCACGCCATCTGCTGGAAGCTGGCCCAGAGCCCCAAAGTGACCGAGCTGTATTGCGCCCCCGGCAACGCGGGCATCGCACAGGTAGCCACCTGCGTCCCTGTCAAGGCCACTGATGTGGAAAACATGGTCAAGTGGGCCAAGGAGAACGCCATGGACTTCGTCATGGTAGCGCCCGACGATCCCCTGGCCCTGGGCATGGTGGACGCCATGGAGGCCGCCGGCATCCCCGCCTTCGGTCCCCGGGCCAACGCCGCCATCATCGAGGCCAGCAAGGCCTTCTCCAAGTCCCTGATGAAGAAGTACCACATCCCCACCGCCAAGTATGAGACCTTTACCGAACTGGACAAGGCGCTCCGCTACATCGAGGAGCAGGGCGCTCCCATCGTGGTCAAGGCCGACGGTCTGGCCCTGGGCAAGGGCGTGGTGGTGGCCCAGACGGTGGAAGAGGCCCAGAAGGCAGTCCGTGAGATGATGGAGGACCACAAGTTCGGTGCCTCCGGCTCCACCGTAGTTATTGAGGAATGCATGGTGGGCCCCGAAGTCACGGTGCTGGCCTTCTGCGACGGAGAGCATCTGGTCCCCATGCTGTCCAGCCAGGACCACAAGCGGGCCTACGACGGCAACCAGGGCCCCAACACCGGCGGCATGGGCGCTTTCTGCCCCTCCCCCAAGTACACCCCGGAGATCGCGGAGCGCTGCACCAGAGAGATCTTCCTGCCCACTGTGGAAGCTCTGAAGGCCGAGGGCCGTCCCTTCAAGGGCGTCATCTATTTCGGCCTGATGCTGACCAAGGACGGCCCCAAGGTGGTGGAGTACAACGCCCGCTTCGGCGACCCCGAAACTCAGCCCATCCTGTCCATGCTGGACACCGATCTGCTGGACATTTTCCAGGCCTGTGTGAACGGCACGCTGGACCAGGTGGACATCAAGTGGAAGTCCGGCGCCGCCTGCTGCATCGTGCTGGCCTCCGGCGGCTACCCTGTGGCCTATGAGAAGGGCTACCCCATCTCCGGCCTGGAGGAGGCGGGCAAAATGGCTACCGTTTTCCACGCCGGCACCGCCCGGAACGAGGCGGGTGAGATCGTCACCGCCGGCGGCCGGGTACTGGGCATCACCGCCGTGGGCGGCAGCCTGAAGGAGGCCATCGACAAGGCCTACGCCGCCTGCAAGCCCATCTCCTGGCAGGACATGCACTTCCGCACCGACATCGGCAAGGTATGAGCCAACTGGATCTGGATGGCGTCATCTTTGACGCCGACGGTGTCCTGTTTGACACCGAAAACCTGGGCCTCCGGGTCTGGCGGGAACTGGGGCAGGAACTGGGTTTGCCCCAGCCCGCCGAACATTACCTGCACTTTGTGGGCCGGAGCCGGGCCGACATTCTCCATGAAATGGCCGTCCTGTTCGGACCCGACTTCCCCAGTGAGGAATTTATGACCAGAGGCTCCCGGCGGGCACTGGACATCATGGAGCGGGAGGGCATCCCCATGAAGCCCGGCGTGTACGAGCTGCTCTCCTTCCTCAAGGATAAAGGCGTCCCCACCGCCCTGGCCACCTCCACCTACCGGGACCGCACCGACTACCGCATGGGCCGCACCGGACTGACGGAGTACTTCCAGTCCATCACCACCGGCGACCAGGTGGTCCACAGCAAACCCGACCCGGAGATCTACAC
>NZ_JADYTU010000055.1 GCF_021531375.1 Pseudoflavonifractor phocaeensis
GAGTATCCCACTTTTGAGGAGGGTCTTCGCCGCGCTCCCCGCCGCGAGTCCCACCTGAGTGAGGCTGACAAGGCGCTCGCCATCAAGAACGCTCTGCGCTACATCCATCCCGACCATCACGAGCAGATGGCCAAGGAGTTTGCTCAGGAGCTGGAGGAGCACGGCCGTATCTATGGCTACCGCTTCCGTCCCCAGGGCAAGCTGTACGGCAAGCCCATCGACGAGTACAAGGGCAACTGCGTTGAGGGCAAGGCCTTCCAGGTCATGATCGACAACAACCTGGACTTCGAGGTCGCTCTGTATCCCTACGAGCTGGTCACCTACGGCGAGTCCGGTCAGGTCTGCCAGAACTGGATGCAGTACCGCCTGATCAAGAAGTATCTGGAGGTTCTGACCGACGAGCAGACTCTGGTGGTCATGTCCGGCCATCCTCTGGGCCTGTTCCACTCCCACAAGATGGCTCCCCGCTGCATCATCACCAACGGTCTGATGATCGGCATGTACAATGACCAGAAGAACTTCAACCGCGCTGCCGCCATCGGCGTCAGCAACTACGGTCAGATGACCGCCGGCGGCTGGATGTACATCGGTCCTCAGGGCATCGTTCACGGCACCTTCAACACCCTGCTGGGCGCTGGCCGCACCAAGCTGGGCATCGCCGAGGACGGCAACCTGGCCGGCCGCCTGTTCGTGTCCGCCGGTCTGGGCGGCATGTCCGGCGCTCAGGGCAAGGCCGCTGAGATCGCTGGCGCCACCGCCATCATCGCTGAGGTCGACCTGTCCCGTATCATGACCCGTTACAACCAGGGCTGGGTCAGCGAGAAGTCCGACAACCTGGACGAGGTCCTGGCCATGACCCAGAAGCACCTGGCCGACAAGACCCCCTGCGCCATCGCCTATCACGGCAACGTGGTGGACCTGCTGGAGTTCCTGTACGAGAAGGGCGTCCATGTGGACCTGATGTCCGACCAGACCTCCTGCCACATGGCTTACGACGGCGGCTACTGCCCCCAGGGCCTGACCTTCGAGCAGCGCACCGAGATGCTGGACAAGGATCCCGAGCAGTTCGCCAAGCTGGTTGACAAGTCCCTGCAGCGTCACTATGAGATGATCTGCAAGTTCCACGACCAGGGCACCTACTTCTTCGATTACGGCAACGCCTTCCTGAAGTCCGTGTACGACGCCGGCGTGCCCGCCGAGAAGATCTGCAAGAACGGCGAGAACGATCTGGACGGCTTCCTCTTCCCCTCCTACGTGGAAGACATCCTCGGTCCCTTCCTGTTCGACTATGGCTACGGTCCCTTCCGTTGGTGCTGCCTGTCCCGGAACCCCGACGACCTGGACAAGACCGACATGGCCGCTGCCGATTACATCAAGGCTCACAACCGCCGCTATCAGGATCACGACAACTATGTGTGGCTGCGTGACGCCAAGAAGAACAAGATGGTCGTTGGTACCCAGTGCCGTATCCTGTATGCCGATGCTATGGGCCGCATGAACATCGCTCTGAAGTTCAACGAGATGGTCCGTAACGGCGAGATCGGCCCCGTCATGCTGGGCCGTGACCACCACGATACCGGCGGAACCGATTCTCCCTTCCGTGAGACCTCCAACATCAAGGACGGCTCCAATGTCACCACCGACATGGCTGTTCAGTGCTACGCCGGTAACTGCGCCCGCGGCATGAGCCTGGTTGCTCTGCACAACGGCGGCGGCGTCGGCATCAGCAAGTCCACCAACGGCGGCTTCGGCATGGTGCTGGACGGCTCCGAGCGCGTGGATCAGATCCTGAAGATGTCCATGCCTTGGGACGTTATGGTGGGTGTTGCCCGTCGTAACTGGGCCCGCAACGAGAACGCTATGAGCACCGTGGCCGAGTACAACAAGATGTACGAGGGCCAGGATCACATCACCATGCCTTATGTGGCTGATGATGCGGTCGTGGAAGCGGCCGTCAAGGGCATGAAGGGCTGATCCCTCC
>NZ_JADYTU010000056.1 GCF_021531375.1 Pseudoflavonifractor phocaeensis
GGACCTGTTGACAAAGTGGCGTATAAACCCTTTCTATGGTACAATAACTATAGGGAGGGATGTGGCATGATGGGACGTCAAAGCAGACAAATGGCAATGATTTTCGTGGATATGGAGTCATTGATTCCAGAAAACCACCTGCTGCGGAAAGTCGAGCGGATGGTGTCCTTTGACTTCATCTATGATCTTCTGGCACCATATTATCCGGAGACTGGCCGTCCATCTGTCGACCCTGTCAGTATGTTCAAAATGCTCTTGATTGGATATCTGTATGGCATCAAATCAGAGCGGCGGCTGGTAGAGGAAGTTCAGCTCAACATCGCCTACCGATGGTTCTGTGGATTCGAACTGGATGACGCCATCCCAGATCACTCCACATTCAGCAAAACCAGGACACGCAAATGGCAGCAGAGCAACCTTTTTCAGAAAGCCTTTTATGAAATCGTGAAACAGTGCATAGCTGGCGGCCTTATAGATGGAAAGGCTATGGCTGCGGACGGAAGCTACATTCCAGCCAATGTATCAAGAGAAAGCTGGATTGATGTAGAAATAGAAGTTGAGCAAAGTATGCAAAGCTATCTTGACTCCTTGGATGAAGAACTTTCCAACCAGCCGGGGTTCAAAAAGCCGCCAACGAGAATAGCACGGAAACGTCGCACTACCAGCCATACAGATCCAGACAGCGGCTATATTAATCACGGCAGTAAACGCGGCATTGGGTATTTGATGGAAGCAACTGTGGACTGTAAATACGGCATTTTAACAGGCGTTGATGTATATCCTGCCAATGAGAAAGAAAGCATCCTGGTCTTGCGGCATTTGGAACGGCAAATCAATCTTGGTATCCCAATGAAACGACTTGCTCTGGATCGTGGATATGAAACTGGTGCTGTCCACCGGGGACTGGAACTTCTGGGTATTACTGGATATATCCCTGCAATCCAGTTCTCCAATCCACCCGAGAAATATGGGTTCTCCTACGACCCACAACAGGACGCATTCATTTGTCCGGAAGGAGTTCCTCTTACATACCACAGGTTGAATTGCAATAAATCGACCGGCAAATATCTGCGTTGCTATCAAGTGGAGGGCAATACCTGTATGTACTGTCCAAAACGGCCAAATTGTTTTGACAAGGCTGGAATTCGGCGCAGGGTGCTGGCCAGTAGTTGCTATCCAGCATTTTTCAGAGGTCATCAGCGCGTGGGAACTCCGGATTACCTATCCATGATGCGGCTTCGTAAAATCTGGGCTGAGGGCAGCTTTGCTGTTTTGAAGCGGGAACACTGTATTTCAAAGATTCGAAAAAGGGGCATTCTTGCAGCAACGGAAGAATGCCTCCTTGCTGCTATGGCTTTAAACCTTAAGAGGATGGTAAATGCCATCTTTTTCTATCTCCAGTTCCAATGTTCTGCCTGAAAGCCTGTGGGTTTCGGCAGAATTTTTGCTTTTGTCAACAGGTCC
>NZ_JADYTU010000057.1 GCF_021531375.1 Pseudoflavonifractor phocaeensis
TGAACAGCCCCAGATTGTGCGGACAGCACAAAAAGATCCCCTGGTAGGAAAAGATTAAGTTTTAAGCGGAGAGGCGTCGCGCCAGCGGCGCCTCTCCAGTTTTTAACTGGATGCGCTCATGGTTGTAGAAGTAAATATAGCGCTCAAGCATCTCGTTGGCCTCGGTAAAGGTAGCCGGTTTGTGGCGGTAAATACACTCTGTTTTGAGAATAGAGAAAAAATTTTCCGCCATTGCATTGTCATAACAGTTTCCGCGTCTTGACATGGAAGGCGTAATGCCGTATTGTTGAGTCAGCTGGAAATATGCTTGGGATGTGTATTGAAAGCCTTGGTCGCTGTGGAGCTGCAACTCCTCAGCGGCCCTCTTTTTCTCCTGCTTCATGGCCAGGCGGATGGTGTCCAGGACCAGATTCACCGTCTGCTGTGTTCCGGTTTTGTAGGCCACAATGCTGTTGTCATACAGATCTCGGATCATGGATAGATACAGCACGCCTTGCCCGGTGTGGATGTAGGAGATGTCCGTTACCCATTTACTGTTGGGCCTGTCTGCGCAAAAGTCCCTGTTGAGCAGATTCTGGTACTTGTGGAGCTGCTGCCCCATCTGCTGCCATTTCCTGCGGCGGCGGATCTCAGACAATAGATCATACTTCTTCATGACCCGCAGTACCGTTTTCGGGTTGCAAAAAATGTTCTGGCTTTTTAGCCACAGCCACATCCGCCGGTAGCCATAGGTACGGAAACTGCGCTCCCGCTGCTGTGCGATGAGCTCTGCAAGCGCGGCGTCCTTCTCCGGCTTTCCAAGGCGATGGACAAAGGCATAGTACCCGCTTCTGGATACGCCGAAGAATTTGCACATGACTGACACGGGATACTCTGCTTTGCGACGATAGATGATATGGTATTTTGCCCTTGCCCTCACTTCCTTCCTGTGAATCGCAGAAAATCCCGCAGCAATTTATTTTCCATACGAAGCTGTTGGATCTCATATGCCTGCTCGGCCACAATATCTCTTGGCACAGCATCTTTTCTCGGCCGTCCTTTCGGCCGCGGAAGGATGCCGGCTTCCGACTTGCGTTCTTTCCTCCGCTCACGCTTAAGCAGACTTTTTACCACCTGTTTATCCTGAAAACCGTAGTGTTCTGCTACTTCCCGCTGGGTTTTTCCCGCTGTCAGCATTGCCTTGATTTCTGGCAGCAGTGCTTGTACCTGTGTGTATTTCCGTTTCTCCATAACATGACCCCCTGACGTAGTCTATTTTCCTACATCAGGGGGTCTTTTGTCACTGTCCGTTTTTACTGGACCTGTTCAC
>NZ_JADYTU010000058.1 GCF_021531375.1 Pseudoflavonifractor phocaeensis
CGTGACTATGACAAGGAGGAGTTTGCCCGCATCAAGGCCGCGGCCAAGAAGATCCAGCAGCAGTCCCAGGTGCTGCTGGTGGTCGGCATCGGCGGCTCTTACCTGGGCGCCCGGGCGGTCATCGACCTGCTGCGCTCCCCCAACTATAACCTGAAGCAGAAGGATACCCCCGACATCTTCTTCACCGGCAACGGTCTGTCCACCGACACCCTGCTGGAGGTCATCTCCCTGATCGGAGACCGGGACTTTTCCGTGAACGTCATCTCCAAGTCCGGCACCACCACGGAGTCCGCCATTGCCTTCCGCATCTTTAAGGGCATGCTGGAGAAGAAATACGGCAAGGAAGGCGCCAGAGAGCGGATCTACGCCACCACCGACAAGGCCCGCGGGGCCCTGAAGGGTCTGGCCGACGCCGAGGGCTACGAGGAATTTGTGGTGCCCGACGCCATCGGCGGACGGTATTCCGTCCTCACCGCTGTGGGCCTGCTGCCCATCGCCGCCGCCGGCATTGACATCGACGCTCTGATGGGCGGAGCCCGTCAGGCCATGGAGCAGCTGTCCGTGGGTGGCCTGGACAATCCCGCCTGGCAGTATGCCGCCGCCCGCCACGCCCTGTTCGAGAGTGGCAAGAAGGTGGAGATGCTGGCCGGCTACGAGCCCAGCTTCCGGTTCTTCGCCGAGTGGTGGAAGCAGCTCTACGGCGAGAGCGAGGGCAAGGAGCATAAGGGTCTGCTCCCCGCCAGCCTGGAGTATACCGCCGACCTGCACTCCATGGGCCAGTATATCCAGGAGGGCCAGCGCATCATGTGCGAGACGGTGGTGAATTTCGCCCCCAAGGGTGAGTTCCTGATCCCGGACGACCCGGAGAACATCGACGGCCTGAACTTCCTGTCTGGCAAGCCCCTGTCCTTTGTGGCGGACAAGGCCATGCGGGGCGTGATCCTGGCCCATGTGGACGGCGGCGTGCCCAATGTCCTGATCCAGATGCCCGCCATCAGCGAGACCAGCGTGGGCTATCTGATCTATTTCTTCGAGTATGTCTGCGGCCTGTCCGGCTACCTGCTGGAGATCAACCCCTTCAACCAGCCCGGTGTGGAGGCCTACAAGAGCAACATGTTCGCTCTTCTTGGCAAGCCCGGCTACGAGGA
>NZ_JADYTU010000059.1 GCF_021531375.1 Pseudoflavonifractor phocaeensis
TTTTGCGCTTTCCCTGCCGCCGTCCCCGGCGGCGTTTTGGTTCCTTTGCCGCCGCGGGCAAAGGAACTCGCCCAGCAGGGCGAAATCCTCCCCGTAATACACCAATAAACTAAAATTTACCAATATATTTTTTTCGGTATACCATACCCTGCGGCACAGAAAAAATGAAACAGCAATCATTTAGTGCATCAGTACGCTGAAACGATAAAAATTTTTCTTGACAAACAGGAATGGTAGGCGTATAATCCGCCCATAATCATTCAAAAGCGCCGACGAAGACCGCACTCCACGGCGTCCAACAGAGAGACCGGGCCACTGTGCTGAAAGCCTGGTTGGGAAAGACGGAGTCGCGCAACACTTCTGAGCTGACGGTTCGAAGCATTGTTTGAGGGCCGTCCGTCCTCCCCACGTTACCGGGGCTCGAAAGAGGTTCCTTGTTGGAGGAGCAACGCGGGTGGTACCGCGGAATCATGGAAACGATGATTTCGTCCCGGGTCGTATTGTTGATACGGCCCGGGACATTTTGTTTCTCCGGGGACGTATCCAGTTCAGAAAGGAATGGAAACACGATGGAATTTGTCACCGGAATCAGAAAAACCTCAATTACCTTCAAGGACATTGCCTCCGGCGCTTTGGACGGGCAGGCAGTCACCGTGAAGGGCGCGGTCCATGCCCTGCGGAAGCTGGGCGGCATCGACTTCATCACCCTGCGCCTGCGGGACGGCGCGCTCCAGTGCGTCTGCGGCCCCGAGGGACTGCCCCAGGAGCTCACTGAGGAGTGTACTGTCTCCGTCACCGGCGCCGTCCGGACCGAGGGAAGGGCTCCCGGCGGCCGGGAGCTGGCGGTGGAGTCCGTGGAGATCCTCTCCCGCCCCGCAGAGGCCATGCCCGTCCCCGTGTCCAAGTGGAAGCTGAACCTGAACCTGGACACCGAGCTGGGGCTGCGGCCAGTGGTTCTGCGGAACCTGCGGGAGCGCTCCGTGTTCAAAATTCAGGAGGGCCTGTCCCGGGCCTTCCGGGAGTATCTGACAGAGGAAGGCTTCACCGAGATCCACACCCCTAAGATCGTCCAC
>NZ_JADYTU010000005.1 GCF_021531375.1 Pseudoflavonifractor phocaeensis
CCCGGGCAAAGCCCGCCCCTTTCCTCTTGTTTTCCCCCCGGTAATCTGCTATAATAACATGTATTTGATTGGATTTTTCCAATTCTTTCCCCGGCGGTCCGTCCGGCCGCCGCTTTCCCCCATTCTTTGATGGAAAGGAGACGTTTTCGTTGAACCGGAAGATCGCACAGCTGCTGCAGCCCAGCTTCCAGCTCTACTTCGTCTGCCTGATCGTATTCGCCCTGGCCTCCGCCTTCTTCTCCCTGCCTCTGGCGGGCGCCGAACTGGTGGCGGTGGCCTGTCTCGGTCTCTACAACCGGGAAAACAACCGCCGCCGCCGCCGGGAGATCTCCAAATATCTGGAGAGCGTCACCGGCACGGTGGACACCGCCACCAAGGACACCATGACCAACTCGCCCCTGCCCATGATCATCTTCCGGCCGGAGAGCGACGACATCATCTGGACCAACGACCGCTTTCTCCAGCTCACCGGCGAACGGGAGCACCTCTTCGACGCCAAGCTGTCCGCCCTGATCCCCGGCTTCGACACCCGGTGGCTCATGGAGGGCAAGAGCGAGTGCCCCACCGAGGTGACCTACAGCGGGCGGCGGTTCCTGGTCTTTGGCCATCTGGTCCGCACCGGCGGACGGAGCGGCGGCTTCCTGGCCACCACCTATTGGGTGGACGTCACCGAGTTCTGCGCCATCCGGGACCAGTTCCAGGCCACCCGCCCGGTGGCCGCGGTGCTGCTGCTGGACAACTACGACGAGCTGATGAAAAACCTGACGGAGAACGAGCGCTCCGCCATGATGTCCGAGATCGACTCCCGGCTGGACGCCTGGGTGGCCCACACCGGCGGCCTGCTGCGCCGCTACCAGCGTGAGCGGTACCTCTTTGTTTTTGAAGAGCAGTACCTGACCCAGTTCACTGAGAAGAAATTCGACATTCTGGACACGGTCCACCAGGTCAAGAACCCCAGCGGCATCACCGCCTCCCTCTCCATCGGCGTGGGCAAGGACGGCGAGTCCTTCCAGGAGCTGCTCCAGTTCGCCAACCTGTCCATCGACATGGCCCTGTCCCGGGGCGGCGACCAAGCGGTGGTCCGGAACAAGTTCACCTTCGAGTTCTACGGCGGCCGCTCCAAGGAGACGGAAAAGCGCACCAAGGTCAAAAGCCGGGTCATGGCCAACGCCCTGTCCTCCCTGGTCTCCGACTCCTCCCAGGTATTCATTATGGGCCACAAGGCCCCGGACAACGATTCTGTGGGCGCCGCCGCCGGCGTGTGCGCCCTGTGCCGGAAAAACGGGGTCCCCGTCCATATCATCAAAGACGCCAATCCCTCCCCCGCCCAGGAGCTGGTGGACCGGCTGTCCCAGCTGCCTGAGTACCAGGACTGCTTCCTCACCGCACAGGAGTCCCTGCTTATCGCCGACTCCCGCTCCCTGGCCGTGGTGGTGGACACCAACCGGCCCGAGCAGGTCCAGGCGGAGGAGCTGCTCCAGTCCTGCAACCGGGTAGCGGTCATCGACCACCACCGCCGGGCTGCCACCTACATCGAGGGCGCGGCCCTCAACTACCACGAGCCCTATGCCTCCTCCGCCTCCGAGCTGGTCACCGAGCTGCTTCAGTACATCGTGGAGCCCAACCAGCTGCTGCGGGCCGAGGCCGAGGCCCTGCTGGCCGGCATCGTGCTGGACACCAAGAACTTCACCATGCGGACCGGGGGCCGGACCTTTGAGGCGGCGGCGTTCCTGCGCCGCTCCGGCGCCGACACCGCCGAGGTGAAAAAGCTCTACCAGAACGATCTGGCCGGCACCATCACCAAGTACGCCATCATCCAGAACGCCAAGCTGTACCGGGACCACATCGCCATCGCGGCCACGGACAAGCCGGTGAACCGGGTCATCGCCGCCCAGGCGGCGGATGAGCTGCTGAACATCATCGGCATCGACACCTCCTTCGTGCTTGCCTCGGACGGGGAGCGGGTAAACATCTCCGCCCGGTCCATGGGGGACACCAATGTCCAGGTCATCCTGGAGCAGCTGGGAGGCGGGGGCAACGCCGCCGCCGCCGGCGGCCAGGTCTCCGGCAAGAGTCTGGAGGAGGTCACCCTGGAGCTGGCCCGGGCCATTGACCGGTATCTGGAGACTTAAAGGAATTGTCAGCAGGGTGGGGGCTTGCCCCCGCCGCCAAATATGAACCGCCCAAACGGCGGGGGTAAGCCCCCGCCCTACCCGGTCTACGGAACAGGGCAAAAGAAAGGATTGAATCAATTATGAAAGTGATTTTACAGCAGGACGTGAAGGGCCAGGGCAAGAAGGGCCAGCTGGTGGACGTGTCCGACGGTTACGCCCGCAACTTCCTTCTCCCCAAGAAGCTGGCCGTCCCCGCCACCGCCGAGAATGTGAACACCATGAAGCAGCAGGAGAAGGCCCGGAAGGCCCAGGAGGCCGCCGAGAAGGCCGAGGCCCAGGCTACCGCCAAAAAGCTGGAGGGGCTGACCACTAAGATCGCCGCCAAGGCCGGCGAGGGTGGCCGCCTCTTCGGCGCCGTCACCGCCAAGGAGGTTTCCGAGGCTCTGGCCGCCCAGCACGGCATCAACATCGCCAAGACCAAGCTGGTGCTGGACGAGCCCATCAAGGCCTGCGGCGGCTACCAGATCAAGGCCAAGCTGGGCTATGAAGTGGTAGGCACTGTCAGCGTGATGGTCACTGAGGAAGCATAAGCGTCCCGCTTATGCTTCCTGCGGCAGGAGTTAGGAGCGGTGGTATTCCGCCTATGGCGGAATACCTTGAAACAGTCCGGCATCGCCGGACTGCACAACTCCTAACTCCTGATTCCTAATTTTCAACTCAGAGAAGGGGGTGTACCTATGTCAGTGGAAGATGAAGAACTGTTATTGAAGCAGCTTCCCCACAGCGTGGAAGCGGAGCAGGCGGTGCTGGGCTCCATGCTCATTGACCCCCGCTGCGTCCCCGAGGTCATCGACAAGCTCCGGCCCGACGACTTCTATCTCCGGCAGAACCGGGAGATCTATGAGACCATCTACTCCATGTTCAACTACTCCCTCACCATCGACCCGGTGACGGTGCTGGAGAACATGAAGCAGAACGGGTACTATGACGAGAACCTGTCCCACGGGTACATGCTCCAGCTCATGGATACCACCCCCACCGCCGCCAATGTCAAGGAATACATCGACATTCTCAAGGACAAGACCCTTCTGCGCCGAGTGGCTGAGACTGCCGGAGACCTGACCGCCATGATCCAGCGGGGCACCGACACCGGCCAGGACATTCTGGAGGCGGCGGAGCAGCGCATCTATGCCATCCGCCAGGGCCGCGCCGCCCGGGGGCTGACCCCCATCTCCGACGTGCTCATCGACGTGTATGACCGGCTCAGTGAGCTGGCCGCCAGCGACAACGCCATTCCCGGCCTGTCCACCGGCCTGCGGGACCTGGACCGGGCTATCTCCGGTCTGAACCGATCCGATCTGATCCTGCTGGCCGCCCGACCCGGCATGGGCAAGACCTCCATGGCGCTAAATATCCTGCTGGAGGCCGGCAAAAAGTCGGGGAAGAACGTGGCCTTCTTCTCTCTGGAAATGAGCCGGGAGCAGTTGGCCCTCCGTCTCATCTCCGGGGAGTGCTTTGTGGACAACAAAAAACTGGTCACCGGCAAGCTGACCGAGGAGGACTGGGAGAAGGTGGCGGTGGCCGCCGACTCTCTGAACAAGTCCAAGATCCTTATCGACGATGACTCCTCCGTCACCGTGGCCGACATCAACGCCAAGTGCCGCCGGGTGGAAAATCTGGGTCTGGTGGTCATCGACTACCTCCAGCTGATGCAGTCTGCCGGCGGAAAGACCCGCTCCGGGGACAACCGGCAGCAGATCGTCTCCGACATCTCCCGCTCCCTGAAGATTATGGCCAAGGAGCTGAACGTGCCGGTGCTGTGCCTGTCCCAGCTGTCCCGCGCCAACGAGTCCCGCCAGGACAAGCGGCCCATGCTGTCCGACCTGCGTGAGTCGGGCGCCATCGAGCAGGACGCCGACATCGTCCTTTTCCTCTACCGGGAGGGCTATTACAACAAGGACACCGAAAACCCCAATCTGGCCGAGTGCATCGTGGCCAAAAACCGCCACGGCGAGACCCGCACCGTGGAGCTGCAGTGGCTGCCCGAGTTCACCACCTTCAGCGACATTGAGTGGCAGCATTCGGAATACTGATCCAGGCAGGAGTCAGGAACGATGAGTCAGAAGCGGCGGTGCTCTGCCTAACGCGGGAGGATGCAGAATTCTTCCGTGCGGCCGGACTTTAATCCCCCAAGCTTCTCACTCAGGAAAGGGACGCGCCATGCTGGAATCCATGGAACAACTGATTCGGGACCTGGAGCTGCTTCCCCGTGGGCGCACCGTGCTGTGCGCCGTGTCCGGCGGGGCCGATTCCATCTGCCTACTCCACGCCCTGTATCATCTGCGGTCCCGGCTGGGCTTCTCGCTGGCCGCCGCCCACTATGACCACCAGCTTCGGGGGGATGCCTCCCGCCGGGACGCCGCCTTTGTGGCCCAATTCGTGGAGCTGTGCTGCGGTGCGGAGCGGCTGGGAGACGGGACCCTGCTCCCCGCCGTCCCCCTGTTTACCGGCTCCGGCGACGTGAAGGGTGAAGCGGAGCGCCGGGGAACCGGGCTGGAGGAGACCGCCCGGGACATGCGGTACGCCTTTCTCCGTCAGGCGGCCCGGGAGGCCGGCGCCGATGTGATCGCCACCGCCCACACCGCCGACGACAATGTGGAGACCATTTTGTTCCACCTGGCGCGGGGCTCCGGACTGCGGGGGCTGACAGGCATTCAGCCGGTCCGGGGCGATTTGATCCGCCCTCTGCTCACCACCTCCCGCGGCGAGATTGAGGCCTACCTCACCTACTATGGTCTGCCCCACGCGGAGGACCACACCAATTCCGACGACGCCTTTGCCCGCAACCGCATCCGCCACCAGGCGGTACCGGTTCTGGAGGGTGTCTGCCCCGGCTTTGCCGCCCGGCTGGCCCGCACCGCAGCCCTGCTGCGCGCGGACGAGGACTATCTGTCCGGCCAGGCCCGGGCGCTGTCCGACCAGGCTCTCCCGCTGGACGGCGGCCTGTCCATCTCCGCCTCCCTCCTGGGGACGGCCCCCGCCCCTCTGGCTTCCCGGGCGGTGCGGCAGCTCATCGGCCGGCTCAACGGGGGGGACCAGGACTGCGGCATTGCCCATCTGGAGGGCGTGCTCCGGCTGTGCCGGGGGAGCGATCCCTCCGCCCGGATGGACCTGCCCTACGGGCTCACCGCCCGACGGGAGTACGGCAATCTGGTGCTGACCCGCCAATCCTCCCCCCCGACCCTGAAGGAAGTTCTCCTTCCCCTGCCCGGGGAACTCCGGTCAGGCGACTGGCAGATCCGTGCTGAGGCCGCCTCCTACGGCGGCCAGCCCCAGGGGCCCTATGACTTCTGGCTGGACCGGGAACAGCTGCCCGCCCTTGCCCTCCGGTCCCGGCAGACCGGCGACCGGCTGAAGCTGCCGGGTCGGCCCACAAAAACCCTTAAAAAATGGTGCGTGGACGAAAAGATTCCCGCCCGCCTCCGGGACTCCCTGCCCATTCTGGTCTTCCGGGACCGGATCGCCGCCGCGGCAGGGCTGGGTCCCGCGGAGGATTTTCTGCCCCAAATGGACGCCGACGCTTGGCACATCACCATTCTGCCCTCGGCGGACCGCGACATTTTATCTGGAAAGGAAGCGTCCCCATGTTAGAAAACGACATTCAGGAGACTTTGTTCAGCGAAGCGCAGCTGAAGGCCCGGGTGGCCGAGATCGCCCGGCAGATCGAGCAGGATTACGCCGGCAAGGAGATCATGCTCATCAGCGTCCTGCGTGGCTCCTTTATCTTTATGGCCGACCTGTGCCGGGCCATCCGGCTGCCCTGCACCCTGGACTTCATGGCTGTGTCCTCCTACGGCAAGGGCACCACCTCCAGCGGACAGGTCCAAATCACCAAGGACCTCTCCGAGGACATTTCCGGCCGCCACATCATTGTGGTGGAGGACATTCTGGACAGCGGCAACACGCTGAGCTATCTGCTGAAGATCCTGGAAAACCGGCACCCCGCCTCCATCCGCCTGTGTACCCTGCTGGACAAGCCGGAGCGCCGGGTGAAGCCGGTGAAGGTCCATTACTCCGGCTTTACCATTCCCGACGCCTTTGTGGTGGGCTACGGACTGGATTACGCGGAGAAATACCGCAACCTGCCCTATATCGGCATCCTCAAGCCCGAGGTCTACGGCGGCTGACCGCGCTGCCTCCACTTCAAAACCGGGTTGGCGGACCCCGCTGTGTCCCTCTTCTGCCGCCGGAAAGGATTTTTGCCCATGAGACGAATCACGCCCCGGGACCTGATGCTATACCTGCTGGTGGTACTGATGATGTTTTTCACCGTCAGCACCCTCCAGCGCATGGATCAGGAGGACGCTCCCGATTACAGCCAGATCCGCATCTATTTCAGCCAGTCACGGGTAAAATATTTTACCCTGGAGGACAACACCCTGACCCTCACCCTTCGGGAACAGGGGGACCAGACCTCTACCCTCACCTACCAGCTGGCCGACCCCTACCTGTTTTATTTCGACCTCCGGGATGAGATCGACCAGCAGCTGGCCTCCGGCACGCTGGAGGGCTATGACTACATTCCCGGTCTGGAGAGCTCCTGGTGGTACAACATGCTGCCCCAGTTCCTGCTCCTGCTGGCGGTGGGCGTTTTCCTGTTCATCCTCTACCGC
This sequence comes from Pseudoflavonifractor phocaeensis, assembly GCF_021531375.1. Lineage (GTDB taxonomy): Bacteria > Bacillota > Clostridia > Oscillospirales > Oscillospiraceae > Lawsonibacter > Lawsonibacter phocaeensis_B. The sequence goes on from NZ_JADYTU010000005.1 coordinate 6,788, forward strand.
CAGCGCATGGCCAGCATGAACGGAGGCGGTGCCCCGGGGGCCGCCCGGTTCGGCCATGCCCGGACCCGGACCCTGGCCGACCAGGGAAAGAAGGTCACCTTTGAGGACGTTGCCGGCGCCGAGGAGGAGAAGGCCGAGCTCCAGGAGATCGTGGAGTTCCTCCGGGACCCCCAGAAGTTCACCGCTCTGGGTGCCCGGATCCCCAAGGGCGTCCTGCTGGTGGGCCCTCCGGGCACCGGCAAGACTCTGATCGCCAAGGCGGTGGCCGGCGAGGCCGGAGTCCACTTTCTGTCCATCTCCGGCTCCGACTTTGTGGAGCTGTATGTGGGCGTGGGCGCCAGCCGGGTCCGCGACCTGTTTGACCAGGCCAAGAAGGACGCCCCCGCCATTGTGTTCATCGACGAGATCGACGCTGTGGGCCGCCAGCGCGGCGCCGGTCTGGGCGGAGGCCACGATGAACGGGAACAGACCCTCAACCAGCTGCTGGTGGAGATGGACGGCTTCGGCTCCAACGAGGGGGTCATCGTCCTGGCCGCCACCAACCGGCAGGACATTCTGGACCCCGCCCTGCTGCGGCCCGGCCGCTTCGACCGTCAAATCTATGTGGGCCTGCCCGACATCAAGGGCCGGGAAGCCATTTTGAAGGTCCACGCCAAAAAGAAGCCGCTGGCGGAGGACGTGTCTCTCAGTGAGGTGGCCCGGGCCACCGCCGGCTTTACCGGCGCCGACCTGGAAAACCTGCTCAACGAGGCCGCTCTGCTGGCCGCCCGGGAGGACAAGCGGTTCATCACCATGTCCGACCTCCACGAGGCCATGCTGAAGGTCATTGCCGGCCCCGAGAAAAAGAGTCGGGTGGTGACCGAGCACGCCCGGCGGCTCACCGCCTACCACGAGGCGGGCCACGCCATTGTCATCCACCAGCTGGACAGCCAGGACCCGGTCCATCAGATCACCATCGTCCCCCGTGGTCCCGCCGGCGGCATGACCATCTCCCTGCCCAGCGAGGACAAGGCCTACCTGTCCCGGAAGGAGCTGGAGGAGCGTATCGCCGTCTGTCTGGGCGGCCGTGTGGCCGAGCAGGTGGTGCTGGGGGACATCTCCACCGGCGCCTCCAGCGACATTCAGAAGGCCTCTCAGATCGCCCGCTCCATGGTCACCAAGTACGGTATGAGCGACAAGCTTGGCACCATCGCCTACGGCAACGAGAGCGACGAGGTCTTCATCGGCCGTACCATGGCCCAGGCGCGCTCTTACTCCGAGGAGGTGGCCGGCCAGATCGACCAGGAGGTCAAGGCCATCGTGGACAAGGCCTACCGCCGCTGCGAGGATATCCTCAACGGCTGCCGGAGGGAACTGGAGCTCACCGCACGCTACCTGCTGGATCACGAGACGATGGACGCCGAGACCTTCGCAAAGGTATTTGACGACCCCGGTGCGGAGGAATTTGCCGCCTATGGAGAAGCTTAAATCAAAAACGCACCGCCGCCCTGACCGTTCGGTCAGGGCGGCGTTCTTTTAGCCGCGGGCTGGCCTCAGAGGGCGGCAGCCTCAAATTTCCGCTTTCGAATTTTCACACATACCCGTACATCCCCCGGACGGACACCTCCCCGGCGGACAGGGCTTTTCTGGTCCCGTCGGCCAGCTCCACCACCAGACGGAAGTCGTCGTCGATGGCCAGGGCATAGGCCTCCTGCCGGGAGGCGGGGGTAATGAGCTGGACCTGGTTCCCCGGGGTCATACAGTCGGAGCGGTATTTGTCCAGATACTCCTGCTTGTTATCCGGGAACCGGGCATACATCCGGTCCAGCGCCCGGATGACCTCCGCCGCCAGCAGAGAGCGGCGCACGGGATGCCCCAGTTCCTGGGCCAGAGAGGTGGCGATGGGCCGCACCTCCTCGGAAAAGTCCTCGGGCCGGTGGTTGACATTGATGCCGATACCCGGGACCAGGTACTCCAAGGCGTTGCTCTCGCTCTCCAGCCCCAGCTCGGTCAGGATGCCGCACAGCTTTTTCCCGTTCATCACAATGTCGTTGGTCCACTTGATCCGGGGCCGGACGCCGCAGGCGGCCTCAATGCCGTCGCACACCGCCACCGCCACCCAGGCAGTGAAGTCAGTCACCGCCGCCGGCTCCAGCCGGGGCCGCAGCAGGGCGGACAAGTACAAGCCGCAGCCCTTGGGGGACTGGAAGGAACGGCCCAGCCGCCCCCGGCCCCCGGTCTGCTCTTCGGCCAGCACCACCAGACCCTCAGGCGCTCCCGCCATGGCCCGGCGCTTGCACTCGGTATTGGTGGAGTCGATGGTATCCAGGCAGGCCAGGGTCCCACCCACCAGACAGCCCGCCAGCGGTCCGGCCAGCTCCCCCTCCCGCACCCGGTCGGGGGCGGACTCCAGCCGGTAGCCCCGGTTGGGGGCGGAGGAGATCTCATACCCCTCCTGACGCAGGGCCTCGATGGCCTTCCACACGCCTGCCCGGCTGATGCCCAGAGCGCGGCTCATCGCCTCCCCCGACAGGTACTCCGACGGGCGCTCCAGCAGAAGGGACAAAACTTTTTCACGGCTCATGTCCGGTTCCTCCCCTAATTCTCAATGGTTTGTCCTCATTATAGTAGGGAAATAAAAAAACGTCAACCGGAGAGCGGCCCGGTTGACAATATTTCTCTTTTTCGATCCCGAAAAAACCGGGGAGCGGCCTGCGCCGCTCCCCGTAATAAATTCAATATTTACTGCTCGTCCTCGATCAGACCGTAATCCCCGTCGTAGCGGCGGTAGACCACGGCAAAGGCGCCGTCGGCCTCTTCATCCTTGAAGGCGAAGAAGCTGTGGCCCAGCAGATTCATCTGCAGGATAGCCTCGTCCCGGGTCATGGGCTTGATGGGGAAGGTCTTGCTGCGGACGATGCTGTACTCGCCCTCTTCCGGCTCGTCAGGAGCGAAGGAAGAGACCTCTGCCGCATCCAAGGCCCGCTCAAAAGCGCCCTGACGCAGCCGCTTCTCCAGACGGGTCTTGTTCTTCCGGATCTGCCGCTCCAAAGTGGTGACGGCGGCGTCGATGGAGGCGTGCATATCAGAGGTGCTCTCGGACACCCGGAAGATGGTGCCGCTGGACCGGATGGTGATCTCCACCTTGTTCAGCCGCTCTTTTTCCACACTGAAGGTGATTGCGGCGGTGGCGTCCTCCTTAAAGAAACGGTCCAGTTTTCCTACCTTTTTCTCTGCGTAAGCATGGATGGCATTGGGCAGGTCCACCTTTTTGTCCGTAAACACGAATTTCATACTATCCGCTCCTTTCGCCCCGAAGGGCTGGTATAGGGAGGGGAGGGTTCCCCCGCCTTTATCTTATTATACCATATCCACAGAAAAAAGCCATAGGTTTTTGTGAATTTTTTCTAAACTCTCCTTTGTGCGTCATCCGTGGACCCGCACGCCCCCGATGTACACCGCCTCCACCCGGCTGAGCAGGTTGATGGGGTGGCCGCTGGTGATGACGATGTCGGCGTCCTTTCCGGGAGCCAGGGAGCCCACCCGGTCGGAGATACCGGCGATCTCGGCGGCGTTGATGGTGATGGCGGCCAGGGCGGCCTCCGGGTTCATGCCCCCCTTCACCGCCATGGCGGCGCACAGGGGCAGGTGCTGGACGGGGACCTCCGGGTGGTCGGTACAGATGGCCACCTTGACCCCCCGCATGGTCAGCACCGCCGGGGACTCAATGGTCATGTTGGCCAGTTCCGGCTTGGACCGGTCCCCCAGGCAGGGGCCGGTGATGACAGGGACCCCCTCCTGCTCCAGCAGCTCGGGGATCAAATGGGCCTCGGTGCCGTGGACGATGACGCACTTCAGACCGAATTCCTTGGCGATGCGGATGCCGGTGGCGATGTCGTCGGCCCGGTGGGCGTGGATGTGGACGGGCAGCTCTCCCCGGACCACGGGGAGCAGCGCCTCCAGCTTGGCGTCGTAGTCGGGCTTCTCCTCATCCTCGTCCTCCGCCGCCCGGTCCAGCTTCCCAGCGTATTCCAGCGCCTTGGCCAGATTCTCCCGGATGATGGCGGCGGTGGCCATCCGAGTCACCGGGGTCTCATGGCGCTCGTTGTAGACGCACTTGGGATTTTCCCCCAGAGCCAGCTTCATGGCAACGGGTGCCTTCACCACCATGGCATCCACCCAGCGGCCGTTGGTCTTGATGGCGGCAAACTGGCCGCTGATGGGGTTGGCGGAGCCGGGGCCGGTAAGGACGGTGGTGACGCCGGCGGCCCGGGCCTCCTGAAAACAGCGGTCCAGGGGGTTGATGGCGTCGATGGCCCGCAGGTGGGGGGTGCAGGGGTCGGTGGCCTCGTTGCCGTCGTCCCCCTCAAAGCCCAAAGCATCCCCGAACATGCCCAGGTGGCTGTGGGCGTCCACAAAGCCGGGGAGAATGTGCCCCTCCCGGGCGTCCACCCGCTCCCCCTCCCAGTGTTCCGGGCACTCCTCCATGGGACCCGTCCCGGCGATCTTGCCCCCGGACACGGCCACATAGCCGTTGGGAATGGTCAGACCCTCCATGGTATGGACGGTCCCGTTGACGATCAGCATAGCATTTTCCTCCAAATCACGGGCGCTGGCCAGAGTTCGACAAAGGTTCTCATTGCCATCCCTGTCAAAATATGGTATATTATTCTGGCAGCTTATCCAATATGATCTATGTGCGGATCCTCCGCACGCTGGACGCCCTCAGGGGCGTCTTTTTTTGCCGCAAAAAGGGGCTGCCGAAACAAATCGGCAGCCCTTCTGTCTTGTTTACCGGCGTCCGCCGCCGCCGCTGCGGCGGTTCCCGCCCTTCTTTTCAATATAGCGCAGCTCAGACAGCTTGCTGTCCGAGGACTGCATAAACTGCTTCAACCGGTCCTCGAAGTCGGTGGGTTCCTTGGGAGCCTGACGGACATAGCCCATGGGCCGGGGACCGCTCTGGTGGGGACGGCCGCCGCCGGGACGCTGGCCGCCGCCGGCCGCCGGCCGCGGGGTGCGCTGGGGGGGCGGAGCGACCTGCTTGATGGACAGGTTGATCCGGTTGGCCTGGTCGATACCGATGACCTTCACCTTGACCTCCTGCCCCTCGTGCAGATGGTCGGAAACCTCATTCACATAGGAATAAGCGATCTCCGAAATATGGACCAGTCCAGACCTGCCGTCCGGCAGCGCCACAAAAGCGCCAAATTTTGTGATTCCCGTAACCTTCCCGTCCAAAATGGACCCAACACCAAACTCCATAAGCGACCGAAATATCCTCCTTGTAAATTTCCCTCTGCCCGGACCCGCACACAACCGCGCCCGGGGCAAAAGACTCTCTCTTTAGTTGGCCACGTCAAAAAACAGGACCTCGTTCTGTTTCACATAGCCTTTCTCCCGGGCCACCCGCTCCAGCATCTCAGGGTCGTCGCTGTGCTCGATGGCGTCGGCCAGCTCCTGATTTTCCAGACGCTGGTCGGCCACCTGCTGGGCCAAAGTGTCCCGCTGGCTCTGGGTGGCCTGGATCTGGCCCCGGAGATCCAACAGAGAGGTGGTCATATAGATCAGCAAAGCCAGCACTACGATCTTCGTCAAAAAACCGGCCTGTTTGAACCGCATGAGACCCCTCTCCTCTCTCCCGGGCGGCACGCCGCCGGAACGCTTGCTCCATGCCCCCAGTTTTATGCTTTATTCTATACCATTTCCCGCCGAAAAGAAAGGTGTTTTTTCCAAGTTTTCTGATTTTTTTCAAAATGGCCAGAAGGACCCGCATTGGAACCGTCAAAATCCCCAAAAGGATGGCCGCCCCGTCGGCCATCCGGTAGCCCAGCCACAGGAAAAACCGGCTGAGGCCCCAGAAATAGACCCCTCCGCCCACCACGCAGAACACAGCTCCGTACAGCCGGATGCGGCCGCCCCAGGCCTCCTGGGACCAGAGAAAGAGGGTCAGCGTGGCCACGATCCAGAACAGCAGGTCCAGCGCCGGTCCCAGCAGAGGAACCTTCACCCGGACCCGGAGGATCCGGAACAGGTCGTACAGCATCCCCAGGACCGCCCCCAGCAGCAGGGCCTGACACAGGGCTCTGCCCTGCTGGATCACGTCGATGGTCATCCGCCCAGCAGGCGGCTGAGCAGACCGCCCCGTTCCCGGCCCCTGGGCTCATAGATCAGGGCGTTGACGGTCCCGTCCACCTTCAGGTCCCCGCCATCCAGAGACAGCTTTTCGATGTGCAGTCCCTCCCCCTGGACCTCCAGACCGCCGCAGGCGGTGGACAGCAGGATGGAGTTCTCATCAAAGCTCTCCACCTCCTCCACACCGGAGATGGTCAGCTGCTCCCGGTCCTCCAGCACCACCTGATGGGGCGCCCCAGGACGGAGCCGCTCCTCCTCATATGCCATATGCTTCCCCCCTTCCCGTTTCTCCATCCTATGGCGCGTCCGGTACCGTTTATGCCATGTTTTCCCGCCAGCGGACCGAAAGCCCCGGTCCCCATGAGGAGGCGTCCGCCTCCCTTTTACGCAATGTTTACAATTAGGTGTGGAATTTCCTCCCTGCAGGGTGTACAATAAGAACAACTTTTCCATTTCGATCAAGGGAGGAGCATATCTGATGAAACTGACCTTTTTCGGCGCGGCCCACGCGGTCACCGGCAGCTGCCACTGTCTGGAAGTCAACGGGACCAAGATCCTCATCGACTGCGGCCTTCAGCAGGGCCGGGATGAGCACGATGACAACGCGCTGGACTTCGCCCCCGGCTATATCGACTATGTACTGGTCACCCATGCCCACATCGACCACTCCGGCCGCATCCCCCTGCTGGTCAAGGAGGGCTTTAACGGCCAGATCATCACCACCCGTCTCACCGGGCAGCTCATGTCCATCATGCTGCGGGACTCCGCCCACATCCAGGAGAGCGACGCCCAGTGGCAGAACCAGAAGGGCAAGCGGGCCGGCCGGGAGGAGGTGGAGCCCTTGTACACCGTGGCCGACGCCGAGGCGGCTCTTCAGCTCATCCGCACCTATGAGTACGGCGAGACCTTCGAGCTGTGCGAGGGAGTCAAGGTCCGGTTCAACGACGCGGGCCATCTGCTGGGCTCCGCCGCGCTGGAGATCTGGGCCACCGAGGGCGACGTGACGAAAAAGATCGTCTTTTCCGGCGATCTGGGCAACGTGGACCAGCCCGTCATCCGGGACCCCGCGTTCCTGGACCAGGCCGACTATGTGGTTATGGAATCCACCTACGGCGACCGGAACCACGAGCCCCCCGAGAGCTACACCGAGGCTCTGGCCGCCCTCATCGACGACGTATTCTCCAAGGGGGGCAACATCATCATCCCCTCCTTTGCCGTAGGCCGCACCCAGGAGCTGCTTTACTTCCTGCGTGAGATCAAAAACGAGGGTCTGGTCAAGACGGTGCCCAACTTCACCGTCTGCGTGGACAGCCCCCTGGCCGCCGAGGCCACCAAGATCTATGCCGGCGACCTCCGGGGCTACCTGGATGAGGAGGCCATCGCCGTCCTCCAGGGAGGCGATGATCTGTTCACCTTCCCGGGGCTCACCCTGTCCCAAACCTCGGAGGAGTCCAAGGCTCTGAACGCCGACAGGACCTCCAAGATCATCATTTCCGCCTCCGGCATGTGCGACGCCGGCCGCATCCGCCACCACCTGAAGCATAACCTGTGGCGCCCCGAGTGCGCCGTGGTCTTTGTGGGCTACCAGGGGGAGGGCACCCTGGGCCGCCGTCTGCTGGAGGGAGCCAAGACCGTGAAGCTCTTCGGCGAGGAGATCGCCGTCCGTGCCCGGATCATCAATTTCAAGGGTCTCTCCTCCCACGCTGACCGGGACCACCTGATCGCCTGGGCCGAGCATTTCTCCCCCAAGCCGGAGCAGGTCTTCGTGGTCCACGGCGACGCCCCCGTCACCGAGCTGTTTGCCGACACCTTGAACGATCGGGGCATCCCCGCCCACGCACCCCTGTACGAGGAAGTCTACGACCTGGCGGCCAACACCATGCTGGCCAAGGGCGTGGTGCTGGAGACCAAGCCCAAGTTCGGCGGTGCTTCCGCCGCCTCCCCCGCCTATGTCCGCCTGCAGGATGTGTCCAAGGAGCTGGAGCTGCTCATCAGCCGCAGCCGTGGCCGTCCCAACAAGGATCTGGCCCGGCTGGCCGATCAACTGCGCCAGGTCATGGACAAGTGGGACAGCTGAGGTCCCTCCCACCGCAGAAATGCGCCTGTTTTTTCCAGATAGAAACAGATTGGAGTTTTGCCGCTTATGGAAATCGACCGCAAGGAACTGAAACGACGGGCCCGGGAGGCCATGGGCCTTACCCGCCCCCGCTTCTGGGTGGTCGCGCTGGTCTATTTCCTGATGACCACGGGCCTGTCTTATCTGCCCAACCAGCTGATCCCTTTTCTGACCAATGAGGAGGCCGCCTTTACCGTCTCCCTGTTTTGCAGCATCCTCATGTCCCTCTATGTGGTCATCGTCCAATTCAGCTTCGACCTGTGGTCCTTGTGGACCAGCCGCCGGCTGGACCCGGGGCTGGGATCCCTGCTTCAGGGTTTCTCCGTGGCAGGCCGGGTCATTCTGATGGAGCTGAGCATCCTGGGGCGGATCATGTGCTGGTCTGTGCTTCTGAGCATCGTAGCGGTATTCCCGCTGGTATACGCCTCCCTGCTGCTGAACTCCGCCCTGCTCTATCCCCTGGTGCTCCTTCTGGTCATCGGGCTTTCCGCCGCCGTCTGGGCCATTACGCTGCGCTATTCCCTGGCTCCCTATCTGCTGGCCGACAGCCCCGACGACGGAGGCGGCGCCGCCGTTCGCCGCAGCGTGGAGCTGACCCGGGGCTGGAAGTGGGAGCTGTTCAAGCTGGAGTTTTCCTTCGTGGGCTGGAGCCTGCTCTCCCTGCTGTTGGCCGCCCTGGTACTGGTTGCCGCCCTGTGGCACGCGGGCTTTTTCCAGACTCTGGCCGCCTTCCCTGCGGCGGAACTGCCCGAGCTGCTGGCCAATTACTTCCTCTGGCAGAGCGGAGCGACCACCTATTTTCTTGGGCTGACCCAGGCTCAGAACGACCTGTTCATTCTGTACAGCTCCGTCTCCGGCGGAGTGGGGACCGCGGTTCTCACCGATCTGGTCACCCTGCCGGTCTTCCTTTGGCTCACGCCCTACCGCTCCGTGTCCCGCGCCGGGTTCTACGACGCCCGGCTCCGCCTTCAGCGTGAGGGCGCCCCGCTCCTCTGAGCATGGCAACAGTCATACCGCCCGCTACGTAGTGCCGCAGCGGGCGGTTTTTTACGGATTTCGTTGCCTAGGGAAAGAACATTCGTTTGACATTAGCACAAATGTATGATAAAATACACCCAAGAATTGATTTGCCACCGTCTGCGCGAAAGGAGCTTTCCTATGGCCAAACTGACCGCAAAGCAGCAGCAGATTTATGATTATATCCTGGCCTTCACCACCGATCACGGCTATCCCCCCTCCGTCCGGGAGATCGGCGCGGCGGTCGGACTGAAATCCCCCTCCACCGTCCACTTTCACATGAAGGGGTTGGAGGAGGCAGGCGTCATCGTCAAGGCCGAGGGCAAGACCCGGGCCATCTCTCTTCCCGGCGCCTCTCTGGGCCCGGTGGCCGAGGAAACGGACCCCCACGCCAACCAGGTCCCCATCCTGGGCAATGTGGCCGCCGGTTCCCCTATCCTGGCTCAGGAATGCATCGAGGACTACCTCACCTTCGACACCAACGGGCTGTCCGGGGAGCACTTCGCCCTGCGGGTCCGGGGCGAGTCCATGCTGAACGCCGGCATCCTGCCCGGAGACCTGGTTGTGGTCCACCGCCAGCAGGACGCCCACAACGGGGAGATCGTGGTCGCCCTGTTTGAGGACGAGGCCACGGTGAAGACCCTGTGCCGGAAAGACGGCCAGACCTGGCTGCTGCCCGAGAACCCGGATTACGAGCCCATCGACGGCACCCAAGCCGAGATCATCGGCAAGGTGGTGGCCGTGGTACGGCGGTACTGATTGAAACACAACCGGAAACACAAAAACCTCCGCCCGTAGGCGGAGGTTTTTTTACGGATCAAAACCGGAACACCGCACCCACCAGGGCGGAGATGCCGATAAACACGATGGGGTGGAGCTTTTTCAACTTGGTATACCGCAGGCACACGAACACGGCCACTGCCAGAAGCAGGGCGGGCCAGTGGACGGTGAAGAGGTGCTCCTCCAGTCCGCCCACCGTGATCAGCACCGCGGTGGCCACTGTCAGGCCCGCGGAGGCGATGAGGGCGGTGGAGGCGGGGCGCAGGCCGTAAAAGACCGCGTCCACCGTCTTGGACTGGCGGAACTTTTGCAGGAAGCCGGCAATCACAATGATGACCACAATGGAGGGGAACACCAGCCCCAGCGTGGCAACCACAGCTCCGGGGACGCCGGCGGTGGCATAGCCCACATAGGTGGCCATGTTGACGCCCATTGCCCCGGGGGTGGACTCGGACACGGCGATCATGGTGGTCAGATCCGCGTCGCTGAACCACTGGGTACGGGCGCCCAGGTCCTGGAGGAAGGGGATGGTGGCCAGGCCGCCGCCCACGGCGAAGAGGCCGGTCTTGGCAAACTCGAAAAACAGGCGCAGCAGGATCATTTCTCCGCACCTCCCCCGGACAGCTTCACCAGCCGGCGGGCCACATAGCCCACCACACCCGCACAGACGATGAGGATGACGGGCGACAGGCCCACAAAGAAAGCCAGCATCAGCGCCGCCAGAAAAATGGCCGCAGTGACCGCGTCCTTGACCGTGGACTTGCCCAGCTTGATGACGCTGGAGGCGATGAGCGCCACCACGCAGGCGTTGACGCCCACCAGAGCGTGCTGCACCACCGGGATGTCGGCAAAATTGGTCAGGAACGCGGCGATGACAGTGATGATGACGATGGAGGGCGCCACCACACCCAGGGTCGCCAGAATGCCGCCCGGCACACCTTTATACTTATAGCCGATAAAGGTGGCGGTATTCACCGCGATGATGCCGGGAGTACACTGGCCGATGGCGTAATAGTCGGTGAGCTCTTCGTTGGTGGCCCAGCCTTTCTTCTCCACCACCTCCCGCTGGAGGATGGGCAGCATGGCGTAGCCGCCGCCGAAGGTGCAGACTCCCATTTTCGCAAAGGTCAGAAACAGGTCCAGATAGATGCTCACAACATATCCCCTTACACGTTGAACCGGAACAGAATGATGTCGCCGTCCTGGACGATGTACTCCTTGCCCTCGGAGCGGATCAGGCCCTTCTCCCGAGCGGCGGCCATGGTGCCGCAGGCCATCAGATCCTCGTAGGACACCACCTCGGCCCGGATGAAGCCCCGCTCGAAGTCGGAGTGGATCTTGCCGGCGGCCTGAGGCGCCTTGGTCCCCCGTTTGATGGTCCAGGCGCGGCACTCGTCCTCGCCGGAGGTCAGGTAGGAGATGAGGCCCAGCAGGGTGTAGCTAGCCTTCACCAGCCGGTCCAGGCCAGACTCGGCAATGCCCAGGTCGTCCAGGAACATCTTCTTCTCTTCGGGCTCCAGCTCGGCGATCTCCGCCTCCAGCTTGGCGCACACGGGGATGACCTGGGCGCCCTGCACCTTTGCCCGCTGCTCCACCAGCTTATAGTATTCCACGCTTTCGGGATCGGCAAACCCATCCTCGTCCAGATTGGCGGCGTAGATGACCGGCTTCAGGGACAGCAGCTCGCAGTCAGGGTACTCCTCCGCGATGTCCACCGCCTCATAGGACCGGGCGGACTTGCCGTCGTTGAGCCAGTCCCGCAGGCCCTCGAAATCAGCGGCCTCCTGGAGGAACTTCTTGTCCCCCTTGGCGGCCTTCTTCGCCTTGTCGATACGGCGTTCCACCATCTCCAGGTCGGCCATGATCAGCTCCAGGTCGATGGTGTCGATGTCCCGGAGGGGATCGGTGGATCCCTCCACATGGATCACATTCTCGTCGTCGAAACAGCGGACCACATGGACGATAGCGTCGGTCATGCGGATGTTGCCCAGGAATTTGTTGCCCAGGCCCTCGCCCTTGGAGGCACCCTTTACCAGCCCGGCGATGTCCACAAACTCAATGACAGCGGGGGTGGTCTTCTTGGGGTGGTACATTTCGGACAGCTTGTCCAGACGGTGGTCGGGCACCGCCACCATGCCCACGTTGGGGTCGATGGTGCAGAAGGGGTAGTTGGCGCTCTCGGCGCCGGCGTTGGTAATGGCGTTGAACAGGGTGCTCTTGCCCACGTTGGGCAGACCCACGATACCTAATTTCATATATCTTCATTCTCCTTTGTTTTCTCTGTATTTTCAAGGGGTTCCGGGTGTGTGGCTTTCGGTGTCTACTCCATTTTTACGCCATTTTGGTGCAGAACCGCGGCTCTCATTCAGATAACCCCATTCATTTCAAATTGCCGTACCGCTTGATCCAGAGATTCGGTTGTCACATGGACATACCGATCCATGGTGGTTTTGATGCTGCCGTGTCCCAGCAGCTTTTGCAGTACTTTGGGCTGCATCCCGCTTTCAATCGCCCGCGTGGCGTAGGTGTGACGCAGCGCGTGCATACAAAAGCGCCCAATTCCCGCTTCGTCGCAGAGCTTGTAGAGGTGGGTGTCATAGGAGCTGTTCTTTGCCGGTTCTCCGGTACGCCAGTTGATAAAGACCAGATCACGCATCACCAGCTTTGCCATGCTGCCGCTTCGACGATCCATGTACTCCAAAGTCTGCTCCAACACAGGAGAAGATTTTCGTTCTTCCCGGCTGTCCCACACTTCACGGAGGATGCCATAGGCCGTGTCTGTCAGCGGAATGGTACGGTAGCTGTTGGGCGTTTTGGGAGGTCCCGCCCGCCACGATTTTGTACCGTGCCGGAACTCCAGCGTCTTGTTCACCGTCAGCGTCCGCTTCCCGAAGTCAACGGCATCCCATGTCAGGCCGATCAGCTCGCCAGTGCGCAGCCCCGTTTCGAGGATCAACGCATATTGGTTATAGTTGTGAGAGCGTCTGGCCGTTTCCAGAAAGATACGCTGTTCTTCGCGAGTGAGGAACTTGATGTCGTTTGCCGCACGGACAGGCTTGGTAAACCTTACCCCATCCATGGGATGCTTGGAGATGAGATCGTTCATCTTCGCCGCTTTCAGCATCGTCCCCATGGTGATGTACGCCTGACGGATGGTGGATCCGGAATAATCGGCATCCATTTCGATGAATACCTTTTTGCAGTGCATGGGTTTCACATCCGTAAGTTTTATCCTGCCGATCACCGGCTGGATGTTGTGCTTGTATCTGTCACGGTAGTTGCGGAGCGTATTGGGAGCCAAATCTCCGACAATATTCTCGATCCAGAAATCAAACCACTCATCCACCGTAATATCGGTGCCGACAAAAACCTCCGCGTGTGCATCCGCATACTTTGCATCGGCGATCCAGTTTCTTGCTTCGGGAACCGTCTGGAAGTATTTCTCATGCCGCTTACCGGCTCTGTCTACAAACCGGGCGCTGTATAAGCCGTCCTTCCTCTGGTAGATACCCTTGCCACATTCTCTGCCTTTGAGATTCTTTCCCATGTATGAACTCCTTTTCCCTGGGAGAAAAGAGCACACCACTACAACATAAGTATAACACAATGCACTCTTTCTCTCAAGGTCATTTTTCAAAACTTCTTGCGGCCAGTCGCCGCTTTTTCGCTCAGATCACCAGCTTGGAACTGATGTACTGCTCAAACTCCTTGCGCTTGACCAGCTTTTTCGTACCGACGAACAGGACGAAGGGACACTTGGGCGCACGGAGCATACTGTCGATCTTGTTGATACCGATGTTGCTGTACTCGGCGGCCTCCTTGGAGGTGAGGGCCAGCTTGAGGTGAATGGGAACTCTTTCGATCTTATTGCTTTCCATGGTTTTGACTCCTTTCATCAATCAAAAAATGTAGACGGTTTGAATCGGTTTTTTCGGGGGTTAAGTAAAAACATACGCGCTCTTGAAAAGTGGCCTTTGGAAAGCCTTGTGTACAAAGGGTTTGCGAGGGGTTAATTGTCTACGCCTGACCTCTTTTTTCGGGCGTGTGCTGCCTTTTGCTTTCGGTGTACTTTGGCGGAACATTCCACACAGTATTTGGCTCGTCCGGAACCGGCCATAAAGTATGCACCGCAGACCTTGCAGCGACGGGTCCCTTTGGGACGGAGGATCGCGTCCTCCAATTCCGGCTCCAGCGGGAGAACTCCGCGCCGGAAGTGCTTGCAGATCAGACTGTAGGATATGGTCTGCGGACAGACACAGGGATCGCCATCGTCCAGCAGAAGGCAGTTTCCATTGTCGTTGTTGCAGCACTGGTGGGTGAGCTTTCGGACGCTTCGGGCTTGTCCGGGCGTGAGCCGCGGCAGTGTTTTCGCCGGGTATTTCGTATTTGTAACTTCACTTTTCATCGGTTTCCTCCTTCGTGATGAGCTTGGCGTCTGCCGGGTAGTTCAGCGTGATGACTGCCGGTTTGCCGAGGCCCTGTTTCTTACGAATGATCAGACCGCTGTATTCCAGCTCGCGGAAGATCCGGGTAGCACACTGTCGGCTGCGGTGCAGCTTCTTCTGTGCCTGTTCCAGCGTAAAGTACAGACGAATCGTTCCATCCGGCTCAACATATCCGTTTTGCCGGGATACGCTTGCTCTGTCCAGCAGGAGGGCATATAACACCTTGGCATCGTTGCTGATGTCCCGCAGCTGTTCATCCTGCAACAGAAATCGTGGCAGCGGTATGTAAGAAGCCGCCGAGCTTTTCACAGTAAACTTGCAAAAACTTTTCATAACGCCTCCATCCCATCCATCCTATCCAATCCGGTATTGATTGGATTGATGGATGATTCTCTTGAGAGATTATTTATTTCTTATTATTTAGGGGATGAATTTCATCCCCGGTGGCCGTGCCGAAAACCGTTGTCCAGAAATCCAACAACGGGACGCTCCGGAGTGTCAGCTTATCCATCGTCTGAAAATCCGGTGACGGAAAACCCACACATGGAAAATCCCGTTATGGCGGAATCTCGTCTTTCTGGCTTTGTTTCAGCAGCTGCCAGATCTCGGCTTGTCTGGCTTTCAGCTCGGCAACATCGTCTGCATAGAATCGCCCGGCATGATTGATGCGGCGGCAGATGTGATTGATGTTAGCAGCCACGTTGCTGACGGCAGCGGCCAGCTTTTTCTGCTCGGTGTAATCCACCTTGATGATGTAGCCGTCAATCGCCATCTTGCGAAGATAGGCTCCCATATTTTTAGTGCCAAGCTGCTCCATCTTTTTCCGGATTAGTTGACATTCCTGCTCGGTGACACGGAACTCAACGCGGACCGGTCTGGTGCGATTTTTCATCATTCAATTCCCCCTTTGTGAGTCATTTTGAAAATAAAAAGCGCCCTCGGTTTTGAAATCGAGAGCGCGTGATAACGAAGATGATTCAGTTTTTCAGAGAATAGCAAGCACATCCGGTGTCCGTACACTCGGAGATTTTGGGAATATCCCAAGCCCTTATTGTGTTTACTTTGATAACGAAATTATGATTTATTTCATTGTAAAAGTTCTCTTGCGCTGTTGACTTTGATAACGAAATCGCCTATAATATTTTTAAGTTGGTATCGCGAGGTGATCGATATGGATTACATGGCCGAGCTTGCCGCCATTGCTCAGGAACATGGCGGTATCATTGAAACGAAAACTGCCATAGCGCACGGCATCTCCAAAGCCATGCTTTATAAACTGTGCAGAGAAGATAAAATTCATAGAATCGTTCAGGGACAGTACATCCTGCCCGACGATATGCAGGATGAGCTGTTGTCCATCAGCAAACGTTCCAATCAGATCATTTTTTCCCACGAAACTGCCCTGTTCCTTCATGGCATTTCGGATCGGACACCCTTTGAGCATACGATCACAGTGCCGTCCGATTACACGGTATCGGCAGCAATCAAAAACGAGTGCAAAATCTATTACATCAAGCCAGAGTTGTTTGATCTTGGCCGGACTACGCTGAACACACCCGCTGGAAACGAAGTGCCGGTGTATGACCTTGAGCGCACAATCTGTGACATGATCCGCAGCCGCAGCAAAGTAGGTACGGAAACATTTCTTGCCGCCTTGAAGCTCTACGCCGCCAGCCCCAAAAAGGATTTGAACAAACTTCACTCTTATGCGAAGAAAATGCGCGTGGCAAATGTCCTGCGGCAGTATTTGGAGGTGCTTCTGTGAGCAAAGCAATGAGTCTGAAAGCGAAGATCCGCAACATCGCAAAACAGAAGAATATTCCGGCACAGGTCATTCTGCAGAACTATATGTTCGAGCGGTTACTGGTGCGCCTGTCCGCTTCTGAATACAAAGAAAAGTTTGTTTTGAAGGGCGGTATGCTGGTGGCGGCCATCGTCGGTCTGGACAACCGGGCTACGATGGACTTGGACACCACATTGAAAAACCTGCCCCTCACACCGGATGCGATCCGCAGTGCGTTGGAGCAGGTCTGCGCCATTTCTTTGGACGATGGCGTGGCATTCGAGATTGGAACCATCTCTCCCATCCGTGAGGACGATATTTACGGAGGTTACCGTGTGGCGCTGACTGCCAGGTTCGACACCTTGGTTACTCCTTTGAGCATTGATGTGTCCACCGGCGATGCCATCACACCTCACGCGGTGCAGTACAGCTTCACGCAGATTTTTGATGATGAAAAGTCCTATGAGCTGTGGGCGTATAACATTGAAACAGTCATGGCAGAAAAGGTGGAAACCATCCTGCGGCGTGGTGTGTTCAATACCCGCCCCAGAGATTTCTATGATGCCTACATACTGACCACAACACAGAAATTTGATAAAGCCGTGTTTGCTGAGGCGCTGAGTGCAACAGCCAAGCATCGCGGCACTGCGGAGCAGATCACAGATGTCCCTGGAATACTGCACAACATCGAAGAAAACCTGGAACTCCGCGTCATGTGGGATAAATACCGCAAGCAGTTTGCTTATGCCTCAGATATTGAATATGAGCAGATCATTGAAATTCTGAAAACGCTGGTGGCGTAAGTTTCCCGGCGACCCGGACTCGAAATAATGCGGCGTATTCCACCTCAGGGGTGCGAATGGGCGCACTAACCCCTTGGTTTACAACGCTTCCTAAATCGTCTATTCGACAAACAACGACAAAAACCTTTTGTTTGTTTCTTCCGGAAAAAGGAGAGGTGTTATGGCATATAAATCGATAAGTGTCGAAATCACGCAAGAGCATTTTGAACGCAGTATAAAGGGATCCCCCCGTGAAGCCATCAAAGAACTGATTTGGAATGCCTGCGACGCAGACGCTCAGAACATTGAAGTAACTTTTGGATATGCCGGTCTTCCCGGCGCAGAAACCGTGTCTGACATCTATGTAAAAGATGACGGTCACGGCATTCCGGTTGACTGCATCGAGGAATATTTCGGCAAATATGGACTCTCTCGGAAAAGTGTTGCCGAAAAAAGCCCCGCAGGACGAATTTATCACGGCAAACTCGGACAGGGCCGCTATAAGGCGATGGCCGCCGGAAACTTTGTCGATTGGCTTTCTGTGTTCAGAGATGAAGATGGCAACCTCTATTCAAGCGAAGTCCACATTAACTCGGGTTCTCGCATGGATATCCGCTATAGCGAAACTGCTGGAAAAACAGATGCAGAGCATACTGGAACTACCGTTCATATTCACGGGATTGCCGATGATAAGATCGGCGCAATTTCCAAAATAACTGATCCAATGGAAATGATGCCGGATCTTTTGACAACATTCGCTCCGTATCTGCTGGCATATACGGATATCACCATCAAATACGACGGTGCAACGATAGACCCTGTACGCCAAATCAAGAAGCAAGACGAAAAAGAACTCGTTTTTGTAGAAGAAGGAAAAGGCCCAGTAAAAGCAAGGGTCAGCGCGATTACTTGGAAGCAGGCACAATTCAACAAACTATTTATCTGTGGTAATTCCGGGGTTGTATATGCAGAGCTAGATTACGGTCCACTGCAGAAATCTTCTACTTCTATCTACCTCATGGGAGATCTCTTTGAGCATATGCATCGCGAAAACCTGCTGGCAATGGGTAGGGCAAACCCTGCGTATGCCTATTTTGAGGATGAGGCGAAAAAATTTGCGAAAGAACTCATAGGGGAGCAGGAGGCAGATGATGCTGCAACAGAGGTAACACGCATCAAGGAAGAGGGTATTTATCCTTACGAGGGCGAGCCGGAAGACGAAATAAGAAAAGCCGAACGGGATGTTTTTGATGTGCTTGCAGTCCAGGTAAACCGCGCCGTTCCTCAACTGAAAACATCTCCCAGGCAAACCAAAAAGCTGACCTATCGCCTGATGCGCGAGGCGATCAATACAAATCCAGCCAGCATCAAAACGATTTTAACGGAAGTATTTAATCTGACACAGCAACAGCAGGATGATCTGGCCGAGCTACTTACACATACGCATCTGCCGGAAATCATCGATACGGCCAAAACAGTAAGTGACAGGCTTGTATTTCTGCAGGTGCTCGAACAGATGGTGTATAACAATTCGATAGGTGCACCAATCAAAGAACGAACCCAGTTCCATAAGGTGCTGCTGAAAGAATTGTGGATTTTCGGAGAAAAATACACACTTGGAACTTCAGATCAATCGCTCAGAAATCTACTGAAGGCGCACATTAAGTGCCTTGGTCGCGATGAATTGCTCCCCGAAATCCCGCCTGAAGCCATAGATGATCTGACTCGTATACCAGACATTTGTTTGTTTCAGCAGATTTGTCCCAGCTACGAGAACTTTGAACATCTGGTCATTGAACTCAAAAGGCCGACGTTAACCCTAACCCTAAAGGAACTTGATCAGATTCGAGACTATGCCCTGACAGTGGCAGATAATCCAATGTTTGATAAAAACCGCACTAAATGGCATTTTATATTGCTTGGTCAGGACCTTGATCAGCGGGTACGAAGTGCCCTCGAAAATCAAGTTATTGGTGACGGTAATTACTACAATGCCGGAAACATTTCTATTTCTGTATTTGAATGGTCGAAGATTATTCAGGACAACAAGCTCAAATATGAATATCTCCGCAAGAAACTAAATCACCAGCTGAGTGATGATCCAAATTTTGCTGTGGACTATCTGCGCGCCAAGCATGCAGAACTATTCCCAACCAAGGAAAAGGAGGACAAATAAATGGCTCGTCCAAAGAAGCAGCTGACAGATGCTGAAGCCGCAAAAATGCGCGACGTTGAAGCATATACCCATGATGATAAAAAGCGCACAAACAATCCTCCGGTCGGAATGGCACAGCATGATAAGGCAGAGGAAAGGGTCAAGACCTATCAGTTTGATCCTCATCTGGATCCGACCCTGCAATGGGCAGGCAAGGCTGAGGGTATGAGTTTTGATGTCCCGACTTCCTCTATTCATATTCATGAGTCCATCAAGCCCCACAGTATCGTGGCGCGTGTCATGAAGGAATACTCCAATGCACTGGAAGGACAAGTGGAAGGTCAGCAGTCCATGTTCGAGGCTGAAACCCCGGCTGAGCGTATGCGCCGCCGCAGAGAAAGTATTGAGTTCTATCAGCACGGTGTCAACTGGACCAACCGCATGATCGCCGGTGACAGTCTGGTCATCATGAACTCTCTCCTGGAAAAAGAGGGTATGGCCGGTCAGGTTCAGATGGTCTATATTGACCCACCGTACGGTATCACATACGGCTCCAATTTTCAACCTTTCGTTGATAAAAAAGATGTAAAAGACCGTAGAGACGATGATTTAAGCCAAGAGCCGGAAATGATAAAGGCATTTAGAGATACTTGGGAATTGGGTATTCATTCCTATTTATCTTATTTAAGAAGTCGTTTGAAACTGGCACGAGAGTTGTTAACCGAGAGCGGCAGCGTCTTTATTCAAATTAGCGATGAAAACCTACACTATGTCCGAAATTTGTGCGATGAAGTATTTGGAGCACAGAATTTTGTGAGTATGATTACTTTCCAAACGAAGGTTCCTTTGCGGAACAAGTACATCGCAAATGTAAGTGATTATATTGTTTGGTATGCTAAAGATTTCTCGGGAGCATTCAAGTATCGTGCAATTTTCGAGAATCAAACCTTAGCAGAATCTCCTCAATTTAGCGTGGTTGAACTTGCAGATGGAAGCACCAGAGCAATCGCAAAAGAGGAGCGGGAAAATCCGTCCCTTTTACCCAAGGGAAGTCGCGTGTTCACCAGCCTGGATTTATCTTCTTCTGGTAGAACTGAAAGTTGTGTTTTCGATTACGAATTTAACGGCAAAAAGTATTCCCCGACGCAAGGAAAAAGCTGGAAAACCAATCTTGAAGGAATGAAAAGACTTGAAAAGGCTGGGCGACTGTATGCTACTGCAAATGCATTGCGCTACAAGCTATATCACGAGGATTTTCCAGTTAAAGGTATCACAAATCTGTGGAGTGATTCTGTTGGTGTATCCGGAAAGATTTATGTTGTTCAAACGGATACCAAGCCAATTCAGAGATGCATGTTGATGACTACCGACCCAGGTGATCTTGTGCTTGATATAACGTGTGGTAGTGGAACAACGGCATATGTTGCAGAACAATGGGGACGCAGATGGATTACTTGTGATACATCAAGGGTTGCTATTACACTGGCAAAACAGCGTCTGTTAACTGCTACCTACGATTACTATAAGCTCGCCCATGAAGCGCAAGGTGTAGAAAGTGGTTTTCAATACAAAACCGTTCCACATGTCACAATTAAAGCTATTGCTCAAAACGAGCCTACAGCGCGAGAAGTTTTGTACGATCAACCGGAGATCGACAAAACCAAGATCCGTATCACAGGCCCATTTACGGTCGAAGCACTTCCTGCACCCGTTGTGAAGCCCTTGGATGACATCGGTGATATTGAAGAAGACTTCAGCGCCAAGCAGACCGACTGGCGTGACCAGCTTTTGGCCACCGGTATCCTTGGCCGTGGCGGCAATAGATTGGAGTTCAGCCGGGTAGAACCGCTTTCCGGCACAAAATTCCTGCAGGCAGAGGCGGAAACCAAAGAAGAGACGCCCCGCCGTGCTGTTATCTGCTTTGCCGGTGAGACAAAGCCTCTGGATTCCCGCATGGTGGCTATGGCGCTGGATGAGGCAGAAACTCTGCGCCCTGCTCCCAAGCTGATTATCTTTGCAGCTTTTCAGTTTGATCCGGAAGCCGCCAAGGATATTGACGAAATGAATTGGCCGGGCGTCACGATCCTGAAAGCGCAGATGAATACCGATCTGATGACAGAAGATCTGAAAAAGAAGCGCTCCTCCGACCAGTCCTTCTGGCTGGTGGGTCAGCCGGATGTGGAACTGATCCGTGATGGCCGCAGCAAGCGCAAATTCAAGGTCAAGGTTAATGGCTTCGACTACTACGATGTGAAGAAGGGTACTGTGGAGTCCGGCAGCACATCCAGAATTGCCATGTGGATGCTGGATACCGACTATGACGGCATGTGCATTGAACCGAAACAGGTCTTCTTCCCCATGGGCGGCAAAAAAGACGGCTGGAACAAGCTGGCCAAGACTCTGAAAGCCGAAATTGATCCCGATTTAATTGAAAAGTATGCCGGTAATGAATCCCTGTGGTTTATGGCAGAACCGAATACCCGTATTGCTGTGAAAATCATTGATGATCGCGGCATTGAAAGCCTGAAGGTGATAAGGATAGGTGATGAGTAATGGCAGGCATTGATCAGTTAATTATTAACTCTGCATACCGTGAGCCGACACATCACTGGAAGTATGATTTGAACAGACAGACCTTTATCCGCGAGGAAGGCCGTCGTCCTGCCGGTTATTTCGTAGCAGGCCAAGGCTCCAACCAGTACAATGACATTGGGCAGTTTATCGAACTTCCACTTGTCAACCGGATCCGTCCCCGTGTGAAAGCATGGCGTGAGGCAGGCTATCCCGGTGTGACTGGCGTGACAAGAAAGCTGCTGGAACACTGGAACGATAAAGATGCACGGCAGTATCCGTTCTTCTACTGCCAGATGGATGCCATAGAGACACTGATCTGGCTGACCGAGGCTCCTGATGCGGAGAAGGTCGGCATTGATATCCCTTCTGATGGCGGAGCATTCCGGCGCCTATGTACCAAACTCT
Organism: Pseudoflavonifractor phocaeensis; assembly: GCF_021531375.1. GTDB lineage: Bacteria > Bacillota > Clostridia > Oscillospirales > Oscillospiraceae > Lawsonibacter > Lawsonibacter phocaeensis_B. Next base: position 28,956 of record NZ_JADYTU010000005.1, read on the forward strand.
GTACCGGCGGCGGTAAAACAACGGTCATGGCCATGCTGATCGCGTGGATGATCTGCAATAAAGTTACATATCCACAGGACAAGCGCTTTACAAAGTATGTGTTCATTGTTGCGCCTGGATTGACGGTCAAGAGCCGCCTACAGGTTTTGCAAACAGGCGGCGATGATAATTACTATGTCCAGTTCAACATCGTTCCTATCGGACTGATGGACAAGCTGCATCAGGGTAAAGTCATGATCACAAACTGGCAGGCTCTGGCATGGGACAGCGAAGAGACCATTGCCAAGAGGCGCAGTGTTGATAAGCGCGGCGCAAAGAGCGATGAAGCCTATACCCGCGAAGTTCTGGGCGAAATGGCTAATGCCTCCAACATTCTGGTCATCAATGACGAAGCCCACCACGCATGGCGCAAGAACCCGGAAAACAAGGTGAAGCTTACCAAGGAACAAAAGGAAGCAGAACAGCAGGCCACTATCTGGATTAGCGGTTTGGATCGCATTCACAAGACCAGGAGGATCCTCTCTTGCTATGACTTCTCTGCTACGCCCTTTGCTCCTTCAGGAAAAAAGAACGATGAAGAAGCCCTGTTCGGATGGATCGTCAGCGACTTTGGACTGAATGATGGTATTGAGTCCGGACTGGTAAAAACACCGCGCGTTGTTGTACGAGATGACGGAACACCGGATGCAGAAAGTTTTCGGTCAAAGTTATACCACATCTATGCAGATGAAACCGTTAAGGATGATATCAACCGCGCTGCCGACCCGGAAGAACCCTTGCCTGATTTGCTTACGCAGGCGTATTACCTTCTGGGAAAGGATTGGCAGGCCCTGTATTATGCATGGAAAGATGCTGGTGCAGATGTCCCTCCGGTGATGATTACTGTAGCAAACAGGACGGAAACTGCTGCACGTATCAAATATGCATTCGATCATGGGCGTATTCCTGTTCCCGAACTCTGCGATTCGAATTTAACAATCCATATTGACTCCAAGACAATGGACGCGGCTACAAACGTGGTTGCGCCAACTGCTGACGAAGATAGTGAAGCAAAAATTAGCAAAGCAGATGCAGCAGCAATTCTTCGTGAGACTGTTGACACAGTTGGCCAAAAAGGCAAACGAGGCGAGCAAATTCGAAATGTGATTTCTGTAGGCATGCTATCGGAAGGATGGGATGCAAAAACAGTAACACATATTTTGGGATTGCGGGCGTTTTCCAGCCAGCTTCTCTGCGAACAGGTTGTTGGTCGTGGCCTTCGCCGGACCAGCTATGATCTGGCTGAAGGCAGTGACATGTTTACGCCGGAATATGTCAATATCTTTGGAATCCCCTTCACCTTTTTGCCTCATGAATCGGATGAACAAGGAACGCCTCCAACGACTCCGCCCAAAACTCAGGTCGAGGCATTAAAAGAGCGCTCTGAATATGAGATTCGCTGGCCCAATATCATCCGATTGGATCGTGTGTTCAAACCACAGTTAACAGTAGATTTGGACAAAATTGATACGCTGGAACTGAATGCAGCAGATACCCGATTGAGAGCTGACCTTGCTCCGATCATTGACGGCAAAACGGATCTGACGAAGTGTACCGAAATTGATCTACAGAAACTGGATGCGGAACTGCGTATGCAGCGCATTGTTTTTGAAGCATCTGGACAGGTCTACGATCTGATGAAAACATCGTGGCAAAACGAGGCAACGAAGTTTGCTCTGTTGGGACAGGTCATTCGACTTGTGGAGGAATATCTAAAATCTGGTGCCATTGTAATCAATCCGCCGCTCTTTAATACAGATCCCGTGCGTCAGCGAATTATCTACATGATGAATATGAACAAGATTGTTCAGCACCTGTGGAGTTTCATCAAACTGGAGCAGACGGAAAAAATCGCACCTATTTTTGACCCCAACAAAAAAATCCGATCCACAGCGGATATGCCTACCTGGTTTACAAGCAAACCGTGCTACATAACCAAGACTTCGCAAATCAGCCATTGTGTGTTTGACAGCGCATGGGAATCCACAGAGAGTTATGTGATTGAAAAGAATCCACATGTTATCGCGTGGGCAAAGAATGACCATCTTGGATTTGAGATTTTATATGTTTTCGATGGTGTCGTCCGAAAGTATCTTCCAGATTTCTTGATTCGATTGGATAACGGAAAAACACTGATTCTTGAAACAAAGGGGCAAGAAACTCGCCGCGATAAGGAGAAGCGAAAGGCTCTGTCCGAGTGGGTTTCCGCAGTCAATAGTTTGGGTGAGTATGGCGAATGGTGCAATGATGTTTCTTATAACATCGCTGATGTGGATGGTATCATTGCCAGATACATCTGAGCAAAATCTAAACGCAAAACAACAGGCATGACCAAAGCCAGTCATGCCTGTTGTCGTTCATTTTCGCTTGTGTAGTGGTGGCCTTTTACCCTGTAAATCCGTTAAAATTTCTACTCCATTTTTACGCCATTGGCGTATGGATCCGCAGTGAAAACCGGTGGGTTTCATACTGCCGTGACTTCTATAAAAGTCAATGTTTTCAAGCGTCAGCGGCTTTCATCACAGAGGCGGAGATCCTTATGAAACCGGCTCGGATACGCCGATACCTAATTTCACGGCGTTTCCTCTTTTCCGTTGGCAGTTTTAGTCATTGGCCCAAATATTATATCCGGTTTACCGGGAACTTGCAAGGGCAAAGGCCGGCTATTTCCACCAGGCACCGCCGTTTTTTCATTCTTACACCGTTTTCTCCATGATAATGTCTGCTGAACAGACCGCCTTGCAGTGTATTCGTGGGGCCGCGGCCGCACCATTCGGCCAAAAGGACAGGGCCCTGTGTCTCTGTCCTGGCATTCTCTCTGTCTCCCCGGCGTCCAGAGAATGACTGGGGATGGCAAAAACACATGCAAGGGGCAGCCCAATGGGCTGCCCCTTGCGGTTTGGGTCCTACTTGCTCAGGCTGCCTTCTCCGCCCATCAGGGCGACCAGCTCCTCTATTCGTTCCAGCGGGAACGGCGCCTCCGCCAGGGGCCGCAGGGCAATGGACATCAGCTTCATGGGGTCGTCGTTCGCTGCCGTCCGGTTGGAATCCAGCTTGCCGCAGCCGCGGCAGCGGTGGATGACGGCCCACTCTCCGCCCTTTCGCACCCAGACGCCGATCGGGTCCATAAGCCCGCCGCAGTCGGAGGCCCGGTCACCGGGCTCCTGATCCACATGGAGGCTGGTCAGGCAGTTGGTGCAGTGATTCCGATGGCCTCTGCCCACGCCCTCCGGGACCACCGGCCTCTCAGTCCTCCAGCTCCTCGGGCAGAGGCCGCCGCCGGTGCTCCACCGGGCCCCACTCGGGCAGGGGCAGCCGCTGCATGGCCCCGAAGGCCCGGGCCTTCAGCCCGGGGTAGCGGCCCTGGAGCTCATAGACCAGCTCCTTGATCTCCTGCCGCTTGGTATTGCCGTCGGCGGGACAGGGGTTGAAAACCACGGGAAAGTTCAGCCTCTCCGCCGTGTGGCGGATCAGGTTCTCCCCGCAGTACAGCAGGGGCCGAATCTGGGTGATACCCGTCCGGTCCAGGTAGGTGACGGGCTGGAAGCAGGACAGCCGCCCCTCGAAGATCAGGGACATAAAGAAGGTCTCGATGGCGTCGTCATAGTGGTGCCCCAGGGCGATCTTGGTGATCCCCCGCTCCAGCATGGCGTTGTGCAGCGCCCCTCGGCGCATCTTGGCGCACATAGAACAGGGATTCTTCTCCTTCCGCAGGTCAAAGATGACATGGTGGATCTCGCTGTCTATAATAGTGTAAGGCACGTCCAACTCCCGGCAGAAGTCGGCCACCGCCGAAAAGTCCATCCCCGGCCGGCCGTCAGCATGGCCCATGTCCAGGGTGATAGCCTCCACCGTGAAGGGGACGGGATAGAATTCCCGCAGCTTGGCCAGGGCGGCCAGCAATGTCAGAGAGTCCTTGCCTCCCGAGACCCCCACGGCGATCCGGTCTCCGGACTGTATCATGTCATAGTCCTCCACGCACCGGCGGGTCAAAGATAGGATCTTGTTCATAGGCGCCTCCTGTTCTGAAGGAAATGTTGGGTGTATTCGGAAAAAATCCGAAAAAGCCGGGGCAACCGCGGGATTTTCTTTGGTTTTTCCTCTTTTTCGTGGAAATTCATTTTGAAAAAATGAAAATCGAAATCGAAAATCAGCGAGCTTTCAAGAGAAATCAGAAGAAAACAAGAGATTTCAATGTGTTAAATTAAAAATTTCCAAAAAATCCGTTGACACTTGAATACCCCCGTACTATAATACAAAACGCTCCGCTTGTACAGAGTCGGAGCGAACTATTTTTATCACAGACCCAGTGGTTAAGATAAGTTTTAAGTAGAGGAAAATGGAGGTTTCACCTATGTCCACTTTCATGGCAAACAAGGGGAACATCGTGCGGAACTGGTATGTCCTGGACGCCGCCGGTAAGCCCATGGGTAAGACCGCTGCCCTCGCCGCCGATCTGCTGCGCGGCAAGCGGAAGCCCGAGTACACCCCCCACGCCGACTGCGGCGATTTCGTCATCGTCATCAACGCCGAGAAGGCCGTTCTGACCGGCAAGAAGCTGGATCAGAAGTACTACCGCACCCACTCCGGCTGGGTGGGCGGTCTGAAGGAAGTCAAGTACCGCACCCTGATGCAGACCAAGCCCGAGCTGGCCATGAAGCTGGCCATCCGCGGCATGATGCCCCGCAACGTCATCACCAAGGACTCCCTGACTCGCCTGCACATCTACCGCGGCGGCGAGCACGAGCATGCTGCCCAGAAGCCCCAGGTCTGGGACGCCGAGTAAGAGGAGGATTTAGATCATGTATAAGAGCAAGAAGCCTTATTTCTATGGCACCGGCCGCCGGAAGTCCTCCGTGGCCCGCGTCCATCTGTTCCAGAACGGCACTGGCACCATCACCATCAACGGCCGTGACATCGACGATTACTTCGGTCTGGAGACCCTGAAGCTGCTGGTCCGCCAGCCCCTGGTCGCCACCGAGCAGCTGGGCAAGGTGGACATCGTCGCCACCGTCACCGGCGGCGGCGTCACCGGCCAGGCCGGCGCTATCCGCCACGGCATCGCCCGCGCCCTGCTCCTGGTCAACGAGGAGTACCGCCCCGTCCTGAAGGCCGCCGGCCTGCTGACCCGCGACCCCAGAATGAAGGAGCGCAAGAAGTACGGCCTCAAGGCTGCCCGTCGTGCTCCCCAGTTCTCCAAGAGATAAATTCCATCGCTTTTCAGTCCGTCTTAGGACGCTGTTTCGCCGGATTTATCGAAGTTTTTGGAGTTCTGAGCGTTCCTGGATTGCGCTGTGCCTGACTGCGTAAGGAGCGAGCAAGGAGCAAGCAAGGAACAAATATCGCAAGCGAAAACCGAAACCTGATGAGCAGGAGATGTATCCGCAAGGAGAACATCTCCTGCTTTTTTGCTATCAGCTGTTTTCATGGTGTACTCTCTTAAATTTGGTTGATTGCCTCCACCAGGGTCTCAATGTCCAAGTGGGTGTAAACACGTTCGGTGAGCGTCATGGCACCGGAGTGTCCGACAATCTTCTTAATCATGGTCTGATCCACATGCGCTTCTGTCAGCATGGAGATACAGGTGTGTCTGGTGTCGTGGGGCGTGTGGTTGAAGCCGATCTGCTCCATCAGGGGTGTAAAATAGCTGTCATAATAGTTTCTGTAGTCAAAGTGCTTCTGGTCAGGGGTATGCAGCAGGTATTCGCATTTGGAGCCTTCATACCATGCCTTGTAAAATGGAAGCACTTTGTCTGCAATCGGGACTTTCCGCAGACCGTTTTCCGTCTTGCTGGCAATCACATCGAAGTATTGTTCTTCCAGGTGGACATCTTCCTTTTTCAAGTCCAGAAACTCCGAGATGCGGCAACCATTGTAAATCAGCATCAGCACGATCTGATAGAACGGGTCCTCCGCCAGCTCCCATAGCCGCTTGATCTCGGCTTTGGTAAACTTGTTCCGATCACGTTTGTCAGGATTCTTGTCCTTGTACCGGACAATATCCACAAACTCGGAATAGTCCTTGTTGCAGATGTCATTCTTCATGGCATAGTCATACAGCTGACTGAACAGGCCCTTCAGCTTCTTCAAGGTGGGATAGTTCTTCCCGCAGGTGTCTACCACAAGCTGTAAATCCGCCAGCTTGATCTCCCGGAACACCTTATGGTATAGCGTTCCGCACACCTTGTAGGAGGCTTCATAGCCCTTCACATTGGAGGCCGAGATGGTGGGATACTTCCCCTTGGACCAGCACTCATAGACCTCCTGGAAGGTGGCCTTGGACGCTTTCACATCGAAGGGGTTATTGTTGTACTCCGCCAGCATTTGAAGGCCCTCCGCTCTGGTGGCCGCATAACCGATAGTGATTTGCTCCTGAATTTGTTTCTGTTTCGCTTCGTCCCAATGCCAGCCTACGGTCTTTTTGACAGCATAGGGCCTTCTTCGTTTTCCGGACATTTTCTTGACGCTTCCATATCCGTTGGGTAATCTCAAATAGTATCAAACTTCCTTTCTCCCAGTGACTAAAGATAGAATTTGAAGGTACTCTCCCTTCATCACTGCTGGCTGCCGCTTTCCTCGGCAGCCTTTTTCATTTGCTCCAGCCGCTGGCGATCCAGTTCGTTGCGGCGCTGGATGCGCTCCATCTCGGTGAGAACTTCCACTTCCCTGTCCTGCAGCTTGGCTTCCGCATAGTAGGCCAGCTCTTTTTCCATCCAGCGGTCGAAGCCATCCTGATCTGTCCAGTAGGTTTCCAGCTTCTCACGTTCGTCCCGGAAATCCTCCAATATCAGGCACATCCTCTGTGAAATGGAGCCTGGTCGCTTTCTTTGCCATATCACACCGCCTTTGCTTCTGCCACCTCGGACAGCTTTGTGGTCATGATACGGTAGAGCTCCAGATCCGTCGGGAAATGATCCACGAAGGGCAGGATGACATTTCTTACCGCAAGCATGGACAGCTCCGGAGCATCGATTTGACCGCCGTCAATCTCGTGAAAGTCCAGGTCACAGACCGTGTAATCCCAGCCGGAATCATATTCCTGAATGGCAAGATAACCCTTGCCCTGGATCTCCCAGCCGGAAGTATCGGTAAGCATCTCGTGCTCCGGCTGCACAAGGCAGTTGTTCTGCTCCGTCAGTTCCGCAAACTGACAGATATGATAGAGCTCGCCGCCAACCCTGGTGTGATAGTCATCCACGTACTCACATTTTCGGATCAGATCTCCATCCGGATAGGTCATCTGGATGCAGGTCCCGTTGTCGATGCGGAACAGTTCATCATAGGAGCTGTTGATAAAACGGATGCTGTGATCATGGGAGTCATGGCCGTGCTTTCTGCGATAGGCACGCCTGGCCTCCGGGATCTTCTCCAGCGTTTTCAGCGCCACGCTCTGCACGGTAAGCCCGTAAGCGCCATAGTCCTCAAAGGCAAGAATTCTTGCTGCGGCGATTGGATTTCGGATCGGACTTTCCAGAATATCCTCACTGCGAATCAGATCCGATGCCAGAAACTGCTTGGTGTCCGCATCGTATGCCGCATAGCGAAAGCCCTCTTTTACCTCTTCGAGGTGAAAATAATAAGACCCGTCTACCAGGTAGAGGGCCTCATCGAATTCGTTCTTCACTTTTTACTTTCCTCCTTTGTCAAACTCCAAGGAGAACTGCGGCCTGCCGTCTGCTTCGATGGTCATGAGCACGGTGACATTATAGGTCTTGCCGGTTTTCTGACTCTTGCAGTCCCTCAGCTTAGCCCGGCCGTCACGAACCAGTTTCTCTGCAAGCTGCCCGGTCATATGCTTGCCCAAGCGAGAGAAGTAGGCATTGTCCTTCCAGAGGGCAAAGCGGCATTCTCTGTTGCTGCAGAACCAGCCCTTATTGCGCTCGATCACCTCGGCCCCGCAGTGCGGGCACTTGCCAATTACCTTATTCTCAGACATCAGTACATTTGCTCCTTTCACAACTTCATAGTTTCTGATCAGTCCTTCGATCATTTCCGTGATCTCTTTCATAAACGCCTCCGGATCATATTCGCCCCGCTCGATCAGTAAAAGCTTCTGCTCCCAGTCGGCTGTCATCGTCGGAGACTGGATCATCTCCGGCATGACCGTAATCAGAGAATTGCCCCTGTGAGTGGGAACCAGATACTTGGTCTTCTTATCACCCTTTCGCTCCAGAAAGCCCTTCTGCACCAGCTTTTCAATGATACCAGCACGGGTTGCGGGAGTTCCAAGGCCTTTTCGCTCGACTTCATCCGGCATCTCATCTGCACCGGCAGTCTCCATCTTGGAGAGGATCACATCTTCCGTGAACCGCTTCGGAGCCTGAGTTTTTCCTTCCTTGATCTCGCCGGAGAGGATAGGAATGATCATTCCCTTTTCGAAAGGAGGAAGAACCTTCGGCTCCTTATCATCGTTCTTTTTCTCCTTGGGATTAAAGAACTGATCCACAGCCTTCCAACCATCGGCAATGATTTCCTTGCCCTTAACAGAGAATTCCCGACCCGCACTGGTAAGCTTCACTACAGTCTCCGCATAGCGATGGGGATCACTCACTGCAGCAAGCAGTCTGGCAGCAATCAGGTTCAGCACCTTCATTTCTCCGGACGGAAGCTCTGAGAAAGCTGCAGAGAGGCAGGTCTTCGTCGGGATAATGGCATGGTGATCAGTGACCATCTGACTATCACACACAATCTTTGTATGAGTTTGTGTATGGTTGTCCGCATTCTGTAGACAACTGGATGCACCGAACTTCGCCGCAACCTTCATAATCAGTCCAGGGAGCATAGGTTCCATGTCATTTGTCAGGAACCGACTGTCGGTACGAGGATAGGTCACCAGCTTTTTCTCATACAGGCTCTGGGTGTAATCCAGGGTCTGCTGAGCAGTAAAGCCGAGGATACGGTTGGCATCTCGCTGCAGGGAAGTCAGGTCATAAAGAGCAGGTGACTTTTCTGATTTCTCCTTACGTTCTACGGAAACCACTTCAAAACAATGACTCTGAAGACAGGAATCCATGGCGGACTGTGCAGCTGCCTGCTCCTTAAAGCGTTCACTGCTTACAACAAAATCCCTGGTCTTCAGCTGTGCCGTAAAGAAAGGCTCCGGCTTGAAACCCATGATCTCAGCCTCACGCATGACTGCCATACCAAGAGTCGGAGTCATAACACGGCCAACATTCAGAGTGCTTCCGTACAGGCATGAAAAAAACCGGGTGGCGTTCATTCCGACGATCCAGTCGGCACGCTCCCGGCAAAGGGCTGCTTCATACAAAGCATCATATTCAGTTCCCGGACGAAGATTTCGGAAGCCTTCTCGGATGGCTTCATCCTCCATGGACGAGATCCACAGACGTTCAAAAGGTTTACGGCATTTCGCCTGATTGTAGACCAGACGAAAGATCAGCTCACCCTCACGGCCTGCGTCGGTCGCACAGACAAGGCTTTCTATATCGGCCCTTTTCATCAGATCCTTCAGAATGCCATACTGCTTGCGGGTAGAAGAAGAGACCTGATAGATCCAGTCATCAGGGAGGATGGGAAGATCCTCAAGTCTCCATTTGTCATACTTTTCGTCGTAGACCTCCGGCGCTGCAAGCTCCACCAGATGCCCGACACACCAGCTGACGATATATCCGTTACCTTCCAGATATCCGTCACAGCGTTTGTTCGCGCCCAGAACTTTGGCAATGCTCTGGGCCACAGACGGCTTCTCAGCCAAAACAAGTTTGCTCAAGACGAGTCCTCCTTACATAAAAATTACCCCTCCAATCTCCGGGATGGGAGAAGGGAGAGGTATGTAAGTTGATTATATTTCTTGTTTCCAAATATTATCATCTAAGTATTTGACTAACCTATAGTCGTATCCATGAGCAACTGTTTTGATTTTAGAAAGCTCAGGCCTCTTGCTTAGCGCCTCTATCAAATTATCATTTTGCTGTTTTATCCCATTATAATAATTAGAAGTGATAAGAAACAGATTGAATGTCGAGAAAATCGTACTAATAGCCTTAACAAATTCTATATCTGCGACCGAAAAAACACCTTCTGCAAGATACCACGCTTGATTACTGAGGAGTTCATCGGCCTGCTTTTTAACCTTGTCAATATATGACGTCAAGTCTTCTTTCGAGATACCCTCAAATTCTGAGTCTTCTTTTGTCCTTTGGAGATAATACTCGTTCCACTCAGGAAAAGTTTTGATTTCATTTCTTTTTTGGAGATCATGATAGCATGATGCAAAAGGAAATAAATCCATATACTCAAAGACGCTCTTCAATAAAGGATAAAAAAGCCTATTTGCTATTATTTTGTTTTTTCGTTCAGCTGAACAATCGTCTTTTATCTGAATAAACAAGGCAACCATCACAGAAGCAAACATGCCTATTGCGATATCATTTATTGCTTCATCCCAATGTGTACCTATACTTGCAGGGCTTATCCTAACGATAGCTGTTACAACCAACAAAGCAAAGTATAACCAGTACTTCTTTAAAATCTTTTTCATACTCAAGACCCTTTCTTCTTTCTTTGCTTTTCTGTATTGATTATACACAAAATGTTGTCCAATATATAGGACTTCTATGTAACAGGCGACCCTTCGGCCGCCCGGGCATCGCCCTTTCGCTTATTCGTCCCCTTCATCAGGCTGATAGCTTTCAGTATAGTCATCATCACCCTCAGAATCTGTCTCAGTGTCATCTACTTCGTCCTCCTCAGGAATATCGTAGACATCCTCATCGTCATCATCCTCGGTGTAATCAGCATCAGGATCCGGACGCTGCTGTTCGGCAGTCTTTTTCTTCTTGGTCTGCAGATAGAAGTAACCGCCACTGGCACCTAACATCAGGAGAATGACCAGAATGACCGGCATGGGATTCATGCCTTTCTTTTCAGGCTTAGCCTCAGGTTCCTTCTCGGTAGTAGTCTCATCTGCAGGCTTCTCTTCAGTCGGAGTCTGCTCAGCGGGGACAGTTACCGTAGGCTTCTGATAAGCTGCCTGCTGGTCCTCATCAAGCAGCGCGAACAGGTCTGCTTCATCAACCAGGTTCAGGAAGTGGACATTTTCTTCGCCCTTATCATCACGATCGATGATTAGATAGAAGGTATTTCCGGACTTGGTAACCATGGTGATGAACTGCTTGCCTGCACCGGTAGGACTACCCACATCATCAAGCAGAGTCAGGTTGCCATCGGGAGTGAGGGGCGGGGTGGAAGTGTCCTTGAAGAACAGACCCATTGCCAGATCCATCAGACCATTCAGTGCTTCCTGATCAATGGTGATATTGAAGCTACCGTCGGGATTGATGTTGGAGATATTCAGATAGTCCTTATACACATAGCCGACCTGCTCGGGAACAGTAATCTGATACCAGTCACCGTCCTCACCGGTCACTTCGACCTTCTGGCCGTTTAACAGATGCATCAGCACCTGGTACTCCTTACCGGCACCATCGCGGACATTCAGGTAAGAGCCGTCAACACCGGTCACGGTACCTACAGGATTATCGGCCAAGGAGCCATTGCTTCCCAGGAACAGGCCCATAAGGCCCATGATATCCTCCTGGGAGAATGAAAAGTCGCTGTCGATAGTGAAGTTTCCGTCCCACTCGACCTCATCGCTGATATCGACGATCTCCACAGCATCGGAAGTAGTCTCTGCAGTAGATGCCGCAGTGGTAGTCTGATTTTCCTCCTCTGAATAAGCATAGGCAGTCATTCCGGGAATGGCTACCATCACAGTAGCGCAGGCCATGAAGCCTGCCATAATCTTCTTAAGTCTCATCGTTGTAACGATCCTCCTCTTCGTAATCTTCATTCTCGGAAACCATGCGTTCCGGGTAGGCTCCGACATTTCCCTGAGTGGCCATGGCAATGATCTGTGCCAGCTGCTCAGGGGTAAGGTTTGCCGCATGGACCATGGTGTGAATGACGGAGTTCTCCTCTTCGGAGTAGCGCTCCTCGAGATCCTTCACACGGCGGCCCCACTCGGCGTATTTGACACGGGCCTTTTCCAGTTCTTCGCCCAGTCTTTCAAGCTTAGTAGCCATAAAACCTCCTTACGGCAGCCTGCCAAAGCAGTAGAAATGTTGCTGCCAGTACGTTGTGTTGATAGATGCATAGGATATCGGGTTGCCGCAGTGGATCATCATGCCGTCACCGACATAGATGCCGACATGAGAGGCACCCGAAGTGTTATAGGTTCCCTGGAAAAAGATCAGGTCACCCGGTTTTGCGGAAGAAGCAGGGATAATAGAGCAGATGCCCTTCAGGCCATTGGCCGTCAGTCTGCCCACACTCCAGCCATTGCCGCAGTGATTGATGACATAGGACACGAAGCCGGAACAGTCAAAGCTGGTGGAAGGACTGCTTCCGCCCCAGACATAAGGGTAGCCCAGGTACTTTTCAGCTTCCGTGATCATCTTTCGGAAACGCTCATCCGTCAGTGCTTCGCCTGGGATGTCGTAATGAAGGTATTCGCTGGATGCCACATAAGGGTCATCGGCAAAGAGATCCGCCTTATTGCCCTTGGTCTGCAAGAGAAGTGCATAGCGTTCCTGCTGATCTGCATCCATGCCGCCGGACTCTGTGATCACATGTCCCAGGTTATTGTTCTTCAGAGTGACATTGAGGATATAGTAGTCATAAGGAACCTGAACCTCATATTCCTCTTCATAGCTGTCATCGACGACCTCGCCGGTCACCGGATCAGTATAGGAGGAATCTACAGTTCGCGTTCTGGTCTCAGTGCGATACCTGACCTCAACGACCTCCTCAAAGGTCAGCTCATACTGCCTATCGAACAGACTTCTGAGCATACTCTGAACTTCAGATCTCGTGTAATCCTCATACATGACAGTCAGATAGGCTGCCAGCTGATAAGGATCATGGCCGATCTCATCCAGATAGTAGTTGTACTCGTCATAGCCGGGATGGCTTCGCTCCGCATTGTTGGCCTGGGCAAGCAGTGCCTGGGCTAATGCTTTGTAATCATCATTGGCACCTCGGATATCTGCATCCTCCGCAGTGAAGCTGGTAGCGATCACCACATTGGTGCTGCTCTGCAGAAAGGCAGAACAGGAAGATACCGATGACGCTATGACCATCACGAGAAGTCCAAGGGCTGCAACGAGCAGGATCTCCTTGGAATGCTCTTCGATAAACTTGGTCAGCTTATCCAGAAGCTCACTGCCTTTTTCAGCGGCTTCCTTGGATTTCTTTGCGCCGTCCTTCGCTTTTCCTGCACCAGAGGCTGCAGCTGCACCACCTTCGCCTCGTTTTGCAGAAGCATACTGTCGCTTGATATCCTCCTTCTGCTTGAGCTTCGAAGCAGGATTGGAACCACCGGTCTCAGCATCAACCGTTTCCGGCTGTTTTCTGCCGTGCATCTTGGCACTGTAGACGGCCTTATCTGCAGTTCTGACAGCACCTTCCGCAGCTTCGGTACCGTAATCCATCGCTTCCGTTCCGACGTTTTCATCCTCATTTGCCTTGTGGACTCTGCTGTGAACAGAGCCGGAGGCAGTAGCGGCAGCCCCTCGCTGGGCTGCTCGCTTGTTGCGGGCTTTTCTTCCGCCAAGTTCCTCAGGACTTACTTCCTGCTTTGAGAAGCGCATTTTTCTTCCCCTTGCAGAGGAACGATCCGCTTCCGAACGGAACTTGGATCTCTTCGGTTTCTTCTTCGCCATTTACGCCTCCTTGCTTTCCTGAACCTCCGAAAGCTTGGTGGTCATGATCTTATACAGTTCAAGGTCCGTCGGGAAACGATCCACGAAGGGAAGGATGACATTTCCGTAGAACAGAAGTCCCTGACCTTCACCGGAGTGAGTGACATAGGACAGCTGATGAGGGGAAATGTTCAGCTGCTGTGCCAGGATCTGACGGTCACCGGCAGCCTGGTTCAGCATATACACGAAGTCAGAGTTCTCGAAGATGTTCTCAACCTCTCGGGAAGACAGAAGGTCCTTTACGTTCTGCGTGATACCGGTAGGAATGCCGCCCCACTTTCTGAAACGCTTCCAGATCTCAACGGAATATGCCGCTGTCTGTTCCTCCTTCAGAAGAAGATGGAACTCGTCCATATAGTAGCGGGTGGTCTTACCGGCACTGCGGTTTGCAGTTACACGGCCCCAGACCTGATCCTGAACGACCAGCATACCGATCTTTTTCAGCTGCTTACCAAGCTCCTTGATGTCATAGCAGACCAGGCGGTTCTGGATATCGACATTGGTGCGGTGGTTGAACAGATTCAGGGAGCCCTTTACATAGATCTCAAGAGCAGTTGCCACATGGCGGCCTTCCTTTTCCTCCTGAGCCATCAGTGCATCGTATAAATCTTCAAGAATTGGCATGTTTTCGGGCCTCGGATCCTCGAAGTATTTCTGATAGATCTGATGCACACAACGGTCAATAACCGTCTTTTCGATAGGCTGGAGGCCTTCCTTGCCGCCCACGATCAGCTCGCAGAGGGAGAGGATGAAGTCACTCTTCAGAGCAACAGGATTGTCCTCTTCGGAGTAGGACTCATTGATATCCATCGGGTTGATATACTGGGTGCTGGCCGGACTGATCTTGATGACCTGGCCCTCGAATTTCTGCACCAGCGCAGTGTACTCGGCCTCAGGATCGCAGATAATAACATCGTCATCCGTTACCAGGAAGGCATTGGCGATCTCACGCTTGGCAGAAAATGACTTACCGGAACCGGGAGTACCCAAGATCAGGCCGTTCGGGTTCTTCAGCTTCTTACGGTCTACCATGATCAGGTTGTTGGAGATAGCATTCAGGCCATAGTACAGAGCACCTGGCTCTTCCTGGAACAGTTCCTGGGTGGTGAAGGGAATGATGATTCCGGTGGCACTGGAGGTCATCTGTCTCTGGATATTGATCTGGTTATAGGCAAGAGGCAGGCTGCTCATCAGGCCCTGCTCCTGCTGGAAGTCCAGCCTTCTCAGGTTGCAGTTATACTTCTGCGCCAGAGAGCTGGCACGGAAATAGTTCATCTCCAGTTCCTGCTCGGTCCTGCCGGTGGACATGACAAGGAAAGTCAGAAGGAACATACGCTCATTCTGAGACTGCAGCTCCTTTAAGAGTGCCTTCGCATCCTTACCGTAGGTGGCAAGGTCGGAAGGAATGATATCCATGTCGTAACCGGCACGGACTGCCTTTTTCTGCTCCTCGATCTTGCTTCGGTCAAGCTCCGTAATGGTGTGCTTGATCTGCTTAATGGCTGCATTCTGATCCACGGACTGCAGGTGCATGGTGATGACCTGGCTGGAGTCCATTTCCAGAAAGTACTTCAGCATCTCATCAGACAGATCCGATGCCGTGATCTGCAGATAGCTCATACAGCCATAGGTGCCACCCATTTGAAACTTCCTGCTTCCGGGGAAGGCGAAGGAGGTGGGGGCAATGAAGTCCTTTACGGAAAGTCCGCTTTCTGCAAGCCAGCTCCAGTCGAAGTAGAACTTATCCGGTTCTCCCATGTGGAACATGGCATGCATGAGCCTGAGTCTTTCCATACCGTCAAGCGGCTGTGCCGTAACACCGATACGCTTGAAGTTATTAAGGAGACTGGTCTGGATGTGCTCCAGCCTGGGCTTGGCTTCCTTCATGGAAGCAGCCTCAATGCCGAAGGTAATATATTTGGTCTTGGTCAGGCCATTATTGCCCTGGGCCAGCTGCATCTTCAGCATGTCGCTGTACTCGGTTCGGATGGGATTGAAGTTATCGTGTCTGGGTGGGATCCGGATGCTCTGCTCGAAGCTTTCCGCATCGGTCGCCATGTTCATGAAGGACAGCTCGAAGTGAATGGAGCTGTCGAAAAAGTTCAGGAAACCGCACCATTCCTCAAAGATGGCTCTCTGATCCTCCTGCTGTGCCAGCTGGTAGTTGATATCCTGAAACTGGATGGTTTTAGTGTAATAGTTGTCCGTCACACGGCAGATGCCATCCGCGAACATGCGCTGAAACGGGATGGACTGCTGAGCGGTGCGGGGAATGCCGTCATTTCTTCTGGCCGTCTCCACAATCTGATTGATCTGCTTATACTCTTCCTTGGTAAGGTTCTTAGGAAGATTTACGGGTGCTGCCTTTGCCTGGCTGCGCCCTTTTTTCAGCTTTGCAAACAATAGCGTTAACCTCCTTTTCCGCCTGTTCCTGACGCATCAGGATGGCATAATAGTTATCCGTCTGATAGGGACGGACCTTCGGCCTTACGAATTTGGCCTGAATAAACTGCTTTGCGATGACCTCAAGGGGCTGCCCATCTCTCTCATACATTCCGAGGAAAAAGAGAGGAAGCATGATGACGATCATGCAGATGGCTGCCATGGAAACATTTCCGGCCTTCTTGAGTAAAAAGAAAGACGGCACTCCGATGAGTGCCGCCGCTCCGAAGCAAAGCAGCTGACGTTTGGTCAGGTTGAATAAGATTTTACTTTTGACCCTGCTTAAATCGCGGGGCACACTGATATACGCTGCCAATTTGAAACCTCCTTCTTAGTGTGCGTGCAGGACGCTCTTTGCGAGACTCCCTGTCTTAAATAACGTGAAGCACAGAAGCACGGTATATCCAATCAGACCCCAGATCGCATTGATGGGATCCGCAACTGCGACTGACTGGACCAGCACCGCATAGATCGCGACGCAGATCATGATAAGAAAGCCCTGGAAGCCGAGGGCAAACAGGGATCTCAGATAGTTCTGACCGATCTGACTCTGTTCTCTGTTTGCAAAGGTGGCAAAGGGAATGGGAGCCAGGCTCGTCATCAGGTAGATCTCCACCATTCGTCCGTAGACGATCACAAAGATAATGATACCGATGACCTTCATGGTCAGGCCTATGATCATGCTTTGGGCAAACAACCCCAGTAGTGGTCCGAGGTCCATGTCTGCCAGGTTAGTCTCAAGAGTCGTCAGCATACTGTCGGTCACTGCCGTACTGCCTCCGATGATACCGCCGGAGCTGCTTATCACATGCTGCGAAACATCGAACACCGCCATTACGATATTGAAGGTGTTGGTGATCAGAGTCACAGCGACAAAGGTCTTGAAGATCCATTTGAAAAAGATCCAGGTCTCAAAATTGGCCAGGTTGTTATGGTCGATGATCAGCTGAATCAGCTCATAGCACACGATAAAAGTCAGGATGATTCCTGCTATCGGGACAATGACTGACTCGGAAACGTTCCGGATCAGAGAGAACACCCCCGGCGAAAAGCTCGCCGGAGAGGTTCCCACCTGCGTTGCGATATCGCCAACCTGGTCGTTCACCGAGTCAAACAAGCCCGACAGATTATTCATGATTCCGGAAATGAGCATTTCCTTGAGCCAATCCTGAATCTGTTGGAGAATGCTTTCCAAGGGTGATTACCTCCTTTGCCGATTAACCGAAGAGACCGGAAAGCAGAGGTACCAGAGTGATACCGATGAGAGCTACGCCGCCGCCAGCCATGAGCTGCTTCATACCCTGGGACTTAGCGCCCGGGTTATCGTTGCCGTAACCTTCCAGAAGATTGATTGCACCCCAGATACCGAGACCTGCACCGAGTGCCACTACGAGAGTCTGCAGTACAGTGACTGCGCTGTTGAAAAATGCCATAGTAATTTCCTCCTTGCCCGGATCCCGAATATAGTTTGATGGACCTGCGGGCTGATCATATGGTTGATAAACAACAAAGCTCCTCTGACCGCATGTGCACCTGCGGACGGAAGGGCATAAAAATAGCCAGGTAACCGATCAAGTCAGTTCCTGGCTATGTAATATTATATTTAATTGTTATTCTTCATCATCCGAAGTATCTGAAGATATGATATGAAGTTCTCCTGAATCAAGATCCATTGCCATGCTATCACCCATGCGCTGCATTAGGTTTCCTTTTGCATCAATAAGCAAATCCCGGGATAATTCAATCCCAAAGTCTCCATCAGAATAATCAAAAAAGTGCTTCATGCTAGTACTCCTTACTTAATACGCACGATTTCATGGTCTGACGTGCCGTTTATCCTTTTTACTTGATAAAGACAATCATCAATCCAAAAGGTGATTTTGTCTTCGGCCTCATCATTTGTTGCAATATTCGTACAGGTCAAGTTGTCCTTTGCATTTGTTCCGCCAAGTGCTAAAGGAAGAATATGGTGAATGTTCCAACCGCAATAGATCTTATTGCGCTGACCTGCAAAAGACCAATCTGTATCATATACATAATAGTCTGGATCACCGTATCCATCTTTACACATAAGATTGCCATGGAAATCCTCGGCAAATCTTACATCGCCAAATTCCTCTTCCCAGAATCGCATAGCATTCTTTCGATTTATTTTCATATTGTTCACCTCCAATCCGGACCAAAAAATAAGAGCCCATACACTATACGTGTACAGACCCAATAGATCCGAATTGGTCGCCTTACACGCATAGTAACACAGACAGTTGCTGAACAACTGCCAATGAACATATGGTGTAAAGCTTAAGAACAATAGATTACCTACCTAGAGTTTTCTCTACTTTCTTACGGGCATAACCGGAATCGAAAAGCCGTAATAGTTCTCTCAGGTTTACAATATACACAATACCCAACCGAGGACCAAAAGCCGATTTGCAAACAGCTAAGGACTCATCCCGTTCACAGCTTTCCGGTATGACTGAATAAGAAGCTTCCAGAAGCTTAGTTTACACACTGTTGGATATTTACAGGGCCAATATAGCAAATATATACTGGGATGTCAAATTTTCATTTCTATGTAGCAGGCAGCTTGCGCCGCCCGGCCGGATCACTGCTCCGGCCAGCAGTCAGACTCTGTCCAGATTAACCGAAGAGACCGGAAAGCAGAGGTACCAGAGTGATACCGATGAGGGCTACGCCGCCGCCCGCCATGAGCTGCTTCATACCCTGGGACTTTGCGCCGGGGTTATCGTTACCGTAACCTTCCAGAAGGTTGATTGCACCCCAGATACCAAGACCTGCACCGAGTGCTACTACGAGAGTCTGCAGTACGCCGACTGCGCTGTTGAAAATGCCATAATTAATCCTCCTTGCCCGGATCCCGAATATAGTTGGATGGACCTGCGGGCTGCTTCATATGGTGAATAAACAACAATGCCCCTCTGACCGCATGTGCACCTGCGGACGGAAGGGCATAAAGATAGCCAGGACTGATTTGTGGTCAGTCCTGGCTATGTATTGGTTTATTCTATTGTCATCCCGGTGCCCATTCGTTTCGGGTACTGTTTCTAAGAAGCAGTTCTTGCACTACTTCAAGGTAATGTTCCTGATCCTCCGGGGAAAGAAGATAGAACTCAGCAAGTATCAGCTTTCTCAGTAAATCCCATCTGTCATCTTCCATATAGGAACTTCCGTCGTTTGATAGAGACATTATATCGTTTCCTATTGCTATGTCCAGAAACAGAATGTGTATATTTTTATATTATCACCTGATTTATTCTATCAACGTTCCGGTAACAGATACTACTTCAACATTTTCTACACTAATCCACCCGTAATAGGTTACCCACTTATTCTGGCCATAAATATCAATAGGGTCACAGTGAGCAAATCCATTACCAGATATATCCAACTCAATGGTAAAGGTCATATCGTTAACTTCAGTTTCACCAGTTTTATACTTATCAAAAGGGGCGACATAGTTATACTTACCATCAACTTTAAGTTCAATAACGACATCGGAAAATTCATATTTATTCGAGATAGGAGTAGCCGTCACACTAAATACTAAGCCTTCAGAAAACTCCATTCGAGTAGAAGTGCTCGACACTTTTACCCCTTGAGGTATTCTGAAGTTTGAGCCCGATTCGGACCCGATTACATCTAAATTGATATATTTACTATAGTTATCAACTGTTAATTGGATAGGTTTTGGAATTGCATTGTAGGATGATCGAGCAGCTATCAAATTACTATAATTGGATACTTTTGCTTTTTCTTTATCAGATAATGCAGAATACGCATTTTCTGCCGCCTCGATTGCGTTTTCGCTATCAATAGTAACAATTCCTATCGACGTAATGGCCTGCTCTACTGCTTTCACAGCGGAACTTTTACATGCTCCTAAAGATGTCATAATGACAATGCAGAAACAAATAACAAGAATTCTTTTCATGATTTCCTCCCATAAATTGATATTGCTAATTATACTGTTAACGCTCATGTAAATGGTAAAATAAAGTGCACAGATTTCAGCCAATAGGAGTACACAGATTTTCGCCACAAAATGCACAGTTTTTCGCCAGAGACTACACAGCCTCCGAGAAGTTGGTAAAATGGAGCCAACCAAAGACGGAGGCGGCGGGAAATGAAGGGATATTCTGTGTACAATGCAATCCAACAACTGAAAGAGCGCGGCTTTAAGAAAGCGTCAGTAGCCAGGCAGCTCAATCTCAACCGTAGGACAGTCATTCGTTATTGGGATATGTCGGTTGAGGAGTATGAGCAGAAGCACCTCGGCCTTTGCCGGGAGAAAGCACTGGATACTTACCGGGACCAAATTATTGGCTGGCTGAGAACCTATCCGACTCTCACGGCAGCACAGGTCTGCGACTGGCTCAAAGAGCATTACCATGAACAGTTTGCCGAACGAACGGTATCCCGGTATGTGAAGGCACTTCGAGAGGAGTACCAGCTCAAAAAGAGCGTTCGGCCCCGGGATTACGAGGCAGTGCCTGAACTTCCCATGGGGCAGCAGATGCAGGTGGATTTCGGCCAGGTGTCCATGCAAAATGTGGACGGAGGCTGGACGAAAGTTTATGTGGCAGCATTCCTGTTAGCCTGTTCCCGATACAAATATGCCGAGATGCAGAGTCGTCCATTTACCGCGGTAGATCTGGTGCATATATGCCACAACTGTTTTCGCTACTTTGGCGGGATGCCACAGGAGATGGTATTTGACCAGGACAGCATTGTTTGCGTGAGCGAGAATGCCGGAGACATCATCTACACCTATGAGTTTGAGAAATTCCGGCAGGAGTGCAAAATGTCCATCTATATGTGCCGTGGTGCAGACCCCGAGAGCAAGGGGAAAATTGAGAACACCGTGAAGTACATTAAAGGCAATTTTCTAAGCAACCGCCTTTACGTGGATGATGACATTCTGAACGGGAGTTGCCTGGACTGGTTGGAGAGAACGGCTAACGCCAAGGTGCATGGCACCACAAAGCGTATCCCGGCTGAAGTGTTTAAGGAAGAACGGGAACATCTCCGGCCTCTGCCCATCCATGAGCAGAGGCAGCGTCCGGTGGTTTGCAGAACTGTCCGCAAGGACAACACCATTATCTACGACAGCAACCGTTACTCTGTCCCTCTTGGTACTTACAACACGCAGCCAGAAGTACGAATAGAAACGGTAGATGGAATCCTCTATATCCAAACGATCTTCGGTGAACCGATTTGTGAGCACAGGATCTCCACGGGCCGCGGGCTACTGATCCAGAACAAGAGCCACACCAGAGACCGCACAACGGCCATAGATAAAGTCCAGTCCGAACTGGATGCCCGGTTACAAGGCAAAGCCATGGATTTCCTGCAGGCCATCCGCACGGAAAAGTCTCGCTATGCCAGGGACCAGTTCCGGCTGATCCAGTCTCTTCTCGACCAGTATGGCCTGGATGCGACCCTCAATGCCGTTGCCTTCTGCGAACACAGCCGGATCTACAGTGCGAACACGATGAAGGATTATCTGGAACACCAGGTATCTTTAAACCCCTCTCTGAAGCAGTCTCCGGCCGCACCCACACTGATTCCGGTGGACAAGGCCGAATACCATATAACGACCCAAAAGCGGCCGCTTGAGGTCTATGCGAGAATGGGGGTGCGGTGATGCTGACTCCATTGGAGCGAGTGAACAATCTGCTTGCCGATCTCCGTATTGCGCCGGTGGACTTTGATGCAATCTACCGCGGGAAAAACAAACTGAGCCCGCTGGAAAGCGTGGAATTGTTTCTCTTGGAAGAGCAGAGGATCCGTATCCAGAAACAGAATGATTTGCGCAGAAAGCGTGCAGCGCTGCCTGCGGAGAAGACGCTGGACTCCTTCGATTTTGGCTTCCAGCGCAGTGTCTCCAAAGAGCAGATGCTGCGTTTAAGCGACATGACTTGGGTGGAACAGGCATTTAATATCTGCTTCCTTGGCCCGCCGGGCGTTGGGAAAACGCATCTGGCGCTCTCCCTGGCAGTGCGGGGGCTGGACCTTGGATATGCGGTGATTTTTGAGACACTGGACAACCTCATGAAGATCCTGAAGACTGCTGATATTTCCGGTACCAGCAAACGGCGCATGAAGCAGCTGCGAAAAGCCGCATTGATTGTGGTGGACGAAGTGGGGTTTATGCCGCTTTCCCCGGCCGAAGCCAATCTGTTCTTTAGCTTTGTGTCCTCAATGTCCGAAAGAACCTCGCTCATTATTACATCCAACAAGGGCTTTGATGAATGGGCCGATTTCCTTGGGGATGCCACCATTACGACGGCGATTCTGGACCGGCTCATCCACCGCTGCGAGATTATTAACATGACCGGCAACAGCTACCGCTTAGAACACCACCAATCCATTACTGGCTGAACTGGCATTCTTGAGGCGAAATACATTCCTCAAAAGTGTGCACTTTCTGGCGAAAAAATGTGTATTTTACTTGACTGCTTACAGCTCATCAATACTGTTGCAAAAAACTATTCAAATCAATCAAAAAAGTGGAGAAAATAATTTTGATATGTAACAGGCAGCTTGCGCCGCCCGGCCGGATTACTGCTCCGGCAAGCAGTCAGACTCTGTTCGGATTAACCGAAGAGACCGGAAAGCAGAGGCACCAGGGTGATACCGATGAGGGCAACGCCGCCGCCCGCCATGAGCTGCTTCATACCCTGGGACTTTGCACCGGGGTTATCGTTACCATAGCCTTCCAGAAGGTTGATTGCACCCCAGATACCAAGACCTGCACCGAGTGCTACTACGAGAGTCTGCAGAACAGTTACTGCGCTGTTGAAAAATGCCATATTCATTTCCTCCTTGCCGCTTAGGGCTTCATAAAAAATAGTGGTTGCTGCCGTGTTGCTTCGCCGTGTCACCTATGGCCAGTCATCTTTTGTGCGCTAACCGCGCCGGTTTGCCATTGGACATGTTCCCGCGTCAGGGCAAAAGAAAAGCCCTCTGTTTTCTCACAGAAGACTTACAAACGAAGTGATTAGATGTGAAACTCGATCTTTTTGCTGTCGTAATAGCCTAAGATATCGAGGATCTCTTCCAGGTACTGTTTGCTCCTGGCGTACTTTTCTCCGGTATCCAGACGGATCCAGATGGTTGAGTCGTTCGGCACAGTATCAATGCTGATGATGTGGTCAGCATTCAGATATTCCTGGCCGGTGTAGATGAATTTTGCCATGCTTCCTCCTTACCTTGACTGGTCCTGTTTCTTCGGGGACTTAGGTGCTGCTGGAGCATGGCCCTCCGCTTTTTTTGCGGACAGATCCGAAAGAACGGAACCCTTGTCCCTGTCCTTATAGGCTTCCAGCATGCTCTTAAGCTCCGTACTTGAAACCTGACGGGACTCCTTAGTCCAGATGCCCTTGCCGCTTTCATCGACCCCGGTCCTTACCTGGCGGGATACGGTAAAGGTCGAATCTTCGGGAACCTTCATCCAGACGCCTTTACCAAACTGGTTGTCATGGATCATCTTCGGGGAGATCACAAAGCTTTCCCAGGGACGTTTATCTGCAGGATCGGGATTGGGGATCTTTACCTCAACCAGCTCCTTGCCTGCCTTGGAAGTGAAGGGCTCACTGACCAGCCCTTTGCCGAACTTGATGGTGATCTCTTCGGCTGCAGGCGGCGTGATCATCTCGCCTCTGGCTATCATTTCCTCGGCTTCTTTGACGAAATCAGGGATCCCGTCATTTACAAAACCGGCTTCATATGCCATTTCATTTTCCTCCTTAACCTTCAGCATCAATGACCAGGAATTCATCGCCCGCCTTGAGCTTTGCCCTGGTATCCAGGAATTTCTCAATGTCGAAGGTCAGCTTCTTGTCACTGTCTGCCGTATATTTGAAGTTCGGGTGCTGTGTCAGATCATACTTATCTGACAGGAAAGGACGAACGCCGCGCAGCTGCAGGATGCATTTGCTGCCTTCCAGCACCGCCAGTTCATCCCGGCTCATCAGCTCCTTGCCAAGCTTCTGATAGTTGGTTCCGTAGCTGGGACTATTGCCTCGCGTATCCGAGGTATTGAAGGTATCGATCGTTTCCTTGCCCAGGGCTTCGGCCAGGTCTTTCAGAGTGGATGGCTCGCTGCCGCCTAAGAATATCTGCGTATCGCAGTTACCGATGATGGTATCGGCGTTGTCCTTGTAGATCGCTTTCAGCTGTGACTTGGCCTGCAGCACCAGACAGGCCGAGATCTCACGGCTTCGGATGGTGGCGATCAGCTTTTCCAGGTTCGGGATCTGACCGATGTTCGCCATCTCATCGATCAGGCAGCGCACATGCACCGGAAGTCTGCCTCCGTAAACATCGTCTGCCTTCTCACACAGCAGGTTGAACAGCTGTGTGTATATCATACTGATCAGGAAATTAAAGCTGCCGTCTGTATCTGACATCATCAGGAACAGGGCAGTTTTTTCATCTCCCAGGGTATCCAGCTCCAGTTCGTCGTACATGGTGATGTCACGGATCTCCTGAATATCGAAGGGGGCAAGCCTGGCACCGGCCGACACAAGTATCGACTTCAGGGTCTTGCCCGCCGCAAGCTTGAACTTGGCATATTGGCGGACTGCGAAGTGGTCGGGCTTCTGTTTCTTCAGTGCTTCAAACATCAGATCCACCGGATTCTGGAACTCTTCGTCATCCTCACGGACCTCCATGGCATTGATGAACTCGATCAGAGTGGCGAAGTTCTGTTCCTCCTTCGGCGCTTCATAGTGGATATAGCCGATCAGTGCACAGTAGAGCAGTGTTTCCGCCTTGTCCCAGAACGGATCGCCGCCCTTACCATCGCCTTTGGTGTTGGCCATGAGTGTCGTGGTCAGCTTCAAGATGTCCTTCTCCGAATGGATATAGGCAAATGGGTTGTAGTGCATCGACTTCTTGAAGTTGATGGTGTTGAAGATCTTGATCCGGTAATTCGCATGGACAAAGGCGTTGCCGACCTCTAACAAGGTGGTGCCTTTCGGGTCAGTTAAAACATAGGAGCTGTGCAGCTGAAGCAGGTTCGGTTTGATCCAGAAGCGGGTCTTACCGGAACCGGAACCACCGATGATCAGTACATTCTTATTCCTGGCATGTGCCGGGTTCTTTGGACGGTTGCCCATCATAAGGCGTTCCGTCCTGGTGAGGATCACATTGTTCTCGAATACCGGGTCCATAAAGGGCTCGATGTCCTTTGGTCCACCCCAGCGGGCAGAACCATATTCCTCATTGTGCTTATAGTGCTTGGCATTCTTACCGCGAAGATACACGGCAAGTCGTAAACCACCGCCGCAGATCGTACCGATGAAGAGATCCAATGGATGGAAGCTCGGCATCGGGTTACTGAAGGCCACACCTACCATACTGAAAAAGGAGACCAGCTTTTTGGAGTAGTCAGCTCCTTCTGCCAGTCTCCAGGCTTCACCGATATTCGTGCAGATCAAGCCAAGCAGTACATAAGGTAGGGAGAGGATCAGGATCTTTTTCAGTTTCTTTGTATTCATCGGTCCTGAACCCTCTCTTTCTGTCTCTGCATTACCTTTGCAGGCAGTGCAGCCACGATCTCCTTCAGCTTGCTCAGCTGCTTCAGAACGCTCGGCTTTTCCTTACTCTTCAGAACATCTGCCGTATACGCATTGAAAGCAGACATCAAAGCATCCGCATCTCTTGCCTTGAAGAAGCAGACATACTTCGGAATCTCACCGGTCTTATCCTTCACGATGGCATAGTCAACACCATAGCTCCTGGCATATTTCTCAAAGCCCCGGATATCGGTTTTGGCGATATCGATACTGGAAACGCCCTGGTTCTGACCGATCAGTTCCTTGATTGACTGCTTACCGACAGGCTTTTCGTTGGCATTCTGTGCCTTAACATTTGCCCTGTGCTGCATATACTTTTTGAAGCCTGCAATCAGGGTATTGGCCGTAAGCCTGGTCGTACTGATGGCCAGGTTCACCGTCCTGTTTTCGATTTCTTCCTGCAAAAATGATCACCTCCTTTGCCGGAGCAGAGGATCAGTGACCGTCATGCTCAGGCTTCTTGTGCTTGGGTTTTGCAGCCTTTTCCGCCTTCTCGGCTGCATGTGCTGCTTCCTTGGGCTTTTTCTCCGCAGTTTCCTCGGGAACAGGGAATGCCATGATGCTCTTGCCCATCTTGATGAAGCCCTCGGGCTGCTGGAACATGTCCGAAAACTTGCTGAGCTGTTCCTTGGTAAGGGAACCAAAGCTGTCTTCGGTGAGGCCGACTACCATGAAGGGACCGGCGACGATGTCATAAACCTCGCCCTGGTCATCACGGAGTGCTCGGTTCAGAGGAAGTCCTTCAAGCTTGCCCTCCCCATTCATGATCAGTCCAACATTATCCTCGAAGGGATATGCCACTTCAATACTGCCGCCGACCACGGCCTGCAGATCCTCCAGTTCAGTACCAACCTGCATCTCATAAGGTCTTTCGCCGGGATTGACCATGAGAACGGTAATGGTTTCTGCCTGTTCGGCTTCCCCAAAGCTCATGCCGGGTGCAGGCGCATCTGCCAGCATCTGTTCCTGCATTGCCTCACGGGCCTCAAAGGTTCTGGCATTCTCGAAAATGCGGGCTTCACTGTCATAGTGGAACACGCTGTCAGAAAGCCTGTCTGCCGGAGCCACCTCGGTCTGGTTGATGGACTGGACCATTTCTTCCAGATTGGCAAGCTCCATACTGCCGTCATCCGGGATAAACAGCACCTCATGGACAGAAGAAGGAAGGACGAAGAAGTCTCCGCCCAGAGTCTCTGCCGCCTGGTCCATAAAGCCGGGATACTGAATAGCGCAGGCACCATTCTGGCCGCCTTCAATGGAAGCTACCCACAGAGGAGAAGGCTCATCAGGGATCATGGAAGCACCAAAGTCCCCCATCAGTTCCCGCATGACATCGTTCATGTTGCGGAGAGTCGCCGGATGATTCTGCTGGGCCGCCTCCAAAGCATCCGCATGGAGCTGATCCGGCTCAATGCCGTAGTTCTGGACCATGTTGTTGGTTACCAGAATGCTGGAGGAGCCCTGCTCGTTGCTTTCCATTTCAAAACGGTACACGACCGCCATGTCTTCCACGATCTGGTGAGGAATGTCATTCAGACGATCTTCATTACCGGCAACGGGAATCATCTGCATGGTCAGCGTATCCTTCATCTGCTCATAATCCATGAGAGTGCGGACATCAAGCTGAGGCATGTTGGCAGATACCTGAGAGACCGTATCGAGCACACTGCGGATGGCCGCATCGACGGACATATCTCCGGCTTCCACATGGTCAAACACCGGCTGCAGGTTGATGGTTGCTGCAATGTTGCTGCCCTCGGGCTTTACCGCCATACCGGTGTAGGACTGGCCCTGCAGCTTGTTTACTTCCTGCATTTCCACAGACAGCTCCGGGAAATGCTCCTTCACAGCCTCCATGGCCTGTTCCTGAAACTGTTCAAAATCCATAGCGCACCTCCTTATCGCATCTCAAAGAAGTGGATATCACCATCGGATGCATCCATGATGGCACGGAAGGGACACTGACAGCATTCGTCGCAATCGCCGCAGTCGTAGTCATCATCCTCGTCAATCTCGTCATTCTCCTCATCGTTCTCATCATTGGCGGAGAGAATGCCGGTGAGCATCTCAGAGACAGTGATCAAGGCATCTCCCAGCTCCTCCAGAAGCTCGGCAACTTCACCGATCTCAGCCTCAAGAGCATCGAAGCTCTCACCGATGTGTTCCACTGCGGCGGCCTCAGCCTTCAATCTGTGCATGGCTTCGACCTGCTTTCTCATCTGATTCATATCAAACTTGTTCATCGTAAGTTCTCCTTTACTTGAAATAGAAAAAGCACCGTCAAAAGGTAGTGTTTTGACAGTGCTCGTATGGTTATCGCCCCTGGTCACGCTGCTTTCGCTTTTGCCACTGTTCCAGCAGCTTGATGATGGTATCCTGCATCTGCTGGGTGGAGTATGACTTGGGGAAGTATTTGCGGAGCGTTTCATTTCGAAAGGTGACACGCTCCAGATCACCCTTCTTCACTTCGGTCATAATCTCTCTGACGGCATCCAGGGTAAAACCGCCCTCCTGACTCAGCTTTTTCATGCGCTGTGCCTGGGAGAGGGAGGGAGCTGTTTGCGCCAGGTCCATGGCCTCCATAAAGATTTCCTGTTCTTCGGGTTTCAGGTAGGACAGTTCAACAGCTGGGTTGAAGGATATCTGCTTCTGATCCACCATTTCAAGAAGGTCGGGAATCAGGTTGGTGAGGCGGATAAAGCGTTGGATCTGTCTTTCGCTTTCTCCAATTTCAGAGGACATTGTTTTTACAGAGGTTTGAGACTTCTCGCCAACTTGGCGAGAAGTTAAATCAGCCCTTTCACCTTGATGTTTCATCGCCTCCAGCTTCATCTTATAAGCAAAAGCTCTCTCACTGGGCAGAATGCTTTCTCGCTGCAGGTTGCTGTCTACCATGAGGACCGTTGCCTCATCATCCGTCATATCACGGACAATGACCGGAACCTCATCCAGCCCTGCGGCTTCAGCTGCGTGAACTCGCCGGTGCCCGGAGATGATCTCGTAGCCGCCCTCCTCCAAAGGCCTTGCGATGATTGGAGTCAGCACTCCGTACTGGGCAATGCTTTCGGTCGTCCTGAGCATCGCCTCATCATCGACTACCTTAAACGGATGATTCTCGAAAGGAACCAGATCAAGTATCGAAATACTCTGAATGCGTTCCTGTTTTGCCTCAGCGCGGCTCGCATCTGTTTCGAAGATATCATCGTAACTGCTCAAGCTGATGTTTGCGCCTTTTTTCGGCATCGTGGATCACCTCCTTTGAAAGCTTCCTGTAGGCATCAGCTACCTTTCCGCCGGGATCATGAGCAAAGATGCTCTTGCCCTCGGCGCTGATCTCGGCTGCACGGACAGATCTCGGTATCTCCACATCGAATACCTTCAGCTTGCTGCCGTAGGCTTCTCGGATAAGAGATGCGATCTCCTTGGCGTTGTTGGTTCGAGAATCTACCATTGTGAGGAGAATTCCTTCCACCCGAAGCTTCGGATTGATCTGCCGTTTCACCTTGTTAACCGTCTGAAGCAGCTGCTCCAGACCCTTTGCAGACAGATACTGTGCCTGAACCGGCACCACCAGCTGGTCCGCCGCAGCCAGTGCATTGACCGTAAGCATTCCAAGGGAAGGCATACAGTCCAGGATAATGAAGTCGTATTCCAGAGGCTCCAGGTACTGCTTGAGAATAGATTCTCTGCTCATGGCATTTACCAATGAAACCTCTAATCCTGACAGAGCAATGCTCGCAGGCATCAGGTCCACGCCTTCTTCGTGAGTCAGGATACCTTCCTTTAAGGGGACAGGCATATCCTGCATGACCTTTGCCATCTGATCGGATACCGTCACCGGCAGGTCATCGGGCCTCGGATACCCTAAGGAAATCGTGAGGCTGGCCTGCGGATCCATATCCACCAGAAGGACTTTCTTACCTTCCTGCACCATGCCGATACCAAGATTCTCAGCTGTGCAGGTCTTACCGGTGCCGCCTTTCTGGTTTACACAGGCGATAACCGTTGCTTTGTTCTGCATTTCTTTTGAACCACCTCCTTAAAACTTGCCGGAAGCCATGTCGTTGTTTACCCATGCCTGATAGTATGGGCTGATGGTCGTCGGGGCATTGAAGAGAGTGGCCAGCAGATACTGCTTCATGTTGCGGACCTCGGTACTGTTCTTCTGGAGACAGATCAGCACATAGTCAATATGGTCCTTTGTCAGCTTCATGAACCGGCTTTTGACCACTTCGATCGGCTTATCATCTCCGGCAATGCGGATAGTCTTTCGTTTGGAACAGCAGGTATCCACCAGCAGATCCAGAATACCTTCCAGAGTTTCCTCGTCGAAGCGATGCTCCTGAAGCAGAATGTCGAAGTAAAGACTTTCTCTGAAATAGCTTTCATACTGAGCATGCTCACGCATCCCTTCATTCCTATCTGCCGATAAGAAAGGATCAGTATCACTATCCTCAGTATTATTAATCTCAGTATTACTACCTCGTACTTCGGCAGATTCCAGAATCTGCGTTTCTACGACTCCAGAATCGTCCATTTTACGATTCAAGAACCGACCATTCTGTCCGACGGACAAAAAGTTCTTCACATAGATGAGATTTGGCTTCCCAAGCCCCTGCCGTTTTCTCTCGATCAGTCCGGCAACCACCTCCAGCTCACGAAGCATCCGGTTGACCTTTTTATCACTGCAGCCGATGGCCTTCATGATCTGGTCGATGGTGTAGATGATATACACACGGCCCTGTTCATCCACCCAGTTGTTTCTGGCAGATAAGCCCATGCGGTCCAGGAACAATCCGTACAGAATCTTGGCTTCTGCGGACACATCCTGAAAGGCAGGATCCGTAAACATCACCTTAGGGACACGATAGAAGGAAAACTGATCTGACTGCGCCCCGTAAAAATAATCAAACACCCAACTTCACCACCTCCTTCACGAACTTGTCCTTCTTCAGAGGCTTATCGCGAAGAGTGGAGCAGTGCTTCTCGAAAGGGCATCTGGCATACAGACAGCTGCGGTACTTGAATTCCGGCTGGAAGTAAGGGCATTTTCTGCAGCTTGCAGGTGCCTGATCTCCGGCCTTTTTCATCAGCTTCTCGTAATGACGGAAGCGTTCCTCGGCTTTACTCATGGGAACCACCTGCTTTCTTACGTCTTTCCTGAAGCCATTTGTCCAGGTCCTTGTAACAGCAGGCGCTGACACAGGGCTGGCCTTTGGCATAACAGCAGCCTTCACATTTCTTTTCCTGTTCGGTCTTTACGACCTCTGCCAGGTAGTAGCAGTTTTCCTTGCCCAGAATGCAGCCGATCTTCCTGTTTTTATAGAAGTAACAGGCGCGGCAGCTGTCCGGACGGTCTGCATGGTATCTGATACCATCGATCACTTTTGTCTTACTCATAGCGATATCCTCCTTGAAGTGTTACATCTCAGGGAAGCCCTGAGACGACAAAAGCCCCGCAGTGATTTGTCGTCACTACGGGGCTATGTAAGATATCGATTATTTAATTGTGAGAGAGCGCGAACTAATATTTAACTCCCAATCAGATAGGCTCATCGAATTGCAATTCATAAAGCTTTCTTGGGACAAGCTTTTACACATTCCATACAGAGAATGCATTCTGTTCCGTTTTCCCGTTTCCTGGAATTATCGGTAACGTCGACATCCATCGGGCAGACTCGTTTGCATTTTCCGCAAGAAACACATTTCTCTTTGTCACATTTTACTCTGAGCAGAGCGAAATAACTCATCGGCTTCAGAAACACCGTGATAGGGCAGATATATTTGCAAAACGCTCTGTTATCCTTGAAGGCAAATGCAAGAATAATTCCGACAGCATAATACAAAACGTTGCCGATAATGAATGCCCAGAACATGATTTGTTCAATATTGCCGACATGACTCAAAAACAGAGATGCCATGAAAACAAGCGCTGCCGCAAAAGAAATGTAGCGGATAAAGCCGATCTTTTTTCTTGGAGACTGCGGTACTTTATACGGCAGAAAATCCAACACCATTGCCGTCCAGCAGGCATATCCGCACCAGCCTCTGCCAAATAGAAGCGGTCCGAAGATCTTCGCCACTGCATAATGAATCGTGGCAGCTTCAAACACACCCGTAAACAGATAGTACCAAAAGCCCTCTATCTGCATATTTTCCCGACAGATGAGTCCGAGATAGAGCAACATATATGATCCAACTAGCAGTTGAACGATTCTGCGGGCATGCTTGTAATTGCGCTGAAACAGAAAAAGGCCGAGCGCAATCGATGTGCCAATATAGCTGAAATTCAAAAGATAGAACAGGTTATCCTTCGCAAGCCACAAAGTGACAGCAACGATTTCAAAAACGGTCCACATTCCAAGAGGGATCAACCAACTTCGCTTATTATTCATATGTCACTTCCTCTACAAACATGGGTTTATTATCCATCACAGAGCGATTAATTACAATTTATTATCATTCGCTAAATCGGAATTTCGAACATCTATAGTTCTTTTGTAGCCTTTCCACCTAAATATAAAGCATAACCACCGGCTACAACGATAATCACAATTGATATTACAATATCGAGTGTTTTCGAACTTTCCCCTGAAAACTTTGATGCTACATCAATAAAACTATGCGTAATAATACAAGGCCATATACTCTTGCTCTTATAAAATACCATTACAAAAGCAAAGCCAATTGCTATTGCATATGCTATCTGCAATAGGGTGTCGAATGAAGCATGACCTGTAAGTAAGTTTATGATATGACCAGCTCCAAAAGTGATTGCAGAAATTATAATCGCCTGTTTCACACTATCTTTCTCTATCGCTTTGAATAATAAGCCACGAAATATTACTTCTTCAACATAACCGACCAACGCCATAGTAAGTACTGCATATATCTGACCAGGGAGAGCATAGTGCACTGAAAAACCAGGCCAAAAGTTTACAGACATCAGTATGATAAATGGTATGAAGAATAAACATCGTTTATGATCTTTCACCTTGACAAATCCATATTTTTCTCCAAGCTTATTCTTAAAAATAAAGCATGTAATAACGGTCGCAATAGCCAAGAGCCCAACAAATGATAAAACACTGTCATCGCCAAAATTGTTTCTTAAATTTCCCATCACAACGACATATATGATTATCCACATTACAGCAAACCATATCTCACTTTTTTCATAAAATTTCTTCATATCCGTATTGCTCCTATATCATCAAAATCAGAATTAAGCATAACAAATTATAATTTCTCTTCCCACCGGCTAACCCAGGCGGGCGATTTTGGCTTTTCAAAGATTTGAAAATCTCTCCGCTAAAGGCCTCTCAAATTTCTTTGCAGAAAAATTTCTCACGATATGGAATCCTCGGAAATTTCAGCCCGAAAACAGGCTTTTCTGCACAGAAATACATAGAGAAACAACGGAGAACAGTTGACAGGCCGCCGAATTTAGCAGAAGCCTCAGAAACGGCATTTTCGGCCGATTAGCATTTCGGCTCGAATATTGGATATCTGCAAGAGGCCCCCTTTTTATATTAGCGGAAAACGGCCTCAAAATCTCTGAAAAAAGTAACGCGGAAGACATTTTTCGTATCTTCCGCGGCTGTTGACTGGCGTCCCTGGCGGGATTCGAACCCACGGCCTTTCGCTTAGGAGGCAAATCAAGGCTTCCGGGTTATCCGTTTTGTAACGGATTCGTGACGTTAGTACCCGGTTTCTGTATTTTCTCCGTGACGATTATAGAGACATCAAGCCGATTAAAACTGGTTACCACGGCTTATACTTAAAAACGCAACTGTACAAATAGCTTGATGTCTCTACAAAATATCACTCACTAAACCACAATTTCGTTTATCGAAGTTGTGGTTTTCTTTTTACATGAAAAAAGCTTCTGTATGGGCAAATACACAGAAGCTCAGACCATGCTATGAACTAAGATATATTACATTATAGCATGGCGAATCTCAAAATACAATAGTACGCAAAGGAGTATTCGCAATGAACGAATTGACTGCAAACATGAAAACCGAAGAAGCGATAAAAGAAAAAATAAAGGAGAGCCGCTTTGAATCCATCAACGGAAAAGATTTGATGGAAATGGACTTGCCACCGCTTCATTACACCATCAGCACCATTTTACCGCACGGTTTCTTTATCCTCGCCGGAGGTGCCAAAGTGGGTAAATCGTGGCTTGCTGAGCAGATATCCTACGCTGTTGCCAGTGGTGGGCAAATCTGGGGCTATCAAGCCATACAGTCCGAGGTCTTGTATCTCGGTCTGGAAGATACCGTAACACGCTTACAGAGCCGTTTTGAGATGCTTGAAGCCTATGAGGGGATGGAGAACATCCACTTTGTCTTAAAGGCAAACAGCATCACTTCCGGCGTTGAGGAAGATATCCGTGATTACTTAACGCAGCATCCCAACATCAAACTGGTGGTCATTGATACGCTCCAACACATCAGAGGGAATGAGTTTGTAAAGAACATCTACGCCGGAGATGTGGAGTTTACCAACATCCTGCGCCAGATAAGCATGGAGTTTGACCTTACCATCCTTGCGCTCACGCACACCAACAAAGGCAAGCACGATGATGATATCAGCAAGATTTCCGGCAGCGAGGGCATGGCAGGAGGAACGGACGGGAACTGGGTGCTGACAAAGAGCAAGCGCACCGACACCAGAGCCAACCTCACCATTTCCAACCGTGACACCGAAGCTTTTGAATTTGCCCTTGAATTTGACAAAGAATCCTGCCGTTGGAACAAGCTCACCCGTGACGAATCGATTGTCAATGAAAAAGAACGGTTTTTACACGCTATCGTTAATTTCATCAAGGCAGAAGAAGCGCACCATTGGGAGGGGACAGCAACAGAGCTGCTGATAATCTTGCAGGCACGAGAGCCGATTCTTGTTAGTTACAGTGCGGCTGTGTTCTCAAAGAGCTTGAAAGCAGCGCAAGATTCGCTGAGAGAGATCTATGGGGTTTCTTATGTGAGCGCATTCCATAACAAGAAAAAATGGATAACTCTTGACTATATCGAAGTCAAATAACTACGGGTACTACGCCAACACCGTTGTTTTTCATAGGATGATGAAGAAAATTTACCCGTAGTCGGGTTTCCGAGGACAACGGCAAAATTCTGCCGCTTATCCTAACGAAAACAACGGTGTACCCGTTGCTGCCGTTGCCCTCGGTTTAAATCAATCAATTTTACAAGCAAAGGAGACGAAATGAGAGATTACAGTTCACAAAAAAATGAGATTGAAACCATAAAACCAAGAACCATAACAGTGAATCTTTCCGATGCAGATGTGAAACGCCTTGCTGAAAAATCCGGCGAGGGTGGGCTGACGATTTCAGAACTGTTAGAGAACTTCATCGGGGATTTAATAGACGGAACATATTCCAACGGAAGTGATGAACGGATGTATGCGGAACAGTGGTATCAGCGTTGTTGGTTCGCCATGTTTTCAGATGATACATTTCTGAAATTTTTGCTGCTGTGGGGGGATTTGGACGATTATATTGATTTGATGGATGAACTTGAAAGCAATAAAAAAGAAATGGCGGAAATGACCGCTGACACCGAAGAATATTCCGCTGAGGAACGGGACGAACTGCAAGAGTATATCAATGAGTTGCAGAAAGAAATTGATTATTATTGGGGCAAATTTTTGGAGCGAAACCGCCAAAAGGAATCCTATATTTTTGAAAAAGAAATCGAAAATATTATGGTATGGAAATCGCAGCTTGACACAATACTCGACCCTAAAAATCCATAGCAAAACATTATTAGCAAGCAGGGGGAAAATGTACCCATTCCCTCATACTTGCATATAGCAAGCATGGGGAAATTGTACCCACTCGCTGTCCATTATTCTCCCTATACTTGCAATAGCAAGCATAGGGGAAATGTACCCACTCGTGTCATTTTCCCACTTGTTAGCCGTTGCACTGGGGCAACGCCCCCTAATACCCCCACCCGTACTATTTTGCAAAACGGCAAAATGATTGTCCCACAGACGGCACAACAAAACTAAAATCACTGACGAACAATTTTGTAATTTCCTCACGGTGAGGAAGTTTTGAAAGGAGAAATAATAAATGGCTGAAAAAGATAGAGTTCGCACAGAGCAATTCCGTTTTACTTTGCTTCCAGAGGAAAATGCTATGCTCACAAAAAATGCTTTTGAGTATGGCTTATCGAAAGCGGATTATTTAAGAAAACTGATTCTTGCAGAATCGTTGTCGGGTAAGCAGTGGCACATGGATAGAGACCAGGCAAAGCAGTTGATTTACGAGGTGAACCGCATTGGAAATAACGTCAATCAAATTGCTTATAACACAAATGTTGTTCGATTTTCTTCTAATAAGGATTGGGGAGAACTCCAAACAAAATATTTTGAGTTAATGACACTGTTTTGCCAGTTTGCGTTGCGAGAAAACGGAGAGGAAAAACACTGGTATAAAAAGATTCTGGAGCTGATGCCAAAGGATGATTCCTCAACAGAGCGCAATTTATGATTCGGAAATATTCCTTACCACCCGACTTATAAAATGAAATTCCATAGCCCTCTCATGCTATATGATTTGATAGCTGGGAGGGCTAATCTTATAGTTTACATTTATGCTATAGTCATAAAACTCATAGCTATGCCCACACATTTTGATGCTAATATTTTAATAATATAATGCGCGAGAGCAATGTATAATTTAAGTTTATGCAAAATATTTCAAAAATATTGATAGTGATATTGGTTTTAGATGATGCAGTAGTTTATAACATTTTAAAAATGTTATCTAATATTTTAAGAATATTGTTGACTATTGGGTATCTAAGTGCTACCATGTAACTAAACAGGAAGGAGGATTTCTCATGAAGAAACAGGCCGAAGAAAGCAAGCACGATAAGTTCGTTAGGCTTGCTGAAGCCAGAACTAATAAAATTATTGACACTTTGCAGCTACTTGGCAATTGTTCAAATACTTCTGTATATGAATATACGCAGGATGAAGTTGAGGAAATTTTCCAAGCCATCGAACAGGAACTGCGAGAAGCTAAAAAGAAATTCACAAAAGTAGAAGCCGAGAAATCAACCAGATTCTCGTTAAGCAAGCGCAAGGGGTGAGAAATATGTTCAATCTTACACAGAAATGGAACTTTCCATCAAATAATTACGGTCAGATATTCGGTATTGCTGATTCTGGCGTTGAAACATTCAAAGGAACTCCTATTAAATCTTTGGCACGAGAAATCTGCCAGAA
This sequence comes from Pseudoflavonifractor phocaeensis, assembly GCF_021531375.1. Lineage (GTDB taxonomy): Bacteria > Bacillota > Clostridia > Oscillospirales > Oscillospiraceae > Lawsonibacter > Lawsonibacter phocaeensis_B. Next base: position 66,025 of record NZ_JADYTU010000005.1, read on the forward strand.
TTCGCTGGATGCTGCTCTTGAAAATGGAAAACCAACCCATATCGAGTTTAAAACCTTCGACATTGATCCTCGTAAAATTCCTGACTACAGCAGTTTAGAAGATGCCCTTAAAAGAGCTTTGGATTTCTGGTCACAACAACAGTCAACCAAAGCTAAGAATTTCTTCAAACAGGCATTGGCTGTAATTCATAAGCCTACTATCACTTGCTTGAGAATCAGTGATTTTAATACTTCTGGACTTGTTGGCTCCCGTGAAGAATATAATTCTCCTTGGTGTAATCTAACAAAATCTTCGGGCGCATCTGATAAATCTGGTAGTCATGGCGGCTCTTTTGGTATTGGAAAATTTGCGCCGTATGCCTGTTCTGCTCTTAGAACGGTTTTCTACAGTACCAGCGATAAAGATGGCGTTTGTGCATCACAGGGAGTTTCGAGATTGACTTCATTCAAGAACAAGAAGAATGAAATCACTCAGGGGACGGGGTTCTATGGCAATGACAAGAACAGTCCTATGTACAAGCAGTATTCTTTAGACCCTGCATACTCTCGTAGCGCTGATAACTCTGGAACCGATATTTTTATTGTTGCATTCAATGGCGATAGTGGATGGCAACATCAAATGGTTGCTTCCGTTTTAGATGGATTCCTTTATGCTATTTACAACGGAACGCTAGTTGTCGATGTTGACGGGACTGTTATTTGCAAAGACTCTCTTGCTGATTTGATGATTTCCCACAAAGAATACTTCAACGAGCACGCTGACGAATACTATCAAACGCTTACAGATGAGAACGTAGCAAGAACATTTACCAAAGAGTTTACTGATGATTCGGAAATCATTGGAAAGCTCACTTTGAAGCTAATGATTATGCCGTCTTTCAGTAGGCGAGTTGCAATGATTCGTCAGACAGGCATGAAAATTAAAGATAAAGGTAATATCAATGGCTTAATTCCCTTTGCTGGAACCCTGTTTATTGAAGGCGATGCTATTAACTCTTACCTCCGTAGTCTTGAAAATCCCCAGCACCTTGAATGGGAAGTTGAACGTGCTGACAACAAGAGTAAAGCCAAACGTCTCCTTACTTCACTAACACGCTTCATTAAGGCATCTTTGGATGAAATGAAAAATGATGAAAGTGAAGAGACCCTTGACCCAACTGTCGGCGAATATCTATCTGCCAATGACTTTGATAAATCCTCCAATCAGGAACGTACCGAAGCACTGCAAGATAGTATTAAGGATATTAAAATTCATGTAACCGAAGTAGCACCAAAGCCGACCGGAACCCAAACGGGAGACCCCGGACAAACTCTTGTAGACGATGAAGATGGTGACATTGTTATTACCGACCTTCCCGGCGAAGGTGGTAGCGGTAGTCAAGGCAAGGGAGGTCATGGCGGTCTTGGTGGTGGAAACAATCCCGGGGATGGCGGTGGTAATGTTCCTATAGAACACCGTAAGAAACTGTCTGCTATTTCCGCAGCCAGTGTTCGTAATGTGGTTCGAAACAAGGCGACAGGTGAGTATACGATTGTATTTACCCCTGATTCTTCTGCTACAGATGGCGTTTTAGAGGTGTTTATGTCGGCTGAATCCCAAAACTACGAAGCTTCTATTGTTACAGCTTCTTGTTCCGAGTGCCCTGATTTAAAATTCGATAAAAACAGAATTATGAATCTGGTATTTACCGAGAAAAAGGCTCTCAGGCTTAATATTCAGCTTGATTATCACGATTATTGTTCTTTGGAGGTGAAGGCGTATGGAAATCAAGTATAAATTATATCCGTATCCTGTCTTGTCCTCTTATTCAAACGATTACGGAACTGGTTCATTTGATGTAGCCATTGATATTGTGCGTGATGGTTATGATTTACGCATCGACTTCCTTGCAACACTTACTTGCAAAAGCCTTCAGGACTGTATCAAACAAGGGCTTGCAAAATTTGTTTACCACTTAGAGTGTGCCCAAACTGGCTTTCGGACTGTTGTTCAAACAGACAAAGTTAGTGAAGTATACACGTTGCTAAATAAGGCTGTGAATGGCAAACTGCAAATATGCCCGTTTATTGTAGCCGTTGATGATTTGAAAGGCTTTACTAGCCCGGATTTCCACGAGGATTATCAAGGAATTGCATTTGATATCGAAGCCGGTTGCGTGATGGCTGTAGGGAAAATGGTTACTGTAGATATTTCCAAAGATATTGATGATTTAGCAAATACACCGTCTATTTTCAATATCAGTAAAAATCCAGATGAAAATTGTAAGCAAATGCTGGTTGACATGTCTCAGCGTAAAATCATCATTAAGCTTCCGCTTAGCGATTTTTATAGCTACAAAGCCTTGAGTGCAACCCCTTTGGCGCTCCCAATTCTCAATTCTCTCACTGTTATACCTGCTCTTGTATACGTTTTGGAAGAGCTGAGAGCTTTACCAATTCAAGAGCGTAGTGAAAATTCAGACACATTGTGGTATAAGGTCCTATCAAAGGCACTGCTAACGCAATTTGATTGCGATATTGAAAGTGAAGAATTCAGCAACCAAAACTGCTTAGTTCTTGCTCAAAAATTGATAGACAATCCTGTTACAGATGCATTCACATTTTTGACAAGTAGCTTTGGTGCGGCGGGAGGTGACGAATTATGAAGCTACAATTTGTAAGCTACGATAACATTGATATTATCAAGTCTAATCTCAAAAGCTGGGTTGATAATTTTAAACAGGATTCTTCGGAATGGTTACAGGAGGAGTTTGGAAACGCATTGTTTTCTGACACAAAATTTACTGAAATACCTGATTTTAGTCTGGATATGTCAGAAGACAAACCATTTCTCACGGAAGCTGAAAATGTCAAACGCATTTACGGCCATTTCCGCTTTCTATCTGACTCGCAAGCTTCTGATGAGCGTTTGTGGGCAGGTCTGTGTCTTGGACCTTTCTGGAACTATGTAAAGTACAGATGGGACATTGACAAGAAATGCACCGTTGGCAATGTGCAGCAGCATTTTCTGTTTGGCTTTGGTGCCAGACGATCTCTAACGAGAAATGCTTTATCCAGATTGTGGTGGATTGGTCGTCTTACATACGATGAAAAGCGTTCTGACCCATGGGAACTTACAAAATTCGTATGTGAAAGCTCCGACTACATCATGCACATTCTGGAACGTAATACATCCAACAATCCGGCTATTATTCGTCCATTCCTTGGCGCAATAATAGAAGCCAAGGCACAGGGACTTCCGATTGACACAAACATTGTTGGAGAACTGGCTAAGTATCTTAACTTACTTGGTGGTATCTACATTTTGGACTGTTTACCTGAACAGCGCATTTACGATAAGATTCTGGCTAAAGCAAATGAGATTTGCAAGGTTCAAGAAAAAGAAACGGCATAAAGCTAACGGGTCGCTCCTTAAAGCAAAGGAGTGACCCGTTTTTTTATTCTATTGACTTGTTCAGAATATTGATAACGCTATCAGCGATAGCTTTTGCCAGATACGGAGGTACTGCATTACCAACCTGCTGGTATTGAGAATCTTTTGTTCCTTCAAAAATGAAGCTATCAGGGAAAGTCTGTAATCTAGCTGCTTCACGGATGGAAATGGCACGATCTAGCTCAGGATGAATCCACATGGATTTACGCACATTAACAACTGTTCCGCACGGTTCATTATACTTCAAACGCATATAGATAGTATTTTGCGTACGCTCTGCGTTGCTATAGGTTGTTTTAAGCTCAGGATTAAGATTATGGAAATTTTCACCTGCTTTGAGTGCCTTGAATCTCTCCATCGCTGTTGCTCTAGTGGCTGTTGTAATATGATTATACAGCGCACGACCTCTCAGCTCTTTTTCCAGTCCTTCCGCATTAGGATGTGCTTCAAGCTCAATATAGTCTCCGGTTACTTCGGTAACAGGTGCTACATCCTGAATGTCTGCAATTGCATCATGGACAGTTCTATAGTTACCCTCTGCAAATCTGATTTCAGGAGCAATATATTTGGCATTCATTTCTTTTTTGAGACCAACAATAATGAAACGTTCCCGTCGCTGAGGTGCGCCATAGTGAATTGCGTTAAGCGTGTTTTCGCTTAATATGTAATTATAAGGCTCATTCTCTAAAATTGCTCTAATGTAATCTAACACAGGATAAGACTTAACTACCGCAACTAAGCTACCGTTATCTTCGGCATACTCGAAAATATGAATATTATTGTCGGTTAACTCCTTGATTTTTATGATAGCTCTCTGTAGTAAAATTGAATTACTAATTGCCGATACTGTATCATCAAAGTTATCCTTCTGCTCAATGTATTGCAATATTTCCCTTGCCATTTTTGCATCGTTTTCCTGCAAAACATTAGGGATTTCAACTTCCGCAGTTATTTTCAAAATTTCGTCGAGTTGTGCAACCAGCTTCTTTTGATACTTTTCAAGGGTAGCATCAAATTTGGAAACGTTAATTCGGTAACGATAAAGAATATTGATAATTTTATAAAAGCTTTCAGCCCATGCAAATCCTATTTCAGTCCGTGCATTTTCAAGGAAGGTAATAGAGTTATTAAAATTCACAGATTTAGGCAAAAGCTCTATCTTATCTTCTGAAAGAGGGAGCGCCATGATTCTTTCGTTATCAAGGTCTTGTTCTTCAAGAAAAAATCTATGAACCTGAGAACGCAACATGGCAACATTTTCCATAACAAAGGCTTTTGGCTTCAGTTCACAGATTGCACGAACATACTCTTTGACCAGTCTGTTGTTCATACTAATTACTGTGGTATGCTGGCGATTTGCATTTGAAAAGCCCTGACACGGAGGGCCACCAATTACAATATCAACGGGGCCGACTGTATCTTGCAACTCTGTATAGTCTATTGTTCTCACGTCCGAATACAGGCGTGCCAATTTGAAATTTCTTTTATAAGTTTTTCTGGCGTTCACATTATTTTCTGCGGCGGCGATTATTTTTACTTGTCCTGTTTGCTTAAAGCCCAAACTTAATCCACCGGCTCCTGCAAACAGGTCAATCACATTATATATCATATTTGTTCTTCCTCCATTAGCTGCTTGCTTACATCGAAGTCGATTCCATGAGCTTCGCAAAAATTATTGATTAACTTCATAGTTTTGAAATTCGGCTTGCTTTTTCCGGATTCCCACCGATTAACGGTAGCAAAAGATACGCCCAAAGCATCTGCAAACTCTGTTTGACTCATCAGGCATTTATGACGAATCATCTTTATATCATTACAAAAGCCCATTTATAGCACCTCCACCGCAAGTATATATCATATATATAGCATCTTTATCTCTTTTTTGCAAGAAAATTCAACCATCACAGATGAACTAGCGTTATTGAGAATCGACTTCGGATGCTAGGAATGTCTAATTCGATTCAAAATAAGAGCGGCGTATCGCAAAATACACCGCTCTTTGGATATCAATAATCTTCCCCGGTAATAATACGCAGAATCAGATTATTGATTACTTTATTCTCTTTAATGCTTTCTTCGACTTGTTCAAGCCACATCTCTTCATTTTCTTTATCAAATGCTTCCAGTTCGGCACGCTGCTCCGGTGATAAGCCCTTGTATCGCTGCTCAAAATATTCTGCTCGTTCTTCCGGGGTTTCCTCTGGGTCTGTGAATCCTGCGATATCTGTTGGGAACGTATCCGGCACTAACTTTCCCTGTCTTGTCAGCCAAGCCAAGGCATCAATGAATCCCATCATGTACGTAAGGCGTTCTTTTGACGTTAGATAGAAGTTCTCCGTCTTTAGGTACTTTGTACGGGGAGACTGTCCAAACGCCTTGTAAAGCCCCTTATCGCTTTCTAAGAGTATTCTAAGACCGTCATGGTACTGCTCGTAGTTATCAAGCACCATGCTTTTCAGCGTATATAATTCGTCCGAGTTCATTTCAATCCCTCCAATATAATTTATAACATAAATTATAACATATAAATCACATCTATGGAAACATAAAATCTAACATAGAGGTGATTTAGCATGAAAGAGGAAAAATTGATAATCCATCCGAAACGTCCCAAGGGGGATGACGGTTATAAGACCTTTTCTGTTCGTATCAGAGAGGACGTTGTGCAGCGCATTGATGAAATATCGGCTCAGACAGGGCGTAGCCGAAATGAACTGATTGGTATACTATTGGAATTTTCATTAGACCGCTGCTCCATCGAGCCCAAGTAACAAAAAATCACAGGCAGCTCCTTTGCGTAATGCAGTAGGAATCGCCTGTGATTTCTTTATTTACCGTATCGTTTAATATCCACCTGTGACAGCGTATGAACAGTGGCTTTAAGCGTTCTCAAATGCTCACGACCCGCTTTATAATCCTTATGAGCAATGCAATCCTCAATCAGTTCTACATTGTCATTCACAATCATATCAAGCTGCTCTAACGAGGATTTCAACCCCAAAATGCGTTCAAAGTCTGTATAACGGGATTCAACTTTTTCTGCCGGGGATTCGTTTTCTTCACACTGCAAAGGGAACGCATCCATCCACTCTTGCAGTTCGGCTTGTGTGATATCCCCGTTCTCCCATTTGCGCCTTTCGTTGTACCATGCTTGTAACGCTTGAAGAATTGTCTCATCCTTTGTCTGGATAGCGTATTTAGGCTCTTGCGGAAGTTCGATAGGAACAAGGTCGTATTTATCCGACAGTTCAAAGAGAATGTGCATGGCATCATTATAGCTGTCGATCTGGCGGTCAACAAGCGTTTCCACAGGAACGCCGAGCCTTTGAGCAATCAATTCCAATTTATCTCTGGAAATTTGGCGATATCCAACCTCATAATTTCTTATTGCAGCTTCATTTACCCCTGCGGCTTCTGCCAATTCTGAAACGGCAGTCTTATTACGCAAACGGATTCTCTTGATTTTCTGTCCCGTTTCGATTCTCTTTTCTATCTTTATATTGTTCAAGAATTTATCCAATAAACTCATTTATTTCCCTCCAAACTGTTATGGTGTAGCGATACACCATAACACTTCAAATAATAACATCCTTTTAGGAAGAAAGCAATGGTAATCTATCGCAAACGGGGTAATCACGCAAAAATTGCCACGTCAAAAAACTGCAAGCCACATAATCGTGTCAAATCACTTGACGCCGGTAAAGCAACTGTGCTATAATGCCGTTGTGGCATAAAAAAGAATAATGCCACATAACCGTGTCTAACCAGTGATAATATAAAGGAGATGAATACTATGGCAGGAGTAACCCCGTCCATCATGGAGTGTCGCAACTACTCTGTGCAGGACATTATGAACATCTATGGTGTCGGAGAGGAAAGTGTCCGCAACTTTATCAAAAAGCATCAGAAAAACAATGATTTCCGTGTATTCATGGTGGGAAAATATCTTCGTATCGACAAGAACAGTTTTGAAGATTGGTATAACAATCATCCGAACGAGTTCTAACGTCTGGTATGGGCAGAAAACCTAAGAAGAAAGACATAGCTGAATATTTGTGGCATAGCGAGCCAACCAAAATTAACGCTACCAATGACAACTGGCGCATCCGCTACGGGTATCTTGATTCTGAGGGTAAGGAACACCAGACCACCGAAACAGTGAACAACGAACGTGCGAAAAACCAGTTCGTATCCTATCTTCTGCTCCGTGAAAAGGAACATAAGGCTGCCAAGGGCACAACGGTAGCTTCCAAAGTTGATAAAACGGAGATAGAGACCGTTGAACAGCTCTTGTATGCCTATGCCGAGCATACCAAGTATCTACATACCATCGGAGACAGATATGGGTGGGACGAGGGCACTTACAGAGCGAATATCGGCAAGATTCGTAATTACATTGTTCCTGTGTTTGGCTCATTCCCTATATGGAAAATAACCCGTGTCGATATGAGACAGGGCTTCAAGGATATGCTTCAATTACCGCAAGCCAACGGGAATCATAAGGCAAATGGGGCAAGGGTATCACAGCGTACTGTTTATGATTGCAAGAAAATCATCAGCCGAGCATTTAAGTACGCTACGGATGATTTGGAGCTTATCACAGAAAACCCCATGTTGGGTGTGACTGTAAAGCAGCCGAAGTCAAGCAGGCGTGAGGTGTGGACAGAAGAACAGTTTAATTTTGCGTATGATAACTGTTCCGATCCACAGCTCAAGCTTCTAATCAGCCTTATGGTGGCATTGAGCAGCCGTATTGGAGAATGTCTTGCCTTAACATGGTCTGATGTATACGATAACGAGGACAAGCATGAACCGTCCTATATTCGTAACTACAAGGAGTTGACTTACCGCACTGAGAAATTTATTAAAGAAACAAATGGTCGGGGGATTCTCAAAGTATTCGACCAAGTTCGCAGCACTCGACCGGATGCAAAGAGACGTGCGGTCTTTCATGTTACCAAGACGGAAAAGGAAATCGAAGCAAAGACGGACAGAATCTATATAGCGCCGGAAGTCATTTTCATGCTCCGTGATTATAGGCTTGTTCAGAATCAGCATAAGCAGCTTGCAGGAGACAGCTACATTGATGATGATTTGATATTTGCTCACGAGGATGGTACGCATATCAGTTCACAATACGCCGATGATATGTTCCGCTCACTCTATGAGCCTTTAGGACTTCCAAAAGTAGACCTGTATAGCCTAAGGCATTTCTCAATCACAAAAAAACTTGATTATAACAGGCATGACTATGTGAGCTTGGCTAAGGATACCGCCCATCGTCAGTTGAGTACGATACAGGACTATTACGAAACGCCGGAGGACAGCGTAAGAATTGATACAGCGAAAGCGATTGGAAAGTTCCTTAGTCGCTCTGGCAAATCGGATTCTGAATCTAAAGTGACAATCTCTCTGGCAGATGAAGATTTTGCAAAAAAGCTTGAGGAAGTGGCTTCTGATTCAGCCGGAAAACAGATGCTTGAGTTTGCCATTGCTATGTACGAGAAGAACAATTCGGGCAAATAAAGTTCATTCGACACCAACCCTATTTAACGCCGTTAATCACCTAAATATTTAGCTACTGTACAAAACCACTGAATTTACTGTATAATATAAGCGATACGAAACACCCGAACCATGATTCCCTTGTAGCAATAAAAGAGAACGTTCTCTCCAAGCGAAGCTTGATTATTTTTTCTTTTACTGCTCAATAAAAAAGCCGAAAACCCTTGAAAACAAAGGCTTTCGGCGTTATTATCTGGCGCGCCAAAAGGGATTCGAACCCCCGGCCTTCCCCTTAGGAGGGGGACGCTCTATCCAACTGAGCTATTGGCGCGTATATCAAATGAAATTGTAAATAGTGAGGATTGAACAACCGCTTAGGAGGCGAACGCTCTATCCTACTGAGCTACAGAGACATTTATTCAATTTTTGGCTTATTTCCTGGGTTTTTGGAACTTCAGCCTGTATTAAGAAGGCTCCGAAGAGCGGTTCTTCTAATCAAAAAGAGATCGATTTTCGACCGGTTTATTAGCGGCTTCCGTATAATTGACCCTTCCGCCATTGTTAGACGGGAAGTCGGAACTGTCGCGTCGGGAGTCATTTCTCAAGAGAAATCGAACTCACAACAGATTTACTGTTTTTCAGCAGACTCGTGCTCGCCCTTTTTCTTAGGAGGCGAACGCTGCTATCCAACTGAGCTACGGGGGCTTATACAGAAAATATTCAATTTTGCAGGGCTTTAGGATTCGAACGATTCGATTTTTAGGAGGCGACCGCTCTATCCTGCTGAGCTATTGGGGCAGCTGACATACACGATCATGCGGGGAAGCGTGCTTTTTTATTTTAGCCCAGGACCGCGGCGGTGTCAACGGATTTCTCTTCCGCCCCTTAAAAATGCCGGACGGTAAAATCTGACCACTTATCCCCGAAAAACGGCCATCCGTCTCAAAAGGATAGACGGGGTAATTAGAATCAGATATACTGGCATTGAAAGGAAGAGGAAAGGGGGTGCGGCCCATGAAGGTAAAGATGGAGATCGAGCCGGGACGGCAAGAGCCTGAGATCATCATTCTGGCAGGTGCGGAATCGGCGGAGCTTGACCGTCTGGTTCAGGAGTTATCCGGTCTGGCCCTGGACCCCATTCCGGTGTGGCGGGGAGATCAGACCCGCCGTCTGCCCCAGGGGGACTTTCTCCGCTTTTTTGCCGATGGTAAGGGGGTATCCGCCCAGACGGCGGAAGCGGTCTATGCCGTCCGTCTGCGGCTGTATGAGTTGGAGGAGCGTCTGGACCCACGGCGGTTTGTCCGCATCTCCAACTCAGAGATCGTCAATCTGGAAATGGTCACCGCCCTGGACCTGTCCCTCACCGGCACCATTCGGATGACTTTGAACGGGACGGTCACCGTCTATGTATCCCGGCGGTATGTAAAAAAGATCAAGGAGACACTGAATTTGGGAAGGAGGGAGCGGACATGAAAAAGCTGTCAGGATGGAAGGCCCGGGCCCTGCTGGGCTTTCTTCTGGGCGCGGCGCTGACACCCCTGGCGGTGTGCCTGCTCAGTACCATGATGCTGCCGGCAGAGGCCCAGGCTGTGGGCTCCGCCTGGGCGGCGGGCCTCCATGTGGTGACCCCGGCCATGGCGGAGGCTTTTGGCTCGGTGGGGCTGGCGGCTCTGGTCCAGTCCCTGCTGGGGGGGCTGTTCGGCGCCGTGGTGGCGGTGTCCACCCTGCCCTTTGCCGACGGCGGCCGGGAGCTGGTGGTCCGGTCCCTGGCCCACTTCTGCGCCACCGCCCTCTCCTTCTCCGCCCTGCTCTGGGTATGCCGGTGGCTGGACGACCCCCGGTTCATCCCCCTGTGGGTGGCCCTGCTGGCCCTGCTCTACGCCTTGATCTGGCTGGGGCGGTGGGTAGGCTGGTATGTGGAGGTGATGCAGCTGCGGACCCTGCTGGGGCTGGATCCGGGACCCACCCCCCTGAAATGGCGGGAGACCCTGCCCTATCTGCCCTTCGTGCTGCTGGTGTGCGACGGGCTGCCCCTGGTCCTCCGCTGGGTGGACCGGACTTTCGTGGTGGATGTTCCGGTGCTGTCCGGGCTGATCCTGCCCTATCTCCTGCTGCCGGTGGCCGGGTTCTGCTCTGGGGTGTCTCTGGGCAAGCGGCAGGGGGTGTGTCCCCTGTACCCCCTGGCCTGCTTTGTGTGCTACATGCCCATGGTATGGCTGCTGTTCAACAGCTCCGCCTTGTTTCACTGTTTCATGGTGGCCATCCCGGCCCTGATGGGCAATGTCCTGGGGTGGCTGTACCGCCGGGCGGTGCCGAAAAAAGGGAACGTGTAACGGCCCGACAGGGCATCTTTCCACTAAGCTGCACGGAAAGGCTTTTCACCGTAGATCTCACCGATCCTTTCATATCTGAGAACGGAGAGTTTTTATGGAAACCTTGATATTTTTTATCATTCTCCCCGCCGCATCAGGTCTTTTACAGTTTTTTCTCACCCGGAGTTCCACCTCACGACGGGTCAAATGTTCCCCGGCAGTGGTGACAGGCGTGGTGTCCCTCACCTGTTTTCTGGGAATGACCGGATGGCTCCCCCTGCCGAAGACCTATTATCTCAGCAAACCAGCCTTTGTCCAATTCCCGGATTTCTGGACGGTGTGGCTGTTCTGTTTTCCCATCTTGTTTGGCCTTGGGATGGGCGCGCTTTTCGGGGTATCTGATCTTACCGAAAGTTGATGGCCTGATCGCCCATGAAGAAAGGAGTCACAATGCAACGAAATTCAAGCGTCTGCCTCCGGTTTCTGGGTTGGTTATTTCTCCTCCAATTATCGGGGGAGCTAATCGGCCTTGCGGTCCTGTACCTCACCTTTGACCCCTTTGCAGATGGCGCGGCGATGTATGGCTATGGTCTTTTCATGCTCCCCCTCTGGGCAGTCTGGGGCTGGTTTACTCCAAAAGCCGCCCGTCCCGAAAGAAAAGAAGCGGTCGGCTGGCTGATGCTGTGGACGGCGCTGATCTGTGGACTGACCATGTTCTTGTCCAGTTATAGGATGCTGTTTGCCATGCCCCAGCAGATGGCCGGAGCCGGGCTGGCCCGACTCACGCCCGTCCACTATGGCTCAGCTTTTTATTTGAATGTGGTGGAACCCACCGCTATCGGCGCGGCCCATATACTTTTGCCCGTCCTGTTGGTGTCAGGACTGTATATGAACCAGCAGAGAGCACTCGACAGCAAATAAAAAAGACGCCTTCCGGCGTCTTTTTTATTTGCTTCAGGACAGCTGGAACTGTCCGGTATACAGGCGGTAGTAACGTCCCTGCTTCTCCAGCAGCTGGTCGTGGTCGCCCTTCTCCTCGATCTGTCCGTGCTCGATGACCACGATGCAGTTGGAGTTGCGCACCGTGGACAGCCGGTGGGCGATGACAAATACCGTTCTTCCCTCCATCAGGGCGTCCATGCCCCTCTGGATCAGGGACTCGGTACGGGTGTCGATGGAGGAGGTGGCCTCGTCCAGGATCATTACCGGGGGATCGGCCACGGCAGCCCGGGCAATGGCCAGCAGCTGGCGCTGGCCCTGGGACAGGTTGGCCCCGTCCCCGGTGACCATGGTGTCATAGCCCTGGGGCAGGCGGCGGATGAAGGAGTGGGCGTTGGCGCTCTTGGCGGCAGCGATACACTCCTCGTCGGTGGCGTCCAGCCGGCCGTACCGGATGTTGTCCATAATGGTTCCGGTGAACAGGTGGGTATCCTGGAGCACCGCTCCCAGGGACCGGCGCAGATCATCCTTGCAGATGGCCTTCACGTCGATGCCGTCATAGGTGATGAGGCCCCCCTCGATCTCATAGAAACGGTTGATGAGGTTGGTGATGGTGGTCTTGCCCGCCCCGGTGGAGCCCACGAAGGCGATCTTCTGGCCGGGATTGGCGTAGACGGACACGTCCTTCAGGATGGGCTTGCCCGGGACATAGGAGAAGTCCACATGGCTGAACCGGACGGCGCCCTTCAGTTCGGTGAGGTAGTAGTCCTCCCCGGGCACGTTGCGGACGGTGCCCCGGATCAGGTGCAGGGCAGCCTTGCCGTCGGGGCCGGGGTACTTCCAGGCCCAGCCGTGGCCGACCAGAGCAGACAGGTCGGTCACCTCGGTGAGGGAGCCGTCCCCGGCCACCTTCACCCAGAGGCCATCCTGGGAGTCCTGGTGGGGAGGCAGCAGCTTCAGGCCGCCCCCTTCCCGCACCGCCTGACCCAGCTCGGTGAGGGTCTCTTTCTCCCCCACCAGCACGGGGACCAGCGTCATGCCGCTGTTCCGGGGCGTCTTCCAGGCCCAGGTACGGGACCGGCCCTCCCCGGTGTGGATGGACAGGGAGCCGTTCTCGTCCTTCTCCGCGGACACCAGGGTGACGGAGCCCTCGTCCACCTCGGGCTTGGTGTCCATCACATCGAAAATACGCTCGGCGCCGGCCAGGGCGGACAGCAGGGTGGTCATCTGCTGGGAGATCTGGTTCAGCGGCTGGCCCACCTGCTTGGAGTAGTTCAGATAGACCACCAGACCGCCCAGGTCGAAGCCCTGAAGGACGGCCAGCAGGCCGCCAAAGGCGGCGGTAAGGGCGTAGCTGACGTTCATCAGATTGCCCGCCACCGGCATGATCATGGTGGAGTAGAAGTTGGCCCTCTGGGCGGCGTCCCGGTAGGCGTTGTTGAGCTGCCTAAATTCGGCTTTGGCCTGTTCCTCGTGGGTGAAGGCCTTGACCACCTTCAAGCCCTCGATCATCTCCTGGATCTCGCCGTTGACCTTACCCAAAGCGGCCTGCTGGGCCTGGTAGTATTTCCGGCTGCGGCCGCCCAGGTTTTTGAACAGGAACATGGTCAGGGCCAGAACCAGGGCCGTGACCAGAAACAGCTTCCAGTTGATGGTCACCATCATGACCACCAGGCCCACGAACATGAGGCAGCTGGACAGCAGGGAGACCACGCTCTGCTCCAAGGCGGTCTGGACGTTGTCGGCATCGTTGGTAAACCGGCTCATCAGTTCACCGTGGGGATGCTTGTCAAAGTAGCTCAAGGGCAGCTGCTGGAGCTTGTCGAACAGGTCCTTGCGCAGGCGGTTGACTCCACGCTGGGCCAGCCGGACCATGGTGGCGGACTGGCCGTAGGTGGCCAGACAGCCGATGAGGTAGACGCCCACCAGCTTCAGGATGGCCAGCCCCAGGCCGGCGAAGTCGGTGCAGCCCGACCAGATGAAGTTGTTGATGATGCCCCGCATCATATAAGAGCCGCCGATGTTGGTACACACCGAGATGAACAGGCACAGCAGGACAAAAAACAGGGGCAGCTTGCTGCGGGTCAGATAGCCCACCAGACGGCGGATGGTCTTGCCCATGTTTTTGGGCTTCTGATAGCCCCCGCGGGGAGGCCGGTTGGGTCCGGGCATTATTCCCCCACCCCCTCTTGCTGAGATTGATAGATCTCCTGATAGATCTGATTGGAAGCCAGCAGCTCCTCGTGAGTGCCCTGGCCGGCGATGTGGTCGTCGTCCAGGATCAGGATCTCATCGGCGTACTGCACCGACGAGATGCGCTGGGCGATGATAATGACGGTGGTGTCCTTCAGATTCTTGGCGAAGGACTGGCGAATGGCCGCCTCGGTGGCCGAATCCACGGCGGAGGTGGAGTCGTCCAGGATCAGAATGGCAGGCTTTCGCAGCATGGCCCGGGCGATGCACAGCCGCTGCTTCTGGCCGCCGGAGACGTTGGTGCCCCCCTGGTCCAGAACGGTGTCGAATCCGTCGGGGAAGGACATGATAAAGTCATAGGCCTGGGCGTCCTTGGCGGCCTGAACGATCTCTTCCTCGGTGGCGTCGGGCTTGCCCCAGAGCAGGTTCTCCCGGATGGTTCCGGTGAACAGCACGTTGTTCTGCAGCACCATGCCGATGCGGCCCCGCAGCTCCTCCAGAGGGTAGTCCCGCACGTCCACCCCGTCCACCAGGACGCAGCCGCCGGTGGCGTCATAGAACCGGGGGATCAGATTGACCAGGGAGGATTTTCCGGTGCCGGTACCTCCCACGATGGCCACAAACTGGCCCGGCTGGACGGTAAAGCTGATGTGGGACAGCACGTCGTCCCCGGTGCCGGTGGCCACATATTTAAAGGACACGTCCCGGAACTCCACCTCGCCCCGGGGAGCGGGGAGGTCGGAACGGACGGCGGTCTCCTTGTCCTCCACTGAGGGCCGGGTGGTCAGCACCTCGTTGATCCGGTGGGCGCAGGCCTGGGCCCGGGACAGCTGGAGCAGGGACATGGCCACCATCATCACGCTCATGAGGATCTGGGTGATATAGGAGATAAATGCCTGGAGGCTGCCCAGATCAAAGGTGGCTCCCATGACCATCCTGCCGCCCAGGTAGAGCACCGATACCACGGCGCCGTTCATCGCCAGCATCATGATGGGCATGATGGCCACGATCCGCATTCCCACGTTCAGACCGGCCTCCATCAGCTCATCGTTGGCCTTTTTAAACTTGCCCCGCTCATGGTTCTCCCGGACGAAGGCCTTGACCACCCGGATGGCAACCAGATTCTCCTGGAGGGTGTTGTTCAGACCGTCGATTTTCTTCTGCATGACCTCAAACAGTCTGGTACAGATCCTCATCAGAACAGCGATAGCCGCTACCATCAGGGGGATGATGACCACCAGCACCAGCGCCAGACGGGCGCTGAGGCGGAAGCAGATGACCAGGGCGACAATCAGCATCACCGGAGCCCGGACCAGCATCCGCAGGCCCATGGCCAGCATCATGGTCATGGCGTTGACATCGTTGGTCATCCGGGTGATGAGGGATGCGGAGGAAAACCGGTCAATGTCGGCAAAAGAGAATTCCTGCACCTTGTCAAACAGGCACTGGCGCAGGTTGCCGCCAAAGCCCTGGCTGGCAAAGGCGGCGTATTTGGCGGCCATGACGCCGCAGAACATGGAGACGGCGGCCAGGACCAGCATCATCGCCCCCAGCTTGAAGATATACCCCGCGTCTCCGGCGGGAATGGCCACATCCACGATCTCCGCCATGACCAGAGGCAGCAGCAGCTCGCAGATGACCTCCAGGATAATCAGGATCGGCGCCTTGACGGCGTCCTTTTTATAGCCCTGGAGGTGGGTAAGAAACAATGAAAGCAACGGTTCAGCCCTCCTGTTCGTTAGAATGGTGGTCTTGTTTGCTCAGGTTTTTCAGCATCCGCCGTCGGAAGGCCAGCAGCTGTTCCCGCTCCTCCTCGGAAAAGCCCTCCAGCATCCGGCCGCTCACCCGCTCAAAGGCCCGGTAGCAGTCCTTCACCGCCGCCGCCCCCTTGTCCGTCAGGAGCACCAGATTGCGCCGGGCGTCTCCCGTGCTGGGCTGGCGGTGGATATAGCCGCCCCGCTCCAGGGATTTCAGCGAGTTTGCCACCGCGGCCGGCGAGATATGCAGCAGCTCCGCCAGCTCCCGCTGGGCGTGGCACTGGCAGCCGGGCTCGCCTTTTCCGGAGCTCTCCAGAATGGTCAGCAGCATGGGGTGCCCCACCTCGCTCAGCCCGGCGGCGGCCAGTTCCTCCTGGACCGCGGTCCGGTGGGCCTGGTTGATCTGACGGGCCAGCAGCTCCATCTCGTGTGAGGATACCATCCGGATCATGCCTCCCTGCGAAATAATTAACCCATTAACGATTAATGCGTTGATTATTGTAACACCCGCCGCAAGAAAGTCAAGAACTTATGACGCAGATTCAAAAAATGTTTACACTTTGGCCCCTTCGTCCCGCAGCCGGCTGTTGGTGTTTCAAAAACCTCCGTTCCGTGTACCCCGTCATACAACCCTCCCCCCGTTTTTCCCATAAGTAGAGAGGCATTTGCGCCCCTTCCGCCCTTTATAAATAAGCATGATGGAGGAGATACACAATGGCAAGCAATCACACGCCCCAATACGGGCTGAACCAATGGCTCAGCTCGGACACGGTGCTCCGCACCGACTTCAACCAGGACAACACCAAACTCGAAGCGGCCCTGCTGGCTCTGGCGGACGGCATCCAGACGCTGAACAGCAATGTTCAGACCATGTCCGGCGAGATCCAGACCCTGTCCAACGGCCTGCAGGAGCTGTCCGGCCGGGTTCAGGCTCTGGAGACCCTTCCCGACAACGTCCAGAGTCTGACGGCCCGGGTCCAGTCCCTTGAAGCCCTTCCCAGCCAGATCCAGACGCTCACCGACCGGGTGAAGGCGAGTACCTATGTGGGTACCGGAAAATACGGGAGCAACAACAAAAACAGCGTCACCTTCCCCGCCCGCCCCAAAGCGGTGTTTGTTTCCGGACCGAATTCGGCTGTCTTTCCCGGAACAGCCGCGTCCGGATTTGTCAACAGCGACGGCTACGACATGATTCCCTTCTCCTGGTCCGGCAACACGTTGTCATGGTACAACGCTCAGGATCCGGCCTACCAGCTGAACGAGAACGGCGTGACCTATACCTGCCTGGCCCTGTACCTGTAAAGAAACGGCCCCGGACTTCTTGTTTGAAGCCCGGGGCCGTTTCTTGTCCTTTCTTTCCATCACCGGGGCCCGGCACAGGGCAGCACCGCCCGCACCAGCAGTCCGCCCTGGGGCCGGTTCTCCGCCGACACGGCGCCTCCGTGGGCCCGGATGATGCTGCGGCAAATGGACAGTCCCAGGCCGGACACCTTCCGCCCCCGGTCCGAGGTATACAGGGGCTCAAAGATCTGTTGGAGCAGCTCCTGGGGCACGCCGGCACCGTTATCGCAGAACTCCAGGATCAGTTTTTGTCCCTCCCGGCGGCACAGCACCTCCAGCTTCAGCGCCCGGGCTCCGCTGTGCTGGATACTGTTTCCGATCAGATTGCCGAAATACCGCTTCATATGGGCGGAATTGCAGATCAGCTCCGCCTGGGGGCAGGTGCAGCTCACCGTCAGCTCCACGCCGGCGTCCTCCAGCTCATCCCGGTACTCCCGCAGCAGGCTGTCGCACAGCGCCTGGGCGGTAATCAGCTCCATGGGGGCCTCGTCCCGCAGGCCCGCGTCCAGGTAGTCGTCAAATTCATCCACAATGGACTTGATGGCCACCCCCTTGTCGTGAATGCTGCGGAGGTACTGCGCCTGCTTCTCCGGGCTGAGCCGGGCGGACAGCAGCCGCTCGGAGTAGCCCAGCACCGAGGTCAGCGGGGTCTTGATGTCGTGGGAGATGGAGGCGATGAGCCGCCGCTCCGACTGCTCCTTGGCCCGAAGCACGCCGGTCAGGTCGGCAAAGGTGTTTTGGAGCTTGCCCACCTCGTCCTTCCGGACGCTGCGGGGGGGCAGGGTGCCCTTTTCCGAATACTCCCGCATGGTCCGGCGCAGTCCGATGATCGGGGAGACGATCAGCAGGTAGAGCAGGACCCCCGCCAACAGGAACAGGCCCAGGTTGAACAGGATCAGCCCCTCAAAAGCCTTCCGGGTCACCAGGTCACTCAGATCCCGGCGGCTCAGGGGGGCGCTCTCCACCCGGACCAGCAGGGTCTCTCCCGAGGGCAGGTGTACAGCCGCGCCGTCGGACACGGTGAGCTGGACATCCGTCCAGATGCCGGGCATGAACTGGAACAGGACCTCCCCCTTGCCGTCCTGCACACCGCAGCCCAGTCCTCTGGCAGCCAAGTATTCCTCCAGCCCGGCGCAGTCGCCCCCGCTCTCCTCCAGGAAGGCGGCCACCTGCCGGGTCTGCTGCCGGGTCTCCTCCACGGCCTGGTCATAGCGCTCCCCCACATAGGCCCGCAGGTAGGTGAGAAACCAGAAAAAGGACAGCAGCCAGCCCAGAATTGCCGCCGCCAGCAGGATGGCAATCATTTTTCGGGACAGCTTGGCGCTGAGCCAGCCCGCCCCCGGGACACGCCACTTTCTCTTTTCAGCCCCCATTGGCCGCTCCTCCCGCCTGCTCGGTATACCCGCTCTTGGTCACAAATCGGTAGCCGGAGCCCCAGATCGTCTTGATATACTCCCACTCCGGGTCGATCTTGGTCCGCAGCTTTTTGATGTTGATGGCCACGGTGCCCACGTCGCCGTAATCGGTCTTCCACACGCTGTGGAAGAGCTGCTCTTTGGACAGGGTCTGGCCTGCGTTGTGCATCAGGCAGGCCAGCAGGTCAAATTCCCGGGTGGACAGCTCCACCGGCACACCGTCCTTGGTCACCGTCCGTTCCTCCGGGTCCAGCCGGATCTGTCCGATCTGGATGGCCGCCTGCCGCTCCCGCTCCCGGGGCGTCCGGTTCCGGTTCTGGGCCCGCAGGTGGGCCCGGACCCGGGCTACCAGCTCCTCCAGGGCGAAGGGCTTGGTCATATAGTCGTCGGCCCCCAGGCCCAGCCCCCTGACAATGTCTTTCACATTGTCCTTGGCGCTGAGGAACAAAATGGGGCAATTCACCCGGTCCCGGACCAGGCGGCACACCTCCAGACCGCTGATTCCCTTCATCATAATATCCAGCAGCACCAGATCGAAGGTCTCATCCTCCAGCAGCGCCAGAGCCTCCTCTCCCGAGGAGGCCGTCCGCACCTCCATATTCTCCTCGCTGAGCACATCGGACACCAGCTCCAGGATGGACGCGTCGTCGTCCACCGCCAGGATCCGTTCCTTCATATGGCTCGCCTCCTTATAACATTCTCGCAAAAATGTCTTGATCCGGGGCTATTATATCATGAAGCGGCCGGTTGAATCATGAAGAATTATTAAGCCCGTCCATTTATTAAGGATTATTAGAAATGGGCCCGATCCGTTGACTTTGCCCCATTGGAATCATAAAATGCGGACCGAGAAAATAATCTTCATTTCAATCCAACAGAGAGGGTGGCCCACTTGCTTGAAAAAATCGCTCAAAAGCTGACCCGGAGGCCAAAGCTGGTCATTCTGATCGCCGTGCTGATGCTGATCCCCAGCATGCTGGGGGCGGCCTTCACCCGGATCAACTACGACATTCTGTCCTATCTGCCCCAGGACCTGGATTCGGCCCGGGGCGAGGCTCTTCTGGAGGACCCCTTCCGGATGGCCGCCACCACCATGCTCATCGTGGAGGGTATGCCTCCCGAATACACCCACCAGCTTCAGCAGCAGGTGGAGGAGGTCCCCGGCGTCAGCAATGTGGTCTGGGTCTCCAGCATGGTGGGTATTCAGCTCCCCACCGAGATGATCCCCCAGGACCTGCGGGACATCTTCTTCTCCGGCGACGCCACCATGATGATCGTCCAATACGACCAGCCCGGCGCCTCCGAGGCCACCATGAAAGCCATCCAGCAGGTGCGAAACCTGTGCAACAAGAACTGCTTTCTGGCCGGTTTCTCCGTCTTCACCAAAGACACCAAGGATCTGATCTCCAAGGAGATGCCCCTGTATGTGCTGATGGCCGCCGTTCTGTCCGTGGCCGCCATGTGCGTCACCATGGACTCCTGGCTGCTGCCCGTGGCTTTGATGCTCAGCATCGGCCTGGCTATTCTCTACAACTTCGGCACCAACATTTTCCTGGGCCAGATCTCCTACATTACCCAGGCCATCGCGGCGGTGCTCCAGCTGGGCGTCACCATGGACTACTCCATCTTCCTCTATGACCGCTACCTGGAGGAGCTTCCCCACTATGAGGACCGGCGGGACGCCATGGCCACCGCCATCGTCTCCGCCTTCCGCTCCCTGTCCGGCAGCTCCATGACCACCATCGCCGGCTTTTTGGCCTTGTGCTTCATGCGGCTGACTCTGGGCCGGGACATCGGCATCGTCATGGCCAAGGGCGTGGTACTGGGCATCGTCACCGTGGTCCTGGTGCTGCCCTCCATCCTGCTGGTGATGGACGGCCCCATCCAAAAGCACCGCCACCCCTGCCTCAATCCGAATATGGACCGGCTCAACGGGTTCATTATCCGGCACCGGCACTTCTTTGTGGTGCTGTTCCTTCTTCTGTTCATCCCCGCGGTATACTCCAACAACCACACCCAGGTCTACTACAAGCTGGATGAATCCCTGCCCCAGGATATGCCCTCCATCGTGTCCACCAACAAGCTGAAGGACCAGTTCAACATGGCGTCCTCCCATTTCATCATTCTCCGGGACGGTCTGGACCGGGCGGACATGCGGGAGCTGGAGGAGGCCATCGACCAGGTCCCCGGCATCACCAGCGTGATTGCCTATGACAATCTGGTCCCCGGCACCATTCCCGACTTCTTCATCCCACAGGAGATCAAGGACCTGTGCAAGCAGGGCGGCTACCAGATGATGATGGTCAACTCCGAGTACGTCACCGCTTCGGACCAGGTGGCACAGCAGCTGGATGAGCTGAACCGGCTGGTCAAGGCATACGACCCGGTGGCCTACATCACCGGCGAGGCCGCCATGACCGCCGATCTGATCTCCACCTCGGCGGTGGACTTCCAGGTCACCAGCTACCTGTCCATCATCGCCATCCTGATTCTGGTGGCCATCGCCTTCCGTTCTCTCTCCATCCCCATTTTGCTGGTGGCAACCATCGAGCTGGCCATCTTTATCAACCAGGGCATCCCCTACTTCACCGGCGCGGAGATCCCCTTCATCGCCCCTACCGTCATCGGCTGCATCCAGCTGGGGGCCACGGTGGACTATGCCATTCTGATGACCACCCGCTTCCAGGAGGAGATCCAGAAGGGCAGGGACCGGAAGCAGGCCATCCGGTCCGCCGCATCCGCCGCCGACGTGTCCATCCTTACCAGCGCACTGGTCTTTTTCTGCTCCACGTTGGGCGTGGCGCTGATCTCCACCATGGACCTGATCAGCGGCATCTGCCTGATGCTGGCCCGGGGCGCCATCATCTCCGCCCTGGTATGTATGTTCATTCTCCCCTCGGTACTGGTGGTCTTTGAGCCCATTATCGCCAAGACCACCCTCCACTGGCGGACCCCCAAGGCCCCCAAGCCGAGAAAACCGGGCCGTCCCGGCCTGCCCCACCGGCAGAGAGAACCCCTGCCCGCCTCCGGGGAGGGCACGGCCGAACCTGTTCCGGCGGAAGAGAGCCTTCCCGCCGATCCCATTTGCTGAAAGGAGCCGCACACCATGAAACGTCACTGCAATTTCATCCGGCGGGGGCTGCCCCTGTCTCTGGCCCTGATTCTCACCGCCGGGCTGGTCACCCCCGCTTTTGCCGAAGAACCCCGGATCGCCGCCGCCCACGACGAGACCTATTACGCCACCCTGGATTACTACGGCGGCGTGCTGGACAGCAGCGTGGTCAAGAGCTACAAGACCTACGGGAACGACACCATCACCGATTACGGCGTCTACGACCAGGTGACCAACCTCACCGACGACCGGCTCCCTGCTCTGGGGGACGGCACCGTCACCTTCCAATTGGGAGAGAACGCCCCCAGCCGCTTCTACTTCGAGGGCAAAACCACGCAGCCCCTGGACGAGTTTCCCTGGAAGCTGTCCCTGTCCTACACGCTGAACGGGGTGCCCACCCCCGCGGAAGAGCTGGCGGGCCAGACCGGTCTGGTGGAGATCACCCTGGACGCGGTGCCCAATCCCGCCGCCTCCGAGTACAGCCGGAACAATCTGGTCCTCACCGCCATGTCCATGTTCAACGGGGACGACATCCTGTCCCTGGAGGCCCAGGGGGCCCAGGTCCAGCTGGTGGGCAACCTGTACTGCGTGCTGTACATGGTGATGCCTGGGGAGGAGCAGCACTTCACCATCCGGGTGGGCGCCGAGGACTTCTCCTATAACGGCATGATCTTCCTGGCCGTCCCCGCCACCCTGCAGCAGCTGGACCAGATCGCCGACCTGCGGGAGGCAAAGGAGAAGACAGAGGACTCCTATGAGGCCATTCAGGACAGCATGGACGTAATTCTCAGCTCTCTGGATGGCATGAGCGGTTCCCTCAACGCCACCGCCAACGGACTGGACCAGCTGAACCAGGCCCGGGGCACCATCTCCGGCGGCAAGGACAAGGTCTATGACAGTCTGGACATCGCGCTGGACGCCGCCGGTCCCCTGGTGGACTCCATCCAGCCCGCGGCCAGCCACCTGGCCACCGCCCAGCAGGCTATCGCCGACGCCGCCGCCCTGCTGAACGAGATGAACGGCAACGTTCAGGCTCTGAAGCCCGAGGTGGAAAACACCCGGAAACTCATCAAAGACCTCCAATCCGACCTGGACGAGCTCCAGGAGCTGCTGGACGACCTGGAGGACAACGGCACCCTGGCCCGGGCCCGCCAGTCCGCCAAGGCGCTGAAGAGCGACTTTACCAAGCTGGGGACCAGTGTAGACCAGCTGAACGGCAGCCTGTCCCAGCTCCAGTCCCAGCTCAGCGACCTTGACCGGCAGCTGGCCCTGCTGGACGACAGCGACGGCAGTTCCATCACCATCCAAGGCAAAAGCCTCAGCTACATCAAGAGCAAGTGGCCCCAGGTCCAGGCCCTCCACGACCAGTACGAGGCCGCCGGACTGGAGGGAGTGACCTTCCAGGAGTACATCCTGGCCGGCGCTCTCCAGCAGTATAACGCCGCGGTGACAGGGGCCGGCGGAGCCCCCGTCACCATGGAGGAGTTTTTGGCCACCCCCACCGGACAGGCCGCGGCAGAACAGGCCCGGGAAGCGGATGAGCTCTACTCCATGGCCTCCCAGACTCCCGACTTTGAAGGCCAGCTGGAGCAGCTGGAAAAGATGGGGAACGCTCTGCAGAAACATGACGTCAGTGTAAACCAGCTGAAGAAGGCGGTGAGCGCCGGTAACGAGATGACCTCTGCCCTATCCGGCCTGTGCGCCGCTCTGGGCAGCAGGAACCTCAGCGGCGATCTGGAGGACCTGTCCCATCTGCTGGAGGACACCTTCGACACGCTGGAGGACCACAGCGGCTCCCTCTCCGGTCTGACCGGCACCCTGAACTCCGCCGGTGACCTGGCCATCCGTGTCAGCGCCAATCTGGACACCGCTCTGGACCAGACCCAGTCCCTCACCGATCTTTTAAACACCTATGAGCCCCAGGCCCAGCAGGCTCTGGAGGACGCCAAGGCCTTCGCCGACTCCGCCTCTACCGGCATTACCGCCCTGGTGGACGCCGCCAAAGCCACCGAGGCGCTGGCCAAGCAGAGCGGTCAGGAGCTGGACGCAGGCACCAAGCAAGCCCTGGCCGGCCTGTCCGCCGCCCTGCGCCAATCCACCAAGGGGCTGAGCCAGACCAGCACCATCCGGAACGCCAAGGACACCATCGACGCTTTGATCCAGGACGAGTGGAACAGCCACACCGGCGGGGAAAACAACCTGCTTCTCATGGACGCCGGCGCCCAGCCCGTCTCCCTCACTGACAGCCGGAACGAGGGCACCGCCAGCATCCAGTACATTATGCGCAGCCAGGAGATCAAGACCCCGGAACCCGAAGCCGAGCAGCTGCCCGCGGCCCAGAAGGACAACGGCACCGTCTGGACCCGGATCGCAGACATGTTCCGGGACATCTGGAACACCATCACCGGCTGGTTCCGCCACTGATACAAGCCCTCCAACAAAGCATACATTTGGATAAAAGCGCCCCTCCTGCTGATGCAGGAGGGGCGCTTTTGTATTTCTTTGGGCGGTCGGAATCAGAGTCCGGCGGGAGCGGAGCTTTTCTTCCCCTTCCGGCGGAAGATATGGCTGATGTTGTCGATGACGGAGTAGTACACTGGGGTGAAGATCAGGGTAATGACGGTGGAAATAACCATGCCCGAGATCATCGTGATACTCATGTCGCTCATCATCTCGGCGGCTCCCTCGGCCATGCCCATGGCCATGGGCACCAGGGCCAGGATGGTGGTCAGGGTGGTCATCAGCACCGGGCGGACACGGAGGGGACAGGCGTGGAGGATGGCCTCCTCCCGGCTCTCGCCCCGCTCCCGGCGCTGGCGGATATAGTCCACCAGGATGATGGAGGCGTTGACCACCGTGCCGGCCAGCATAATGAGGGCTACCAGGGAGATTATGGACAGGTCCCGGCCGGTAAGGGGCAGGGCAAACAGGGCGCCGGTAAAGGCCACCGGCAGGATCATCATGACGATGACCGGCATGAGGAAGGACTCAAACTGGGAGGCCAGCACGAAGTACACCAGACCCAAAGCCACGATCAGTGCCAGCAGCAGATCCCCGAAGCTCTCCATCATATCGGTGTAAGCGCCGGAGATCTGGGCCGTGTAGCCCTCGGGCAGGGTGTAGTTGTCCAGGATCTTGTTGATCTCCCGGGTCATGGCAGTGACGTCTCCGCTGATGGTGTCGCCGGTGACGGACACCTGGCGGGACTGGTCCACACGGGTGATAGTCTGGGGGGCCATCACCACGTCCACATTGGCCACCGAGGACAGGGGCACGGTACCCCCGAAGGCGGTGGTGATGGGCATGGAGCGCAAGGCATCCAGATTGGCGGCGGCTACCCCGTCGCCCCGGATCACCACGTCCAGTTCTTTGTTGTCAATGGTGACGGTGGTAGCCGTGGTGCCGGTCAGCTCCGACCGGACGGCGGAGCCCACGGAGGCGGCGGTGAGGCCGTACTGGGCAGCCGCCTCCCGTTTCATGGTCACCTTGACCTGGGGCACCTGTGTGGCCAGAGAGGTGCTCACATCCACCGCGTCGGGCAGCTGGGCGATCTGGTCCTTCAGGTCATTGGCGATCATGGACAGGGTTTCGTAATCGGTCCCGGTAATATCCACGCTGATGTCGGACCCGCTGAGCATGGCGGTCATATCGGTGGAGACGATGGTGATCTCCGCCCCGGCAATGTCCCGCAGCTTGTCCCGCAGGTCATTGGCCACCTGTTCGCTGGACCGGGTCCGCTCGCTCTTGTCCACCAGGTTCAGGGCCACTGAGGCGGACTCGGACTGGGCGGTGTAGTACAGGTCGTGGAGCTCCGGGACCTGTTCCTGGGCCACCGCCGCGATCTGATCGGCAATGGCGGCGGTCTGCTCCACCTCCGAGCCGATGGGCGTGCTGACGGTGATGGAGATCATGCCCATATCCATTTCAGGCAGCAGCACCGACTTGGTGGACAGACAGGCCACGGTAAACAGGGCCACCAGCGCCACCGACGCCCCAATGCCCACCCAGAGATGGTGAATCAGGAAATTCAGCACCTTCCGGTAGCCATTCAACATCCGGTCGAGGAGGCTGCCCTTCTCCTGCTTGCCAGCCGCCCTCTTCAGCTTCTGCTGGCGCACCTTCTCCTCGTCCAGCAGGAAGTAGCACAGTAGGGGCACCAGAGTAATGGCAATGATAAGAGAGGACAGGATCAGGAAAGAGATGGTCAGACAGAAATCGTCAAACAGCATCCCCGCGATGCCGCCGGACAGCCCCAGGGGCAGGAACACCGCCACGGTGGTCAGGGTGGAGGCGGTGAGGGACAATGTCACTTCCTTCGTGCCCTCCACACAGGCGGTCATGCGGTCACAGCCGTCGCCTGCGTAGCGGTAGATGTTTTCCAGCACCACGATGGAGTTGTCCACGATCATGCCCACGCCCATGGCCACGCCGCCCAGAGACATCATGTTCAGGGTCAGGTCAAAGACATTCATCAGCACGAACACCGTCAGGATACACACGGGCATGGAGACGGCGATGGTGGCGGTGGCGCCCAGGCGGCGCAGAAACAGGAATACCACGATGGCGGCCAGAATGACGCCCAGGACGATGTTTTGAAGGGCGGCGTTCACCGCCAGATTGATATAGTCCGAAGCCAGGTAGGGGATGGAATAGACCACCGAGTTGTTCTTCTGCCGCAGCTGCTCCATGGTGTCCGCCACCGCGTTGGCGGTAGCCACCTCGTTGGCCCCCGACTGCTTGGACACCTGGAGGATCACACAGTTGGTGCCGTCCATCTTGGCGATGGTGTCCGACTCTTCGTTCTCCAGCCGCACGTCAGCCACCTCGGACAGGCGGACCGTGCCGCCGGTGGGCAGGGCCAGGATCATATTGGCCACATCCTGGACCGACTCAAACTTGGCGTCGGTGGTGACGGTAAGGGTCTGGGAGCCGTTCTGCAGCTCGCCGCCGGGGTAGAGCAGGTTCTCCGCCGACAGGAACTGGGCGATGTAGGAGTTGGACAGGCCATACCCGGCGGCCCGGGTGGGATCCACCTCCACGACGATCTGCTGCTCCACGCCGCCGGCGATGGTGACCTGGGCCACGCCGTCGACGCGCTCCAGGGCGGGGATCACCGTCTCCTCCGCCAGGGTCTGGATGTCGGCCAGATCCTCACCCATCAGAGCCACCATGGCGGAGGGCATCAGGTCCCCGATGTTCATGTTGACGATGATGGGGTCCATGGCCCCGTCGGGCAGGGAGAGCATGTCAAACTTCTCCCGCAGCTTGGTGGCGGCAATGTCCAGGTTGGTGCCCTCCACATAGGTGATCTGGACCTGGGTCACGCCGTCGGAGGAAGTGGAGCTTACCGACTCCACGCCGGACACCGACATGACCGCAGACTCCAGGGGGCGGGTGACCAGCTCCTCCATATCGCTGGGGCTTGCGCCGTTGTAATAGCAAAGGACAATGGCCGCCGGGGCCTCCATGTCGGGCAGAAGGGCCAGCTGGAGCTGGGTGGTGAAAACCACGCCGAAGATGCTGACCATAATGACCGCCATCAGGGTGGTGACCTTGTGCTTGATACAGAATTTGGAGATACTCACTTAGGCTCAGCCCTCCCCGGAGACGACCCGTACCGGATCGCCGTCGGCCAGATAGGACTGGCCCACTGTCACCAGCTGCTGACCCGGAGTCAGTCCGGTGAGCACCTCGGTCACGCCGGTTCCGGTCAGGCCGGTGGTCACTTCCACATACCGGGCCACACCGTCCTCCACCACATAGACATACTGGACGTCGCCGCTGGTGAGGATGGCCTCGGTGGGCACCACGATGGTGTTGGCAGAGGTATCGGTACGGAAGGTCACGTCGGCGAACATACCAGCCATCAGTCCGCCCACCTCGGCGGGGACGGAGAGGGTCACGGTATACAGCTTGGTCTGCATGTTGGCGGCCTGCTCCACCGAGCGGATGGTGCCCACGAAGGAAGCTTCCACAGCGCTAACGGACACATCCGCCTCGTCCCCGATGGCAAGCTTGGGCACCAGGGCCTCGGACACGGAGACCTGGACCTTCATCTGGTCCACTCCATCGATGACGGCCACGGGCATGGAGGGGGAGACGAAACCGTTCTCCACCGCGGACAGGGAGACCAGGGTGCCCGAGGCGGGGGCGATCACGTTGCCTCCCGTGTCCACGTTCTCCAGGACAGCGGCCAGCTGCTCCACATTGGACTTATAGCTCTGCATCCCAGCCTCCAGCTGGGCCAGGGTGGAGTCCCGGCCGGCCTGGGCCTGCTGGAGGGACAGCTCCGCCTGGTCGATCTCCAGCTGGGAGGCGGCGCCGATCTCGAAAAGCTGCTTGAGGTTGTTCACGTTGTCCTGGGCCAGCTGGATCTGCTTGTCAAAGATGGCCTTCTGGTCCTGGTAGCTCTGGACAGCGGAGGAGTAGCTGATGTTGGCGGCGTTATAGCTGGCCAGGGTGCTGGCCAGGTCCAGGGTACAGATCTTGTCTCCGGCCTGGACCACATCGCCCGCCTCCACATAGACGGCGGTACACTTGGCGCTGGTGGCCACCATAACGGTATGCTCGTTGTCAGCCACCACCTTGCCGGACACCTTGTTTTCGGTGGAGATGTCGCCGGCGGTCACCTCCTTCACCTGGACCGCCACGCCGGCGGTCTCTTCCTGACTGCCGGAAGTGGAAGATTCCTCTCCTCCGCAGGCACTGAGAGACAGCATCAGGGCAGCCGCCAGGGCGAGGGATAAAATTCGTTTCTGTGACATAATATGCAGGTCCTCCAATTAGTTCAGGATGCCGTGGTCCACGGCCCAGCGGTAATCGTTGTAGGCGGAAAACAGGTTGCGCTCAGCAGTCGCCACCGTGTCCCGTGCAGTATTCAGATCGTCCTCGGCGGTGAGCAGCGCATTTTTGGAGATTGTGCCCTGCTCATATTTCAGTTGATCCACCCCATAGTTGTCCTGCTCCACGGCCAGCGCGGCCTGGGCGGCGGTCAGCGCCTGGGCATAGTCCTTGACCTGGGCGTACAGGGCGCGGAATTTCAGTTCAAAGGTCTGGACGGCGCTCTGATAAGTATACTGGGCGCCCTGCCAGGTATGCTGGGCCTGGAGATACTCATACTTTTTCTCGTTGTAATTGTACTCTTTACCCGCGTCCTTGAAGTCCTCCTGGGCGTCGTCCAGGGTCTTTTGGGCATCGTAGAGCTCAAAGCTGGCTTCCTTGGCGGCGGCCAGATCGTTCTCCCGATTCATGGCCTCCAGTTCCTGGGCGGACACCGTGGGCAGGGCGGTCAACTGGACCGTCCCGGTGAGATCGGCTCCTACCATGGCCTCCAGATTCATGGCCAGGGTCTGGGCGGACATAGACAGCGTCTCCCGCTTGCTGACCAGCGTGGTGCGGCCCGCCTTGGCCTGCTGAAGCTGCATGGCGGAGATCTGGCCCAGCTTGTACCGCAGCTCTAGTTCTTCAATCTGCCGGTCCAGGGCGTTCAGCGAGCGCTCCAGAGCCTCGTCGGCGGCTCTCAGCTCGCTGAGCTGGATGTACATTCCCTCCGCTACCATGACGATACTGTCCTGGGCGTCCCGCAGCTGCCGGACCTGGTCGGCAGCCTCCGCTTGGAGCTTACCCTCCTTTAAGTCGTCAAACTTCTCCCGCAGGGTATCGTACTGGGCCTGGAGAGACTGGGCGGCGGTAGAGGTGGACATGGCGGCAATGCTCTGGAGGGCGGCGTCCAGCCCCTCCATGCCGGGGATGCCCGTGCTGATCTGGGGGCTGCCGGTGGTGAGCTCCCAGTGGGCGTTGGCCACGTCGTTCAGGCCCTTCCGCAGGTCCTCCTTCAGCTTATCATAGTCGATGACCTCAATGATGGAGATGTTTTCCTGGAGGAACAGACTGTTCAGATTCCCCGCACGGACCCGCCGGTCCAGGTTGTCAAAGCTGATGGTGCCCGCCGGGTCGGGGGTGGGCTCGGGCTCCTCCGGGGTCTCTCCCTCAGACTGCGCTCCGGAGGCGTCGCCTTGGGACGCCCCCTGCTGGGTCTCTCCGCCCTCCTCGGGGACTGCATCCCCGTCCTCCCGGGGGATATCCTGGGATACGGCGGACTCCGCCGTATCCGTCTGGACGGCGCTCTGATCTTCGGCCGGGGCGGAGCCGTCCTCTTTGACAGGGTCCGCCGCGAACACGGACACCCCGCACAGGGTCAGAGCCACCGCCGCCGCCAGAAGAATGGCTGTCATTTTTCGATTCAACATGTATGTCCTCCTTGCTCCGCGGGTCCGCCTTTCCCCTCCGGGAACAGGCCGCCCCACTTGACGATCTCGATCCGCTCCTCCAATATCTCCCGCTGCCGCTTCCACTGTTCCGGATCCTGGGTGGTCTCCATGACCGCGTAGGCCAGGGCAGCTACCAGCAGTATACAGATATGGTTGACAAAGGCCGGGTCCTTTCTTCGAAATCCGGACAGATCCACCATCTTCAGCAGAGGCACCGTCATCAGCTCCCCTCCGCGAAGCAGGAGATTCCGAAAATCAAATCCGGGATTGAGCTGCATGATCTGGATACAGCGCTTTAAAATAGGGTCCGTGCTTCCGGTCGGGTCCATGAACCGGTCAAAGACATGGACGGGAAAGGGAAACAGATCCCCCCGGGTCTCTCTGAGGACTTCCTCAAAGACGCCGAAAAAATACTGCCGGATCTCGCCCAGCAAATGCCAGAACAGATCCTCCTTGTCCTGAAAATACTGATAAAAACTGCCCCGCGGGATGCGGGCACTATGGATGATCCGGTTGATGGAGGCATCGGTAAAGCTGGTGCTGGTAAATTCCGCCCAGGCGGCGTCCATCAGCCGCTCCCGTTTTTCCTCCGGTAATCGAAAAAAGGTACTGGTCGGCATGTGATCCCCCCAATGTGACATTTTGTCATTATGACAATCTGTCACAAATTATACCTGCGCTGTCCTACTCTGTCAATCGGAATCATGTGAATGTTTTGTGAATATTGTTTCCCTCTTTTTTCAGAAACAAAGGACGGCGTTCCCGCCGTCCTTCGCCTCTGAATTGTGATGATACATCAACCGTTTCTCTTCCTGCGGCTCCTTGCGTAAAACAGCTCAGCCAGAGCTCCGGGAGTCATGTTTTCCCGCTCTTCCCCGGACAGGTCCAGCACCACCCGGCCCATATCCAGCATAATGGTGCGGCTGCCCACACTGAGGGCGTAGTCCATGTCGTGGGTGATCATCAGGGTAGTGATCTGGTTCCGGATGACGATCTCCTCGGTGACTTCCATTACCTTCTCCGCCGCGCCCGGGTCCAGAGCGGCAGTATGCTCATCCAGCAGCAGGAGTTTGGGCTGGGCCACCGTGGCCATGAGAAGGGAGGCCGCCTGGCGCTGGCCGCCGGACAGCAGACCCATCTTGGTCTTCATCCGGTCCTCCAGCCCCATATTCAAGGTAGCCAGCAGGTCCCGGAAGTAGGCGTTGTCCCGCCGGTTGACGGCGAAAAAGCTCTTGGACGCTTTCCGGGTGTAGGCCAGGGCCAGGTTCTCCTCCAGGGTCATGGTGGGTGCGGTGCCCCGGAGGGGGTTCTGGTACAGGCAGCTCATGTTCAGGGCCCGTCGGTAGTCCTTCTGCCTAGTGATGTCCTCCTCTCCCAGGAGGATGCTGCCGCTGTCGGGAAGGATCCGTCCCAGGATGGTGTTGAACAGTGTGGATTTTCCCGATCCGTTGGAGCCCAGAACAGTGACGAACTGGCCGGCGGAGACCTCCAGGTCCAGGTGGTCCAGGGCCAGCTTCTCATTGACGGTGCCCGCCTCGAACCGTTTGGTCAGGCCCTGTACGGATAACGAACTTCCGCTCATTGCGCGCCCCCTCCCTTCCGGCGTCTGGGCAGCTTCTGGCGGACCAGAGGGACTGCCAGTGCCGCCACCACGATGAGGGTGGACAGCAGTTTGACAGCGTAGCTGGGCATATCCACCTGGTAGGCCGCCTGGATGATGATCCGGTAGAGGAGGGAGCCCCCCACGGCGGACACCAGGCCTCCCACCATTCCCTGGTCCCCAAAGAGGACCTGGCCGATAATGACGGAGGCCAGTCCCATGACCAGCATACTGCTGCCGCAGTTCAGGTCGGCGTACCGCTGCTGCTGGCACAGCAGGGCCCCAGCCAGGGCCACCAGGGCGTTGGCCAGCATGACCCCGGCGGTGCGGGTCAGGTCTGCGTTGATGGAGGAGGAGCGGACCATCTCTTCGTTGTCGCCGGTAGCACGGATGGCCATGCCGGGCCGGGTAAAGAAGAACACCCCCAGAGCGGCGGTCAGGACCGCCACGATGGCCAGAGTCAGGAGCAGCACCTGGACATTGCTGTCGGCAAACAACCCCTCCGCCCCCGCAAAGAGGGCGGCAAAGTTTTTATAGATCGTGGGGCTGGCAGCCTTCACCGCCGCCCCGGCGGAGTTCACCGTGTCGTACTGGAGGTACAGGTTGGACTGTCCGCCCAGCACGGCGTAGTTCACGGTGTACAGTCCTGCCGCCACCAGGATGCCGGACAAAATGGGCTCGATGCGCAGCTTTGTCTGGAGCAGGGCGGTGAAAAAGCCCGCCATCGCCCCCGCCGCCGTCCCAGCCAGCAGGGCCAGCACCGGATGTCCGGCAATGGTGACGGCGGCACACACCGTCATGCCGAAAACGAAACTGCCGTCCACCGTCAGATCCGGGGTCTTTAAAATGCGGAAAGTGACGAACACCCCCAGAGCCATAGGGGCGTACAGCATTCCCTGGCTCAGGGCGGAGATGAGCATACTCAAATAGGCCATAGGCGCCTCCTTTGTCAAACGAGCGGGGTCCGGCGGGAAGCTCCCGCCGGACCTATTATTATAATGTATCCTCAGGTACCGAAGTGGCTGGTGCCGTCGGCCTCCACCAGGACGTCGTAGTCCATGTAGGCGCTGTCAGGGAAGTCGGCCCCGAAGCGGCTGGCGGCCTGGAGGTTGACGAACTTGGCGTAGTCGCTCAAAGTCTCATAGGGCAGGTCAGCGGGGGCGGCGCCATCCAGGATCTTCAGCACCATGTCGGCCACCTGCTCGCCCAGCTGGACGTAGTTGACGCCGATGGTGGCGAAGCCGCCGTCAGCCACCATGGAGTCGGCACCGCAGTAGACGGGGATACCGGCGGCGTAGGCCACGTCGGTGTAGGTGGCCATGGCGGAGGCGATGGAGTTGTCGTTGCCGGTGTACAGGGCGTCCACCCCTCGGGAGATCAGGGTCTCGGCAGCGGTCTGGAGTTCGGACAGGTTGGCGATGGAGACCTCCTCGTAGGCGATACCCTCCTGATCGCAGTAAGCCTTGGCGGCGTTGATGGTGGAGACGGAGTTGGCCTCGCTGGAGGTATAGAGGAAACCGATCTTCCGGCAGTCGGGCTGGAAGTTGAAGATCAGCTTGACGATCTCGGCGGCAGGAATGTTGTTGGATACGCCGGTGATGTACTGGCAGTCGTCCCCGGTGAGGCCGGCGGCCGCGGGATCAGAGACGGCGGCAAAGACGATGGGGGTGCCGTCCCCGTCAAAGACGGCCTTGGCGGACTGGGCAGTGGAGGTTGCGATGGGCACCACCAGGTCCACACCCTCGGCCTTGCAGTTGCTCAGGATGGTGGACAGGGCGGTGGAGTCCCCGTTGGCGTTCTCGGTGGTGATTTCAACGCTCTTGCCGGAGGCCTCCAGTTCGGAGACGATGGTGTCCCGGATTTGGTCCAGGGAGGTGTGGCTCATGGGCTGGACGATAGCAATGCGATACACATCCTCCGATGTGCCGGAGGTGCTGGCCGAGGGGGCGCCAGAGCCGGAGCCGGTGGAAGCAGAGCCGCAGCCGGCCAGAATACCGGCAATAACCAGGGCGGAAGCCATAACAGAAACAAATTTTTTCATTTTATATTACTCCTTATTATCAAATTGTGGGCGGTCACAGGGCCGCCGCCATCGTAATATGCTTTCGGATGACCTGGCAGGAGGCATCCAGCATCCGCTGTTCCTCGTCATTCAGGTCCAGTTGAACGATCTCTTCAATGCCGTTTTTTCCGATGCGGCAGGGGACGCCGCAGTGGACGCCCCGCTGGCCGTACTCTCCATCCAAGAGGACGGAGACGGGAAGGACCCGTTTCGCGTCCCGGAGGATGCACCCGGCCAGCTCGGCCAGAGCACGGCCAATGCCAAACTCCGTGGAGCCTTTGCCTTCAATAATGTCCATTCCTGCCCGGCGGGTCTGCTCCAGGATCTTTTCCTTGTCCAGGCCCAGCTTTTCAAAGGGGAGGCCCCCCACTGTGACGGCGGAAAAGGGAACCATGGAGGAGTCGCCGTGCTCTCCCATGGCGAAGGCGCACACGCTCCGCCGATCCGTCCCGGCCTCCTGGCTGATGACCCGGACCAGCCGGGCGGTGTCTAGGAGGGTCCCGGTGCTGAAACACCGCCATCGCTCCAGCTCCAGGCTCTTGCGCAGGTAGTCGGCCACGATGTCGGCAGGGTTGGTAATGGTCACCACCGGACAGGTGAGCTTCAGGGGCTTCAGTTCCTTCCCGAGGCCCTTCAGCAGCTCCACCGACCGGCCCAGCAGATCCAGGCGGGTCTGGCCCGGGAGGCGGGGCTCCCCAATAGCCACCACCGTCAGGTCGGCGTCCTTGCATTCCCCGTATCCGCCGGAGCGGACGGTAACATTCCGGTCCAGGAAGCTGACGCTATCCGCCACGTCCAGGGCCTGGGCGGCGGCCTTCTCCGCCACGCTGTCCACCAGAACGATCTCTCCGCACACCCCGGAAGCGGCCAGGGCATAAGCACAATGGCTGCCCACATGGCCCGCTCCGATAATGACAACTTTTCCCTGATTCATATCGGTATCCTCCCTTTTGGAACATAAAAAACGCCCTTGACCGAATTTCACTTCGGTCAAGGGCGAAATAACAACGATTCCGCGGTGCCACCTTGATTCAGCCCTTTGACAGGGCCCTTAAGCGGGATACCAACATATCCCCGACGGGTAACGTCCGTCCTAACGTCGGTCCATTTAGAACCGCCCTCCGCAGACCATATTCCTCAGAGCCCTGTGGGGAGCTTCCACCGCCCTCCCCTCGCTGCGACGGGACCGACCTGACTTTTTTCTGCGTCATCAGTTTAGATGGGTGAATTATAAAACCGGCTTTTTACTTTGTCAAGAATTTTTCGCGGAAAAATTTCAACGCGGGTCCCCACGCAAAATCACTCTCTGACGGATCACGGTTTTTCGCGGAATGTCGGTCACATCGCTTCACAAAATGGAATTGTCTTACAGCTCCAGCGGTTTTCTCCCTTTTCTCCGAAAAAATTTCTCCCCTCCTTCCTCTCTTCCCGTCATTTTGCACAGGAATTCTCTCATTTTGTTTTTTCCGGTATTTCCTCCTTTCAATTGTAACATAATTTATATTCTTTTCCGCACCCTCCTGTTCCCGCTTCACTCAAAAGTCCGTTTTTTCTTACTTTTCACTTATTTAGGAAAGTGTTTTCGGAATTTTAACCTTTTTCCTCCTTTTCTCGTCACTTTTTCTTCTTCCCGTTCCGGCATCAAGTTGTGTATTTTTACGATTGACATTTGTTTTTTTCCTCCATATAATGGGCACCAAACCTGAAAAATTCAAAACGGATTCTTTCAGGTACGCGGGCCGCTCCAGACCCGTTTCGGTTTTCCATTCAAGGAGGTAAATGAATATGAAAAAGTATCTTGCCATGCTCCTGGCCGGCGCCATGTGTGTCAGCCTTCTGGCCGGCTGCGGCGGCGGCGACAAGCCCGCCGACAAGAGCGCCGCTTCTTCCAACGCCGCCAGTTCCAGCGCTTCCGCCGAGGCCGGCGTCCTGAAGATCGGCGGCATCGGCCCCCTGACCGGCGGTGCTGCCGTGTACGGCGTCGCCACCAAGCAGGGCGCTGAGATCGCCGTGCAGGAGATCAACGCCAAGGGCGGCCTGCAGTTGGCTCTGGACTTCCAGGACGACGAGGCCGACCCCGAGAAGGGCGTCAACGCCTACAACAAGCTGAAGGGCGACGGGATGCAGGTCGTCTACGGCTGCACCACCACCGGCTCCTGCCTGGCCGTAGCCGCCGAAACCTTCAATGACCGGATCTTCCAGCTGACTCCCTCCGCCTCCTCCGCCGACGTCACTGCCGGCAAGGACAACGTGTTCCAGATCTGCTTTACCGATCCCGGCCAGGGCATGACCGCCGCCAACTACGTCACTGAGAACAAGCTGGCCACCAAGGTCGCCGTCCTCTACAACAACGGCGACGCCTACTCCACCGGCATCGCCCAGGCCTTCATCGCCCAGGCCAAGGCCAACGGTCTGGACGTGGTCACCGAGCAGACCTTCCCCGACGACACCAACACTGACTTCACCGTGCAGCTGAACGCCGCCAAGGACGGCGGCGCCGAGCTGGTGTTCATGCCCATCTACTACACCCCCGCCTCTCTGGTGCTGAACCAGGCTAAGAGCATGAACTACGCCCCCATCTTCTTCGGCGGCGACGGCATGGACGGCATTCTGGAGATGGAGGGCTTTGACAAGTCCCTGGCCGAGGGTCTGATGCTGATGACCCCCTTCAACGCCGCCTCCACCGAAGAGCGCACCGCCAACTTCGTAAAGCAGTATGTGGACGCCTACGGCACCACCCCCAACCAGTTCGCCGCCGACGGCTATGACTGCATGTACGCCATTTACGAGGCCTGCCTGAAGGCCGGCGTCACCGCCGACATGAGCGCTCAGGATATCTGTGAGCAGCTGATCGCCACCTTCACTGCCAGCGACTTCAGCGTGGACGGCCTGACCGGCTCCGGCATGACCTGGGGCACCAACGGCGAGGTCTCCAAGGCTCCCCTGGTCTTCCAGGTGGAGAACGGCGGCTACACTGCCCGCTGAGCATCCCAATTCAAATTTCAGGGGACCCCAAAGGGGGTTGCCGGGCCTCCCCTCGGCAACCCTCTTTCCCCATTTTTCCCGCCGCGTGCTGTATGGCGGAAACATCTGCGTCCCTCATCGCCGGGGCCGCCGATGTTTCTGCCATTCAGTGACTTCTGAATCTCTTCCGACCGGACCCATATTACAAGATCTTAACGAGGTGAGTCGATGTGAGTCTTTTGAGCAACCTCATCAACGGCATCAGCCTGGGCAGCGTATACGCCATCATCGCCCTGGGCTATACCATGGTCTACGGCATCGCCAAGATGCTGAACTTCGCCCACGGCGACGTCATTATGGTGGGCGCCTACATCTGCTTCTTCGCGACCCAGAATTTCGGCCTGCACCCCGTCGTCGGGGCCCTGCTGGCTATGGTGGTGTGCACCGCTCTGGGCGTCGTCATCGAACGGCTGGCCTATAAGCCCCTGCGGCAGGCCCCCTCCCTGGCCGTCCTCATCACCGCCATCGGCGTGAGCTACTTCCTCCAGAACAGCGCCCTGCTGCTGTGGAAATCCGACCCCAAGGTTTTCCCCACTTTCTTCTCCTTCCCCGACAAGGCCACCGGCGAGATGAAAACGGGCATCAGCCTCTTTGACGGCGGTCTGACCATTACCTATGTAGCCATCTTCACCGTGCTGATGTGCGTGATCATCATGGTGGGACTGACCCTGTTCACCGGTAAGACCAAGATGGGCAAGGCCATGCGCGCCTGCTCCGAGGACAAGGGCGCCGCTCAGCTCATGGGAATTGACGTGAACTTCACTATCTCCATGACCTTCGCCATCGGCTCCGCCCTGGCGGCCATTGCCGGCGTGCTGCTGTGCTCCAGCTACCAGACCCTGATGCCCACCACCGGCTCCCTGCCCGGCATCAAGGCCTTTACCGCCGCCGTCTTCGGCGGCATCGGCTCCATCCCCGGTGCCTTCCTGGGCGGCATCCTGCTGGGCGTCATCGAGATCTTCGCCAA
Organism: Pseudoflavonifractor phocaeensis; assembly: GCF_021531375.1. Lineage (GTDB taxonomy): Bacteria > Bacillota > Clostridia > Oscillospirales > Oscillospiraceae > Lawsonibacter > Lawsonibacter phocaeensis_B. Next base: position 103,955 of record NZ_JADYTU010000005.1, read on the forward strand.
GGCCTTCAACACCCAGATCTCCGACGCCGTGGTCTTCGCCGTGCTGATCGTGGTCCTGCTGGTCAAGCCCACCGGCCTGCTGGGCAAGACCATCCATGAGAAAGTGTGAGGTGGCCGCTATGAAACAACTTACCCCCTCCCGCAAAAAACTGGTGAACAATTCCATCACCTACGGAATCGTCATCATCGCCTACATCATTATCCAGATCCTCAACGCCGGCGGCATGATCTCCCCCGCCATTCAGGGCCAGCTGGTCCCCATTTGCGCCTATATCACCATGGCCATCTCTCTGAATCTGGTGGTAGGCTTTTCCGGCGAGCTGTCCCTGGGCCACGCCGGCTTTATGAGCGTAGGTGCCTTCTCCGGCGTGGTGGTCTCCCTGTCCCTGCAGCAGGCCATCCCCTCCGGCCCTGTCCGGCTGGCCGTGGCCATGCTGGTGGGCGCCGTTCTGGCCGGTCTGGCCGGCTTTATCGTGGGCGTGCCGGTACTCCGCCTCCAGGGCGACTATCTGGCCATCGTCACCCTGGCCTTCGGTGAGATCATCAAGAACATCATCAACATCCTCTATGTGGGCGTGGACGAAAACGGCCTGCGCTTCTCCATTGCCAACGAGATGGCTCTAGGGCTGGGCGAGGGCGGCCGCGCCATTCTGAAGGGCCCCATGGGAGTCACCACCAACGTGAAGCTGTCCTCCTTCACCGCCGGCTTTATCCTGGTCCTCATCGCCCTGACCGTGGTGCTGAACCTGGTGAACAGCCGGGCGGGCCGGGCGGTCATGGCCCTCCGGGACAACCGCATCGCCGCCGAGTCGGTGGGCATCCAGGTCACCAAGTACAAGCTGATGGCCTTTGTCACCTCCGCCGTTCTGGCTGGCGCCGCCGGCGCCCTGTACGCCATGAACTACTCCTCCATCGCCGCCAAGAAGTTCGATTTCAACACCTCCATTCTGGTGCTGGTCTTCGTGGTGCTGGGCGGTCTGGGCAACATCCGGGGTTCCATCGTGGCCGCCGCCTTCCTGACGGTGCTGCCCGAGTTCCTGCGGAAGCTGAATCTGGACCAGTACCGGATGCTGGTATACGCCATCGTGCTGATCCTGGTCATGCTGGCCACCAACAACGAGTCCTCCCGGATTTTCTTCTCCTCCCTGCGTCAAAAGCTCTTTGGTTCCTTTAAGCGGAAAGGAGGCGCCCGCTGATGGCAAAAAAGTTTGAAAAGCCCAAAATGGTGCCGGTGCCCAGCCACTCCATCGTCCCCGAGCGGGATCTGGGCAAGCTGCCGGTGCTGGAGTGCCAGCACCTGGGCATCGACTTCGGCGGCCTCACCGCCGTCAACGAGTTCAATATCACCATCGGCCCCTCCGAGATCGCCGGCCTCATCGGCCCTAACGGTGCGGGCAAGACCACGGTGTTCAACCTGCTGACCAAGGTGTACCAGCCCACCCGGGGCACCATCCTCCTCAACGGCAAGGACACCCACGGCATGAACACTGCCCAGGTCAATCAGGCGGGCATCGCCCGTACCTTCCAGAACATCCGCCTGTTCAACAACCTGTCGGTGGAGGACAACGTGAAGATCGGCCTCCACAACCAGATCCGCTACCCCATGTGGGACGGCATTCTCCGCCTGCCCAAGTACTGGAAGCAGGAGAAGCTGGCCCACGAGAGCGCCCTGGAGCTGCTGTCTATCTTCGGCATGCAGGACCTGGCCTCCCACGAGGCCGGCTCCCTGCCCTACGGCGCCCAGCGCCGGTTGGAGATCGTCCGGGCTCTGGCCACCAACCCCTCCCTCCTGCTGCTGGATGAGCCCGCCGCCGGCATGAACCCCTCCGAGACCGCCGAGCTGATGGAGAACATCGTCAAGATCCGGGACACCTTCCACATCGCCATCATGCTGATCGAGCATGACATGAGTCTGGTCATGGGCATCTGCGAGGGCATCTGCGTGCTGAACTTCGGCCAGATCATCGCCAAGGGCACCGCCGAGGAGATCCAGGCCAATCCCAAGGTCATTGAGGCCTACCTGGGCAGCCAGAAGAAAGGAGGCGGCAAGAGATGAGCACGGTTTTAAAGGTGGACGGCATCAACGTCTATTACGGCGCCATCCACGCCATCAAAAATGTCTCCTTTGAGGTCAACGAGGGCGAGGTCGTCACCCTGATCGGCGCCAACGGCGCCGGCAAGTCCACCATTCTGAAAACGGTGGCCGGGCTGCTCTCCTCCCGCACCGGCTCCATCGAGTTTATGGGCGAGAAGCTGGGCGCTATCCCCGCCCACAAGATCGTCACCAAGGGGCTGGCTCTGGTTCCCGAGGGCCGTCAGATCTTCCTCCAGATGACGGTGGAGGAGAATCTGGAGATGGGCGCCTTTACCCGCCCCAAATCCGAGATCGAACCCGGTCTGGCCGACGTGTACGAGCGCTTCCCCCGTCTGAAGGAGCGCCGCCGCCAGATTGCCGGAACCCTGTCCGGCGGCGAGCAGCAGATGCTGGCCATGGGGCGGGCGCTCATGTCCAAGCCCAGCCTGCTGATGCTGGATGAGCCCTCCATGGGTCTGGCCCCCATTCTGGTGGAGCAGATCTTCGACATTATTCAGGAGCTGAACCACCACGGCACTACCATCCTGCTGGTGGAGCAGAACGCCCAGATGGCCCTGTCCGTGGCGCACCGGGGCTATGTGCTGGAGACCGGCAAGATCGTCACCACCGGCTCCGGCGAGCAGCTGCTGGAGGATGAGGCCGTAAAGAAGGCCTACCTGGGCGGCTGATCTCGGCGTTTTCCTCTCATTCCTTTTTCTCAAACAGGGGGCCCCGTTTGCCAATGCAAACAGGGCCCCCTGCACTTATTTTAAAACCCTTTCGGAATCCGCGTCCTCGGTCGCGTCCTTTTCGCTTCTCTGAGCGTCTCAGCGTTTGTTGGAGGCCCGCCAGATCTTCTGAGCCTCCGCCGCCCGGATCAGCTCCTCCCGGAAATCCGGATGGGCGATGGAGACAAGCATCTCCGCACGCTCCCAGGTGCTGCGGCCCGCCAGATTTACCGCGCCGTACTCGGTGACGATAAAGTGGGCCTGGCTCCGGGGGGCGGTGACGATGTCTCCACTGAAGTGGGGCAGGATACGGGACTGGCGCTCCCCGTCCTTGTTGACAAAGTAGGAGGTCATGCAGATGAAGGCCTTGCCGCCCCGGGCCATGGCCGCCCCCGTCACATAGTCCAGCTGGCCTCCGGTGCCGCTGATGTGCCGCAGGCCGGCGCTCTCGGCGCAGATCTGGCCGTACAGGTCCACGGCGATACAGTTGTTGATGGACACCATATTGTCCAGCTGGGCGATGGTGGCAGGCGCGTTGACGTACTCCAGGGGGGCGATCATGATGCTGGGGTTCTGGTCCACCCAGTCGTAGAGGGACTGGCTGCCGAAGACGATGCCGGCCATTCCCTTGCCCCGGAAGTGGGACTTTTTGGCGTTGGTCAGCTTGCCCGCCTTGAACAGCTCATAATAGGCGTCGGAGCACAGCTCCGTGTGCATCCCCAAGTCCTTCAGGTCCGACTGGGCCAGCCGGGCGCCTACCACGTCGGGCATACCGCCGATGCCCAGTTGGATGGTGGCCCCATCCACGATATAGGGGATGATGTGGTCGGCGATCTGAACGTCCTCGGGCGTGGGCTCGGCGATGGGGAACTGGGGCAGGGGGTCGTGGGGACCCTCCACCACAAAGTCCACCTCGCTGATGTGGATGCACTCATCATACATCCCGTGGAGACGGGGCAGATGCTCGTTGACCTCCAGGATAACGATGTCCGCGTCGTCCAATATCCCCTTGGCTACGCCGGTGGCGCAGGAGAGATTAAAATAGCCGTGCTTGTCCATGGGGGTCACGCACATCATGGCCACGTTTACCGACAGGAAATGGCGGTAATAGGCCACCAGGTTCCGGAAGATCATGGGGATATAGTTGCACAGCCCCCTGTCACACAGCTTCCGCTCGTAGGCGGAGCAGTGCCAGCTGTTATAGATGAAGTGCTCCCGCTCCGGGTCGCACTCCACCGTCTGGATGGGCCCGAAGAGCAGGTTGCCCCGGATCTTCACGTCCCGAAGCTCGTCCTTCCGTTTCGCCAGAGCGGCGTCCAATAGGGTGGGGAAGCAGACGTTGGTGGTGTAATCCACCCAGTCCCCACTTCTGACCGCCCGGACCGCCTCCTCCGGCGTGCGCAGCTTGAGCCGATACAGTTGCTGAACGTCCATGCCGTACCTCCTGTCCCCGCCCCTTCGCCTTCCACCGGGCGGGACCTGATCATAATTTGTATCTGATGTCCTTCATTATACCATACTAGTGTCCCGTTATCACTATCATTTCGCTCCGGTTCTCCAGATTCCCTTGCGGCGGCGCGCTCCGGAGTAGTATAATAGTGCCGAACCGGTCCAACTGCCGCGCCGGACCTTCCGGCGTAAGACACCATGAAAAGGAGACACGGCATATGATCTATGACAGTTTAAAGCACCTGGAGGCCTACAAGGGCATCCACCCCGGCATTTACCGCGGTCTGGAGCTGCTGCGGGACACGGACTTTTCCAAGCTGGAGGACGGCCGGTACGAGGTGGATGGAGACGACCTGTTCTATTCCATCCAGAGCTATCAAACCAATCCGGCCAACGACACCCCCGAGGCCCACAGGAAATACGCGGACATCCAGTTTCTCATCTCCGGCCAGGAGAAGATGGGCGTGGGAGCTCTGGAGGATATGACCGACCTGGCGGAGGCCCGCCCCGAGGGAGACATCTGGTTCTACCATGGCCCCCTGGACGAGGTGACCCTCTCCGGTGACAAGTTCGCCGTCCTCTTCCCCGGCGACGCCCACGCCCCCTCCATCGCTGTCAACGGCATTCCCGCCCCTTGCCGCAAGTGCGTGGTCAAGGTCCGCATGGGATAAGCCTTCCGCATTCTTTTTTGCGGCCGACACCCTCGGCTGTCACTGTTCCACCGGCAGAGCCGGCGGGTCAAGCAGTCAAGGGTCCGCAGACGCCAACATACCGTGAAACCGCCGGTTCTGTTGAGAACAGAACCGGCGGTTTTCCCTTTCGTTTTCCAAACCGACGAACCGGTGTGAACGCATGGATACATTCCGCAGCCTCGGCACGCAAATCTTCTCCCCTGGTGGCGGCAGTGCTTGGACAGCGGACTTCCCCCACCCAATGATCGCCCATGCCGGGCAAGCAAGGACGCCAGTTCTCACTTTTTGAGAACTGGCGTCCTTCGGTTCATTGGAACGTTTCTCTATTGTACTGTTCGGAGCGGCGCGGGATCAAAGCCGTTTTTCCAGCTCAGCCTGCTTATCCTCGTAGCCGGGCTTGCCAAGAAGAGCGAACATGTTGCTCTTGTAGGCCTCCACACCGGGCTGGTTGAAGG
>NZ_JADYTU010000060.1 GCF_021531375.1 Pseudoflavonifractor phocaeensis
GCCCAGCCCTGTCTGGAGATCCAGAAGGACCTGAGCAAGAGCTATGAGCTGACCCGGCGGCACAACCTGTGCGCCGTCATCACCGACGGCACCGCCGTTCTGGGCCTGGGGGACATCGGCCCCGAGGCCGGCATGCCCGTCATGGAGGGCAAATGCGTGCTGTTCAAGGCCTTCGGCGGAGTGGACGCCTTCCCTCTGTGCATCAAGACCAAGGACGTGGACGAGTTTGTGGAGACGGTGTACAACATCTCCGGCTCCTTCGGCGGCATCAACCTGGAGGACATCGCCGCCCCCCGGTGCTTTGAAATCGAGCGGAAGCTGAAGGAGAAGTGCGACATCCCCATCTTCCACGACGACCAGCACGGCACCGCCATCATCACCCTGGCCGGCCTGACCAACGCCCTGAAGGTGGTGGGGAAGAAGAAGGAGGACGTGAAGATCGTCACCTCCGGCGCCGGCGCCGCCGCCATCTCCATCGTCAAGCTGCTGCTGTCCGCCGGGTTCAAGAATGTGACCATGTGCGACCGGAAGGGCGCCATCTACGCCGGGCGCGAGGGTCTGAACTGGATCAAGGAGGAGATGGCCCAGGTCACCAATCTGGACAAGAAGGCCGGCTCCCTGGCCGATGCGCTGGTGGGCGCCGACGTGTTCATCGGCGTGTCCGCTCCGGGCACCGTCACCACCGAGATGGTAAAGACCATGAACAAGGACGCCATTGTCTTTGCCTGCGCCAACCCCACGCCGGAGATCTTCCCCGACGACGCCAAGGCGGGCGGCGCCCGGGTCATCTCCACCGGCCGCAGCGACTACCCCAACCAGATCAACAACGTGCTGGCCTTCCCCGGCGTGTTCCGCGGGACCTTCGACGTCCGCGCCAGCGACATCAATGAGGAGATGAAGATGGCCGCCGCCCAGGCTCTGGCCGAGCTGATCTCCGACGAGGAGCTGAGCGAGGACTACATCATCCCCAAGGCCTTCGATCCCCGGGTAGGTCCCGCCGTGGCCAAGGCGGTGGCCGAGGCCGCCCGGAAGTCCGGCGTGGCCCGGATCTGAGC
>NZ_JADYTU010000061.1 GCF_021531375.1 Pseudoflavonifractor phocaeensis
CCTGCAGAAGGGGGAGCAGGGCGGGGTGTACCCAGTAGACCAGGGGCAGAGACAGTAGCCCCCAGGCCAAAGAGAAGGGCAGGCATACCCGTCCCTGGATATTGCCGGGCAGCTCCCGATAATCCCAAAAGGACACCCCCAGCACCTCCTCGTAAAAGAGAGCCATCAGGTACTCCGCTGCCGTGGCGGCTAAGGCGCCCCCCAGGAACAGCAGAAGAGGCACGGAGGCCACCCAGGAGGGCAGCAGCAGGATGGCGCAGGCTCCCAAGCCGTACACCGGACACAGGGGAAGGACCAGCAAACACTTCCGGTCGGGACGCCCACCGGTCATGCGGGCGAAGGTTACCTCCAGCAAAAAGCCGAGGAAACTGTAGACTACAAAATTCCAGAACCAGACCACGAAATCGTATCCCTCCATTTCTGTTCATAGGATGACGGAAATATAGGGATTTCATGCCGGGTAAATTTTAGTTTATGGATGTATTATGGGGCGTCGGGGACGCCGCCCCCTACGCACGGTTCACAATATGG
>NZ_JADYTU010000062.1 GCF_021531375.1 Pseudoflavonifractor phocaeensis
AAAATCTCCGGGGCTTCGGCCCCGGTCCCCATGGGGAGCCATCAATCAGATATTTTGATACTATTCGGCGCGGGCAAAGGACAGGATACTCATCCCATCCCCGCCCGCTGCCGCTCTGCAACAGTGAAATTGGTACCTGCTCCTACTGGATGAAATCGCGCCTCTGAGTTAACAATCGCGGGGTGCCTCCCGCGAGGACTGAAAACCTGCCGTTCTGCACTAAGCCTCTGCTGAGCCGAGGTACCATCGGGCGGCCCCGGCGGGCCGGGTGGGTAAGAGGCAGCTGCCGTCAGCTTTTGCCGCCATCGAGGCGGGCTGTATTGCTTATCCCCCGTAAAATCTTCTCCATTTTGCGAAGCAAAAGGCGGTGTG
>NZ_JADYTU010000063.1 GCF_021531375.1 Pseudoflavonifractor phocaeensis
TGTCTCTTACCCACCTGGCCTGCCGGGCCGCCCGAGTGTGCCCCGTTCTTGAAGTAGTCTGGCATAAACGAGAAGGCTGGCAGGTATGGGCGAAGCACCCCGCGATTGTTAACCCAGAGGCGCGCTTTTAGTCGGGAGAAGCAGGCACCAATTTCGCTGGCGCAGAGCGGCAGCGGGCGGGGATGAGAGAGGTATCCTGTCTTTTACCCGCGCCGAACAGTATCAAAATATCTGATTGATGGCTCCCCACGGGGACCGGGGCCGAAG
>NZ_JADYTU010000064.1 GCF_021531375.1 Pseudoflavonifractor phocaeensis
CCTGGCCAGCTGTGGAAAATTCTCTAGCTTAATCTACAAATTCCACTCCGTTTTCCTCGGACATGGACTTGATGCGGGCCAGGGATCTCCCACAAAATCTTTGATTTTGCGGGTACCCGTTTTTTTCAATCCTCGGGCGGAATGAATCCGCCCTTGCGGAAATTCTCTGCCGCTTCGCGTCTTCGAATTTACGGCCTGCCGGCCGCCCCACCTGCGGCGGGGCCCCGTGGAATCCCTGGCC
>NZ_JADYTU010000065.1 GCF_021531375.1 Pseudoflavonifractor phocaeensis
AGCGTTCACAGGTCTTGGGGGTATCGCAGTCTGCGGCTACCCAGTTGTGACCCAGAGGATTACCATCAGTTGCACCGCAGCGATCACAGGTCTTGGGAGTACCACAGTCGGCATCCTTCCAGTCATGGCCAAGAGGATTGCCATCAGTTGCGCCACAGCGTTCACAGGTCTTGGGGGTATCGCAGTCGGCATCCTTCCAGTCATGGCCAAGAGGATTGCCATCAGTTG
>NZ_JADYTU010000066.1 GCF_021531375.1 Pseudoflavonifractor phocaeensis
TTTGCCCGCGGCGGCAAAGGAACCAAAACGCCGCCGGGGACGGCGGCAGGGAAAGCGCAAAAAATTTCCGGCGGGGGGAATTTTTTCTGCGCTTTTGTGCCGCCTCTCCCCGGACCCCATTACGGTAGAGTAGGCGGCCTTGCGTTAATCTCAGCTCGCAAAATATGTGAGCGCTCACACCGCCTTTTGCTTCGCAAAATGGAGAAGATTTTACGGGGGATAAG
>NZ_JADYTU010000006.1 GCF_021531375.1 Pseudoflavonifractor phocaeensis
GCACAGCCCGGAGCCGGCCGCCCCCACCAGCGCCACCCCAAAGGGCGCGCAGTCCTCCAGCAGCACCACCCCGGACAGCACGGCCGCCAGCAGGAAATGGATGGCCGTTTCCGCCCCAAGAGTCACCGCCGCGGCGGACAGGCGGATCTGTCCCGTCCGGCTGGATTGCTGCCGCAGCTGGAGCAGCTTGCGCTTGAGTTGTTCTCTGGCTGTCATCGCCCGTCTCCTCCTGTGTGTCCGGCCCCTGAGTGCCTGTCCTGTTTGCGTCTCTGCCATTATATTCCAGTTTTTGGAAAAGGTCCGTCGAAACAGGGCAGGCGAAGGAGCGCGGCTTTGGTCGGAGGGAGGCGCGGCAATTGGGTCTTGTAATTTGGGGCAAAATCGAATACAATATAGCATGTATTGATATATTGTTCCCCATCCTCAGCGAAAGGAAGGTACAGACCCATGAAACTGCAAAACGATCTGGGTGAGATCTGCATCAGCAGCGAGGTGTTTACCGCCGTCACCGGCAGCGCGGCCACCAACTGCTACGGCGTCAAGGGCATGGCGGTCCGCTCCAAGACCGACGGACTGGTCCATCTCCTGAAGCGGGAGTCCATGGCCAAGGGCGTCAAGGTATATTACAATGAGGACGGCACCGTCTCCATTGAACTGCACATCATCGTGGAGAACGGGGTCAACCTCATGGCCGTTTGCCGGTCCATCATGAGCGAGGTCCGCTATGTGGTCAGCAAGACCACCGGGGTCGAGGTGGCCTCTGTGGATGTGTGCGTGGATTCCATGCGGTTTTAACCACTCGTAGAAAGGAATTTGCCGATTATGGTACGAAACATCGACGCGGCGGCTTTTCAGCGAATGGTCATTCACGGCGCCGCCTCCATCAACGCGCAGAAACAGCCCATCAACGATCTGAACGTATTCCCCGTTCCCGACGGCGACACCGGCACCAACATGTCCCTGACCATTGGGGCTGCCGCCGCCGAAATGAAAAAGAAGCGCTACGACACCGTGGGACAGGCCGCCCAGGGCACCGCCTCCGCTCTGCTGCGGGGGGCCCGTGGCAACTCCGGCGTCATTCTCTCCCTGCTGTTCCGGGGCTTTGCCAAGGCCATCAAGGAGAAGGAGAGCATGGACGGCCGGGATCTGGCCATCGCTCTGGACTTCGGCGTGGCCGCCGCCTATAAGGCGGTCATGAAGCCCGCCGAGGGCACCATCCTCACCGTCTCCCGTCTGGCCGCCGCCCGGGCCGCCGGAGCCGCCCGCGAGGACGACAATCTGGAGGCCGTACTGGAGGCCGCCATTCAGGAGGGTCAGACTGCCCTGGCCAACACCATCAACCAGAACCCGGTGCTGAAAAAGGCTGGCGTGGTGGACGCCGGCGGCAAGGGCTTTCTAGTCATCCTCCAGGGCATGCTGGACGAGCTGCGGGGAGAACCCATGCCCGAGAGCGGCGAGGAGACCGAGCAGGCCAAGGAAAAAGCCGAGTTCAGCGAAATGGCGGACGAGGAGATCACCTTTGCCTTTGACACGGTGTTCATCGTGCGGAAAAACGCCCCCGAGGTGAATCTGGACCCCTTCCGCGCCTATCTGAACAGCATCGGCGACAGTCTGGTCATCGGCGAGGACGACGAGGCCTTCAAAGTCCATGTCCATACCAACACCCCCGGCGACGCCCTCAACGAGTCCCAGAAGTACGGCACTCTGGAGCTGGCCAAGATCGAGAACATGCGTACCCAGCGGGACGATCTGGCCGCCGGCCGCAAGGCCCAGAGCACCGACGATCTGGAGGCGGTGGAGGCCGAGTTGGAAGCCGGGACCCCCTCCGCTCCGGTGAAGGCCGCTCCCGAGAAGAAATTCGGCTATGTGGCCGTCTGCGCCGGCGAAGGACTGGAGGCCGTGTTCCGCGACCTGGGCGTGGACGGGCTGGTGGGCGGCGGTCAGACCATGAACCCCTCCACCGAGGACATTTTAAAGGAGATCGACGCCACCCCGGCGGAGATCGTCTATGTCCTGCCCAACAATAAGAACATCATCATGGCCGCCCAGCAGTGTGTCCCCCTGTGCGAGGACAAGAAGGTGGTGGTCCTCCAGACCAAGACGGTGCCCCAGGGCATCTCCGCCATGCTGGCCGCCGACCCCGACGCCAGTGAGGAGGACAACACCTCCGCCATGACCGAGGCCTTCAGCCGGGTCCGCACCAGCGAGATCACCTATGCCGCCCGGGACTCCGACTTCGGCGGCTTCGCCATCAAGCAGGGCGACTATCTGGCTTTGGAGGAGCACCAGCTCTTCGGCACCGACCAGGATCTGGAGGCTCTGCTGGACCGTCTGGCCCACGCCCAGAGCCACCAGGACGCGGAGTTCATCTCCCTGTTCTACGGCGAGGACGTCACCGAAGAGCAGGCCCAGAAGGCAGAGGCCATCTTCGCCGCCGCCTGCCCCAACGCCGAGGTCAGCCTGCTGCCCGGCGGACAGCCTGTCTACTACTATATGATCTCCGCCGAGTAACAAAATCACCATAAAAAACCTCCGCGGTCCCACAGGACCGCGGAGGTTTTTTCATAATATACAGAACGCGGAAATTTACTCCTGGTTGGGCATGTTCCAGCCCTTGTGATTGGTGTGGAGCAGCTCCTCCGCCTTCTCGCTGAGGGGCGCGCCCAGGAACTCCTTGTACAGGGCCTGGACCTGGGGATTCTCATGGGAGAAGCGCATGGTATTGGCCTTATCCAGATCATACAGCCGTCCGCCGCGAACGCCATACAGCTCCCGGTCCTCAATGTCGATGGGCTGGCCGCCGCCGCCCACGCAGCCGCCGGGGCAGGCCATGACCTCCACGAAGTCATAGTGGACCTTCCCCGCCTTCAGCTGCTCCACCAGCTTCCGGGCGTTACCCAGACCGCTGACCACGGCGCAGCGCACGGGGATGCCGGCCACCTCATAGGTGGCTTCCCGCAGGCCGGGCCCGGTACGGACCTCGGCAAAGGCCTCGGGATCGGGGTTCTCGCCGGTGAGGACATAGGCGGCGGTGCGCAGGGCCGCCTCCATGACGCCGCCGGTGGCGCCGAAGATGACGCCGGCGCCGGTGTGGGTCCCCATGGGATCATCCAGGGGCTCCTCAGGGATGCAGGCGGGGTCCAGCTTGTCGGCCCGGATCATCCGTACGAACTCACGGGTGGTAAGGACCATGTCCACATCGGGTCCGTGCTCGGTACGCATGGTGGGCAGGTCGCACTCCGCCTTCTTGGCTACGCAGGGCATGATGGACACGCAGAAGATCTTCTCCGGCTCCACGCCCAGCTTCTTGGCCAGCCAGCTCTTGGCCACGCTGCCGAACATCTGCTGGGGGGACTTGGCGGTGGACAGCTGGTTGGTCAGCTCGGGGTACTGGCCCTTCAGGAAGCGCACCCAGCTGGGACAGCAGCTGGTGAACATGGGCCAGCGGGTCAGGCCGCCGGACTTCAGGCGGTGGATGAACTCGTTGCCCTCCTCCATAATGGTCAGGTCGGCGCTGAAATTGGTGTCAAAGATGTAGTCAAAGCCCAGCCGTCGCAGGGTTCCGGCCATCCGCTCCATGGTGGCCTCCTCCCGCTTCAGACCGAATGCCTCGCCCCATGCGGTACGGACGGCGGGGGCCACCTGGACCACGGTGATCTTGTCCGGGTCCGCCAGCGCGGCGAAGGCCCGGCCGGTGTCGTCCCGCTCCCGCAGGCCGCCCACGGGGCAGTGGGTAATGCACTGGCCGCACAGGGCGCAGTCGGAGTCCTTGATGACCCGGTTGTTGGACACGTCGATGGTGGTCCGGCTGCCGGTTCCGGCCAGGTCCCAGATGCTCAGGGACTGGATCTTGTCGCAGACCTGGACGCAGCGCATACACTTGATGCACTTGTTATAGTCGTGGTACAGGGGGAAGGTGGTGGTCCAGGCTCCCCGCAGCCCCCGGGGCAGCTGGGTCTCGTAGGGCAGTTCCAGGATACCCAGGTCGTTGGCAATGGTCTGGAGCTGGCAGTTCCCGCTACGCACACAGGTGGCGCACTTGCAGTCGTGCTGGGACAGGATCAGCTCTACGTTGGTCCGGCGGGTGGTCCGGGCACGGGGAGAATTGGTGTGGACCACCATGCCCTCCATCACCGGGCTGTTGCAGGCGGTGACCATGGCCCGCTCACCCTCCACCTCCACGCAGCACACGCGGCAGGCGGCGATCTCGTTGATTCCCTTCAAATAGCACAGGTGGGGGATCCGAATGTTGACGGCCTTGGCCGCCTCCAGGATGGTAGTCCCCTCGGGCACCTGGATCTTCTGGCCGTCGATGGTCAAGGTTACCATTCCGTGTTCCTCCCTCCCTTAAAGCTTCCATAGCCGAAGTGGTCGCACCGCAGGCAGCGGCTGGACTCCTGCTGGGCCTCCTCCAGGCTCATGCCGTCCACGACCAGTGAGAAATTGCCCTTGCAATCGGGGGTGCAGTTGCTCTTCAGATTCACGCGGCCGCAGGGAGGCGTGTTGGTGAAGTGGGCGGGCGGGACCTCCACGTCGCAGCTGATCTTATGGTCGAAGCCCAGATAGGCGTCGATATTGGCGGCGGCCACCTTGCCGCCGGCTACCGCGCGGATCACCGTGGCCGGGCCGGACACCGCGTCGCCGCCGGCAAAGACGTTGCCCACGCCGGGGACGGAGCTGGTCAGGTCCGCCTGGATAGCGCCCCGGTTGGTAGTCACACCGATGGCCTCAAAGGGCTGGGCCACGATGGCCTGGCCGATGGCCACGATCACATAGTCACAGGGGATGCGGAACTCCCTGGCGTCGGCATTATTGGGCTTAGGCCGGCCGTCCTTTCCGTAGGGACCGATGACCTGGGGCCGGGTCCACAGGGCGGCTACCTTGCCCTCCTCGTCCGCCTCGATGCGGGCGGGAGCCTGAAGGGGCAGGATCTGGCAGCCCTCGGCCATGGCTTCCTCGATCTCTTCGGGCAGGGCGGTCATATCCTCCACCCGTCGGCGGTAGACACAGGTGACGCTCTCGGCGCCCAGACGCTTGGCCGTGCGGGTGGCGTCCATGGACACGTTGCCGCCGCCCACCACGCAGACCTTTTTGCCGGTGAAGTCGGGGACGTTCCCCTCGCCGATGCCCCGGAGCAGGGCCACGGCGCTGATGACATTGGCGGAGTCCTCGCCCTCCAGGCCCAGCTTCTTGTCGTTGTGGGCGCCGATGGCGATATACACCGCGTCATAGCTCTTCTGGATGTCCTCCATTGCCAAGTCCTTTCCGATGGACACCCCGGTGTGGACCTTGATGCCGACGGACAGGATGTACTCGATGTCCCGGTCCAGGATGTCCTGGGGCAGCCGGTAGTCGGGGATGCCGTACCGCAGCATGCCGCCCAGCTTGGGCCGCTGCTCGTACACCGTCACCTCATGTCCCATGAGGGACAGGTAATAGGCCGCCGTCAGACCGCCGGGGCCGCCACCGATGACGGCCACCGTCTTCCCGGTGGACTCGGCGCAGGGGGGCGCCTTCACCGTCTGAGCGTGGTCCACGGCGAACCGCTTCAGGCCGCAGATATTGACGGCGTCGTCCACCATCCGGCGGCGGCAATGGGCCTCGCAGGGGTGCTCGCACACATAGGCGCAGGCGGAGGGGAAGGGGTTGTCTTTCCGGATCAGCTTCACCGCGTCATCGTACCGGCCCTCCCGCACCAGAGCCACATAGCCGGGCACGTCCACATGGGCGGGGCAGACAGAGACGCAGGGCACCGGGTGGCTCAGGCCGCAGATACAGCGGCCGTGGAGAACATGCTCCTCATAGTCCTCCCGGAAGCCGCGGACGCCCTTGAGCACCATATGGGCCGCCTCATAGCCGATGGCGCAGTCCGCCGAATCGGCGATGACCTGGGCGGTGCTCTCGATCAGGTCAATGGTCTCCAAGGTGGCGGTGCGGTCCAGCACCCGCTCGATCAGGACCTCCAGCTGGCTCAGTCCCACCCGGCAGGGCACGCATTTGCCGCAGGTCTGGGCGTGGCACAGCCGCAGATAGTTCAGAGACATGTCCACCGGGCACAGACCGGGGGAGCTGGCGCTGATCCGCCGCTCCATATCCCGATGGAGTCCTCCCAGGACGGTTTGTGCCCGCCCCGGTGTCTCAATGGATAATCGGCTCATTTATGTTCCTCCTCATCCAAAATCCCGGTCCGGCGTCCCGCCGCCGCTCCGCCCATAGCCGCGGGCCCCGGCAGCGCCGTTCCGAACCGGAACTCTTCCAAAATCACAGCCCTTTTGGCTGTCTCAGTTTGAGTCTCGCTGGTTATGTTCCACCCGGGCTCCGGTTTTGGACCGGTCCGGGCTTATCCCCACGGCCTCTCTTTCTTCCCATCCGGGGCCGCGGTTTATGTGTCTGCTCTGTCCGCGCTGGGAAAACAAGCTGCTCCACCGTCTCCGTCAGGCAGGCCTGCATGTTCTGTTTTTGGGCTGTATGGACAAGACCCCTTTCACGGTCTTTGGAGACCTGATGAATTTTATTTACCCGTTTTATTTCACATATGTATGAACCTACCATATTCCCGCATCTTTGTCAACACCGTTTGCAATGTCAGTCATCGTTTTCCTTCATTTTTACAAAAAAGAACCCGGCGCCGCAGACCTGCGGCGCCGGGTCTTGATAGGTTGAATTCAGTTCCCCGATCCGGGGTCTCTGGGATCTCTCCGGCCCACGGATATCACCATGTGCGACCGGCCATGGTGCGGAACTGGGCAACGGTGGGCGTGTGGGAATTCAGGCCGCCGTCACAGGTGAGCACCTGTCCGTTCATATAGTCAGACTCATCGCTGACCAAGTAGACGCAGAGATGACCGATATCCTCAGGAGCGCCGTAGCGGGTGCCCAGGATATTGGATAGGAAGATGGTCTTGAGGGCGTCGGGGATGCGGCCCTCATTCTGCGGCGTCACGATCAGGCCGGGACGGACACAGTTGCAGCGAATGTTCTTCGGGCCGTACATGCAGGCCACATACTCCGTCAGCTTATCCACGCCGGACTTGGCGCAGGCGTAGGCGATAGTCCCCAGGTCGCCGCCAGCGCTGGCCATGGAGCCGATATTCACGATGCTGCCGCCCTTCTCATTTTTGAGCAGGTAAGGGAGCACTTCCTTGATCATGTTGAAGGTACCGCCCAGATCGGTGGTGACCACGGCGTTGAACTCCTCCAGGGTCAGTTCGTCCACCCGGCCGTCCTTCAGGCCCATGCCCGCGGCGTTGTTGACCAGGGCGTCGATGTGGCCGAATTTCTCGGCGGTGTCGGCGATCAGCGCGTGCATGGATTCGGTGCTGGTCAGGTCAAAAGCGTGGAACCACGCCTTGCCGCCGGCGGCCTCGATCTCATTGACTACCTTCTGTCCTCTCTCCACGTTGCGGCCGGTAATGACCACCTGGGCAGCCTCCGCGGCGCAGAGCTTCGCGATCCCGATACCGATGCCGCTGGTGGACCCGGTGACGATCACGACTTTGTCCTTCAATCTGTCCATAGCTGTACCTTCCTGTTTCTGTCATGTAGATTTTTGAGAGATATCAAAACATCCGAAATTACAACTTCCGAAGTCCTTTCCTGCATGTATTTTTCGGGTGTAATTCTCTCTTGGTTATTTTATACACCAAGGTCTCAAAATTTGCAAATGTTTTTTGACGCGTTTTACATCTTTTTTTGCGTTCTCTTTCATTTCGGGATAAAATATACCCGGCGCCTGAAAGTCAGGCGCCGGGTTTGGTCAAATTTTGATTCAGTCTTTCGCCGAGAGGGCCGTGCAGAAGGCCAGGGAGTGGAACGCCACTTCCTTATCGTCGCTGCGGGAGGTAAGGGCCACCGGCACCTTGGCGCCGATGACCACGCCGCAGGTCTTGGCGTGGGCGTGCATCTGCCAGCATTTGACGATCAGGTTGCCCGCCAGCAGGCTGGGGACGATAATGCCGTCAAACTCGCCGCACAGGGGGCAGTCATAGCCCTTCAGCCGGGCGGCTTCCTTGGACAGGATCAGGTCGTAAGCAATGGGACCCACCAGATTGCAGTCGGCAATGGGCCGGTGCTCGTGCTCCCGCACCAGCTCCTGGGCCTCGACGGTGTCCTTCATATGGAACGCCACCTTCTCCACCATGGACAGCAGGGCGATGTTGGGCTTTTCATACCCCACTGCCTTCAGGGTCTCCACCATGTTGCCGATGATCAACTTCTTCTGCTGGAGGTTAGGCTCGATGGTCACGGTCACGTCTCCGATGGCGATGACCTTGGGGTACTCGGGCATGCAGACCAGGTCAATGTGGGTCAGCAGCTTGTCGGTACGCAGGCCGTTCTCCGGCACCAGCAGGGGCAGCAGAAATTCCCGGGTCTGGGTATTGCCGCGCATGAGCATGTCCCCTTCCCCCTGTTTGACCAAATCCACTGCCGTCTGGGCCACGTTCTCCCCGGGCTGGGTGGCCGCCAGGCGGTAAGGCTTGTCCTTCAGACCCAGCCGCTCCAGCATGGGGACCACCTTGCTCTCCTCCCCTACCAGAACCGGGGTGACAAAGCCCGCGTCCTGAGCCTCGAACGCGCCCAGCAGGATATTTTCCGCGTCCGCCCCGGCGATCACCACCCGTTTGGGCTTAGAAACCTGTTTGGCCCGCTCCACGATCGGTTCGAAATTTTTCAGCGCCATATCCATACGTCTCCTTACACCTTAAATTAAATAGATAGTCCGTTTCAGATAGTTGAAAGGTACCCATGGGGCTGCTGCCGTATATTTTAGCATCTTCTCCCTTATGGTACAAGAGCAACTTTCACAAAAAATGGAATTTTCCTTCCGATTTTTTTAAAAAACCTCTTTTTTTACAACTCTTTTTCCCCTTCGTCCCCGCGCTGCCATCCGGTCCGCCCTTCAACGGAGCGCCCGGTCCCATTTCACCCGGGAGATTTGTCCCTTTCGGTTGACAGAATCAGGTCGAAAACGGTATGATAGCAGTAAGAATATGGAATTGGGAGGGTCCGCCATGAAGGTCAACCGTCTGCTTTCTCTGCTGCTCGCCGTGCTCCTGGTCCTGCCGCTGTACTCCTGCGGAAAACCGGAAGGAGCGGCCTCCTCCAGCGCCGACAGCTCCATGCCCGACGAACCCAACGTGTCAGTCATCGCCCCGGTGGAGCCCGAGCCGGAACCGGAGCCGGAACCGGAGCCGGAACCCGCCCTTCCCTATGTCAACCCCCTCACCGGCGAGGGCTGCGAGACCGACATCGGCCAAAACCGCCCCATCGCCATTATGCTGAACAACCACAAAAAGGCCATGCCCCAGCTGGGGGTGTCCCAGGCGGATATCATCTATGAGCTGCCCGCCGAGGGGGGCATCACCCGGATGATGGGAGTGTTCCAGAGCGTGGAGGGCGTGGGCGAGATCGGCACCGTCCGCTCCGCCCGGGACTACTACGTCTCCCTGGCCTACGGCCACGACGCCATCTACCTCCACGCCGGCGGCAGCCCCCAGGCCTATGACGCCATCCAGAATTGGGGCATCACCGCCCTGGACTGCGTCAACGGCCCCTACGAGGGCACCCTGTTCTGGCGGGACCAGGCCCGGCGGAAGAACGCCGGACTGGAGCACTCCGTCCTCACCTCCGGGGACAAGATCCTGGAGCTGCTGCCCACCTATAAACGGGTCACCCTGACCCACCGGGAGGGCTATGCGGACCCGCTGCATTTCATGCAGCCGGAGGAAAAGGCCGTGGGAGAAGCCGCCAACACGCTTTCGGTGAAATTTTCCAGCTACAAGACCGGCGTGTTCACCTATGACAGTGACACCGGCCTGTACAAGGTAGAGGAGTATGGGGCCCCCTATGTGGATGGCAACACCGGAGAGCAGGTGGCAGTGAAAAACGTACTGGTGCTGTACACCGACGTGGCTAACATCAAGGGGGACGACAAGGGCCGTCTCACCGTCCGCACCACAGGGACCGGAGAGGGCCTGTTCCTCTGCGACGGGGTCCAGCAGCCCATCCGTTGGGCCAAAAAGGACAACAAGTCCCCTATGACCTTCACGACCCCCGACGGCTCCAGCCCCATTGAGCTGGGGATTGGCCATACTTATATTAATATCGCGGGCGCTTCTGCCACGGTAACGGTGGTGTAACACGATGGAATTCTATCTCTTTGATACCCCCCTGGGCCAAATGGGCCTGGGGGAGGAGGAGGAGGCCGTCACCCGGCTCTATCTGCCGGGCGTCCCCACTCCCCGGCTCATGTCCCGCCCCACTCCGCTGCTGGAGGAGGGGCGGCGGCAGCTGCTGGACTATCTGGCGGGAAACCGGGAATACTTTGAACTGCCCCTGTCTCCCAAAGGGACCCCCTTCCAGAAGAAAGTTTGGAACGCCCTCCGGGCCATCCCTTACGGACAGACCCGGTCCTACCGGGATATCGCGCTGGCGGTGGACTGTCCCCGGGGCTTCCGGGCGGTGGGGATGGCCAACAACCGCAATCCTATCCCCATCCTCATCCCCTGCCACCGGGTGGTGGGTGCGGACGGCTCCCTCACCGGCTACGCCGGGGGGCTGGAGCTGAAGCGGGCCCTGCTTACCCTGGAGGGCGCCTCGCCCCGCTGAAAAACTTTCGGCGCGGCTTGCAAAACCAGTAGATAAAATGATATAATTTCAGCGGCATCCCAGGATGCCGCCTAAACCACCTATGAAAGGAAGTGGGATCCAGCGTGGACGGTCGAAGTCGTCACCGGGACACTGAGCTTTGCTGCCACAGACGATGGGCAGCAGGTCCGGACCGGCCTCTCGCCGGGTCTCCCTCCTGCTGCCGGAGCTGACAAGAGCCCAAGGCGCTTTGCGCCTTCCTCTCCGATCCCCGTTTGTGCGCGGCCACAGGCTGGCAAGAAGTATTTTGAAGTCGGCAAACTTTGTCCAGTTTGCTCTTCTTTGTCGTCTTCAAAATACCTTTTGCGCCTGTGGCTTTTTGTGCCCCACTTTCCAGCCAGAGCAAGACAGAAAGGGGAGAAGTCACAATGCACGAAAACTACGATTTGGACCAGCTTTTGGAGCTGGTGGCCCGGAAGCAATTCCGCCGTTTGAAGGACCTGCTGTCCGAAATGAACGAGGTCGATGTGGCCGAGTTCCTGGACGAATTGGAACCGGAGCAGCAGGCCGTTGTCTTCCGCCTGCTGCCCAAGGACATGGCAGCGGAAGTCTTTACCTACCTGGAGGACAGCGAGGACCAGGAAAAGCTGATCGGCGCTCTCAGCGATAAGGAGCTGCGTGAGGTGCTGGATGAGCTGTACCTGGACGATACCGTGGATATCATCGAAGACATGCCCGCCAACGTGGTGTCCCGTATCCTGCGCAACACCGACGCCTCCACCCGCAACCAGATCAACCAGCTGCTCAATTATCCCAAGGACTCCGCCGGCTCCATCATGACCACGGAGTTCGTCTACCTCCACCCCGACGCCACGGTGGAGGAGTCCTTTGCCCGCATCCGAAAAGTGGGCCTGGACAAGGAGACGGTGTACACCTGCTACGTCACCAAAAACCGGGTGCTGCTGGGCGTAGTCACCGTCAAGACCATGCTCCTGTCCCCCTACGAGACCCGCATCGGCGACATCATGGAGTCCAACGTCCTGTCCGTCAAGACCCACGAGGACAAGGAGGACGTGGCTCAGATGTTCTCCAAGTACGACCTGTCCGCCATCCCCGTGGTGGACAACGACGACCGGCTGGTGGGCATCGTGACCTTCGACGACGCCATGGACGTTATCGAGGAGGAGGCCACCGAGGATATCGAAAAGATGGCCGCCATCCTGCCCACCGACAAGCCCTATTTCCAGACCGGCGTGGTGGAGACCTGGAAGCACCGGATCCCCTGGCTGCTGCTGCTGATGATCTCGGCCACATTTACCGGGACCATCCTGGGATTTTTTGAGGAAGCGCTGGCCGCCAACGCGGCTCTCACCCTGTTCATCCCCATGCTGATGGACACCGGCGGCAATTCCGGCGGCCAGGCCTCTGTAACGGTGATCCGTGCCATGTCTTTGGGCGACATCGAGTTTTCCGACCTGTTCCGGGTCATCTGGAAAGAGCTTCGGGTGGCACTGCTGTGCGCCATGACCCTTGCCGTCGTCGTGTTTATCAAAGTGATCGTGATCGACCGCAAGGGCCTGATGGTGGCTTTGGTGGTCGCCATGACGATCCTGGTCACCATCGTCATCGCCAAGCTGGTGGGATGCACCCTGCCCATGCTGGCCAAGAAGCTGGGCTTTGACCCCGCCGTGATGGCCTCCCCCTTCATCACCACCGTGGTGGACGCCCTCTCCCTGCTCGTCTACTTTGCCATCGCCACCCGGATTCTGGGGCTCTGAAGCTCATAAAGACGCAAAAAAGGACGCCGTTCGGCGTCCTTTTTTGATGAAGTCGTTCACTTTTCACATAAATTACTTAGTGGCCCAGTTGCCCGTGGCCTCGCAGGTCAGGTAGGCATTGATGAAGCCGTCCAGGTCGCCGTCCATCACAGAGCCTATGTTGCTGGTCTCGAAGGCAGTGCGGTTATCCTTTACCATCTGGTAGGGCATGAAGACGTAGGAACGGATCTGGCTGCCCCACTCGATCTTCAGCTGGACGCCCTTCAGGTCGGAGATCTTCTCCGCCTTCTCCTGCATCTGCAGCTCCACCAGCTTGGCCCGGAGCATCTTCATACAGTTGTCCTTATTCTGGAACTGGGAGCGCTCCTGCTGGCTGGCCACCACCACGCCGGTGGGCTTATGGATCAGACGGACGGCGGAGGAGGTCTTGTTGACGTGCTGGCCGCCGGCGCCGCTGGCGCGGTAGACCTGCATCTCGATGTCCTCGGGACGGATCTCGATCTCCACGTCCTCGGGCAGGTCGGGCATCACCTCGACGGAGGCGAAGGAGGTCTGCCGCCGGGCGTTGGCGTCGAAGGGGGACACCCGGACCAGGCGGTGGACGCCGTGCTCTCCGCGCAGGTAACCGTAGGCGTTCTCTCCCTCGATCATAATGGTGGCCGACTTGATGCCCGCCTCGTCGCCCTCCTGATAGTCCATGATCTGGTAGGTAAAGCCGTGGCGCTCGGTCCACCGGGTGTACATCCGGTAGAGCATCTGGGCCCAGTCCTGGGCCTCGGTGCCGCCGGCGCCGGGGTGGATGGTCAGGATCACGTTGGAGGCGTCGTACTCGCCGGTGAGCAGGGTCTGGAGCC
Organism: Pseudoflavonifractor phocaeensis; assembly: GCF_021531375.1. Taxonomy (GTDB): domain Bacteria; phylum Bacillota; class Clostridia; order Oscillospirales; family Oscillospiraceae; genus Lawsonibacter; species Lawsonibacter phocaeensis_B. Next base: position 13,220 of record NZ_JADYTU010000006.1, read on the forward strand.
GGGCGGTCTCCATATCGGCCTCCAGCTTGGCGTAGCCCTCCTCCAGCTCGGGGATCAGGGACTCGTCCTCAAACTCGTTGCCCATCTCGCACAGGGCCATCAGGTCGTCCCACTGGCCCTTCCGCTTATTTTGGCTGTCCACCTTGTCCTGGAGGTTCTTGATGCGCTGCTGCACCTTCTGGGCCTTGGCCAGATTGTCCCAGAAGCCGTCCGCGGCGGACTCCGCCTGGAGCATATCCAGCTCCCGCTCCGCCCCTTCCAGATCCAGGGCCCGGGCCAGCTCCTCCAGGGTGGGGGCCAGATTGTTCAGTTTGACTTTATACTCGTCGAATTGGAGCATAGGGTCCTCACTCTTTCCTGTAAACTCCCGGAACCACCGGGGAAACATATATTTTAGGCCCAATTATTATATATGACCCGGAAAGAAAAGTAAAGGAAAACCTGGCTTTCTCTCAAAAAAGGGACAAAAAGGCCGTCCCCTGCATAGGAGACGGCCCATTAGCGGTCACTGGCCAGCCAACTCTCCTCCCGAAAAATCAGATCGTCCACGTCATCCCGGGGATCGGGCCGGCGCGGCAGGTTCAAAATCGTGGTATTCAGTTCGTCCATAGGGGTTCCTCCTGTGAAAATTAGGTCTGGCCGGTTAAAGCCGATTTACATATCAATATATGCCGGACGAGCCAAGATATGTGCCGGATTTCGTACATCCATTGTAAAAAAAGATTCGGGAAAAATAGACGTTTTTTTCGCTTGACATAATAGCAAAACTGTGATAAGCTATTTTAGCATTCAAACGAGACCGGAAGCCACCCATGCCGGAGTGGCGGAATTGGCAGACGCCCGGGACTTAAAATCCCGTGGGAGTGATCCCGTGCCGGTTCGATCCCGGTCTCCGGCACCAATATCGCGGGGTAGAGCAGTTGGTAGCTCGTCGGGCTCATAACCCGGAGGTCGCAGGTTCAAATCCTGTCCCCGCAACCACATCGGAGCAAGCGTAATATCGCTTGCTCCATTTTTTGTGTAAAGAAAATGGGCGCGGCCAAGCCGCGCCCCCGTTTATTTCTTCTCTTCTTCCTCTGCCTCGGCCTTTTCATAGTAGTCCCGGTTGCGGATCTCGTCCAGAATCAGGCAGGTGCAGGATACGATCAGCATCCCCAGCATGAGCTGACCTAAGATCAGGATCCCGTCGTCGCCGTCGCCAAGGAACCTTCCAAGGGTCATGCCGAGCAAAATGATCCCGAAATACCACCCGGGCACCACCCCCAGCACCGGCCAAAAGGACACCCGGCGGTACCGGGGCTTCTTCTCCTCTTCCTCGCCATAGAACAGCCGCTCCGGCTCCACCTCCAGCGTCCGGGCGATCTGCTCCAGCGTCTCCAGTCCGGGACGGGACAGCCCCCGCTCCCCAGGCGGAGACCGTCTGCCGGGTCACATAGAGGGCCTGGGCAAACTGCTCCTGGGACAGGCCCTTCTCCTTCCGCAGGTTCTTAATGTTGACGGCAATGTCGTTCATGGAATCCCCTCCTTTTCTGCCTCCATCCTAACAGATGGGGTGAGATTTCTCAAGCAAATCATATTTGCCCCGGCCTTTTGGGCAAAAAATGGGGCCTCCGCCGGTGGGGAGGCCCCGTTTTTTATTTGTCGATCTGTTTCAGTACTTTTTCAAACCAGTCGGGCAGCGGGCACTCCAATTCCACCAGCTTTCCGGTGGTAGGGTGGACGAACCGCAGCCTCCGGGCGTGGAGGCACTGTCCGGCCAGGCCGGGCCAGGGCTTCTTGCTGCCGTAGACCACGTCTCCCAGCAGGGGGTGGCCAATGGAGGCCAGATGGACCCGGATCTGGTGGGTACGGCCGGTCTCCAGCCGGCACTCCACATGGGTATAGCCGGGGTAACGGCCCAGGACGGACCAATGGGTCACCGCCGGGCGGCCGTTTCGGTGGTCGATAGCCATTTTCTTCCGGTCCACCGGGTGGCGGCCGATGGGGGCGTCCACGGTGCCCGCGTCCTCCCGCAGATTGCCCACCGCCACCGCCTCATACACCCGGGCCAGGGAGTGGTCCTGGAGCTGGGCGGCCAGAGCCAGGTGGGCCCTGTCGTTCTTGGCGGCGATGATGAGGCCGGAGGTATCCCGGTCGATACGGTGGACGATGCCGGGGCGCAGTTCTCCATTGATTCCGGACAGTGTATTTCCGCAGTGATATAACAACGCGTTGACCAGGGTCCCGTCGGGATGGCCGGGGGCGGGGTGGACTACCAGCCCCACCGGCTTATTGACCACGATGACGTCCCCGTCCTCATATACCACGTCCAGCGGGATATCCTGGGGCAGGATGGCCACCGGCTCCGGGTCGGGCAGCACCGCCTCCAGCTGGTCGCCGGGGGCGGTCTTGTAGTTCTTCTTCACCGGGCGCCCCTCCAGCGTCACAGCCCCCTCTTCCAGCAGCCGCTGGGCGGCGGACCGGGTCAGGCCGGGGACCGACCGGGCCAGAAATGCGTCCGCCCGCTCTCCCGCCCGGTCAGCGGTCAGCGTCAGCGTTTCCATGGGGTTCTCCCTCCGCTTTGGGCTCCAGCTTGTCCATCAGGAACAGGTAGTAAACGCCGGCGGCAATGCCGCCCACCACCACGCAGATATCCGCCACATTGAATACGGCGAAGTTCATAAACAGCACGTTGAACATATCCACCACAAAGCCCCGGAATACCCGGTCGATGAGGTTGCCCACGGCCCCCGCCAGCAGCAGGGTCAGGGTCACCTTGCCCAGGGGATGGCGGAAAAAGTTTTTCCAGAGGGCCAGGGCCAGCACCACGGACATGACCAGCGACACCAGGGCCAGCATCCAGGTGTGCTCGGAGAAGATGGAGAAGGCGGCCCCTGTGTTCTGCACATAGGTCAGCTCCAGGAGATAGGGGATAAAGGGCACATGGCCCCCCAGGGGGATATTTTGCAGGACCAAATATTTGACCAGCTGGTCCAGGGCCACCAGGACCAGCGCAAGAATGGCATAGGGCATGGGCAGTTCCTCCGCAGTTGGCTGTGGTCCGCTTCCGCGCGGACCTGTCTGTGATTTCATTGTAACATATCTACCCGGGCAGAGAAAGCCCCTTTTCTCTGAAAATTTCGCGGCCGGCGGGGGAGACCGTCAAGCCCGGACGCGGCGCTGCCGCGTGAAGTATGACCGAGGTTCTTCTGTTCCATTCTAAAAAACGACAACCGCCAAAGCGCAAACACTTTGGCGGTCATCCTTACATCTGTCTCTTTTTCAGCAGCCGAATGTCGTCTCCGAAGAAGTGGAGGACGTGGTATTCCCCCTCCAGCCGGGACATGATCTGGGGCGAGTAGCGGCGGGCCGCCTCCTCCATGGACAAGTTGGAGGAGATGACCGTGTTCCGTCCCGACACCAGGCGGGTGTTCACCAGCTCGTACAGGGAGGACTGGGTGAGCTGGGTGGTCAGCTCGCTGCCCAGATCGTCCAGGATCAGCAGATCGCAGTTGAGATACCGCCGGGTCTCGTCCCGAGCCTCCCGGCCGTCGTCGCCGTCCCGCTGAAACTTCCGGGCCTCGAACTGGGCGAATACGTTGCCCGCCGTGTCGTATACCACGGAAAATCCGTTTTCCGACACGGTGCGGGCGATGCAGGCGGACAGGAAGGTCTTGCCCAGCCCCGGCGGGCCAGAGAGAAACAGGTTTCTGAAATAGAACCGCCCAAACTTCTGGGCGTAGTTCAGGCAGACCTCATAGACCAGCTCCATATTCTCCCGGGGGGACGCGCCCCGTCCGGACCAGGGAGTCTGGCTGTAATAGTCCAGCCGGAAGGTATCGAAGGACTGCTCCCCCAGGTTCAGCAGCTTGGACAGCTCCCGGATCTGCTCCTGGGCACACAGTTTTTGCAGACAGGCGCACATCTTCGCCCCCCGCCAGCCGGTGTCCCCGCACATGGGACAGGCGGGCTTGTCGTCCAGGGCGTCCTCGGGTAGGCCGATCCCCCCCAGCAACACCGCCCGCTCCCGCTGTAAGTCCAGGTTGCGCACCCGGATGGTCTGGATGGCCTGGGTAGGACTCTCCCCCTGGCGCAGGGCGGCGGCCATCAGCTGGGACATGGTGCCCTGAAGCTCCCGGTCCAGCCGGGCCAGCCGGGGCTCCTTCCCATAGGCCTCGGCCCGCAGCCGCTCCACCCGGTCCGACCGGGCCCGGCGCTCTCCCTCCAGGCGTTCCACCGCCCGGTGCAGCACGTTGGGATCGTATGCCACGGTTTATCCCTCCTCCTGTTTCATCCGCTCCACCATGCGGCGCATCCGTTCCATATCCTCCCGCGCCCGCTGCTCCTCCTGGGCGGGGACGGGCCGGGCCGTTTGGCCTCCCGCCTGTACCGGCCTGGGGTCCCGGTCCCCCGCCCGGACGGCGGCGGCGGTGTGCAGCCCCTTTTCGTGCCAGCGGCGGAGGATGCCGTTCATATAGCCCCAGTCCATAGACTGCTTTTTCAGCACAGTCTTTTCGTAAGCCATGCGGATGGTCTCGTCGTCGAAGCCCATGTCGTCCCAGGCGGCGATGTAGGTCTTTTCCCGGTCCACCAGGGGGCGAAGGGGAATATCCAGCAGACGGAGCACCTCTCCCTCCCGGCTCCGCAGCCGGGTCAGGCGCTGGATGTGGGCCTCGGCCCGCTCCATGGTATCGATGCCCCGGCGGGCCCAGGCAAAGCCCTCCTTCCGGATCTGGGACAGGAACGGCTTTCGGCCGGGACCGTATTTCCGTTCCGTCTCTTCGGTACACCAGCCCACCAGCATGAGGATGACCTCGGCGGGGAGAGCCAGGTGGTCGTAAAGGGTGTACAGGGTCTTCAAATCGTTGGCGGACAGCTTTTTGCCCAGCCGGCGCTCCACCTCGTCGCACAGGGCCGGGAAGGTGGAAGAGCGGTCCGTCAAAGCGGCGGTGATATCCTCCAGCGCGTAGTCCGGGGGCGGCGCCTCCTGGGGCGCCGGGTCGGGCATGGGGGTCTCCGCCGGGGCCAGGCCCTGGCTTTTCAGCCCCTCCAACGCCGCCCGGAGCCGGGGCTCCGGCCAGTTCAGCCCCCCGGGACTGCCCCGGCGCAACAGATGTATGTACAGCAGGGCGGCGTCGCCGCTGTCCAGCTTCAGCAGCCGGTCCGCCGCCTGGCCGCTCATGGCCAGCACCTCTCCGGGAATCAACGTCGGGACCACGGGAACACCACCTCCTTTGTCTATCCGGGTTCTTTCAGTTTTCTTATTGTACCGCAAATTTCCCCCGGCGTAAACAGGGAAAATCCGCTGCCTGCTTTTTGAAAACGCGGGGGCGGTTTGACAGCCTTTCGCCCCTGCTATATAATGATTTTTACCATGTTCCGGGCAAAACCGGAGTTCAAACAAGGAGACGGCCATGTTCAACTGGTTTTCCTTCCTGACCTACGCTTTCACCACGGCCTTTACGCCGGGGCCCAACAACATCATGTCCATGACCAACGCGGGACGCCGGGGCTTTCGGGGCGCCATGCCCTTCAATTTCGGCATTCTGGCCGGATTCACCATCGTGATGTTTTTATGCACCATCTTTTGCAGCGCTCTGTCCGCATGGGTCCCCAGGATCAAGATGCCAATGCTGGCGGCGGGTGCGGTCTATATGCTCTATTTGGCCTGGGAAACCTTTCGAGGCTCCGGGGATTTGGGTGGACACGCGGCCAAAGACGGCTTTTTCACCGCCCTGACGCTGCAGTTCATCAACCCCAAGCTCTACCTCTACTGCATCATGTCCATGGAGGCCTACATTCTCCCCTTCTACCAGGGGCGGCCTGGGGCGCTGATCTTTTTCGCCCTGCTGCTGTCCGCCATCGGCTTTGCCGCAACTCTGGCCTGGACGGCCTTCGGCTCCGCCTTCCGGCGGCTGTTTGAGCATCACGCCAAATTGGTGAACACCGTCATGGCCCTGCTGCTGGTATACTGCGCCGCATCCCTGTTCATGTCCTGATCCACCACTTCCCGCGGGACAGCGCTTTGCTGTTCCGCGGTTTTGCCTTTTCTCTGAAAAAACAAGCCAGAATGGGCAAAATTCATGGATTATTTATTTTTCAAATAGACCGGTCTGTGTTATAATGGGGATTAAGTTGGATGTTTGCGTCCATGGACGCCGAAAAGAGAAAACAGGGGGAGGAGTTCCGATGAAAAACAAAGTGGTGGTCACCATTTCCGGTCGGGATTATACCATGGTGGCGGTAGAGGACGAGACCTACGTCCGCCGCTGCGCGGCCCATGTGGACGCCCAGCTCCGCGAGGTCTCCAACAGCCGCCTTTCCCAGGCGGACGCCGCCGTGCTGGCGGCCATGAACATCGCCGACCAGTACTTTAAAGAGCAGGAGGCTGCGGAAAACCTGCGCCGCCAGATCAAGGACAACCTGGAGGAGGCCAACCGGCTGAAAATGGAGCTGTCCGAGGCCAAGCGGGAGATCTTCAAGCTGCAAAACCGAAAATAACCGTTTCAGTGTGGAAGTAGGAGTTAGGCGCTGTTGTGTCCGGCTTCGCCGGACACAACAACGCCGTCCAAGGCGGCACATCAAGTTTTAACTCCTAACTTCTTTATTCTTTATTTCCAATTCACCAGGAGGTGTCCCATGCTGGAGCTTCTCGCCCCCGCCGGCTCCATGGAGTCGGTGACCGCCGCCGTTCAGAACGGCGCGGGAGCGGTCTATTTTGGATACGGAAATTTTAACGCCCGCCGCAACGCGAAGAACTTCTCGGAGGAGGAGGCAGCGGCGGCGGTTTCTTACTGCCATCTTCGCGGGTGCAAGGTCCATCTGACTCTGAACACCCTGCTCACCGACCGGGAACTGGAGGGGGCCGCCCAGGTTGCCGCCCACGCCAGCGCCATCGGCGTGGACGCCGTCATCGTTCAGGACCTGGGGGTCATGCGGATGCTGCGGCAGACCGTCCCCGACCTGCCTATCCACGGCTCCACCCAGATGACCGTCCACTCTCTGGACGGGGTGAAGCTGTGCGCCGACCTGGGCGTCAGCCGGGTGGTGCTGTCCCGGGAGCTGAGCCGGGATCAGATCGCCTACATCTGCCAGCACTCCCCCATCGAGATTGAGGTGTTCGGCCACGGGGCCCTGTGCATGTGCTACTCGGGCCAGTGCTTTTTCTCCAGCGTCATCGGCGGCCGCAGCGGCAACCGGGGTCTGTGCGCCCAGCCCTGCCGGCTGAAATACGGCTGGGGGAACAAGGCTGACTCCTACCCCCTGTCCCTGAAGGACATGTCCCTGGCCGGCCATCTGAAGGAGCTGCAGGACATGGGGGTGGCATGTCTGAAGCTGGAGGGCCGGATGAAACGGCCCGAGTATGTGGCCATTGTCACCGGCATCTACTCCCGGGCCCTCCGGGAGGGCCGGGAGCCCACCGCCGAGGAACTCCAGCAGCTGGAGCAGGCCTTCTCCCGCCAGGGCTTCACCCAGGGCTACTACCTTGGCCGGAAGGGTCCGGACATGTTCGGCACCCGCCAGGAGGAGAAGGAGCCCCGGGAGCTGTATGCCCAGGCCCGGGCCACCTATGAAAACGGGGAGAACCGGAAGGAACCGGTGCGGATCTACGCCCTTATCGAAAAGGGCCAGCCCGCCCAGATCGCTGTCCAGGACAAGGAGGGCCGGGTGGTCCACGCCGAGGGCCCCACGCCCGAGGAGGCCCGGAACGTGCCCCTCACCCGGGAGAAGGTGGAGGGCCAGCTCTCCCGCACCGGCGGCACCCCCTATGGCTGCGAGAAGGTGATGGCCAAGGTGGAGGACGGATTGTCCCTCCCCCTGTCCGCTCTGAACAGCCTGCGCCGTCAGGCCCTGGAGGAGCTGTCCCAGCAGCGGGTGATCCCGCCCCAGCGGCGGCAGGAGCCCTTCCACCCCGGCGTGCGCTATGAAAACCAAAAGCAGCCCCCCGTCCTCACCCTCTCGGTGCGGGACGCGGACCAGATCAGCGCCGAGCTGCTGGCTCTGAAGCCCGCGCTCATCTATCTCCCCGCCGACCAGGGCGCCGCCCGGCCCGAAGTGGTGGAGCGCTGCCAAAAGGCCGGCGTCCCCGTGGCCGCTCTGCTGCCCCGGATCTGCTCCGACGGCGAGACCCACTCTCTGGAAGCCGATCTGACCGCCCTCCGGGACCTGGGGGTGGAGGAGGCCCTGGCCGGCACCCTGGGCGTGGCCCGGCGGGCCATGCAGCTGGGCTTCCGGGTCCGGGGGGACTACGGTCTGGGGGTATACAACAGCCAGACCATCAAGGACCTGAAGCGGCTGGGCTTTACGGGGGCCACCGCCTCCTTCGAGCTGAAGCTGGCCCAGATCCGGGACCTGTCCAAGTCCATCCCCCTGGAGTTTATCGCCTACGGCCGGCTGCCCCTGATGATCACTGAAAACTGCATCATCCACAACCACACCGGCCAGCACACCTGCTCCAATGTGAACCAGCTGGTGGACCGGAAGGGGGAGCGGTTCCCCGTGGTCAAGGCCTGGGGCTGCCGCAACGAGATTCTAAACCCCAAAAAGCTGTTTCTGGCGGACAAGTCCGCCGACTACGCCCGTCTGGGCCTGTGGGGCGCCCGCCTCATGTTCACCACCGAGAGCGCGCCCGAGTGCGTCCGGGTGCTGGAGCGCTACCAGGGCCGGGGCAGCTACCAGCCCAATGACCACACCAGAGGACTCTACTACCGGGACGTGGAGTAACCACGCCCGCTCCGCCCCTTGCCGGGGCCAATACCATTCAGGAGGCCGTACCCCATGGATACCAACTCACCTGTGCGTCTTTTTCTGCTGGAGCATCTCCGCCGGATGCTGCTGGCCTCCTTGGGGCTGGCCCTGTTCGCCGTTGGCACCTACCTCCAGTTGAAGGCAGCCATCGGCTACGCCCCCTGGCAGGCCCTGCACGAGGGGCTCGCCCAACACCTGTCCATGTCCTACGGCAACGCCTCCATCCTGGTGTCCATCGCTGTGGTGGTTGCGGACTTACTGCTCCGGGAACCCATCGGCATCGGCACCATCCTGGACTCCCTGCTGGCAGGCTGGATCACCGACCTGTGTCTCTGGCTGGACCCTATCCCCGATCAAGAGGGCTGGGTGGTCCCCGTCCTGCTGCTGGTGGCCGGTCTGTTCGTCATGGCCTACGGCCAGTACGTCTATATGACAGCGGCCCTGTCCTGCGGTCCCCGTGACGCATTGGCCGTGGCCCTGTGCCGCCGGTTCCCCCGTTTCTCCATGGGGGGCATCACCGCCGTCATGCTGGCGGTGGTACTGCTGGCCGGCTGGCTGCTGGGCGGCCCCATCGGCTTCGGCACCCTGATCCATCTGGTGGTCACCGGGCCCATCATCGACCTGGTGTTCCGTCTGGTCCGCTTCGATCCCCGTTCCGTGGAGCACGAGGGGCTGGCTCAGACCATCCGCGGCTTTACGCAGGCCAGGCTGGCCCACTCCCTCGACTGACGTTCCATCCGCCCCCTGTCCCCTGGGAAAGGAGGTTCCCTCTATGGGAAGCAGACAGCGCCTGTTCTGGTGCAGCGATCCCTACGATCTGCCCGCCTCGGACGGCCGGTTTGTCCGGGCCGCGGCGGACAACTGCGCCTTTCATATCCGCCGCTGTCCCGAATACGCGGCCATCGCCCGGCGGCTGGGCTTCTCTCCGGACCAGTTAAAAACCGTGGAGGACCTAGCCAAGATCCCACCCATCCCCACCCTGTTTTTCAAGCGCCACGCCGTCTTTTCCATGCCGGATCGCTGGCCTGTGGCCATGCGGGTCACCTCCTCGGGGACCAGCGGCAAGTTCAGCCAGATCAACTTTGACTGGGGCTGCGTCCTGGCGGAGGTCCCCATGATCCTCCGGCTGGGCTGGCGTCACCGCCTTATCTCCCCCGTCCCCGCCAACTGCGTGGTGCTGGGCTACAAGCCCGACAAGCATAACCGCACCGGGGTCACCCGGACCATGTTCGGCCTGACCTTTTTCTCCCCGCCCCTGCGGCGGACCTACGCCCTCCACTACAAAAACGGGACCTACGTCCCCGACCTGGACCGGGTGATCCGGGATCTGGAGGGCTATGCCAGCTCCCCCTTTCCCACCCGGATCATCGGTTTTCCCTCCTACCTGTGGTTTGGCCTGAAGCGGATGGAGGAGCTGGGCATCCGGCTCAAGCTGCGCCCCGGCTCCAGGATTCTGCTGGCCGGGGGCTGGAAGCAGCACTACGCCCAGGAAGTGGAGAAGCCCCGGCTCTATGCCCTGGTCCGAACGGTACTGGGCGTGGAGGAGGATCACATCCACGAATTTTTCGGCGCTGTGGAGCATCCCATCTTCTTCAACGCCTGTCCCAGGCACCGCTTCCATATCCCCGCTTACTCCCGGGTGGTCATCCGGGATGTGGAGACTCTGGAGCCCCTGCCCATGGGCAAGGCGGGGCTGGTCAACCTGATCTCTCCCCTCATCAAGGCCACCCCGGTGACCAGCGTCATCACCGACGACCTGGGCTATCTGGAGCCGGGAGAGGCCTGCGGCTGCGGCATCCCGTCTCCCACCCTCACCATTCTGGGCCGGGTGGGGCTCAGCGACATCACCACCTGCGCCGCCGGCGCGGCCCAGCTGCTGGGAAAGGGGGAGGGGCTATGATCTTGGCCCACGGAACGGTCCTCCCTGACGCCGACCTGCCCGCCCTGCTGGACAGCTTGGAGGATGAGCTCAACGCCACCCGCGCCAACCTGACTCTGGAGGCCGAGACCGTCGTCTCCGCCATCGACACTCTGGGCCGGCGGCTGGACAGCGGAGCGCTGGACCACCTCATCGCCCAGTTCGCCGCCCCCAATATGCTGGACTCTCTGGCCCAGATCCGCCCCGCCCTCTGCCGGGAGGCCCTGGAGGATAAACTCAAGACCGAGCTTGGCCCGGAGGCCCTGTCCCCCCGGCCCCGTCCCTTCGGCCGGGCCCGGTACCTGCCCCTGGGCATTCTGTTCCACGTCACCGCCGGCAATGTGGCCGGCCTGCCCGCCTTCAGTGCGGTGGAGGGGCTGCTCACCGGCAACATCAATCTGCTGAAACTCCCCCGGGAGGACAAGGGGCTGACTCTGGCCATTCTCTCCCAGCTGACAGATCAGGAGCCCCGGCTCGCCCCCTTCCTCTATGCCTTCGACGTCCCCTCCAGTGATACGGCCACCTTGAAGCGGCTGGCCGCCCTGGCAGACGGCCTGGTGGTGTGGGGCGGGGATGAGGCGGTCCGGGCCTGCCGCGGACTGGCCCCTCCCGGCTGCAAGCTCATGGAGTGGGCCCACCGGCTCAGCTTCGCCTATGTGGCCGGATACGAGGACCGGGAGGCGGAACTGACCGCCCTGGCCCGCCACATCGTCCGCACCGGCGGTCTGCTGTGTTCCTCTTGCCAGGTGATCTATCTGGACACCGAGGACTGGGACCGGGCTCAGGCCTTCTGCCGGGACTTTCTCCCCATTCTGGAGGGGGCCGCCCGGGAAGGCCGCTCCCCCGGTCAGGCGGCGGAGGCCACCCTCTATTCCTACGAGACGCTGCTGGAGCAGGCGGTGGACCGCCGGGACTTTGACGACCGGTTTTTCCCGGGACGGGGCTGTTCCATCACGCTGCGCCGGGACCAGGAACTGGAGCTGTCCCACCTCCACGGAAACGTGCTGGTAAAATGCCTGCCCCGCCGGGCGCTGCTGCCCGTTCTGCGGCGGCAGAAGGGCCGTCTCCAGACGGCGGGTCTGCTGTGCGCCCGGTGGGACCGGGAGGCACTGTCCGCTATACTGGCCCGGGCGGGCGTCACCCGGATCACCCGGGCGGGCCATATGTCCCACACCTTCCCCGGCGAGGGGCACGACGGGGAGTACCCCCTCCGGCGTTATGTCCGGGTGGTAGACACGGAAGACTGACAACGGCAAGCGGCGTTCTGCCCGCTTCCCGTTCTCTCATATCTCTTATCTGAAAAAAGTGAGGAAGTACCATGCAGCTCAAGATAAAAGCGCTCTCCCCCAAGATCGGCCGCGAGATCCCCGCTCCCTTCTACGCCAGCGCCGGGGCGGCGGCCATGGACCTGCACGCCTGCCTGGACCAGGCGGTCACCATCCCCGCCGGCAAGCGGGCGGTCATCCCCACGGGCATCGCCATCGCCCTGCCCTCGGCGGAGTATGTTGCTCTGGTCTTTGCCCGCAGCGGCCTGGGCATCAAGCACGGCGTCGCCCCCGCCAACTGCGTGGGGGTCATTGACAGCGACTACCGGGGGGAGGTCATGGTGGGCCTGCAAAACTCCGGAGATCAGGACTATACCATCCAGCCCGGAGACCGCATCGCCCAGCTGATGATCTCTCCCGTCATCCAGGCCCAGATCCAGATGGTGGAGGAGCTGGACGACACCGCCCGGGGCGCCGGGGGATTCGGGTCCACCGGGAAATAACCGGGAGCGCCGGACGATCTGAACACACCGCAGCAGTTCCCGGCTCCGATCCCTACCATGTAAGGAGTGACGCTTATGTTTAAGCTGTTTGGAAAAAAGAGAGAAGAGGCTCAACCCGCCGCCGAGAAGCGGCAGCACCCGGAGCTGACGGCCCTGGCCGCCCAGTTTGGCCCGGAGGAGTTCGACATCCTGGCCGTCACCGGGGCTAACAGCTTCGGCGGGGACAAGGAGCCCGATCAGGAGCTGTGGACCGCCACCCTGCCCCTCACCGCCTGGAAGGAGGAGGACGGCCCTATCCACCGGGAGGCCACCTGTCTGGTGGCGCTGGCCGACGACACCCTGCTGGACTATCTCCGGCGGCTGGCGCCCCGGGACTCCATCATCCAGGCCCGGGTACGCCAGGGGCTGGAGGATGACCGCTTCCTTCTGGTGGGACTGCCCGCCCCCGTCATGGACCCGGAGCTGAAGGCCATTCTGGCCGAGCAGAAAACGGAGGTCAGCGTCTGGGCCGAGGGGCTGGGCACCTTTGTACTGAACCGGTCGGTAAACTGGTTCCAGACCGATGTGGACTGGCTGGAGCAGTCTATCCAGCTCACCTACGACCAAGCTGACGAGGAGGAGATGAAGGCCGCCCAGCAGACCGCCCTTTCCCTCATGGCCGACCAGGCGGGCTGGGATGAAAAGGTCCGCGCCTTTTCCGCCGACCATCTGCTCTCCCAGGCCAACGACCGGGTCCGGGACGAGGCCCAGGACGGAGAGGAGCCCGAGGAGATCACCCGGGAGTACTTTATGCAGCGGATCGAGCTGGAGTCCATCCAAGTCTATGGGGACGGCCGCTTCGAGTTCTGGTTCAACGGCGGCGATCTGTTCTGGGGTCGCGCCGTCCACGTCACCGGCTCCCTGGCCGGCGGCCCCGCAGACGCACAAATGGAAGGATAATTGCCATGGCTATCATTCTCGCGTCCCAATCCCCCCGGCGGCGGGAGCTGCTGGAGCAGATGGGCATTCCTGATTTTACCGTTCGCCCCGCCCGCGGGGAGGAGAAGGCCGCCCCCGGTCTGACCCCCGCCCAGCTGGTGGAGGCACTGTCCCTGCAAAAGGGGCTGGAGGTAGCCTCCGGCGCCCAGCCCGGAGACCTGGTCATCGCCGCCGACACGGTAGTGGCGGTGGAGGGCCGGGTGCTGGGCAAGCCCCACAGCCGGCAGGAGGCGGCGGAGATGCTCTCCGCCCTGTCCGGCCGGACCCACACCGTCTATACCGGAGTGACCCTGTGCCGGGACGGAGCGGTCCTTACAGAGCACGAGGCCACCGCCGTCCGCTTCCGCCCCCTGACCGACGGCGAGATCGCCGCCTATGTGGCCACCGGCGAACCGATGGACAAGGCCGGGGCCTACGGCATCCAGGGCTACGGCGCCCTGCTGGTGGAGGGCATCGAGGGGGACTACTTTAATGTGGTGGGTCTGCCGGTATGCCGGCTGGGCCGGATGCTGGCCCGGTTCGGGGTGGACGCTCTGGCCCTGTGCGCCCAAAAGGAGAAACGGCTGTGAAAGACTTTTTCCGACAAAACGGCATTCTGCTGGTGGTCATCGCCCTGCTGCTGTCCATCCTCATCGGGGTGGGCTCCGCCTTTCTGGGCGGGAACTCCGACCCCCTGTCCAACGTGTTCAACGCGGTGACTGCGCCCATCCGGGGCGGTATCTCCGCCGTGACCGGCTGGGCGGAAGGCGTCTATACCTACGTCTTTCATTACGGGGAGCTCCACGACGAGCTGGACCAGCTGCGCGCCCGGGTGGCCGAGCTGGAAAGCGAGGTCCGGGACGGCCAGGAGGCCAGCCGGGAGAACGAGCAGCTCCGTGAGCTGCTGGCCCTTCAGGCGCGGCGGCGGGATTTTGTCTTTGAGAGCGCCCGGGTCACCGCCCGCTCCACCTCCAACTGGGCCTCCACCCTGACCCTGTCCAAGGGCACCTCCGCCGGGGTGGAGGTGGGCGACTGCGTCATTACCGAGACCGGAGAGCTGGTGGGCGTGGTGTCCGAGGCCGGGTTGAACTGGTCCACTGTGTCCACCGTCATCAACACCGACATCGAAATGGGCGGTATCGTCACCCGGACCCACTCCGCCGGCATTCTGGAGGGAGATTTCGCGCTGATGGGCGAGGGCAGGCTGAAGCTGAGCTACCTGCCCGACGGGGCCCAGCTGGTGTCCGGGGACGAGGTGCTCACCTCGGGCAAGGGAGACGTGTATCCCTCCGGGCTGGTGGTGGGCCAGGTGGAAGGCGTCTTTACCGACCCCTCCGGCATGACCCGGTACGCCGTGGTCGTTCCCGCCGTCCAGTTCGACTCCCTCATCGAGGTCTTTGTCATCAAGGACTTTGACATCGTGGAGTGAGGTTCTTTCCTTCGCACCCATCAGACCCAAAGCGGCGGGGGCAAGCCCCGCCCTACCGTTCTGCCTGTCCGTGGGCCCTCCGTGGCCCTGCGCGGGCTATTCCCACAGGGTCTCCGCGCTTGACTTCTAATTTCGAATGCAAAAAGGGGGATCGCCATGACCCGCCGCGACCTGATCCACAAATGGTCTGTCTATGCCCTGGGCTTGCTTATAATCTGGGTGCTGGACGCCTATATCCTCCCCCGCTATCCCCTGTTGGGGGTGTCCCCCATGCTGCTGCCTCCCGCGCTGGCGGCGGTGGCCGTGCTGGAGGGGGCCTACGCCGGCACCGGCTTCGGACTGGCGGTGGGACTGCTGTGGGAGCTGGCCTACCCCGGGGGCTTCGGCGCCCTTGTGATCTTCATGGCGCTGGCCGGCATGGCCACCGGGGGATTGTCCCAGTACGCCCTGTCCCAGTCCCTGCCCGGCTGTCTGCTGTGTTCCGCCGGGGTGCTGGCCCTGCTGGACGGCCTGCGGGTGGCCCGGGGACTGATCACCAACGCCGCCGAACTGCCCGCCCTGCTCCAGGTGGCACTTCCCGAGTGTCTGCTGTCCCTGGCCTGGACGCCCCTGGTCTATCTGCTCTTCCGGTCTATCTACCGCCGGGTGGGTGGCACCAAGCTGGCCTGACCGCCGGCACGTCCCGTCAACAAGGCCTTATGTCTCTGTTCATTACTTCTGATTTCTAACTCAAAAAGGGGGTGCTCTCCCTTGGACACCAAACAATTTCACCGCCGGGTGTGGGCGGTGGTGGTCCTGCTGGCCATCGTCCTGACCTCCCTGGGCTCCACCCTGTACGATCTTCAGATCAACAGCGGTGAGGAATACTATGAACAATCCATACACAAGATCGCGGAGACCGAGACGGTGGAAGCGGGCCGGGGCCAGATCCTGGACCGGAACGGCCGGGTGCTGGTCTCCGACAAGGCGGTGTATCAGGTCAAGCTGAACACCAGCCTCATGGGGGACGCTCAAAGCCGCAATGATACCCTCCTCTCCCTGGTCCGGGCGGCCCGGGAGGCCGGAGTGGAGTGGGCCGATTCCCTGCCCATTTCCACACAGGAGCCTTTCACCTTTACCAGCGACTCCCCCTACTACACAGTCACCGAAAACGAGGACGGCACCCAGACGCTCTCCCTGACCCGGTTGGGCAAGCTGGCGGTGAGTATGAAATGGATCAAAGATCCCACCGCCGCGGACTCCCCCCAGGAGGCGGCCCAGCCCCAGGAGCCGGGCTTCTTTGACAAGCTGAAGGCGTTCTTTACCGGCTCCTCCCAGACGGAGGACCCCGCTCCCCAGGAGGAGCAGCCCTACTCCCTGCCCACCGCCCGGGAGCTGCTGGGGCTAATGTGCCGCTCCTTCTCTCTGAAGGGCGAGGGCGCCGTGGACGAGAAGGCGGCCAAGGCCGCCGGCCAGGAAGTCCCCGAGCTGAACATCGGGGACATGGACCCCGCCGACGCCCGGGCGGTGGCCGGCATCCTGTATGAGCTGTATCTCCGCTCCAAGGGCGTCACCTGGACCTCCTATATTTTCGCCCAGGACGTGGACATCGACTTTATCTCCCGCGTCAAGGAGCTGTCCCTTCGTGGTGTGGAGATCGAGGCCACCACCGTCCGCCAGTACCACACCACTTACGCCGCCCACATTCTGGGCCGGGTGGCCAAGATGAGCGACGCGGAGGTGGAATACTATACCTCCCTGGATAAGGATGGCGACGGCGTGCCCGACTACCAGATGGACGA
The DNA here is from genome assembly GCF_021531375.1 of Pseudoflavonifractor phocaeensis. Taxonomy (GTDB): domain Bacteria; phylum Bacillota; class Clostridia; order Oscillospirales; family Oscillospiraceae; genus Lawsonibacter; species Lawsonibacter phocaeensis_B. The sequence goes on from NZ_JADYTU010000006.1 coordinate 29,800, forward strand.
CACCGTGGGCAAGGAGGGTGTGGAGAAGGCCTTCGAGTCCTACCTCCGGGGCACCCCGGGCGTCCGGGCGCTGGAGCGGAACACCAACGGCAAGGTGGTGTCCGAGACCTGGCTCACCGAACCGGAGCCGGGGGACAACGTGGTGCTGACTCTCGACATTGACCTGCAAAAGAAAGTGGAGGACACTCTGGCCACCTCCCTGCCCAATCTGGCCAGCAAGGAGGTGGAGGGCGCCGCCTGCGTGGTGCTGGACGTGAACAGCGCCGACGTGCTGGCCTGCGCCTCCTACCCCACCTTTAATCTGGCCACCTACGGCGCCGACATCCAGGCCAATTCCGAAAACCCCCTGCGTCCCTTCCTGAACCGGGCCCTTCAGGGCGCCTATGCCCCGGGCTCCACCTTTAAAATGGTCACCGCCATCGCCGGTCTGGAGGAGGGGATCATCACTCCTACCACCCAGATCCGGGACGAGGGACGCTACACCTACTATCCCGGCGTGGCTCCCCAATGCTGGATCTACCGCCAGTACCACACCACCCACGGGCTGACCAACGTGAGCAAAGCCATCGAGGTATCCTGCAACTACTTCTTTTATGAGGTGGGCCGCCAGCTGGGCATCTCCCGCATCGCCGACTACGCCGGCCGCTTCGGTCTGGGCCAGAAGACCGGTCTGGAGCTGGAGGAGCGGGCGGGCGTCATGGCCGGCCCGGAGTACACCCAGAGCGTGGGCGGCACCTGGTACGAGGGCAGCACCCTGTCGGTGGCTATTGGCCAGGAGAGCAGCCAGTTCACCCCCATCCAGCTGGCCAACTATATCGCCACCCTGGTCAACGGGGGCACCCGGAACGCCACCCACCTGCTGAAGGAGGTCAAGTCCAGCGACTTCTCCCAGATCCTGTACCGCTACCAGCCCCAGGTCCTCAGCACCATCGACATCCAGGACAAAAACCTGGCGGCGGTAAAGGCGGGCATGCTGGCTCTGACCACCGACGGCTCCGTCAAGCGTTATTTCCAGGACCTGCCCTTCCATGTGGGCGCCAAGACGGGCTCCGCCCAGATCAGCGCCCAGACCGAGTCCAACGCCGTCTTTGTCTGTTTCGCCCCCTACGACGATCCGGAGATCGCCATAGCCATGGTGGTGGAGCACGGCGGCAGCGGCTCTGAGCTTGGCGCCATGGCGGCGGACATTCTGTCCTACTACTTCTCCGCCCAGGAGACCCGGGAGGAGCTGCTGACCGAGAATACCCTGGTCCGCTGACACCTGATGATTTCGGAAATGGAAGTGGTTTTATGACGGAAAAAGAAAAAATGCTTGGCCGGATGCTTTACAACGCCAACCATGACTTGGATCTGATCCGGGAACGGGACGCCTGCAAGGATCTGTGTCACGCCTATAACCAGCTGCGTCCCTCCCAAAAAGAAGAGGGCGCCGCCATCATCCGGAAGCTGTTCGGCAAGGTCGGCTCCTCCTTCTTTATCACTGCGCCTTTCTGGTGCGACTACGGATATAACATCCGGATCGGGGAAAACTTTTATACCAACCACAACTGCGTGATTCTGGACTGCGCCGCGGTCACCTTCGGCGATAACGTGTTCATCGCCCCCAACTGCGGCTTTTATACCGCCGGACACCCCATCGACACCGCACGGCGCAACGAGGGTCTGGAGTATGCCTATCCCATTACCGTGGGCGACAACGTGTGGTTCGGCGGCGGCGTGAGTGTTCTGCCCGGCGTCACCATCGGCAGCAACGTGGTGATTGGCAGCGGCAGCGTGGTGAACCGGGACATCCCCAGCAATGTAGTGGCGGTTGGCAACCCCTGCCGGGTCATCCGTCCCATCACCGAAGCGGACAGACAGACTGTGTTTGACCGCGGTGAATGACCTCCATTCCCCGTTTCAGAGGAGTCTTCTTGCTCCAGCCCTTGACGGACGGAAAAAAAGCGGGTAGACTATTGGTTTGAAGAGTATCTTCCGGGTATTTTCCCGATCAATGATAAGGAGTGCCTATTCTATGTCTGAATGTACCCATAATTGTTCCAGCTGCAGCGCCGACTGCGGCTCCCGGGACATGCGCGTTCCCGGCAACGCCCTGTCCAGCGTCAAACACGTCATTGCCGTGGTCAGCGGCAAGGGCGGCGTCGGCAAGAGCACCGTCACCGCCTCTCTGGCCGCTGCCATGGCAAAAAAGGGCCGGAAGGTGGCCGTTTTGGACGCCGACATCACCGGCCCCTCCATCCCCACCGCCTTCGGCATCCACCAGAAGGCCACCGGCACCGACGCCGGCATTGACCCCGCCGTTACCGCCGGCGGAATCAAGCTCATGTCCCTGAACTTGCTGTCCGCCAATGAGACCGACCCTGTCATCTGGCGCGGCCCCGTCATCGCCGGCGTGGTCACCCAGTTCTGGCAGGACGTGGTGTGGGGCGACGTGGACTATATGTTCGTGGACATGCCTCCGGGAACGGGCGACGTGCCTCTGACCGTGTTCCAGTCCCTGCCCGTGGACGGCATCATCGTAGTCACCTCCCCCCAGGATCTGGTGTCCATGATCGTTACCAAGGCGGTGAACATGGCCAAGATGATGGACATCCCCGTTCTGGGTCTGGTGGAGAACTACAGCTACTTCCAGTGCCCCGACTGCGGCAAGCAGCACGCCATCTTCGGTGAGAGCCATCTGGACCAGGTGGCCATGGAGCTGGAGATCCCCGTCCTGGCCCGGCTGCCCATCGACCCCAGCCTTGCCGCCGCCTTCGACGCCGGCAGGATCGAGCAGGTGGAGCACAATCCTCTGGCCGAGGTGGCCGACCGTCTGGACGGCTGAGCTCCGGCTCCCACTTTCCTTTGCAACGAAAAATGCCCGCCTCTTACAGGGGCGGGCATTTTTATAACATTCTTTACCGCGGCGGCGTTTAAGTCGTCAAAGCCTCCTGGGCCATGGCAATGAACCGCTCCCCGAAGTGTGAGAGATAGCGGTCCCCCCGGTAGCCCGCCACCAGCTTGCTGAAGGTGGAGGGGTCGGTCAGCGGGAACAGGTCCACGCCCTTGGAGGCGGCCGCGGCGGTGGGGATGGCCCGGAGGAACAGCTCCGGACAGATGGTGATCCCGATGCCCGCCTGGGCCATGGCCAGGGTGGTGACGGTGTTTTCCGTCTCCAGGATCAGCTTGGGCTTGAAGTAATAGCGGCTGAAATACTGGTCCACGATGTTCCGGGTCCGGTTGCCCCGCTTGATCAGCACGAAGGGCATCTGCTGGAATACGGCAATGTCGGCCCCTTGGAGGAACTGGGCCCGGACCTCCTCCGCCCGGTCTCCGAACAGCTGGTCGGTGAAGCCTTTGGGCACCACCATCACCAGCTTCTGCTCGGTCAGCGGCAGCGTCTCCACCCCCTCCAGCATAATGGGCTGGAAGCAGATGATCAGATCCACCCGGCCGTGGGACAGCTCGTCCTCCAGCTGGTTGGAATTTCCTTCCGACAGGGAGAACTCCACCATGGGGAACTCCTCCCGGAACCGGGGCAGAATGTCGGGCAGCAGAGCCAGCCCGCAGGTGTGAGAGATCCCCACCCGCAGCACCCCCAGATAGTGCCGGTTGATGTCGCCCACCTTGGTCAGAAATTGGGTGTGCAGATCCAGGATCTGGGTGGCCGTCTGCACCAGCTGGTCCCCGGCATAGGTCAGGGACAGCTTTGGGGAGCGGGTGAACAGCTTCACATTCAGCTCCCGCTCCATGTTGCTGATATGGTTGGACAGGGATTGCTGGGAGATATACAGCCGCTCCGCCGCCCGGGTGATATTCAGTTCCTCAGCCACCATCAGGAAATATTTCAAATGCAGAAAGTTCAAGCATATCCCCCCACATGTCCCAAAATTCTCCATTTTTTGTGAGCCGTTCCTATTGTACCACAGTTAAACAGTTGTGACAACCCTCATAAAAAATGTGATGTTCGGCGAGAGAAAGTTGTGTCATAATGTGAATAAGTAAGTATTGATCCCCGAGTTTTCCCGGAGAACATTAAAATGAGAAAGGATGTTTGTTCCATGAAGTGTCTCATCATCGACGTCGTCCACAGCGCCATTGCCGAGGAGCTCGGCAAGTACATGGAAGTTACCGTCAGCCCCAAGCTGCCCCCCGCTAAGGACGAACTGAAGGCTATGATCGCCGATGTGGACGTTCTGATCATGCGCGTCGATCCCATGATCGACAAGGACGTTCTGGATGCCGCCAAGAACCTGAAGGTCATCGGCGTGTGCTCCGTGGGTCTGAACCATATCGACACCAAGTACGCTGAGGAGAAGGGCATCAAGGTGTTCAACGCTCCCGGCCTGAACGGCAACGCCGTGGCCGAGCTGACCATCTGCAAGATGCTGGAGCTGTCCCGCCACACCATTCCCGCTCACCGCGACGTCACTGTCAACCAGAAGTGGGACAAGTACGCCTTTGTCGGCCGCGAGCTGCGGGGCAAGACTCTGGGCGTTCTGGGCTTTGGCCGCATCGGCCAGCGCGTGGGTGAGATCGCCCGTGTCTTCGGCATGAAGATCGTCGCTTACGATCCCTATCTGCCCGCTGAGATCTTCACCAAGAATGAGGCCACTTCCATGAGCATTGCCGAGGTGTGCGAGGTCGCCGACTTCGTCACCATCCACATGCCTCTGAACGACGAGACCCGCAACCTGTTCAACGCCGAGTCCATCTCCAAGATGAAGAGCGACGCCGTCGTTCTGAACATGGCCCGCGGCGGCATCGTCAACGAGAAGGATATGTACGAGGCTCTGAAGGCCGGCAAGCTGGGCGGCTACGCCACCGACGTTCTGGAGAACGAGGTCGCCGGCGACGGCCTGACCGAGGATTCCCGCTTCTACTCCCCCCTGTTCGACTGCGACAACTTCGTCGTCTCCCCCCACATCGGCGCTCAGACTGTGGACGCTTCCCGCGACATCGGCGCTCACATCATCGCCAAGGTGAAGGAAGCCCTGAACCTGGCCTGATCCGATCCCTGATTTTCCCTCCCTTTCCCGCGCCTCCGGCTCCGGCCGGAGGCGCGGTCTTTTTGCAATCGAAAAGCCCCCGGCACGGCCGGGGGCTTTCCCATGACAAATTACAAAAAGGGCGCCGCTTATGCAAGCGGCGCCCTTTGGGCGAAAGCTTGGATTACTTGTGGTCCACGGAGTACATGTGCTTGATCAGCTCCAGAACCTTGTTGGAGTAGCCGATCTCGTTGTCGTACCAGGACACGACCTTCACGAAGGTGTCGGTCAGAGCGATGCCGGCGCCGGCGTCGAAGATGGAGGTGCGGGTGTCGCCCAGGAAGTCGGAGGACACGACGGCCTCGTCAGTGTAGCCCAGAACGCCCTTCAGCTCGCCCTCGGAGGCGGCCTTCATGGCGGCGCAGATCTCCTCGTACTTAGCGGGCTTGGCCAGGTTGACAGTCAGGTCGACCACGGACACGTCCAGAGTGGGAACGCGCATGGACATACCGGTCAGCTTGCCGTTCAGCTCGGGAATGACCTTGCCCACGGCCTTGGCGGCGCCGGTGGAGGAGGGGATGATGTTGCCGGTGGCAGCGCGGCCGCCGCGCCAATCCTTCAGGGAAGGACCGTCAACGGTCTTCTGGGTAGCGGTGACGGAGTGGACGGTGGTCATCAGGCCCTCGGTGATGCCCCAGTTGTCGTTCAGGACCTTGGCGATGGGGGCCAGGCAGTTGGTGGTGCAGGAGGCGTTGGAGACGAAGTTCATGTCGGTGGTGTACTTGTCAAAGTTGACGCCGCACACGAACATGGGGGTGTCGTCCTTGGAGGGGGCGGACATAATGACCTTCTTGGCGCCGGCGTCCAGGTGGCCCTGAGCCTTCTCCTTGGTCAGGAACAGGCCGGTGGACTCCACCACGTACTCAGCGCCCAGCTTGGCCCAGGGCAGATCGGCGGGGTTGCGCTCGGCGGAGATGGGGATCTCCTTGCCGTTCACGACGATGGCGTTCTCGGTGCTCTCCACAGTACCGGCGAACTGGCCATGCATGGTATCATACTTCAGCATGTAAGCCAGGTAGTCGGCGGGGCACAGATCGTTGATGCCCACGATCTCGATTTCGGGGTGGTTCAGGCTGGCCCGGAACACCATACGGCCAATGCGGCCAAAGCCATTGATGCCAACTTTGATGCTCATGTTGAATTGCTCCTTCTTTATCAATCTTTTTAAAAATGTTCTCATACTGAGGGTCATACTGTATTATACCCTTTTTCACTCCTTTTTGGTAGTGTATTTTTCTCCAGAATTCAGAAAATTTTACCACTAAAATTAGCCATACCGTAAGGAAGCGCTTTCTTATCGTCTTTCTTCGGCCTTTTTTTGGCTTAACCGTCGCTTTAACTTTCTTTCTCCCTCCTTTCCCCACTTTTTCCACTTCCCCCTTGTTGGGGCTGGGAATCTTTGTTATACTATTTTCATCACATGGCCGCCCCGCATCCGGCACATGATAATTTTGAAAAATTGACGAAAGGGACCGCCCGCCGCAAGCCGACACGGTCCCTCTGGAGGAACCGCCATGTCCGATCTGAACGATCTTCTGGCCCGCTTTCCGGAGGCGGCCGTACTGATCCAACAGGGACAGATCGCCGCCGTCAACCCCATGGCCAGACACTATCTGCCCCAGTTGGAGCTGGGCGCCCCGGTCCCCCCTTGGTTCCCGCCCCTCTCCGAAACGTCTTCCCGGTCCGGCTCCTTTACCGCCGGGCTGAGCAGCTACGACTTCCGGCTGTCTGCCACGGAGGACGGCCTGTGGCTCACCTTCCGGCCCGCCCCCTCCACCGCCCTGACCGACGGGCAGCTGGACGGGGTCCTGCGCCAGCTGCGGACCTTCCTGGGCGAGTTTCTGGTGGAGTCGGAGGAACTCTCCGGCCCGGACCGCCCCGCCCTGCGGAAAAGCTTTCACCGGATGTTCCGCCTGGTGGACAACCTGGATTTTATCCGCCTGGCGGGAAGCGGCGGCGGCGTTCCCTTTTACCCGGTGGCCATGGATCTGGCCGGTCTCTGCCGCCAGCTCTGCGCCGAGGCCGCTCCGCTCCTTCACGACGCCGGCGTCACGCTGGACTACCAGTCCGATCTGTCCTCCCTGCTGATTCCCGGCGACCCCCAGCTGCTCCGGCGGCTGCTGCTGGAGCTGATCTCTAACACCGCCCGGGCCGCGGGACAGCAGGCCGTCCGCCTCCGGCTCCGCACGCAGAACGGCGGGGCTCTCCTCACCTTGTCCGGCGGCGGAATTCCACCCTCTCAGCGCCAGCTGGCGGCCATGCTCCAGCAGGATACCGACCAGCTCCTCCCCATGCCGGACTCCGGCGCCGGCCTGGGCCTGTCCATCGCCCGCCATATCGCCGCCCTCCACCGGGGCTCCCTCCTGGTGGATCTGGGGCAGTCCGGCCCCTCGATGATCCTCTCCCTGCCCACCGGGCCCCTGGACCCCCGGGTGTCGGTGCGCTCCCCCATCCTCCAGCAGGACGGTGGCCTGTCCCCCCTGCTGGTGGCCCTGTCCGACGTACTGCCCGCCCGGCTGTTCGGTATGGAGGCTCCCGATTGATCTTAAAAAACGCCTGGCGGCCGCGCTGCGGCTCCCAGGCGTTTCCGCATGTCCGGCCGCTTTGGAGGCCGTTTTTCTCCGCTCAGATTCCCTGAGATTCCTCGTGAAAATCCCTTGACGGTGTTTCCCCGCCGATGTAAAATATTTGGGTGTATTTTGATGAAAAAAGGCGGTGACCGGCATGCCCAAAGGCGGCTTTGACAACCAGCAGTATCTGCGTCTGCAGTCCCAGCACATCCAGGACCGGATCGCCCAGTTCGGCGGCAAGCTGTATCTGGAATTCGGGGGCAAGCTCTTTGACGACTACCATGCCTCCCGGGTCCTCCCCGGCTTTGAGCCGGACAGCAAGATCCGGATGCTGGAGCAGCTGAAGGACAAGGCGGAGATTATCATCGCCATTAACGCCGGCGATATTGAAAAGAACAAGGTCCGGGGCGACCTTGGCATCACCTACGACAGCGACGTGCTGCGGCTTATTGACATTTTCCGCTCCCGGGGGCTGTATGTGGGCAGCGTGGTGGTCACCCGCTACACCGGCCAGCCCGCCGCCGACGCCTTCCAGCAGCGGCTGGAGGGGCTGGGCGTCCGGGTCTGCCGCCACTACCCCATTGAGGGCTACCCCCACAACATCGCCAAGATCGTCAGCGACGAGGGCTTCGGAAAGAACGACTATGTGGAGACCTCCCGCCCCCTGGTGGTGGTCACCGCCCCCGGCCCGGGCAGCGGAAAAATGGCCACCTGCCTCAGCCAGCTCTATCATGAGCACAAGCGGGGCATCGTGGCGGGCTACGCCAAGTTCGAGACCTTCCCCATCTGGAACCTGCCTTTGAAGCACCCCGTCAATCTGGCCTACGAGGCGGCCACCGCCGATCTGGACGACGTGAACATGATCGACCCCTTCCACCTCCAGGCCTACGGCCAGACCACCGTCAACTACAACCGGGACGTGGAGGTTTTCCCCGTTCTGTCCGCCATGTTCGAGAAGATCACCGGCAGCTGCCCCTACAAGTCCCCCACCGACATGGGCGTGAATATGGCGGGCAACTGCATCTATGACGACGAGGCCTGTCAGGAGGCCGCCCGGCAGGAGATCATCCGCCGGTACTACGACGCTCAGTGCGAGCGCCGTCAGGGCAAGGGCTCCGACTGCACGGTGTACAAGCTGGAGCTGCTGATGCAGCAGGCCGGCATCACCCCCGCCATCCGCCCCGTGGTGGCCGAAGCCAACCGTCTGGCCGAAGAGACCGGCGAGCCCGCCATGGCCATCCAGCTGGCCGACGGCTCCATCATCACCGGCAAGACCTCCGAGCTCATGGGCTGCTCCGCCGCCGCCCTCCTCAACGCCTTGAAATACCTGTCCGGGGCAGGGGGACACGGCGTACACCTGATCGCGCAGAGCGCCATCGAGCCCATCCAGACCGTGAAGGTGGCGTATCTGGGCTCCAACAACCCCCGGCTCCACAGCGACGAGGTGCTCATCGCCCTGGCCTCCTCCGCTAACCAGGAGGCCAAGGCCGCCGAGGCGCTGAAGGTACTGGCCGAACTGAAGGGCTGCCAGGCCCACTGTTCCGTCATCCTGTCCCCCGCCGACGCGGTGACCTACAAGAAGCTGGGCCTCCAGCTCACCTGCGAGCCCCGGTACCAGACCAACAAACTCTATCACAAATAAGCGCAATGAGGCGCCCCCGGGAGAAGGGTCTCCCAGGGGCGCCCATACTTTTCTTGAAAAGAACAGTATGCATTTGTCAGATTTTTCACCCATGTTTTTTCTTGACGGTAGGACAAGATAAGAGTACAATAACCCGGTATTTTTTCAAGCAGTGAATTAAATTGATGGAGGGATCATTATGGCAGTGAAGTACATTTTCGTCACCGGCGGCGTGGTGTCCGGTCTGGGCAAGGGCATCACGGCGGCCAGTCTGGGCCGTCTGCTGAAGCAGCGGGGCCTGCGGGTCAAGGTCCAAAAGCTGGACCCCTACCTGAACGTGGACCCGGGGACCATGAGCCCCTACCAACATGGGGAGGTGTTCGTCACCGACGACGGGGCGGAGACCGACCTGGATCTGGGCCATTACGAGCGGTTCATCGACGAAAACCTGACTTTCAACTCCTCCGTCTCCTCGGGCAAGGTGTACTGGGACGTGCTGAACCGGGAGCGCAGGGGCGACTATCTGGGCGGCACCGTCCAGATCATCCCCCACATCACCGGCGAGATCAAGAACCACATCTATGCCCTTGACACTCCGGATACCGACGTGGCCATCGTGGAGATCGGCGGAACCGTAGGCGACATCGAGAGCCAGCCTTTCCTGGAGTCCATCCGCCAGGTGGCCGCCGAGCGCGGCCGCCAGAACGTGATGTTCGTCCACGTCTCCCTCATCGTGGCCATCCCCGGCACCGGGGAGCTGAAATCCAAGCCCACCCAGCACTCCTGCAAGGAGCTGCTGTCCCTGGGCATCCAGCCCGACGTCATCATCTGCCGCAGCGACTACCCCGTGCCCAGGGATATTCTGGAAAAGATCTCTCTGTTCTGCAACATCCCGGTGGAAAACGCCATCCCCAACCTCACCGCTGACCTGCTCTACGAGGTGCCCCTGATGCTGGAGCGGGAGGGGCTGGCCGACGTGGTGGTCCGCCGTCTGGGCCTCATCTGCCACATGCCCGACCTGACCGAGTGGGCCACCATGGTCCACCGGGCCAAAAACCCCACGGGTCAGGTGGAGATTGCCCTGGTGGGCAAATATGTGGCCCTCCACGACGCCTATCTCTCAGTGGTGGAGGCCCTGACCCACGGCGGCATTGAGAACGGGGTGAAGGTGAAGGTCCGCTGGGTGGACTCCGAGACCGTCACCGACGACAACGCCGCCCAGCTCCTGGCCGGGGCCGACGGCGTACTGGTCCCCGGCGGCTTCGGTGACCGGGGCATCGAGGGCAAGATCTCCGCCGTCCGCTACGCCCGGGAGCACAAGGTCCCCTTCCTGGGCATCTGCCTGGGGATGCAGATGGCGGTGGTCGAGTACGCCCGCCACGTCTGCCACATGGAGGACGCCCACTCCAGCGAGCTGTCCCGGACCACCGCCCACCCGGTCATCGACCTGATGCCCGACCAGCGGGGCGTTACCGCCAAGGGCGGCACCATGCGGCTGGGGGCCTACCCCTGCCGGATCACAAGCCACGACACCTTTACCTACCGGGCATATGGAGCCGATGAGATCAGCGAGCGCCACCGCCACCGCTATGAGTTCAACAACGACTACCGCCAGATCCTCACCGACGCAGGTCTGGTACTGGCTGGCCTGTCTCCCGACCAGCGGCTGGTGGAGATCGTGGAGCTGCCCGACCACCCCTGGTTCGTGGGCGTCCAGTTCCACCCGGAGCTCAAAAGCCGGCCTAATAAAGCACATCCTTTGTTCCGGGAGTTCATCGGCGCGGCAAAAAAGCATCAAGGCGAATAAGCCCGGTTCTCCACCTTCCCGCTCCGGTCCCGGGGCGGGAGGGTGGATTTTTTCCTTGACTTTCCTCCCTGCTTCCTCTATGATGAGGGTGTCAACTGAAACAGGTACCCTCCGGCCGCCGGGTCGGAGGATTACGCGCCGAACATCCCATCGTTAGGCCTTGAAGATGGGACCGTCGGCGCTTTGTTTTTGATCGGAGGAGGCCCCTATGCCGAAATCGCCCTCGTGCTTCCGGGAATTTGCCCGCTACTGCTCCCTGAATATCCTCGGGATGGCAGCCCTGTCCTGCTATGTGCTGGCAGACACCTTTTTTGTGGCCAACGGCCTGGGACCGGACGGTCTGGCCGCCCTGAACCTGGCCATCCCTATATACAGCTTTATCCAGGGCTGCGGGCTGATGCTGGGCATGGGCGGGGCCACCCGCTTCTCTATCCTCCGGCACCAGGGCCGGACCGGCGAGACGGACGCCGTCTTCTCCCACACCCTGGTCATGGCCGCCGTCACCGCCGCCCTGTTTCTGCTGGTGGGGCTCTTTGGCGCTGACGCCATCACCGCCCTGCTGGGGGCGGACGAGGCGGTGTTTTCCATGACCCGGACCTACATCCGGGTGCTGTGCCTTTTCGCCCCCGCCTATCTGCTCAACGACCTGCTTTTGTGCTTTGTCCGAAACGACGGCGCGCCCCAGCGGTCCATGGCCGCCATGGTCAGCGGCAGCTTTTCCAATATCCTGCTGGACTATCTCTTTATCTTCCCCATGGGCATGGGCATCTTCGGCGCAGTGCTGGCCACCGGCCTGGCCGCCATCATCAGCCTGGCCGTTCTGTCCCCCTTCTTCCTCCGGCGGCAGAACACCTTCCGGCTGTGTTCCTGCGCCCCGTCCCCCCCTCTGGCGGGCGCTGTTCTGGCCGCCGGCGTCCCCTCTCTGGTCACAGAGGTGTCCGCCGGCGCGGTCATGGTCTCCTTCAATGCTATCCTCCTGGGCCTCGGGGGCAATCTGGCTGTGGCGGCCTACGGCGTGGTGGCCAATCTGTCCCTGGTGGTGCTGGCCATATACAGCGGCGTGGCCCAGGGCGTCCAGCCCCTGCTCAGCAAATACTACGGCGCGGGGCTGCCCTCCCGGGTCCGGGCCGTCCTCCGGTATGCCGTGATAACGGTGCTGCTTTTGTCCCTGTTCTTCTGTCTGATCCTCATTCTGGGCGCGGAGCCCCTGGCCGCCCTGTTCAACCGGGACCGGGACCCGGCGCTCCAGGCCATTGCGGTCCAGGGCCTGCGGCTCTATTTCACCGGCTGTCCCTGGGCTGGGCTCAACATCGTTCTGGCCGTCTATTTCACCGCCACCGACTGCCCCCGGCCCGGCCAGGTCATCTCCCTGCTCCGGGGCTTTGTCCTGATCCTGCCTCTGGCCTTTCTGCTGTCCGCCCTGTGGGACATGCCCGGACTGTGGCTCACCTTTCCCATCACCGAGGGTCTGACCGCTCTGCTGGCCTGGGCGCTGTACCTCTTGCGCCATCGGAAGGGATGACCGCTCCCCGAGGCCGCCCATCTGTCCGGTTCAGGCAGCATGCTTCAAGCAAAAACCAACAAGAGGCATCCAAAAGGATGCCTCTTGTTGGTTTGGTCTGGAAGGATGGATGAAAAAGGAATGATCGTGAACAACGGCTTTATTCGCGGATAGACCGGTAAGAGCGGCAGCCGGTATATCGTTAATTTTTTAACCCTTGTTCTGGTAAAACTTTACCACCCCTTGCCCGGAAATTCCATCCCTAAACTTATTATACGCATTATTATCAAATGCCTATGGCAGTCCCCGTTGCGGCCCGGGCATTTTTCGATTATAATCAGAGAAAACCCGCGAGAGAAGGAGGGGGACTATGACGGAATTGGAGCAGCTGCCCATTCCCCTGCTGCTGTGGTACCGGGAAAACGCCCGGGTACTGCCCTGGCGCAGCCACCCCACCCCCTATCGGGTCTGGGTGTCGGAGATCATGCTCCAGCAGACCCGGGTGGCGGCGGTGCTGGACTACTACCGCCGCTTCCTGGAGGCCGCCCCCACCGTGGCCGAGCTGGCCGCTCTGCCCGAGGACCAGCTGATGAAGCTGTGGCAGGGGCTGGGCTATTACAGCCGGGCCCGCAATCTGCAGAAGGCCGCCCGCCAGATCATGGAACAGTTCGACGGAACATTCCCAAACACTTATGAGGACATCCGCTCTCTGGCCGGAGTGGGGGACTATACCGCCGGGGCCATTTCCTCCATCGCCTTCGGTCTGCCCGTTCCGGCGGTGGACGGCAACGTGCTCCGGGTGACCGCCCGGGTCTGCGGAGACGACGGCGACATCACCACGCCCGCCATGAAAAAGAAGGTCACTCAGGCCCTGGCTCAAGTCATTCCCCTGGACGCCCCAGGGGACTTCAACCAGGCCATGATGGAGCTGGGAGCCACCGTCTGCCTGCCCAACGGCGCTCCCTTGTGTGAGAAGTGCCCCGCCGCCGCCTTCTGCCGGGCCTATCAGGAGGGGCGCACCGGGGAGCTGCCGGTGAAGGCCCCCAAGAAGGCCCGCCGGACGGAGGCGCGGACGGTCTATCTGTTCTTCTACGAAAACCAGGTAGCTCTTCGGCGCAGACCGGACAAAGGTCTGTTGGCCGGGCTGTGGGAGTATCCCAACGAGTTGTCCGACGGGACCGACTGGCCCGCCCTCTGGGGCCTGTCCCCCCGGACCCTGGAGCGGGCAGGGACGGGCCGGCACATCTTCACCCATATTGAGTGGCACATGACCGCTCTGTCCGGGGAGCTGGAGGCCCCCGGCCTGCCGGACGGCTGGGTGTGGGCGGACCGTGCCGCCCTCCGGGACGCCTACGCCGTCCCCAACGCCTTCCGGAGCTTTGCCGACCGGGTGGCCGACCGGATCGGCCGACTCTGATTTTTCAAAGAAAGGATCGTCTGCCATGATCTGCCGTATCTGTCCCCGGAACTGCGGGGCCCTGCGCACGGAGAACGAGGGCCGGGGCCGCTGCCGGATGCCGTCGGCCCCGGTGCTGGCCCGGGCCGCCCTCCACATGTGGGAGGAACCCCCCATCTCGGGGAGCCGGGGCTCCGGGACCATCTTTTTCTCCGGCTGCTCCCTGGGCTGTGTCTTCTGCCAGAACGAGAAGATCAGCCATCAGGACTTCGGAAAGCCCGTCTCCCTGGCGCGGCTGGGGGAGATCTGTGACGAGCTCATCGCCCAGGGGGCCCACAACATCAACTTCGTCAATCCCACCCACTACGCCCATGTGGTCCGGTCCCTGCTGGAGGACCATCCCCTGCCTGTCCCGGCGGTATGGAACTCCGGGGGCTATGACAAGGTGGAGACACTGAAGGGGCTGGAGGGGAAGATCGACGTCTACCTCCCCGACCTGAAATATCTGGACCCTGCCGCCGCCGGGCGCTATTCCGCCGCCGCCGATTATCCGGAGAACGCACAGACCGCCATCCGGGAGATGGTCCGCCAGACAGGCCCCTGTCAATTTGGGGCGGACGGCCTGCTGAAGCGCGGCGTGGTCATCCGCCACCTGATCCTTCCGGGCCAGGTGAACCAGGCCAAAGCGGTGATGGACTGGGTGGCCGGGGAATTTGAGCCGGGAACGGTGCTCTTTTCCCTCATGAGCCAGTACACCCCCTGGGGGGACCTGTCCTCCTGCCCGGAGATCGACCGCCGGCTGCGCCCCGGCGAGATGCGCGCGGCCCGGGAGTACATGGAAAATCTGGGGCTGTCCGGCTTTACCCAGGACCGGACCAGCGCCAAGGAGGAATACACGCCCCCCTTCGATCTGACGGGAGTATAAAAAAGCAGGACTGCCTCGCAGTCCTGTTTTTTTATTTATGATAGCTGGACCCCTCATTGATCTTAAAGGCCCGGTAGATCTGCTCCAGCACCATGACCCGGGCAAGGTGGTGGGGGAAAGTCATGGGAGACATGGAAAGCTGGACCCAGGCCTCGGCCTTGACGGAGGGGTGAAGGCCGTAGCTCCCCCCGATGACGAAAACCAGGTGCTTGGCGGCGTTCTGTTCCCAGGTGCGGACCAGGCTGGCCAACTCCTCGCTGGAGCGCATCTTTCCTTCCACGCACAGGGCCACCACACTGGAGTTGGGCGGGATCTTGGCCCGGATGGCGTCCCCCTCCTTGTCCAGAGCGGCGGCGATCTCGCCCAGAGAGGGATTCTGGGGCAGCTTGACCTCGGGCAGCTCCGTGAGGGTAAGCTTGCAGTAGGGGGACAAGCGCTTCATATACTCGGCGCAGGCCTCCAGATAAAATTTCTCCTTCAGCTTGCCCACACAGATCAGATGTACGCTCAGCACAGCGCCGCCTCCTTCTGAACCACCGCTCCGGCAGCCCTCTCCCGCTCCAGGCGGTAGGTGGGTCCCAACTCACTCCGGGGGGCCACGGTCAGGGAAATGTCCCGCTCCGGGTCGCAGCCCATGGCGGCCAGACGGCGGCTGACCACCTGCCGGGCCCGGGCCGGGGTATTGTTCTCGGCGGACAGGTGGGCCAGCACCACGGTGCGGGCCCCGGATTCCACCCCCAGGGCGGCCAGCTCGGCCCCGGCCTCGTTGGACAGGTGGCCCCGGTCACCCAGGATGCGCTGCTTCAGCTGGTAGGGATAGGGCCCGGAGCGGACCCAGTCCTCGTCGTGGTTGGCCTCACAGATCAGCAGATCGCAGCCCCGCACCGCAGCCTTCACCTCGGGGGTCACATACCCCAGGTCGGTACACAGCACCATGCGGCGGCCGTCCCCGGCGATGGAGTAGCCCACGCTGCTGGCGGCGTCGTGGGGGGTGGCGAAGGACTCCACCCAGAGCTCCCCCAGCCACACCCCGGTCCCCGGCTCCTGCTGCCGCACCAGCTCGTCCACAAAGGGGACTTTATAGCAGATCTGGCGGCAGGTGGGGCCGGAGGATACGATGGGGACCCGGACCTTCTTGGTCAGCACGGCCAGGCCGTTGATGTGGTCATGGTGCTCATGGGTGACCAGAATGGCGGTCAGCTTCTCCGGCGGGACCCCCAGCGCCCTCAGGCCGGTGGTGATGCGCCGGGCGGAAACGCCCGCGTCCAGCAGAATATGGGTATCGCCGCAGGACACCAGCGCGGCGTTGCCGCTGGACCCGCTGGCCAAGGTGGTAACGGTCAGCAAAATGATCCCCCTTCAAATCAATTAGGAATTAGGAGCGGTGGATTTCGCCGGGACGGCCTGTACCGCCCCGCGCGGACCGCCGCTTCCGGCGGCGCCACAGCTCCTAACTCCTAATTCCAAACTTCTCA
Source organism: Pseudoflavonifractor phocaeensis (assembly GCF_021531375.1). Classification (GTDB taxonomy): domain Bacteria; phylum Bacillota; class Clostridia; order Oscillospirales; family Oscillospiraceae; genus Lawsonibacter; species Lawsonibacter phocaeensis_B. The sequence goes on from NZ_JADYTU010000006.1 coordinate 46,122, forward strand.
CACAAACTCAGCCCACCTGGGTCTGATTCTCCTCATCGGGGACAACGATGACCTTGATGTCGGCGCCCACGGCGGACAGCTTTTCCACCAGAGTCTCATAGCCCCGCTCGATGTGGTGGATGGCGTCGATCTCGGTGACCCCCTGGGCGGCCAGACCGGCAATGACCATGGCGGCCCCGGCCCGCAGATCGCAGGCATGGACAGGGGCTCCGGTGAGCTTGTCCACCCCCTCGATGACGGCCACCTTGCCGTCCACCTGGATGCGGGCGCCCATACGGCGCAGCTCATCCACATAGCGGTAGCGGTTGTCCCACACGCCCTCGGTGACCACGCTGGTCCCCCGGGCCAGACAGAGCACGGCGCTGATCTGGGACTGCATGTCGGTGGGGAAGCCAGGATAGGGCATGGTCTTGATGTTGGTGCGGCTCAGCGGACCGTTCCGGCGGACCAGAACGGCGTCGTCCTGCTCCTCCACATCCACGCCCATCTCCACCAGCTTGGCGGTGATGCAGTCCAGATGCTTGGGGATCACGTTCTTGATGAGCACCTCACCCCCGGCGGCAGCCACGGCGGCCATATAAGTGCCCGCCTCGATCTGGTCGGGAATGATGGAGTAGGTGCCGCCCCGCAGGCGCTCCACGCCGCGGATCTTGATGACGTCGGTGCCTGCGCCCATAATATTGGCGCCCATGGAGTTGAGGAAGTTGGCCAGGTCCACGATATGGGGCTCCTTGGCGGCGTTCTCAATGACGGTCATACCGTCGGCCAGGGCGGCGGCCAGCATGATATTCATGGTGGCGCCCACGGACACCATATCCAGATAGACCTGTCCGCCGGTCAGCCGGCCGCCCCGGGGCACCTGGGCATAAATCAGGCCGTTGCGGACCTCCACCTCGGCCCCCATGGCTACAAAGCCCTTGATATGCTGGTCGATGGGCCGTCCGCCCAGGTTGCAGCCTCCTGGCAGGGGCACTTCCGCCCAGCCGAAGCGGCCCAGAAGGGCGCCCACCAGATAGTAGCTGGCGCGGATCCTGCGGGCCAGCTCATAGGGCACCTGGCGGTTGCGGATATGGGAGCAGTCCACGTCCACCGTGGTCCGGTTCACCGTCTTCACGTCGGCGCCCAGCTCCCGCAGAATCTGGAGGATCAGCGTAACGTCGCTGATCTGAGGAACGTTTTCAATGCGGCAGACCCCGTCCACCATCAGGGCGGCGGGAATAATGGCAACAGCAGCGTTTTTCGCTCCGCTGATCTCGATGGTCCCATGGAGGGGCTTGCCCCCGCGGATCTGATACTTGGTCAAATCATGCACCTTCTTTGAGCCGCAATGGCGGCGTCTGTATGGAAATCGGCTTCAAAGAGCCAAATATTGTCTATTTAGGTGCCCAGTCTGGTCTGGGCGCTATAAATCGCATATATTATAGCACCATTATACCCCGGAGGCAATGAATTTTACATGTGGGGACTCAAATCGTCAATTTGATGGACAGCCGGAGGATAATTTATCCTCCGGCTGTCCAATTAGAAGAATTTTTCAGGCGGATTTTGGCGTTTTTTCTCAACGATCATTCCAAATATTTCCGTTTTCCGAACTGTTCCCGGGCCCGGGGCAGCAGGTCTGCCAGGTCGGACTGCTCCTGCCGCTCCAGCAGGTCCCCGATGAGCTGGTTGGACACCAGGAAGCCCCGGGGGGTCAGCCGCCAGCGGCCCTCCTCGGTCTTTTTGGCCCAGCCCTGGGTCTGGAACTCCTCCAGCCGCCGCTCCAGCGGGGCAAAATCCATGAAGTAGTTTCCCCGGTACTCCCACTCCTCGATCCCCCGGGCGGTACGCAGACGGAGCATCAGGTATTCGCCTCCCCGCTCCCGCTGGGGGATCAGCTCCTCGCTGTCGATGATGGCACCGCCCCGAAGCACGCCGTCGATATACCCGTCCAGATCCCGGACAAAGGAGTACCGCCGGCCTCCGAAGTCGGAGTGTGCTCCGGGTCCGAAGCCGATATAGGGCTTGGTGAGCCAGTAGCGCAGGTTGTGCCGGGACTCGAGCCCCGGCTTGGCGAAATTGGAGATCTCATACTGGGGCAGGCCGGCCCGCTGGAGGCGGCCCACCGTCCACAGATACAGGTCGGCCTGGGTGTCGTCGTCGGGCAGCTGCTCTCCCTCCGCCACCCGGGCGGCCAGGGGAGTGCCCTCCTCCACCTTCAGGCCGTAACAGGACAGGTGCTGGGGGATGAGGGACAATGCGTGCTCCACCGTAGCCTTCCAGCTGTCCATGGTCTGGCCGGGCAGGCCGTAGATCAGGTCCAGGGACAGGTTTTTGAACCGGGCCTTCTTAGCGGCGGCCACCGCCTCGTCCACCTGTTTGGCGGTATGGGGGCGGTGGATGGCGGCCAACTCCTCGGGGCAGGCCGACTGCATCCCGATGGAGATCCGGTTGAAGCCCGCCTTCCGCAGCCGGCGCAGAGACTTCAGATCCACGCTGTCCGGGTTGGCCTCCAGGGTGACCTCCGCGTTTTCCGCCACCTGGAACTGCTTCCGGATCGCCGCCAGCAGCTCCCGCAGCCGCTTGTCCCCGTAAAAGCTGGGAGTGCCTCCGCCGAAATAGATGGTATCCACCGGGATGCCCTGGGCCAGGGGAGCCGTCTCAGCGATGTGGGCCAGCAGGGCCTTCTGGTAGGCGTCCATCCGGTCTTCCCTCCCCGCCAGGGAGTAGAAGTCGCAGTAGTCGCACTTGCTGCGGCAGAACGGGATGTGAATGTAGATCCCCAGAGTCTCCCGGCCGGAGGTCTGGGGCAGTTTGTCTTTCTTGTGTCCAAACATGGGCAGCGCTCCTTTTCTTTGAGGGTATTATATCGGAAAACCCTTCCCTTGCAAAGAGGGCGGGCGGAATTTTGTGCAGGACGGCCCCAGAGTGGTTCGATGGGGATGCGTTTATGTGTGTACACTGTGCGTTGGGGCGCATCACGATGCGCCCCCGCCCAAAATGATTCAAACTATTTTTAGATTATTGTAAAGCTTACTTGACACAGAATGTAAAGTGTGCTATACCATTATTGTAAAGCTAACTTTACTTTATCCCACGGAAAGGACGTGATACGGTGACCAATCGAATCGCCGAACTGCGAAAGGCCCGGCGCATCTCCCAGGCCGAACTGGCCGACGCGGTGGAGGTCACCCGGCAGACCATCATCTCTCTGGAAAATGGGCGGTACAACGCCTCGCTGCTGCTAGCCCATAAGATCGCCCAATACTTTGGACTGACCATCGAAGACGTATTTTTATTTGAGGAGGATACCCCATGCTGATGAAAAACGTGACCTTTTCCAAGGACTATGACAAAACGTTGAAGCTGCGCTGCCTCTGGTTCGGCGCCATGCTGGCCATTGGGCTGGTGGGCTTTGCATGCTACTTCTTCCTGGTGCCCCAGAGCAATTTGGGCGACCATGCCAAGGGCTTCTACCTGGGGGCCGCCAGCGGCATCACCGTGGCCGCGGTGTTCTTCCTGGTCCGCACCCAGTACCTCATGTCCCACCCGGAGGCCAAGCGGAAGGCCCGCATTGAGGAGACCGACGAGCGCCAGCAGAAGATCGTCGGCGGAGCTGCCCAGTTTGCCGGACTGTTCACCTTCTATGCCGCCGCCCTGGCCCTGTTCGTGCTGCTGCCCCTCAGCCTCCACGCCTACTACGCCCTGCTTGGGGTGCTGGCCGTCTATGCTCTGTCTTTCGTGGCGGCCAACCTGTGGCTGTCCAAAAAGCTGTGAGCCGCCGGGTCGAACTGCCCGTGACGGCTGAGCTGGCGGGCGTGAAGGTGGACACCCTGCTGAAAAAGCGCCTGGGCCTGTCGGGGACGGTGGTGCGGCGGATCAAGTGGCTGGAGGATGGGATTTTAGTGGACGGCCAGCGGGTCAACACCCGCTTTGTCCCCCGGGAGGGCCAGGTGCTGTCGGTCCGCCTGTCCGATCCCGAGCGGCGCAGCGGCATTGTCCCCGCTCCCGGCCCCCTGGATATCGTGTACGAGGACGAGGACATTCTCATCCTGAACAAAGCGCCCGGCGTCCCCGTCCATCCCGGACCGGGGCACTTTTCCGATACGGTTGGTAATTTTCTGCTGGATTATTACGATTTCAAGGGCGTTGAGGCGGATTTTCACCCCGTTCACCGGCTGGACCGGGGGACCTCCGGCCTGCTGGCGGTGGCCAAGCACCCCCACGCCCAGGAGGTGTTGAAGAACCAGCTTCACACGCCCGATTTCCGACGGGTCTACCTGGCGGTGTGCGAAGGGGTCCCCGCTCCCGCCGCCGGATGGGTGGACGCCCCCCTGGGCCCCCGGCCCGGCTCTCTGGTGGAGCAGATGGTCCGTCCCGACGGAAAAGAGGCCCGGACCCACTATGAGGTGCTGGAGATTCATGGACCCCGCGCCCTTCTCCGGCTGGAGCTGGATACCGGCCGCACCCACCAGATCCGGGTCCACATGGCCCACCTGGGCCACCCTCTGACGGGCGATTTTCTTTACGGACGGGAGCAGCCCGAAGTAATTTCCCGCCCCGCCCTTCACTCGGCGGAGTTGTCCCTCCGCCACCCGATCACCGGGGCGGCTCTCTCTTTTCGGGCTCCCATGCCTGCCGACATGGTGCGGCTGTGTTCCGACCCCTGAACCGTCTCAAGTTTCTGTGCAATTTCTCTAAATTTCGTCTGGAATTTTCTCCTCTATCATGGTATAATGTAGATGGCATTTTTTGCCCTGTAATTTATTCACATTAGGAGGTCGATTCCAATGTCCTATCTTGACACTTATAAAGCCTGGCTCGCCAGTCCCGCCCTGTCCGCCGAAGAGAAGGCCGAGCTGGAAGCCATTAAAAACGACGACAAAGAAATCGAATCCCGCTTTTTTGACCAGCTCTCCTTCGGTACCGCCGGCCTGCGCGGCACCATGGGCGTCGGCCTGTACCGGATGAACATCCACGTCATCCGCCACGCCACCCAGGCCTTTGCCGAAGTCATCCTGGCGGAAGGCCCTGAGGCCGTTCAGCGCGGCGTGGCCGTCTGCTTTGACTGCCGCAACAACTCCGACCTCTTTGCCCGGGAGGCCGCCTGCGTTCTGGCCGGAAACGGTATCCCCGTCCGCCTGTTCGAGTCCCTGCGCCCCACCCCCGAGCTGTCCTTTGCCGTCCGTGAGTACGGCTGCATCGCCGGCATCAACGTCACCGCCAGCCACAACCCCAAGGAGTACAACGGCTATAAGGTGTACTGGGAGGACGGCGCTCAGTTGCCCCCCAAGCACGCCGACGAGGTGGCCAAGAAGATGAAGGAGCTGGACGTCTTCGCCTGTGTCAAGACCATGGACTATGACCAGGCCCTGGCCGCCGGCAAGATCGTCCTCATGGGCGAGGAGACCGACGAGAAGTTCCTGGCTAACGTCATGGCTCAGGTCAACGACAAGGCCGTTGTAGAGAAGGTGGCCGACCGTTTCAAGATGGTCTTCACCCCCTTCCACGGCACTGGTTACAAGCTGATCCCCGAGGCGCTGAAGCGTCTGGGCATGAAGCACGTCATCTGCGTCCCCGAGCAGATGGTCATCGACGGCAACTTCCCCACCGTCGTCTCCCCCAACCCCGAAAATCCCGAGGGCTTCTATCTGGCGGTGGACATCGCCAAAAAGGAGGGCGCCGACTTCATCCTGGGCTCTGACCCCGACGCTGACCGCGTGGGCATCATGGTCAACACCGGCAACGGCGAGTTCAAGGTCATCTCTGGCAACCAGACCGGCGTTCTGATGTCCGACTACCTCATCGGCGCCATGAAGCGCGCCGGCAAGCTGCCGGAAAACGGCGTCATCCTGAAGTCCCTGGTCAGCACCGAGATGGCCCGCAAGGTGGCTGAGGTCAACGGCCTGAAGTGCTTCGACACCTTCACCGGCTTCAAGTTCCTGGCCCAGAAGAAGGACCAGCTGGAGGCCTCCGGCGAGGGCAGCGTGATCCTGGCCTTTGAGGAGTCCTACGGCTACATGCTGGGCTCCTTCGTCCGGGACAAGGACGCCGTCACCGCCGCTCTAATCCTCACCGAGATGGCCGCCTGGTACGCCGACCAGGGCATGACCCTGTACGACGCCCTCATGGCTCTGTATGAAAAGTACGGCTACTACGGCGAGAAGACCATGAATCTGGTCATGCCCGGTCTGGACGGTCTGAAGAAGATGGCCCAGCTGATGGCCGACCTGCGGGCCAAGCCCCCTGTGGAGATCGCCGGCGTGGCCGTCAAGGCGCAGAAGGACTACCAGGACGGCAGTGTGGTCTGCGTGGAGTGCGGCCAGAAGAGCACCATGGAGCTGTCCGGCTCCAACGTGCTGCGCTATGAGATGGTGGACGGCACCAGCCTCATCGTCCGTCCCTCCGGCACCGAGCCCAAGGTCAAGGTCTATATCCTGACCAGCGCCGAGAGCAAGGAGGCCTGCGACGAGAAGGTGGCCAAGTATTCCGCCTGGGCCGAGACGCTGAAGGGCTGAGGCCAATCCGTCATCCCGATCCCGTCAAGCAAAGGCGCGCTCTTGGGTTCCAAGGGCGCGCCTCTTTTGGGGCCGCAGCCTTGAAGGGACGGTGCCGCAAGCCTTCTCCCGACGTGCCCCCTTTCATTGGAAGGCTGTACAAAAGAGGGGGTCTTTGGTACAATGGGGAGACAAAAGGGCGGGGAGCGCCCGGGAAAGAGGAAATACCTGACATGATCCGACTGATCGCCTGCGATATTGACGGCACGCTGCTCCACAACGGGGCGGCCGCCATCGACAACGTGATTTTTGAAGAGATCCTCCGGCTGCGGGACAAGGGAATTTTGTTCTGCCCCGCCAGCGGCCGGCAGTATGGGAGCCTGCGCCGTCTCTTCGGGCCGGTGGCCAACGAGCTGGCCTACCTGTGCGAAAACGGAGCGGTCCTCATGGGGGCCGGCGATCCGGGACCCATGCTGGGCAAGACGGTGATGGACCGGGAAACGGCTCTGGTCCTGTGCCGGGAGATCATGGAGACGCCCCAGTGCGAGGTGCTGATCTCCGGCGCCAACACCAGCTACCTTTGCCCCAAGGAGCCGGACATCGTGGACCACATCCGGTACTTCGTGGGCAACAACCTGGCCCTTCTCGCCGAGCCGGAGGACATGCCCGAGGAGATCGTGAAGGTGTCCGCCTACTGCCGGGACGGGGCGCAATCGTTGGAGCCTCTGATGGCCCCCCGGTGGCGGGACCGGTTCCGGGTGGCGATGGCCGGGCCCAGCTGGCTGGATTTCACCCTGGCGGACAAGGGCCTGGGCATCCGGGCGCTGTGCCGCTCCCTGGGGGTGGAGTTGGAGGAGGTCATGGCCTTCGGGGACAACTACAATGACCTGCCTATGCTGGAGGCGGTGGGCCGCCCCTATATCATGGACAACGCGGCGGCGGAGCTCCGCAGCCGGTTCCCCCACCACTGCCGGCGGGTGGAAGAGGTGCTGAAAACTCTGTGAGCCGGCATTGAACGGCACAAAGCTTAAAAAGGCCCCCGGTACAGGGTTCTGTACCGGGGGCCTTTGGATTTTACCGCGCGATATTCAGGAAACCGGCAGCCCATTCCAGGTGCTCCCGCAGGGCGGCGGCCAGGGCTTCGCCCTCCCGCCGCCGCAGCAGGTCCAGAATGTGCAGGTGCTGCAGCGTGCTCTCGCGGATGTCGTGCAGGGCCTCCACGGAGAGGGTCTGGTAGCACTTCATGTTTTCGGTGTTGTTGCGCATGATGGACTTGATGTAGTTGTTTTCACATCGCTCCACGATCAGCTCGTGGAGCTCCCAGTCCAACTCGGAGAAGGCCTTGGGGTCCGGCGCCGCGCCGGAATCTCGGGCAGGCTCCAAAAGGCGCCGGAACCGGGCCTCCAGCCCGTCGATCTCCTGGGCGGTGATGTGGCAGACCGCTGTTTTGGCCGCTTGTACCTCCAGCAGGCAGCGGACCTCGTACAGATCGCGGATGTCCTTGGAGGACAGGGGCTTCACATAGGCGCCGACGCCGTTCTTGATCTCAAGCCAATCCTCGCTGGCCAGCGCCCGCAGCGCCTCCCGGACGGGGGTTCGGCTCATGCCCAGATCCTGGGCCAGCTGATTCTCGCTCAAAATATCACCGGAGGCGATCCTTCCCTCGCAGATTGCTTCTTTGATTTGCTTGTAAGCCAGTTCGGACAGGGTCATCCGGTCGCCGTGTTTGGCTCTGACCATGGCGGCACTCCACTCCATTCAAACTCATCGGTCATCTACATCTCAATGGCACAATACCTGTGCGGTGACAGCTCTCAATCAGAATGAGCAAGGATCAAAGTTCCCGGCGTCCGCCGGCAGCGGGAACGGGAGCAGCCCTCAGTCCTGGATCTCCACGTACCCCTCGTCGGCGTTGACTGTGATGATGTCGCCGTCCTTGACGGTCTCATAAAACTCGGGGGAAAGTCTGTCCACCATGGGGATCTCCATGATGATGGCGCCGGCCACCAGAACGGGATCGGGGTCCTGGACGATCAGCGCGGCAGGCATGTTCTGGAAGCGGTCCAGGTGGTACAGGCCGTCCTGCTGGACCACAGAGCTGCCCTTTCCGCCGGGGAAGAGCAGCACCTTTTTGGCGATGATGCGGCCCTCCAGGTGGTGGTTCTTCTCCTCCATCATGCCGTCCTCGGGACGGACCTGATAGAACATGATGCGGTCCTTGGAAATGATGGCGTCGGCAGTGGCCTTGCCCTCGGAAATCTTGTGACAGGAAAATCTCTTAGCCATGTTACTTCACCTCTCCAGTCAGAGCGGCCTCGATGCAGGTGTCCAGGTCGCGAATCATAAAGTTGATGCCGCGGCGGCGGGGATAGTAGGCGCACTTGGGGGACTCGGTGATGCCCACCTTGCCCTTCAGATAGTGCCAGCAGGGCTGGTCGGGGCAGGTGTCGGGGATGATCTCGGCGCCGGCGGCGGTGAGGATATCGGTGATGCCCATGCGGTCGGCCATCTGACGGGCGTGGCTGGATACCAGGATGTACATGGGGATGGCCAGCTGTTTGCCCTCGATGTGCTTGGCGATGTACATGGCCTCCTCCAGGGTGAAGTGGGGGCAGCCGAACATGGCGAAGTCCACCTTGCCGTCGTGGGCCTCGTCGCTGAACTTCTCCTCAAACTCCTTCAGGTCCTTGTCGGTGATGACCACCTCCCGCTTGGGGGCCTTGCCGCCCAGAGCGACCTCCTTGGTGGGTGCCTCGGGCGTAAAGCCCACGATGTGGTACATGCCGTAAGCGCCGGAGGTGTTCAGCTGAGCGCCCAGATTGCGCAGGGCCTCGGGGGTGATGACCTTGGGCAGGCCGGTAAAGACGGGGATGCCCTCGCCGATCTTATCGCCCATCATGCCCAGCAGGTGGTACTCGTAGTCGCTCTTCATGTTGGCTTCCACGTGGACCAGGATGTCGCCCTTGCGGTTCTCGTCCAGCAGCAGGCCGTACTCGGGGACGCAGCCGGTGATGGCGGCGCACAGGGCGCTGTTGGCGCTCTCACGGTTGGAGCGTGCGCCCCAGACGGCGTTGACATAGGGGGTGGCGCTGGACTCGGAGAAGGCGCAGACCTCGCCGAAATTGGGGACGTTGGTGGCGATATAGGGCGTGCAGTTGTAGGACAGCACCGCGCCCAGGGTCCGGTAGGCATTGTCGGTGCGCTGCATGTGCTCGGCGGAAGGACCGTCCACGGGGTGGGCGCACTCGCCGGTGAAATGGCCCAGGCAGAAGCCGGGGTTGACGGTGGGAGCCACGCGGCACTTGGCGCCGGCCTTGACCAGCTTTTCCGCAAACCACAGGTCGCCGGCCTGGTTGCTCAGGGCAACGTGGGCCCGCTTGATGGGGACCATGCGGGGCGCGTCAAAGCACTCGCCGATGCCGACCTGGATCTTCATGGCGTAGGCAGCGCCCTCACCGTACTTGCCATCCAGCATGGCCTTTTGTTCATCGTTTAAAATCACTGCTTGTTCCTCCTTTTTAAAATCGGTCACAATATTTGATATGGTACGGAAACCCAATTCCTATGAGCGGGACTGCGGAATACAAGCTGTATACAGGCTCCGCTCAGAAAAACGCTCCGTCCCGGGAGCCGCGCCAAAGGCGTTCTTTCACTATTCTCCTTCAAACTAGCGCACTAAAGCATTTTGAGGGAAATTCCCCGACAGACGGGGACTCTCCATCCATCGGGACCTGACGAGCCGGCGCCGCGCCAGGAGGCGCCGGCTCTGTGTCTGGGCTGCTGCAGCGCGTACGGAGGCTCGTTCCCCTCAGTCCACCAGGCTCAGCCTGGGGTTGGCCTCCACGTCAGCCAGGAGCGCTTCGGAGACCTCGATATACTCCAGATGCAGGGTGTTCTGAATGCGGATGATCTTGGGATTGTCCCGGTCAATGCCCCGGCAGCACTTCAGCGCCACCCGGATGGCGGTGGCCTCATCCTCCACGGTGCAGGGGATGACCACGTCGCACAGGAAATTGCCGGCGATGGCGTTGGCGTACATGGACTCCAGGTCCAGCTGCTCAGCCACCTGCTTGGTGATCACGTCGAACAGTCCCACGCCGATACCGTTGCCGTGGCTGGCCTTGGTGACGTCCAGCAGGATCAGGCGCTGGTACTTGGGGATGGGCAGGACGAAGGTCTTCAGCACGGAGCTGCGCCCCAGAATGTTGGGGTCAAAGCCGGCGCCGGAGATGTCCTTGCCGATCTCCTTGCAGACGATAACGTCGGCCTCGGGGAGCATAATGTAGGGCATGTTGCCCTTGGCGATCTGGACCAGCTCCTTTTCCCGGGAGATCAGACAATCCGCGGGAATGGCCTCTACGCCGAAGGTCTGGTCATAGGCGTTCTCCAAAATGGCCACGCCGAAGCCGATGGGGGCCTTTTCCAGGATAATGGAAGCGGTCTCCTCAATGATCTCGGCGAAATCGGCCACATTTTCCTCGTGGACGGCGGTACAGCCCTTTTGATTGCCCAGGCCGATGACCAGCATCTTGCAGATGCCGCTCTGGAGCGGGCCCACAAAGTCGGTGTGGAGCTTGACCCGGTTGATGGGAACCACCAGGTCGGCCTCAAAGGCGGCCCGGTCAAACCAGATGGGGCGGCCGTTGGCGCAGTTCCCCAGATGGACGGTGTCCACCGTGGTGACCACGGGGACGCCCAGAGCCTCCTCGGTCACGCCGTAGCCGGCCAGGACTTCCCGCTGGCCCTCCTCGGTGCCGCCGCCGTGGCTGCCCATGGCGGAGACGATGAACGGCTGGGCTCCCATCTCCTCCAGAGCGCGGACCACGGTCTCCACGATGGTGTAAAGGTTGCGGATGCCCCGGCTGCCCACGGCCACCGCTACCCGGGCGCCGGGCTTGACCAGCCGGCGGATCTCCGGCTTTTCCAGTTCGGCGCGGGTGGTTCCCGCCACGTCCTCCAGACGGCGGTCGTCAAACTGCTGGCGCACCCGGTACATCTTGGGCAGGGGGCGCTCCATATCTTCCGGCAACAGAATGGGCATGGTATCCCTCCTTATTATGTCATGTGAAAACACATCGTATTTCACAACCTGTATACAGGTAGATTTTACTACGCCCGGACTCCGGCTGTCAATGGGCCAGCGGTAAAATCATGATGGATTTTCCCAACCACAAAACAATACCCGGCGGCAGCCGGTTGGACCGGACGGGACGAAGCCGCTTCCGGCCACGGGCCGCCCGATTCCCGCGTGGGCGAGTCACGGCAGCTCACGCCCCTTTCCGCGAAAAAGAGGACAGGCCGCCGAAACCAACGGTTCAGCGGCCTGATTGTTCGTCCTCACAGGACGATCCCGTATTTTCTGATCCGGTACTGTAAGCTCTGCCGCAGGATGCCCAGGGTCTGGGCGGTGCGGGAGATGTTTCCGCCGCAGTGGTCCAGGGCCTGGACGATGATCTGGTGCTCGTAGTCGTCCAGCAGGCTCTGCAGGGTGGCGGAGGAGAAGTCGATGGCCGGCGCGGTGTCGGCGGATGCGGCCGGCGCGGTCCGGCTCTTCAGCAGATAGGAGGGCAGGTGCTCCGGCCGCATGGTGCTGGAGTCGGCCACGTTCTGGGCATAGTCCAGAACATGGAACAGCTCCCGCACATTGCCCGGCCAGTGGTAGCTGCGCAGGATGGCGTAGACCTGGGGGTCTACCTCGGTAATGCCGTGGACATACTGGTAGGAGGTGGCGTTCAGGTGGTACCGGACCAGTTCCTCCAGGTCCTCCAGGTGCTCCCGCAGGGGGGGCAGCTCCAGCATCACCGTGGACAGCCGGTAAAACAGGTCCCGGCGGAACTGGTTGTCGGCAATGGCGCGGAAGGGGTCCTCGTTGCAGGAGGAGATGATCCGCACATCCAGCTTCAGGTCCTTGTTCCCGCCCACCCGGCGGAAGGTGTTTTCCTGGATGACCCGGAGGATCTTGGACTGCATCGCCAGACTCATGGAGTTCAGCTCATCCAGGAACAGGGTGCCTCCGCTGGCCTCCTCGAAGTAGCCCGCCTTGTCCTCGCTGCCGGTAAAGCTGCCCTTCTGGGTGCCGAAGAGAAGGCTCTCGATCAGCGTTTCCGGGATGGCGGCGCAGTTGATGGCCAGAAATTTCTTGCCCCGGCGGGGGCTGGCCTGGTGGATGCTCTGGGCAAAGATCTCCTTGCCGGTACCTGTCTCGCCCACCAGCAGGACGGAGCTGTTCTGGGGGGCTACCTTTTGGGCGATGGCTACCGCATCCCGGAGCCTTTGGCTGTGGCCGATAACATTTTCAAAGGTATAGCCGGAGAAGGTGATCTGGCTCCCCCGGGAGGCGAAGGACTTCAGCGCCCGCTGGGTCTCCTCCATTCGCTTGATGTTCCGCTGTACGATCTCCTCCGTCTGCTCAAAGACCACGGCCCCCAGCAGCTCCCCTTCCCGCAGGATAGGGTAGGAGGTATTGGCGGTGGCGATGGAGGTGTCGTCGCTGGCCTTGAAATGGTCCACCCGGTTGATGACGGGGGACTGGGTCCGCAGGGCGGTCATGGTGGTGCTGACGCTCTCGTCCAGGTTGTACAGGTCCAGCAGGTGGCGGCCCTGGGGATCGACGCCGCTGGGAATGTGGGAGATCTTGCGGCTGACCTTGTTGAAGTAGACAGCACAGGCGTTCTTGTCATAGATCTGCACGCCCTCGGCGACCTGGTCCAAGGCCCTGGCAAAGAGGTAGGCCCGGTGGTCCTCTCGGGAGAGAAGGAGATAGGTGCTCTCCCCCGGCCCGGGCAGGAAGCGGTAATAAAAGGTATCCTCATCCCAGCGGAAGGAGCCGGACTCCTGCCCGGCGTGAATAGGAAACACGGAGGCGGCCCGCCGCCGCCGGGCCACCCAGCTTTCGAAGAGCAGGTGGTAGAGTTTTTTCGACTCTTCACTGCCCCAGGCCACCGTCTGAAAGCGGCCGTCCAGGTCCAGCGTAAACAATACGTCATAAAAATCCATGGAATGCCTCCTGATCCGCAGTGTGCATGGTACCAGTGTAAAAAATCAGGAGGAAAAAGTCAAGGATAATGCAAAAAATATTTGCGTAGCGCAAAATATAATTGCACTCTAAGGGGGACAGCAGCGCGAAAAATGCGGAAACCCGCCTGTCAAAAACTGTCTGACTGCATAAAACGAGCAGGTTAAAACTGTAAAAAAGAAACAAAATTTGAGGGGGACCCACATTTTGAAAAGAGTTGGCCCGTCCCTTGCTTATAAATATAGGCAGCGACAAAGAAAGGAGGGTATGACGGCAAACTCACCGTCATACGGAGAAAAACATGAAACCTGAAGCAAACAAAAAGCCGATCCGCTGGAACGTATTTGTCCCCTGTTTCCTGGTCATCGGCGGCGCTGCCCTGCTGGGCATCATCAACAACGAGTGGCTGACCAGCGTCACCAGCAGCATCTTCGGCTGGTCCCTGAGCACCTTTGGCTGGCTGTATCAGATCGTGGCCATGGTCACCCTGCTGCTGGCCGTCCTGCTGACCTTTACCAAGGTGGGCAAGATCCGCTTCGGCGGCCCTGAGGCCAAGGCCAAGTATTCCTTCGGCTCCTGGTTTGCCATGACCCTTACCGGCGGCATCGCCACCGGCCTGATCACCTACGGCGTCAACGAGGTGCTGATCTACTTCGGCAACATCTACGGCGAGCTGGACGCCCTGGGCATTCAGCCCCTCAGCGACGAGGCAGCCTGGTTCTCCATGGGCCGCTGCTTCTACAACTGGACCTTTATCCCCTACGCCATGTACGCCCTGTCCGGCGTGCTCATCGCCTATATGTACTTCAACCGCAAGAAGGACCTGTCCGTGGCCGCCTCCCTCACCCCCCTGTTCGGTGACAAGGTGACCAAGGGTATCTGGGTGGTTCTGGTGGACGTGCTGTCCGTCCTGGCTATCGCTCTGGGTCTGGCCGCCTCTCTGGGCGCCGGCCTGGCTCTGATCGGCACCGGCCTCCATGCCGCCTACGGCGTGGCCCAGGGCCCCATCGTCTGGTTCGCTCTGACCGCCATCATCACCATCACCTTCACCGTGGCTTCCGTCACCGGCATCGACAAGGGCATCAAGTGGCTGGCCGGTCTGACTTCCAAGATCTTCTATGTCCTGCTGATCCTGCTGTTCATCATTGGCCCCACCGTCTATATCCTGAACATGGCCAATGTGGGTCTGGGCTACTGGCTGGACCGCTTCTGGACCTGGGGCTTTGACCCCTACACCGTGGGCGGCTCCGCTCTGGTCACCTGGTGGACCATGTATGACTGGGCCATCTGGATCGCCTACGCTCCCCTGATGGGCATCTTCTTCGCCATCATTGCCTATGGCCGCACCATCCGTCAGTTCCTCATCGTCAACTGGATCCTGCCCGCTTCCTTTGGCTTTGTGTGGTTCGCCATCTGGGGCGGCACCGCTCTCCACTGGCAGATCGCCGGCAAGGCCGACATCATTGCCGCCATCAACGAGGGAGGCGCCGTGGCCGGTATCTGGGAGTTCCTGAAGCAGATCCCCCTGGGCATGATCATCATCCCGGTCATTATCCTGGCTCTGATCGCCGCCTTCTCCACCACCGCCGACACCATGTCCACCACCATCGCGGCTCTGTGCACCAAGGGCGCCCGTCATGACGAAGAGCCCGCCGTGTGGCAGAAGATCGTCTGGGGCGTGTCCATCGGTCTGATCGCCTGCATCATGGTCGCCTTCGGCGGCGGCGCTCAGGGCGTGGACGGCGTGAAGTACCTGGCTGCCTGCGGCGGCTTCGTGGTGCTGATCGTCTTCATTCTTCAGGTTGCGGCTGCCTTTAAGGTGTTCTTCTTCGATCCCGAGACCAAGAAGGACATCGTGGACAGCGTGGACCAGATCGAGGAGTAAGCGGGAACCATCCCGCGTTTCGCAACAATGCTGGAGGTCAGGTTGAATCATGAACGAGATCAAGAAAATCGTATTGGGTGATCCCATCACCCTGGAGGACTTTGTGGCGGTGGCCCGTTTCGGGGCCAAGGTGGAGTTTTCCCCCGCCTACTGTGAGCGGGTGAACCGCTCCCGCACCCTGGTGGAGGGCTGGGTCGCCGAGGAGAGAGTGATGTACGGCGTCACCACCGGCTTCGGCGCCCTGTGCACCAAGGCCATCGGGAAAGAGGACACCGCCCAGCTCCAGGAAAATATCCTGCTGTCCCACTCCGTCTCCGTGGGCGAGCCTCTGAGCGTGGAGCGGGTCCGGGGCATCATGCTCATGGTGCTTCAGAATCTGGGCCAGGGCTACAGCGGCGTCCGGCTGTCCGTGCTGGAGCGCTACCGCGACTTCCTGAACCTGGGTCTGACCCCCTGGGCTCCCGGTGACGGCAGCGTGGGCTATCTGTCCCCCGAGGCCCACATGGCTCTGGTCCTGCTGGGCAAGGGCAAGGCCTACTGGCAGGGCGAGCTGATCCCCGGAGACCAGGCTCTGGCCAAGGCCGGTCTGGAGCCCATGGTCCTCAGCTCCAAGGAGGGCCTGGCCCTGGTGTCCGGCACCACCTCCGCCACCGCCATGGCCGCCCTGGCTCTGTATGATATGCAGCAGGCGGCCAAGTCCGCCGACGTCATCGGCGCCATGTCTCTGGAGGCTCTGAAGGGCGTGATGAACGCCTTTGACGAGCGGGTCATGTCCGTGCGTCCCCATCAGGACCAGGCGGACACCGCTGAGAACGTCCGCCGCATCCTCAGCGATTCCGGCATCATGAAGAAGTACGAGGGCAGCCGGGTGCAGGACGCTCTGTCCCTGCGCTGCATTCCCCAGCTCCACGGCGCGGCCAAGAAGACCCTGGCCGACGCCCGCAAGACCATCGAGATCGAGATCAACTCCTGCTGCGACAACCCCATCCTCTGGCCTGAGGAGGGCAACGAGGACGTGATCTCCGCCTGCAACGCGGACTCCGCCTATGTGGGTATGGAGATGGACAGCGCCTGCATCGCCGCCGTGTCTCTGGCTAAGATGTCCGAGCGGCGGAACAACCGCATCGTGGACGGCTCCCTGTCCGGCTACCCCTGGTTCTGCATCAAGGAGCCCGGTCTGAACTCCGGTCTGATGATCCCCCAGTACGCCCAGGCCGGTCT
Organism: Pseudoflavonifractor phocaeensis; assembly: GCF_021531375.1. Lineage (GTDB taxonomy): Bacteria > Bacillota > Clostridia > Oscillospirales > Oscillospiraceae > Lawsonibacter > Lawsonibacter phocaeensis_B. The sequence goes on from NZ_JADYTU010000006.1 coordinate 62,719, forward strand.
GATCAACGAGATGCGCGGTCTGGCCACCCCCTCCACCATCGACAACACCCCCACCTGCGGCAACCAGGAGGACTATGTGGCCATGGGCTACTACGCCTGCAAGAAGGCCGGCCCCATGGCGGAAAAGCTGGAGTACGTACTGGCCATGGAGCTGCTGTCCGCCTTCCAGGTCCAGCAGTTTGTGGACCCCGACGTGGCCCGCAGCTCTGCCACCGCTGCCGTGCTGGCCGAGATCGGAGCCCATGTCCCCGTTATGGAGCAGGATATGCTCCTCTACCCCCACATTGAGTACCTGAAGGACTTTATCCACTCCGGAGAGCTGCTCCGGGTGGCGGAATCTGTGACAGGAGCGCTGAAGTAATATGAAGAAACAGATAGAACGCGTGGAGATCGACCTGAAGAAGATTTTTTTGACGCCCCCCAACACCAACCGCGAGCGGATCACCCTGCTGGTCATGATGGTGGTGCTGTTCGTCATGTTCTTCGGTCCCATCTGCTTTACGGACATTCCGCCGGTCAAGGCCATCGCTCTGGCCAGCCTGCCCACTCTGTCCATCTCCTGGGGCTGGATCGTGCTGCTGCGTTCTCTGTTCCGGAAATCTGACTTCTGCCGCTGAATCATGTGACGAAACAAAGGGCCGCGCCAAAAGGCGCGGCCCTTTGTCTGTCGAAAAAGTCTTTTCGACAGACAAATCAAATTTGAAAGCATACCAAAATGTTTTCAAATTTGTACGGATTAAAAAGAAAGGGAACCCTGACGGTTCCCTTTCAAACTATCCTTCCCTCCGAACCCTTCGGCCGGCAAGATTTCTCCGCAGTCTCAGGGCCGCACCTTTTGGCGCGGCCCTTTCCCTGTTAAAAAACCTTCTGCTTGAGGCGCAGCGCGGCAGAGCAGACGCGGCGGCATTTTGAAGCCCTTCAAAAATTGAGGCGGAGGGATGGCTTGAAGAGAGCGGTCTGATTTGCTATAATCGGCTTAATATGACAGGGAGGGATCCCGATGGAACTGATACAAAGCCAGGTACAGCGCCTCAGCCAGCAGCAGCTGCAGGGCGTGGAGCTGCTCCAGATGAGCGCCCAGGAGCTGGAGTCCTATCTCCGGGAGCTGTCCCAGGAGAATCCGGTGGTGGAGCTGGAGGAGCACTTCGCCCCTGCCCAGGAGTCGCCTCGGGAGGAGGACTTGCTGCGCCGCCTGCGCTGGCTGGAGGACAACGACCGCCAGAACCACTACTACCAGCACATAGATGAGGAGGAGCTGGACCCCCTGGTTCGGGTCAGTGGGACAGGCGGGCTGGAGGAGACTCTGGTCCGGTTTATTTCCCGCCAGCTGGACCGGCTGGGGGTGGAAGAGGAGCTGGACCGCGCCGTCCGTTACCTGGCTGCCTGTCTGGATGGGGGCGGCTACCTGCGCTTTTCCCTGGAGGAGCTGTCCGGCCAGACCGGCATCCCTCTGAGCCGAATGAAGCGGGCCCTGGCCCTTCTTCACAGTCTGGAGCCCGCCGGGGTAGGGGCCGCCGACCTGTCCCAGTGTCTGGAACTGCAGCTGCTGCGGATCGGAGCGGAGGGCCCCGCCCTGGCCATCGTCCGGGACCATCTGGAGGCTCTGGCCAAGCGCCACTATCGGGCCATTGCCTCCGCTCTGGGGATCACGGTGGAGCAGGTCCGGGAGGCGGAGGGGATCATCCGGGAGCTGGAGCCCCGCCCCGGCGCCGTCTTTGAGCAGCCGGAGCAGGTGGCCTACATCCAGCCCGACGTGTTTGTTGCGGAGGAGGAGGGCCGGTTCGTGGCCAGGACCCGGGGCGGGGAGCGCCCGCCCTTCCGGATCAGCGCCTATTACCGGGACCTGCTGTCCCAGTCGGGGGAGCAGGAGGTGCGGGAGTATCTGACCGGAAAGCTCCGCCAGGCCGAGGGGGTGCTGTGGGCCATCGGACAGCGGGAGCGCACCCTGCTGCGCTGCGCCCAGGCCATCACCGAGCGCCAGCAGGACTTCTTCCGGCTGGGGCCCCAGGCGCTGGTCCCCCTGCGGATGGCCGACGTGGCCCAGGAGCTGGGCGTCCATGAATCCACTGTCAGCCGGAGCATCCGGGAAAAATATCTCCAGTGCGCCCGGGGGGTGTACCCTATGAGCTACTTCTTCTCCCGCAGCGCCACGGCGGACCAGTCCGGGGCGGCGGTGGGAGGGACCGCGGCCCGGGCGCTGCTGAAGCAACTGCTGGACCAGGAGGACAAGAGCCGCCCCCTGTCTGACCAGAAGCTGAGCGAGGAGATGGAGCGGCAGGGCTGTCCCATCTCCCGCCGCACGGTGGCCAAGTACCGGGAGAAAATGAACATCCCCGGCGCCTCCGGCCGGAAGCGGTGAGGGCTTCTCCTATCCATATCAAAACGATCCAAAAAAACGCCTGTCCCGAAGCGGGACAGGCGTTCTTTTCAGTCGGTGGTTGTGTCAGTAACCGGATCAGTTGGAGGCGGTATCCAGGTCCTTGTCGCCGCCCCAGATCATGTTCTTGCGCAGCTCCTCGCCCACGATCTCCATCTGGTGCTTGGCCAGGTTGGCCCGCTTGGAGTTGAAGAAGGTGCGGCCGTTCTTGTTCTCGGCGATCCACTTGCCGGCGAAGGTGCCGTCCTGGATGTCGTTCAAAACAGCCTTCATGTTCTTCTTGGTCTCCTCATAAGGCAGGACACGGGGACCGGAGACATACTCGCCGTACTCGGCGGTGTCGGAGATGGAGTAGTTCATGGCAGCCACGCCGCCCTTGTTGATCAGGTCGATGATGAGCTTCATCTCGTGGATGCACTCGAAGTAGGCGTTCTCGGGCTCGTAGCCGGCCTCCACCAGAGTCTCGAAGCCGCACTTCATCAGCTCCACCACGCCGCCGCACAGCACGGCCTGCTCGCCGAACAGGTCGGTCTCGGTCTCGTCATGGAAGGTGGTCTCCATCACGCCGGCCCGGGCGCCGCCGATGCCGGCGATGTAGGCCAGAGCGATCTTATAGGCGTCGCCGGTGGCGTTCTGCTCCACGGCCACCAGGCAGGGCACGCCCTTGCCGGCCACATAGGTGGAACGGACGGTGTGGCCGGGACCCTTGGGGGCAGCCATGAACACGTCCACGCCCTTGGGGGGCACGATCTGCTGGTAGCGGATGTTGAAGCCGTGGGCGAAGGCCAGGGCCTTGCCCTCGGTCATGTAGGGGGCGATGGACTTCTTATAGACGTCGGCCTGGACCTCGTCGTTGATCAGCATCATGACGATGTCGCCCCACTGGGCGGCCTCTTCCACGGTCATGACCTTCAGACCGGCCTTCTCCACATTGGCCCAGTTCTTGGAGCCGGCGCGCAGACCCACGCAGACGTCGCAGCCGGAGTCCTTCAGGTTCAGCGCGTGGGCGTGACCCTGGGAGCCGTAGCCGATGATCGCGATCTTCTTGCCGTCCAGATACTTGATGTCACAGTCCTTCTCATAATACATTTTTGCCATAGTTGTATTCCTCCTTGAGTTTATTGTCATCATATATAGTGCTGCGCCCTCTTTCGATGGCGAGTGTACCCGTTTTCGCGATTTCCAGAATGCCGAAGTCCTCCAGCAGGCCAATGAGGGCGGAGGTCTTGTCCTTGTCCCCGAAAATGGCCACCGTCAGCGACTCCCGGCTCACGTCGATGATGTTGGCCCGGAAGACGTTGGCCATCTGAATGACCTCGTCCCTGGCCCCCCGGTCGGCCGCCTTCACCTTGATGAGGGCGAACTCCCGCTGGATAGAGGTGGCCTCGTCCAGCAGCTTCACCGCCTTCACCGGGATCAGCTTCCGGCACTGGGCGGCGATCTGGGAGATCATCAGCTCGTCGGCCAGCAGCACGATGGTGATGCGGGTGATGCCGGGCTTGTCCGTCTCACCGGAGACGATGGACTCAATGTTATACCCCTTCCGGGAGAACAGGCGGGCCACCTGGCTCAGCACCCCGGGGATATCCTGGACCAGGATGGCCAGGGTGTACAGCTTCTTTTCGGTATCGAATTCCTTTTTCACGCGGTCCGCCCCCTTATCTCAGCAAAAAGTCGGTGATGTGGGCGCCGCCGGCCACCATGGGCCGGACCATCTCGTCCATATCCAGCCGGCAGTCGATGACGCAGCCGCAGCCGGCCTCCATGGCGGAGCGGAAGGCGTCCTCCATCTCCGCCCGGTTGGTGACCCGGAAGCCCTTCAGACCGTAGGCCTCCGCCAGCTTGACAAAGTCGGGGCCGCGGTCCAGGGTGGTCTCGGAGAAGCGCTGGTGATAGATCAGGTTCTGCCACTGGCGGACCATGCCCAGACAGCCGTTGTTGAAGATGACGGTGATGATGGGCAGGCCGTAGTGCTGGACGGTGGACAGCTCATGACAGTTCATGCGGAAGCAGCCGTCGCCGGTGGTGTGGACCACCAGCTTGTCCGGGTTGCCCATCTTGGCCCCGATGGCGGCCCCCAGGCCGAAGCCCATGGTGCCGAAGCCGCCGCTGGTCAGCAGCTGGCCGGGATAGTCGAAGTGGAAGTGCTGGATGGACCACATCTGATGCTGGCCCACGTCGGTGGCCACGATGGTGTCCTGGGGGGCCAGACGGCGGATGGTCTCCAGCACCTGCTGGGGCGTCAGATTTTCGCTTTCCTCCACCACCGAGGGCGTCCGAAGGGACAGGATGTGCTCCTTCCACTCCGGGTGGTGATACTGGGGCACCCGCTCATTGAGCAGATCCAGCACCCGGCGGGCGGAGCCGATGATGTGGTGATCGGTGAGGACGTTCTTGTCGATCTCGGAGCGGTCAATGTCGATCTGGACGATCTTGGCCTGGCTGGCGAAGGAGGCCGGGTCCAGCGCCACCCGGTCGGAGAACCGGCAGCCCACGGCGATGAGCAGGTCGCACTCGTTGCAGGCCACGTTGCTGGCCTTGGAGCCGTGCATACCCACCATGCCGGTGGTCAGGGGGTGGCCGCCGGGGAAGCCGCCGCCGCCCATGACGGTGATGGCCACCGGGGCGTCCAGCTTTTCGGCGAACTCCTTGAACTGCTTGTCCGCCCGGCCGCGGACCACGCCGCCGCCGCAGAGCAGCAGGGGGCGCTGTGCCTGGGCGATCATGTCCACCAGGATGCCGATGTCCTCCAGATTGGGCTCCGGGGCCTTCAGCTCGTGGCTGTCGGACAGGGCCCGGATGCTGCTGCAGCTCCGGTTCTGGGTCCAGGGCACAAACTCATAGTCGATCTCCACGTTGGGGGCGGTGACGTTCTTCAAAAAGTCGATGAGCACCGGACCGGGCCGGCCGGTGGCGGCCACGGCGAAAGCCTGGCGCATCACGTCGGGGATGGTCTGGGCGTCCCGGACCAGATAGGTGGCCTTGGTGATGGGCATGGCGATGCCGGTAATGTCCACCTCCTGGAAGGAGTCCTTGCCCAGCAGGGGTTCGGTCACGTTGCAGGTGATGAACACCACGGGGGAGGAGTCCATGTAGGCGGTGGCGATGCCGGTGGTCAGATTGGTGGCCCCGGGGCCGCTGGTGGCAAAGCACACCCCCACCTTTCCAGTGGACCGGGCGTAGCCGTCGGCGGCGTGGGAGGCGCCCTGCTCGTGGGCGGTCAATACATGGCGGATCTTGTCTTTGTAATTATACAGCTCGTCATAGAGGTTCAGGATGGTTCCGCCGGGATACCCGAAGACGGTATCCACCTCCTGCTCCAGCAGACACTCCATGATGGCTTGCGTGGCGCGGATTTTCATGGTACTGATTCAACTCCTGTCGGTGGGGGTTAGGTCTCGCAGCGTTTCGCCGCCGCGGCGGCGAAAGAAATTGTAAGCTGTTTTTCCGACGGCATGCGCGGCGGAAAAACTCATCAAGCTATCACGCCTCGCCTGTTCGCGACGGCTCGGACGCTTAGATTTTCCCTCCGCCCTTCTGGACGGCGATGACGCCGGTGCGGGCCACCTCCAGGATGGAGAAGGGCCGCATCATGGACTGGAAGGTGTCCAGCCGGTCGGGGGTATCGGACAGCTCCATGGTCAGGGAGGTGGGGGAGATGTCGTCCACCTTGGCCCCCATGATCTCGCAGATGGTCATGATATCCTGGCGGGTCTTGTTGTTGGCGTTCACCTTCAGGATCATCAGCTCCCGGCCAATGAAGGTGTTCTCGTCCAGGGTGCGGACCTTGATGACCTCCACCAGCTTGTTCAGCTGCTTCTCCACCTGCTCCACCACGCTGTTGCCGCTGTCCACGATGATGGTGATGCGGGAGATGGTGGGGTCGTCGGTAACGCCCACGGCCAGGGATTCGATGTTGAAGGCCCGGCGGGAAAAGAGGCCGGTGATCCGGTTCAAAACGCCGGCCTGGTTTTCCACCAGGACGGAAATAGTCTGTTTCATATTGTGGCCTCCTCCCTGCTCAATCGGTGGTGCTGACGTCGGGATGGACCCGGCAGATCAGCAGGCAGCTGCCCTCGCTGCCCAGGAACCGGTCCAGCACCTCATCCAGCTTGTCCTCGTCGCTGACCGTCATGCTGGGGATGCCGTAAGCGGCGGCGATGGTGGGAAAGTCGGGGGAGCCGTCCAGCGCCACCCCGAAAGGCCCGTGGTAGGGGGCGGAGTTCTGAATCTGGTTGACCAGACCCAGAACCTGGTTCTGGAACAGGACGATCTTGATGTCCATGCCGGCGCACTTGATGGCCGCCAGCTCGTTCATGGCCATCTGGAAGGAGCCGTCGCCGCAGACCACCACGGTCTGGCGGTCCGGCTGGGCCACCTTCACGCCGACGGCGGCGGGAAGGGCGTAGCCCATGGTGCCCAAGCCGCCGCTGGTCAGCAGCCGGCCGTTTTTCTGGGGCAGGTACTTGCAGGTGAAGATCTGGTTCTGGCCCACGTCCACGCATATCGCCGCGTCGTCGTTCAGCTTGGCGCCCAGCTTCCGCAGGACGGTGCCGGGGAAGACGTAGCCCTCCCGCCGGGGGAACACCCGGCCCAGCTCAGCCTTGCGGTAGTCCCGCAGCCGCTCCAGCCAGGCGGCGGAGTCGGGGGGCATGATGTCACGGTCCAGCAGCTGTCTTAAAATCACCTTCACATCCCCCACCAGGGGGATGGCGGCCTGCATATTTTTGCCGATCTCCGCCGGGTCCACGTCGATGTGGATGGTGGCCATACGGCGCTGGATCTCGCCGGGGTCAATGACCGCCCGGTCGGCGGCCCGGGTGCCCACCATGATGAGCAGGTCCGCCTTGGCCAGGGCCTTGTTGGCGCAGTGGTTGCCGTGGGCGCCGATCATGCCCAGATTCAGGGGGTGGTCCGTGGGCATCAGGGAGATGCCCATCATGGTCTTGACCACGGGAATCTGGTTGCGCTCCGCCAGTTCCAGCAATTCTTCCTTGGCGTGGGCCAGCCAAACGCCGCCGCCGGCGCAGATGAGGGGCTGCTTGGCCTTGGAAATGGCCTCAGCCACCCGCTTGATCTGCAGCTCGTTGCCCTTGACGCTGGGCTTATAGCCCCGGATATTGACCTGCTGGGGGTAGTGGAAGTTCTTGACCTCCTGGTTCTGGACGTCGATGGGGATGTCGATGAGGACCGGACCGGGCCGGCCGGTGGAGGCGATGTGGAAGGCCTCCTTCACGATCCGGGGGATGTCGTTGGCGTCCTTGACCAGGTAGCTGTGCTTGGAGAAAGGGGCCACCGCGCCGGTGATGTCCACCTCCTGGAAAATATCCCGGCCCAGCAGGTTGCTGGGCACCTGGCCGGTGATGGCCACCATGGGGATGGAGTCCATGTAGGCGGTGGCCACGCCGGTGATCAGGTTGGTCGCCCCCGGCCCGGAGGTGACCATACACACCCCCACCTTGCCCGATACCCGGGCATAGCCGGAGGCCATATGTCCCGCGTTCTGCTCCGTCCGCACCAGCGTATAGCCGATCTCCGGGTGGGCCTTCAGGGCGTCCACCGCCGGACAGATGGTGGCGCCGGCATAGCCGAAAATGTGATCTACCTGTTCCTGTAATAGGCTTTCAATCAAAGCCTGTGCTCCGTTCATGGAAGCTCACCTCCATTGGTGTCATGGGGCAGACCCTTCTGCCCCCGCTGAAAAACAAAAACGGCTTCATCCTATCCAAAATCAGATAGGACGAAGCCGATTGCTCCGTGGTACCACCTAAATTCATGGCGGGCTGACGCCGCCACGCACTCGTTGCCCCTGTAACGTGGGGGAGACCGTTCCAACCTACTGCGGCGCGCGCCGGTTCAATCAGACTGCTCGCGGGTGATGTTCGGAAGTGCTCCTTCACGGGAGCTTACACCGACCGCTCCCTCTCTGCGCATCCAGGCATGCCTACTAGCCCGCTCATCGCTTTTGTGATGATTGTCACTTATCATATCTCAATCGGGAAGGTTTGTCAATTCCTTTTCTGGGATTTTCTTTGCCGGCTTAATCCGTAAAAGCGTCTCCCGCTTTCAGGGGGCCCGGCCCTTGCCGCCCAAGGGCTGCCGGCCTCGCCGCTCTCTGTGGAGCCCCGCTTTCCCCCCCTTGACTTCAACAGTTAACTGTGTTAAAGTTTTTCTTGCCCCCCGATTTGGGGGAGCGGAATTCTGACGGGCGCGCCCGAGGCGCGCGGGGGTTACTGTTATGAGTAGACATATTGTGATCGTGGGCCTGGGCCTCATCGGCGGCTCCATGGCCAGAGCCCTGCGGGGTTTTGAAGATTTTGATATCATCGGCGTGGACGTGAGCCAGCCCACGCTGCGCTTCGCTCTGGAAAACGACATCATCGACCGTGCAGAGGAGGACCCGGTCAAAGCCCTGGCCCAGGGGGACCTGGTGTTCCTCTGCCTCCACCCCAGGGGCATTGTGGAATTTATGGCGGAACACCGGGACCACTTCAAGGCCGGCGCCATGGTCACCGACGTGTGCGGCGTCAAGGGAGCCGTTCTGGAGGGGGCCAAGGTTCTGCCCCCCACGGTGTCCTTTGTGGGCGGTCACCCCATGGCGGGCCGGGAGACCTCGGGCATCCAGTGTTCCCTGGTGAACATGTTCCAGAACGCCCACTATATCCTGACGCCCAACGAGCAGTCCAGCCCGGAGCACGTCGCCCTGATGGAGCGGGTGGCCCGCCATGTGGGCTGTGCCGACGTGGTGAAGACCACCCCGGAGCAGCACGACGCCATCATCGCCTACACCAGCCAGATGATGCACATCATCGCCGTGGCCGTCTGCGACGACGAGAGCCTGTTCCGGTATCAGGGCTTTGAGGGCGACTCCTTCCGGGGCTGCACCCGGGTGGCCGCTCTGGACGTGCCCCTGTGGACCCAGCTGTTCACCATGAACGCCGACGCGCTGTGCGGCGCCCTGGAGCAGCTGGAGGAGCACATCCGCAGCTACCGTCTGGCCATCCGGAACGGGGACACGGAAGCTCTGGTCCAAAAGCTCAATGCCTCCTCCGCCCGCAAGCGGAAAATGAACCAGCTGGAGCGGGAGAGCGGCGCTGTGGGCCGGAACGGCACCGTGAATTGAATCTGCAAGACAAATGGCCCTGACCGGATCGGTCAGGGCCATTCGTCTGTGTGTTGTAAAGGAGAGGGAGAAAAGAAGTGATGTGTTGGTTCAGCCGTTCTTTCTGACTGCAAGTATATGCTACAATAGAATTACGACAAATTCGTGACGGCCCCATGAATTTTTTGTAAACATCGCGCGCCCTTTTTCCCTCTCAGCACGACAGAAGGCCCCGACTTGTGGTCGGGGCCTTCTGTCTGTGTGTGTTATAAAGGAGAGGGAGAAATGGGAGATATTTTTATGATTGGTACGATACCATGGTAAAATAGAATTACGTCAAATTCGTGACGGCGATATGAACTTTTTGTAAACATTGGGGTCTCACATTGCAGCAGGGATTTTGTCCCGGCTGCAGGCCGTTGAAACCATTAAAAATGTGTTCAAATAGGCAGCAATTGAGCGGAACAGGGAACCGGATGGCCCCTTTTCCAGAATCCCGTCTTTCGAAGCTTTCGCCCGGCGGAGTTCACCTCCGGTCTTTCTTTTGCTTGACGGTGTATATTGATTTGTGGGATAATAAAATATTACCAAAAGCGGGTTTCCGCCCTTACATCTAAGGAGTGTCTATACATCATGGGTTTCTTCGTCAACTTCTGCCTGCGCGGCGGGGATAAAAACGACCCCGAGACCCGCCGCCGCTGCGGCACCGTGGCCGGCGGCATCGGGATTTTCCTCAACATTCTGCTGTTCCTTGGCAAGCTGCTGGCCGGCCTCATCACCTCCTCGGTGGCCATGATAGCCGACGCCGTCAACAACCTTTCCGACGCCGCCACCTCGGTGGTCACTCTGATCGGATTTCATCTGGCGGGCCAGGAGGCCGACGCCGACCACCCCTTTGGCCATGGCCGGGCGGAATACGTCACCGGCCTGATCGTGGCTCTGGCCGTTCTTCTGATGGGCGTGGAGGTGGGCCGCTCCGCCCTGGACGCCCTGTTCCACCCCGAGCCGGTCCGGGCCACCCCCCTGTCCCTGGTCATTCTGGCGGTGGCCATCGCCGTCAAGCTGTGGATGTTCCTCTTCAACCGGGCTCTGGGCCGAACCATCGACTCCGCCGCCATGGCCGCCACCGCCGCCGACTCCCTGTCTGACGCGGCTTCCACCCTGGTTGTCCTGGTGTCCGCCCTGCTGGCGGGGCGGATCTCCTTTCCCATCGACGGTCTGGCGGGCCTGGCCGTCTCCCTGCTGATCCTAAAGACCGGGTGGGAGGCCGCGCGGGAGACCCTGGACCCCCTGCTGGGCCGCCCCATGGACCCCGATCTGGCCGCCGACATCGACAAGCTGGTGCTGGGGCACGACAATATTCTGGGCATCCACGACCTGGTCTATCACGACTACGGCCCCGGCCGGGCCATGATGTCTTTTCACGCCGAGGTCCCCGCTGACGGCGACCTGCTGGAGATCCACGACGTCATCGACCACATCGAGCGGGAGCTGAAGGCCAAGCACCACATCGAGACCACCATCCACATGGACCCGGTGGTGCGCGACGAGCGGACCGCCGAGCTTCGCGCCCAGGTCACAGCCCAGGTGAAGGGGCTGGACCCGTCCCTCTCCATCCACGACTTCCGCATTACCGCCGGTCCCATCCACACCAATCTGATCTTCGACGTGGTGGTGCCCTACGGCTTCCGCCTCTCCGACGACCAGGTCCGGGCGGAATTGAGCGCCCGGATCAAGGGCCTGTCCGACCGCTATTTCTCCGTCATCCAGGTAGACCACTCCTATGTGGACGGCAGGAAGAATTAGTCCCCCGGCCCCGCGGGGCGTCATGTCCCGCCCAACTCCCCGCCAGCTTCCCGCCGCGTTCTTCCGGCTTCAATTTACAAATTATTCACCCAAGAGGCCTGATCGGCGGTATAATAGAAATATCCGAAAATTCTAAGAAATGGGGTGCCCGCTATGCCCAAAAAGGTTCTGATCGTGGAGGATGACGGCAACATTGCCGAGCTGCTCCACCTGTATCTGGAAAAAGAGGGATTTGAGACCCAGGTAGCCAAGGACGGCGGCAAGGGTGTGGAGTATTTCCGCTCCTTCCAGCCCGATCTGGTGCTGCTGGACATCATGCTGCCCATTATGGACGGCTGGACCGTTCTGAAAAAGATCCGGGAAACCTCCAAAACTCCCGTCATCATGCTCACCGCCAAGGGGGAGACCGAGGATAAGGTCACCGGCCTGGAGGGGGGCGCCGACGACTACATCGTGAAGCCCTTTGAGATGAAGGAGGTGCTGGCCCGCATCCACGCCGTCCTCCGCCGCAGCGGTGAGGAGGAGGAGCCGGGAGAAAAGAAGCTGTCCTTCGACAAGCTGGTCATCAATCTGGACTCCTACGAGCTGCTGGTGGACGGCCAGCGGGTGGACACGCCCCCCAAGGAGCTGGAGCTGCTCTACCACCTCGCCTCCGCCCCCAACCGGGTCTTCACCCGGAACCAGCTGCTGGACGAGGTCTGGGGCTTCGACTACTTCGGCGACAGCCGCACCGTGGACGTCCACATCAAGCGGCTGCGGGAAAAGCTGGAAAACGTCAGCGACCAGTGGAGACTGAAAACCGTCTGGGGCGTCGGTTATAAGTTCGAGGTAGGTGGAAACGGATGAGCACCTTGTCGCTGACGTCATGCGCGAAGCGCATCGCCGCGAGTGCGGCGGTGCCGGGCAGAATTCATTTTGAGGTAGGTGGGGCCGCTTGAAATCCCTCTATCGCCGCCAGCTGACCATGATGCTGGGCGTGATGGTGCTGTCCTTCACGCTGCTGTCCGCCGCCTTCATGCTGCTGTCCTACCGCTATATCATCTCGGAAAAACGGGAGTCCATGGAGCGCAACGCCGACTATATCGCCACCTTTACCGCCTCCTACTACCAGCAGTACCTGGACATCCGCAGCGAGCTGTATAAAAACTATGTGGCCTCCATCGCCCTGCTGTCCGACTCCCATGTGATCGTCTCCGCCCCCGACGGGCGGATCATCTACGCCACCGACGGGGCCCGCTTCTCCACCTACAGCGAGGACGAGCCCATCCCCAGCAGCGTGGTCCAGTCCATTCTGGAACAGGGGTCCTACACCGGCATGAGCAATCTGGACGGCATCTACCCCGAACGCCGGTATGTGGCCGGCCTGCCGGTGGTGGTCAAGCTGGGCGGACTCTCCGCTGTCCAGGGCCTGGTGCTGGTTTCCGCCGACGCCTCCAGTCTGGCCGAGATGTGGGCCTCCACCGCCACCATATTTTTCTTCACCGCCGTGGTGGTACTGCTCATCGCCGTCATCGCCAGCTCCCTCACCTCCGCCTATCAGGTCCGGCCTCTGAAAGAGATGGCTGAGGCCGCCCGGAAATTCGGCCGTGGCGAGTTCGACGTGCGGGTCACCAACTACGAGGGACGGTGCGACGAGATCGGCGAGCTGGCCGACGCCTTCAACTCCATGGCCAACTCCCTGGCAAAGGTGGAGAGCCAGCGGGCGGACTTTATCGCCAACGTGTCCCACGAGCTGAAGACCCCCATGACCACCATCGCCGGCTTTGCCGAGGGCATTCTGGACGGCACCATACCCCCGGAGCGGGAGAAGGAGTCTCTCCAGATCATCGTGTCCGAGACCCGGCGGCTGTCCCGGCTGGTCCGGCGGATGCTGGATCTGAGCCGGCTCAACGCCCTGGCGGAGAGCACCCTCACCGCCCAGGAGCAGTTCGACCTGACCGAGGTGGTGTCCCAGGTCCTCATCAGCCTGGAGGGTAAGATCACCGGCCGGAACCTGGACGTGGACGTACAGATGCCCGAGGAGAAGCTGATGGTCTGGGGCGACCCGGATTCCATCACCCAGGTGTGCTATAATCTGCTGGACAACGCCGCCAAGTTTGCCGCCTCCGGCACCACCCTCACCGTCCAGATCACCAAGAAGGACGGCAAGGCCTACACCACCATCCGCAACCTTGGGGCCACCATCCCCCAGGAGGAGCTTCCCCTCCTCTTTGACCGGTTCCACAAGGCGGACTACTCCCGCTCCATGGACCGGGAGGGCGTGGGTCTTGGCCTGTATATTGTCAAGACCATTCTGAATAATCTGAAAGAGAACATTACTGTCACCAGCGAAGACGGCGTCACCCAGTTCACCTTCACCCTGACGCTGGCCTGACCCCTCCGCGCCCAACTTCAAACTCCTACCATAAAAGCGGGGTGTTTCTTTGGACAATCGAAGCGACGATCTGTGGCAGGGCGGCCCCTGGGAGCAGCCCTCTCCCGTCTTTCCCGATCCTCCGGCGGTACGCATCCCCGCCGGAGCCATGGAACCCCGGCGGCCCGTGCTCCGTCCCCGCCGCCGGCGTAGATGGCCCGGCGTGGCCGTGCTGGTCCTCCTGATCCTGGCTCTTACTGTTCTGGCCTTGGTGCTGGGCACCCTCTTCCATCCCAACCCCGCCATCACCCTTCCGCCCTCTCAGGATGACTCCTCCTATCAGGAGCAGGAGTACAGCACCGAGCCCCCCGCCATCCCCCGGGCCGAGACGGGGACCGGGGTCACCGTGGAGCTGAAGGCCCCCTCCGGCCTCTCCCTGACCTACACCCAGATCTACGAGAAGAACGCCCCCTCCATGGTGTCCATCGAGGCGGAGAGCCGGCGGGAGTACAGCACCGGAACCGGCGTTATTCTGACCCAGGACGGCTATATCGTCACCAACGCCCATGTGGTGGCCGGGGCGGAACGAGTCCGGGTGGTGTTCTCCGACAACAACGTGCTGGACGCCAGTCTGGTGGGCTTTGACGCCGACGAGGACCTGGCCGTTCTGAAGGTGGATGCCCAGGGCCTGACCCCCGCCGAGTTCGGCGACTCCTCCGCGCTGCGCTGCGGCGATCCGGTGGCCGCCCTGGGCGACCCCCTGGGCTACCGCTCCACCATTACCGACGGCATCGTCTCCGCTCTGGACCGGGAGGTGACGGTGGACGGCGTCACCATGGTGCTGATCCAGACCAGCGCCGCCATCAACTTCGGCAACTCCGGCGGCGCTCTCATCAACCAGTACGGCCAGGTGGTGGGCATCACCACCATCAAGATCGTCACCGACGACGGCTCCGCCGAGGCCCTGGGCTTCGCCATCCCCTCCCAGCGGGTAAAGTATGTGGCCGACGCCCTCATTGACGGCCGCGAGGTCCGCACCGGCGTCTTCGGCTTTACCGTTCTCACCCGCCCCGTTCCCGGCGGCGGTCTGGAGCTGCAGAGCGTGGACCCGGACAGCGACGCCTGCGTGAAGGGCCTTCGGGCCGGCGACGTCATCACCGCCGCCAACGGCCAGCCCATCACCGGCGTTCAGGACTTGGCCCGCATCAAGCTGTCCCTGGGCCCTGGCGACACGGTGGTCCTCACCTATCTGCGGGACGGCCAGTCCTATACCGTTGAGGTGGCCCTGGTGGACTCCGATTTGATCGGCTGATCGGCTCATGCCCTTTCTATGGACGCTTTTTTCTAAGCGTCCATATTTTTATTTGCCCCCCTTCCCCGGCCGTGCTATACTGAACAGGTAAGGAGGGGAACGCCCTTGATCAACACCACCCTGTGCTACATCCGGCGGGGCGAGGAATACCTGATGCTCCACCGGATCAAAAAGGAAAACGACCTGAACCACGACAAATGGATCGGCATCGGCGGAAAATTCGAGGACAAGGAGAGCCCCGAGGACTGTCTGCTCCGGGAGGCCTGGGAGGAGACCGGCCTGACGCTGACGGACTACCGCTACCGGGGACTGGTCACCTTTGTCTCCGACCGCTGGCCCACCGAGTACATGCACCTGTTCACCGCCGACGGCTGGACGGGGACGCTGAAGGACTGCGACGAGGGGGTACTGGAGTGGGTCCCCCGGCAAAGACTGCTGGAGCTGCCCCATTGGGAGGGGGACGCCATCTTCCTGGACCTGATCGCCCGGGAGGACACCCCATTCTTCTCCCTGAAGCTGCGCTACGAGGGCGAGACCCTGGCCGAGGCCGTCCTGGACGGCAGACATTTGAAAGGAGCGCCGGAAGTATGATGGTAACGCTGAAAAATTCCCGCCTGACGGTGGAGATCGACGACCTGGGCGCCCAGCTGTGTTCCGTAAAAAGCCCCGGGGGCACGGAGTACATCTGGCAGGCCGACCCCGCAATTTGGGGCCGCCATGCCCCCCTGCTGTTCCCCGTGATCGGGCGGCTCCAGGACGGACAGTACACCCACAAGGGACAGACCTACTCCATCTCCAGCCACGGCTTCGCCCGGGACAGCCGGTTCGAGACCGCGGAGCACACCGACACCCGGGCGGTCTTTCGTCTGACCCACAGCCCGGAGACGCTGGCTGTCTACCCCTTCCCCTTCGTCCTCACCGTCACCTACACCCTGGAGGACAACCGCCTGACCAAGGCCTGCCGGGTGGACAACCCCGGCGGCGGCGAGCTGCTCTTTGAGCTGGGAGGCCACGACGGCTTCCGCGCCCCCCTGGAGCCGGGGGAGACGATGGATGACTATGCCATCCTCCTCCCCGGTCTGGAGTCCATCACGCCCTATGGCATGGACGGGCAGTGCATGACCACCCCCAAGGGTCCCACCTTCCCCCTGGAGGGGGGCCGCCTGCCGCTGAAGCCCTCCACCTTCGGACTGGACACCGTGATCCTGGACCAGCTGCCCCAGCGCCGGGCCATCCTGGCGGACAAGGCGGGCCGGGCCCGGGTGACCATGGACTTCCCCGACTTCCCCTACCTGGGGATCTGGACCCAGGGGAAACCCTTCGACACCAATTACGTCTGCATCGAGCCCTGGTCCACCCTCCCTGACGCAGTCTTTGTGGGCCGTGGGCTGGAGGACAAGCAGGGCGTCTGCCGTCTGGCCCCCGGCCAGTCCCGGGAGCTGTCCTACACCACCACATTTGACTGAGAAAAGGAGTGCGTTCCATGAAGCCGCAGTACGCCAACACCTTCGGCATCCGGAAAGTATCTGACAAGGAGGGCGAGGTCCTGGAGGTCACCCTGGACGTGACCTACAAGTACATGGAGACCGCTGTCACCATCACCCCCAAGGGGATCGAGAACATCTCCACTCCCACGGTGGAGCAGGTGGCCTCCATCGTCATGAACCGGCAGAGCGCCATCTCCCTGCGAAACCTGCTGATCCAGACCCTGGGTGTGGAATCCTGACAGAAATCGGGACCCTCCGGCTTTGCCGGAGGGTCCCGTTGTTTTAACTCATATAGCGGTCCGCCTTGACCAGATTCATCTCCTCCAGAGTCAGGTCCCGGTCAAAGGGGTTGATGAGGCGGTTCACCGTCTCCACGGTCTTTTCGGCGTCCAACTCATAGCAGTAGGTGTTTCCCCGGTACACGCCGTCTCCCCGGCCCTCCAGCGTGGCGGTCTCCACCCCGGAGGCGGTGTTGAGATTCACCGCCTGAGAGGCGAAATAGAGCATGTCGGACAGCTCCAGATCGGTGCTCACATACTTGTTGAAGATCTCCACAAAGCCGTTGATTTTGGTCAGGCTGTTCCAGGACAGCACCTTTTTGGCTAGAGCCACCAGCAGCTTCTGCTGGGTCTGGGTGCGCCCCACGTCGGAGTAGCCGGACAGATCGTTGTTTTTCCGGAACCGGGCCACCTCCATGGCCTGCTGGCCGCTCAGGTGGTACTGCCCCTCCTTGTAATGGATGGACAGGTCCTGATAGGGGTCGTCATAGTCCATGTCACAGGGAACATAGAAGTCCACGCCCCCCAGATAGTCCACCAGGGCGATGAAGCCCTTGATGTTCACCTTCACATAGCCGTCGATGGGGATGCCCAGCATGTCGGAGATATCGGCCACCCGCTGCTCCACCCCGCCGGTGCCATAGACCAGCTTTGGGTTTTTCCCGCTGTCCCGGTCGGTCAGCGTATCCCGGGGGACGGACACCACCCCCACCTTCTGGTTGGGGATGTCATAACTCAGCACCATCATGGTGTCGGTGCGGAAGCCCTCCTTATCCGTGGCCGCCAAGAGGATATTGTACACCTTTTCGCGGCGGACCAAGGGATTTTCCACCTCAGAGGCGTCGCCGGTACTGGACGCCCCGCTGACGACTGGGACCGTCTGCCCGCCGGTCTGACCGGGTTGGACCGTCGGCGCCTGCTCCGGCGGACGGACCATCAGCCGGGCTCCGATATAAACGGCCACGATCAGGGCCGAGATACAAAACAAAAACTTATATAAGCCCCAAAAGGCCGATTTGACCGCCGACCGCTTCTTGGGCCGCTGGTCCCGGTGCGCCTGCCGCGGCGGCGGCTCCAGCACCCGCTTACCGCCTTGGCGGGACACCCTCATATATCTCTCTTCCAGAACGGTCCCCTCCTGCCTGGCCAAAGATTCCTTATCAGTATACCGGGTTCGACGCGCTTCGGCAAGAGGCAGGGGGAGTGTTCACGAAAAATTAAGAATTTCCGCCCAGGGTGTCCTCAACCATGGCCCACACCTGCTCCGCCGTCAGGCCGCCGCAGGTGTACCGGACCAGGGTGCCGTCGGGGTGGAGCATCCCAAGGAGGAAACCCCCACCGTCCTTTGGGCGGAGCCCTCTGTTCATGGGGGTCTTAAACTAAAGTCTACCCCTCACAACAAAAGCGGCCGCCCGCAGGCGACCGCTTTTCAATACGTACTCTTAGAAGATCATGTCCCGGCTAATCTCGCCCAGGGAGTGGACCCCGCACATGGCCATGGTGTCGGCCAGCTCGGCCTTCAGCTTGTCGGTGAGGACCTTGACGCCCTCCTCGCCGCCGCCGTAGACGGCGGTGACATAGGGCCGGGCCAGGATGCAGGCGTCGGCTCCCAGGGCCAGGGCCTTGCACACATCCACGCCGTTGCGGATCCCGCCGTCCACCAGAATGGTCATCTTGCCCTTCACCGCGTCGGCGATGGCGGGCAGCACGGCGGCGGTGGCGGGCACTCCGTCCTGGACCCGGCCGCCGTGGTTGGACACCACGATGCCGGCGGCGCCGGCCTCCAGGGCCTTTTGGGCGCCCTTGACGGTCATGATTCCCTTGATGATAAAGGGCACCCCGGCATAGTCAATGATCTCCCGCAGCTCAGCCACCGTCTTGGAGCCGGCGGGGGGATTGAGGCCCTTCAGGAAGGGCAGGCCCGCCGCGTCGATGTCCATGGCAAAGACCTTGGCGCCGGAGGCCTTGGCGGCGTCCAGCTTGGCAAACAGGGTATCCCGGTCCCAGGGCTTGACGGTGGGGATACCCTTGCCGCCGTTCTCGCCGATGGCCTTGGAGGCGGCGGTAAACACGCCGGGGTCGGTGCCGTCGCCGGTGAAGGCGGCGATGCCGGCCTTGGCGCAGGCGGAGACCAGGATGGCGTTGTACTCCTGGTCGGTAAACTTATCTCCGTAGTGGAGCTTGACCGCGCCCACCGGACCGGCAAACACGGGCAGCTCATAGCGTTGGCCGAACAGGCTAAAGCTGGTGTCCACGGGGCCGTTGGCGCAGATGGTATCCATATTCAGGCAGATTTCCTGCCACGCGTCATAGTTCCGGGCGGCCACGGTGCCGCTGCCCTTGGAGCCCGGGCCGGGCATGGTGTTTTTGCAGGCGCGGCCGTTGCACACCGGGCACACCTTGCAATAGGGGCCGCTGCAAGTGCGGGCCTGCTGAAGGACTTCCTGATAGGTCATGATCTTCCCCTCCTTATATTCTCTCCACATCATACCCGACCGCTTTCCGTCCGTCAAGAGCTGCGGGGGCGTAAAGGCGGCAAAAAGCGCGCCGCTTTTCCGGCGGCGCGCTCAAACTGTAGATAAAGCCCTCCTGCAAGGAGTTCCGTCGCCCGCAGGCGACGGAATAAAGTCAAATCGCGTTATTTCTGACGACATGCGCGCCAGAAGTGACACCTCTCGCGAAATTTTTGCCGACAATTTCGCGAGAAATCGAGGCGAAAATTTCGTGCTTTTCCATTCGAAAAAGTGGCTTCGCCACTTTTTCGACAGTCACAGATGGGTCTGGACCTTGGTCAGTTCCTGAGCGATGTTCAGCACATGGTCGCCGATCCGCTCAAAGTCGGTCAGCAACTCGGCGTAGAGGATACAGGCCTCCTCGCTGCAGGTGCCCCTCCGCATCCGCTCCAGCTGGCCCCGGCGGAACTGGGCCGTCATGTCGTCGATGCGCTGCTCCAGCTGGGCCACGTCCACCAGCCAGTCGGGCTGGCCCGCCTGGTGGTTGAGCAGTGCGGAGATGGCCTCCAGGGAGATGTCCCGCATCGCTCTGATCTCCCC
The DNA here is from genome assembly GCF_021531375.1 of Pseudoflavonifractor phocaeensis. Lineage (GTDB taxonomy): Bacteria > Bacillota > Clostridia > Oscillospirales > Oscillospiraceae > Lawsonibacter > Lawsonibacter phocaeensis_B. Next base: position 82,487 of record NZ_JADYTU010000006.1, read on the forward strand.
CTGGGCAGTCTCGGAGAAGCTGACGTTCTTGCCCACCAGCAGCCGGGTGTAACCGGCCAGGTTGTCGGCATGGTCGCCGATCCGCTCGATGTTGCCCGAGATGGCAAAGAAGCTGCTGACCACGGCGGAGCCCTGCTCGTTGGTCTCGATGGAGATCAGGTGGGAGACATAGCGGGAGATCTCCTTGTTCAGGAAGTCAATGTACTCCTCCTGCTCCTCCACCGCCTCCAGCTGGGCCATGTCACGGGCCAGGACCGCCTGGAAGCTCTCCGCCACATTGTCCCGGGCCATGGACAGCATCCGGTTCAGCTCATGGCGCAGCTGGTCCACAACGATGGCGGACACGCCCAGGCCGCCTTCCTTGCCGCTGGGGGGCACCGGGGTCAGGTAGGCCAGGTGCATGGTGCCCTCGCCCTGTTCCGACACGGGCTCCGCCCGGTCGGGCAGGATGCGGACGGCCAGCTTGGCCAGATAGTTGCCCAGGGGCAGCAGCAGCAGGGTAGTGCCGATGTTGAAGGAGGTGTGCATGGCGGCGATCTGGGCCTTGGGCGCTTGGAAGGTGGCCTCGATCAGTTCCGTAATGGGCAGCACCAGGATCAGGGCAGTGAATAAGGCGGTGCCGATCACGTTGAACAGCAGATGGATCAGGGTGGCCCGCTTGGCGTTCCGGTTGGTGCCGGCGGAGGCCAGCAGGGCGGTGATACAGGTACCGATGTTGGTACCGAACAGCACGAACGCCGCGCTGGAGAAGGGGATGACCCGGGCAGCGGCCAGAGTCTGCACAATACCCACGGCGGCGGCGGAGGACTGGATGACGGCGGTAAAGGCCGCGCCCACCAGGATGCCCACCACGGGGTTGGAGAAATTGGACACCAGCCGGATGAAGGTCTCCGATTCCCGCAGGGGGGACATGGCGGAGCTCATCATATCCATACCGATAAACAGCACGCCCAGGCCGGCCAGGATCTGGCCGATGTGCTGGACCTTCTGCTTTTTGACAAAGACCATCAGCACCACGCCCACAAAGGCGAACAGGGGTGCGACGGCGCCCATGTCCAGGGACACCAGGATACCGGTAATGGTGGTGCCGATGTTGGCGCCCATGATAATCCACACCGCCTGGTTCAGGGTCATCATTCCGGCGTTGACAAAGCCGACCACCATGACGGTGGTGGCGGAGGAGGACTGGATGACTGCGGTGATGACAGCGCCCACCAGCACGCCCATAAAGCGGTTGGCGGTCAGACGCTCCAGCACAGACTTCATCTTGTCGCCGGCGGCAGCTTCCAGACCGGAGCTGGTCATCTGCATGCCGTATAGGAACAGGGCCAGACCGCCAAGCAGTCCCAACAAAACATCAATTCCCATTTCCTTTTTCCTTTCTGTACGGTCCTCCCCATCATAAGCTCACGCTGTCCCAGAAAAAAAGCACAGCCCGCCCGCTCCCGGGCACAGGTCATGCCTGCCTCTCGCTTATGATCCGTCTCCGCAACACGACGGCCGACCGCTATTTTTATCCTACACAGTTTATTCCGAAATTATTATATGGGGGCCGGCGGAAACCGTCAACAGATTTTACATAGGTTTAACAATTCTCTAACACGTCGCCGCCGCCCGGCCGGAAGGCAACAGGGCGGAGAGCTGTGCTCCCCGCCCCGTTGGGGCTTCGATCAGCCCTGTTCCTTCTGGCTGTTCAGATAATCGTCGTAGGTGGTCTTGCGGTCGATAAGCTTGCCGTCGGCGGTAAAGTCAAAGACCCGGTTACACACGGTCTGGATCAGCTGATGGTCATGGGAGGCCACCAGCACGTTGCACTTCACCGCCTCCAGGCCCTTGTTCAAGGCGGCGATGGACTCCAGATCCAGGTGGTTGGTGGGCTGGTCCAGCATGAGGACGTTGGCCCCGGACAGCATCATCCGGGAGAGCATACAGCGGACCTTCTCGCCGCCGGACAGGACCTTGACGGGCTTATACACCTCATCGCCGGAGAAGAGCATCCGGCCCAGGAAGCCCCGGAGGTACTGCTCCTGGGGATCGGGGGAGAACTGACGCAGCCACTGGACCAGATTGTCGTCACAGTCCTTGAAATACTCGGTATTGTCCTTGGGGAAGTAGGAGAAGGTGGCGGTCTGGCCCCACTTGACGGTGCCCTCGTCGGGCTCCATCTCGCCGGCCAGGATCTTGAACAGAGCGGTATGGGCGTTCTCGTTGTCACCCACAAAGGCGATCTTGTCCCCGTGGCCCACGATAAAGGACACCTTGTCCAACACCTTCACCCCGTCGATGGTCTTGGACACGTCGGTGACGAAGAGGATGTCCTTGCCCACCTCCCGGTCGGGGGAGAAGCCCACCCAGGGATAGCGGCGGGAGGAGGCGGGCATCTCCTCCACCGTCAGCTTGTCCAGCAGCTTCCGCCGGGCGGTGGCCTGCTTGGACTTGGATTTGTTGGCGGAGAACCGGGAGATAAAGTCCTGAAGTTCTTTGATTTTCTCCTCGTTGCGCTTGTTCTGGTTCTTGATGAGCTGCTGCACCAGCTGGGAGGACTCGTACCAGAAGTCGTAGTTGCCTACATACATCTTGATCTTGCCGTAGTCGATATCCACAATGTGGGTGCAGACGGTGTTCAGGAAGTGGCGGTCATGGCTGACCACGATAACTGTGCCCTCAAAGTCCAGCAAAAAGTCCTCCAGCCAGTTGACGGCATCGATATCCAGGTTGTTGGTGGGCTCGTCCATCATCAGCAGGTCGGGATTGCCGAACAGTGCCTGGGCAAGCAGCACTTTCACCTTCAGCCGGGCGTCCAGAGTGGCCATGTCGTTGTAGTGCAGCTCGGTGCCGATGCCCAGGCCCTGGAGGATGCGGCTGGCGTCGGACTCAGCCTCCCAGCCCCCCAGCTCGGCGTACTCCTCCTCCAGCTGGCAGGCCAGCATGCCGTCCTCGTCGGTCATCTCCTCCTTGGCGTAGAGGGCCTCCTTCTCCTTGCCGATCTCATACAGGCGCAGGTTGCCCATGATGACCGTGTCCATGACGTTGTAGGCGTCGTAGGCGTTCTGGTCCTGCTTCAGGACGGACATCCGGATGTTGGGCAGGATGCTCACCTCGCCGGAGGTGGAGTCCAGCTCCCCGGACAGGATCTTCAAAAAGGTGGACTTTCCGGCGCCGTTGGCGCCGATGATGCCGTAGCAGTTGCCCCGCAGGAACTGCAGATCCACATGGGAAAACAGCGGAGTGCCGCTGTAGTTCAGGCTCAGGTTGGTGACCGTGATCATATTCGTTCTTGCTCCTTTTTCAGATATGGTCCAAACATTCCGTAACATATTATCATAGGTTTGCAAAAAAAGATAGAGCCTTTTCGGGGAAAATGTTGCGGTTTTTGCTCCAAAAGCTGATAGTTCCGCCAGTCAGGCTCTTTTTACCCGGCTCCCGGAATCTTTCCGGCCTGTCTTTCCTTTTGTCTCAAAACCGTCTATACTAAAGGCAAGAACCGCCAAGGGGGGATTCCCATGACCATACAAGAGCTGACCGCTGCCCAGCGCGCCTTTTTCCGCACCGGAGCCACCCTGGACCTGTCCTTTCGGAAAAAGGCCCTGGACAAGCTGGAGGAGGCCATCCGGGCCCGGGAGGGGGAGCTGCTCTCCGCCTTGAGGGCCGATCTGGGCAAGTCGGACACCGAGGGCTACCTGTGCGAGGTGGGCCTGGCCCTGTCCGAGCTGTCCTTCATGAGAAGGCGCCTTGCCCGGTGGGCACGGGACCGGCGGGTATCTACCCCCCTGGCCCTGTTCCCCGCCAGAAGCCTCACCTTGCGGGAGCCATACGGCGTGGTCCTGGTCATGTCCCCCTGGAATTACCCCCTGCTGCTGACCCTGGACCCCCTCATCGGGGCCATCGCCGCCGGCAACTGCTGCGTGGTCAAGCCCTCGGCCTACGCCCCCGCTGCCTCGGCGGTCCTCCGGGACCTGATCGCCGCCTGCTTCCCGCCGGAGTATGTGGCGGTGGTGGAGGGGGGGCGTAGGCCGAGGGCTTGACCACGCAGCAGTTGCC
>NZ_JADYTU010000007.1 GCF_021531375.1 Pseudoflavonifractor phocaeensis
GGCCAAAAGGGGGAGGGATAAGCCCCCGCCCTACCAAGCCCTCACCCTACATGAAACGATAAACTAAAATTTACAATTACTGAAAGAGGAGAAGCGATTCCATAGACGCGTCTCGACTTGAACAAAAAGCATCAGAGGGGCGCACAGGCACTGAGAATTCGGCAGAAGCGTCAACCGCCGGGAAAAATATTGAAAACTCCGTTGCAAATTCCGACGTCTTAGGATATACTATCTCCATCCCAAAGAAAAATGGAGGAATCCTGTCATGACTATTACCAAGGACACCATCATCGGTGATATCCTGACCATCGCTCCCCAGACCGCGCCCCTGTTCATGGGCATCGGCATGCACTGCCTGGGCTGTCCCGCCTCCCGTGGCGAGACCGTGGAGCAGGCCTGTATGGTCCACGGCGTGGACGTGGACGACCTGCTGGCGAAGGTCAACGCCATGATCGCCGCTGGCGAGTAAGAACGAAGAAAGGCGGGGGCGGAGTGATCCGCCCCTGTTTTTTTCAAGCCCTTTTCCGGCCCCTTGGCCGGGGACGGGAGCCACGGAGCCGAGAGGGGAGTGCGCCATGAATGTTACCATTTTGTTCGGCAGTCCCAGGCCTGCGGGAAACACTGCCTTCCTGACCGACGCCTTTCAGAAAGCGTGCCAGGCCCTGGGGGCCGGGACGGAGCGGATAGACCTCTACGCCCGGGACATCCGCCCCTGCTTGGGGTGTATGGCCTGCCAGGACTGTCCGGACGGCCTGGGCTGTGTGCAGCGGGACGGCTTTGCCCCGGTGTTCCGGTCCATGCTGGACTGCGACGTGCTGGTGCTGGCCACCCCCATCTATGCCTGGTACTGCACCGCGCCCATGAAGGCCCTGATGGACCGGGCCATCTATGCCGGAAACAAAAACTATGGCCGGGTAAAGGGCCCCGCGCTGCTGGCGGGGAAACGGGTGGCCTCCATCGCCACCTGCGGCTATCCCCCCGAAAAGGGAGCCGACCTGTGGGAGGCGGGGCTGAAACGCTGGTGCAGGCACGGGAAGATGGAATACTTAGGGATGCTGTGCCGCCGGGACCTGGGCAGAGGCGCGCCCTTCGGGGACGAGGAGAAGGCCCGGGCCGCCCGGGAGTTTGCCCGGACCGTCTGCCGCGGTTGTACCCCGGACGGGGATGAACTGGAACGCCGCTGATCCTGCCGGCGCATGAAACAGTGGGATCACCATTGCTATCACGGAAACGGAGGCACGAGGCCTATGAATCGAAAGATTGAACTTTCTCCCCGCCTGCGGATGGTGGCCGACCTGGTCCCGGCGGGGGCACGGCTGGCCGATGTGGGCACCGACCACGCCTATCTGCCCGCCGCCCTGATCCTGGAGGGGAAGATCCCCTCCGCCATCGCCGCCGACCTGCGCCAGGGCCCCTTGGCCCGGGCCAGGACCACCGTGCGGGAGGCCGGACTCACCGGCCGGGTGGCCTTCCGCCTGTGCGACGGGCTGAAGGGCATCGACCCCCGGGAGACGGAGGCTGTGGCCATCGCCGGAATGGGGGGAGAGACCATCGCCTCCATTCTGGCCGCCGCCCCCTGGACCCGGGAACGGGACCTGCCCCTGATCCTTCAGCCCATGTCCTCCATGTCCGACCTGCGGCAGTGGCTGGGAGAGAACGGCTTTTGCATCGTTACCGAGCGGCTGGCCTGTGAGGGAGATACCCTTTACACGGCCATGCTGGTCCGGGCGGGTCAGATGGCCCCCCAGACTCCGGCGGAGCTGTGGGCGGGGCGGAACACCGCCGACCCGCTCCGGGGGGATTGGCTGGACCTGTGGCTGGGCAAGACGGACCGGGCCCTGGATGGTCTGGCCCAGGCCCGGCAGGAGGGGGGGGCCCGGCGCAGGCAGGAGCTGGAGCAGGTCCGTGCCGGACTGCTGGAGATGAAAAAGGAGTGGGAAGCATGGCAACGGTAAGAGAGATCTATTCGTATGTGGACCGGCTGGCCCCATTTGCAACCCAGATGGACTTTGACAACGCGGGCTTTCTGGTGGGCCGGGGAGACCGGCGGGCCGACCGGGTGCTGGTGGCTCTGGATATCACCGAGCCGGTGGTCCGGGAGGCGGAGGAGCTGGGGTGTCAGCTCATCCTGTCCCACCATCCGGTGATCTTCCACCCGGCCAAGTCTATCACCGACGAGACGGTGACCGGACGGGTGCTGCTGGCGCTGACGGAGCATAAGATCGCCGCCATCTGCGCCCACACCAATCTGGACGCGGCGGCGGGCGGTGTGAACAGCTGCCTGGCCGAGGCGCTGGGGCTGACCGGGGTGGGCCAGCTCCACCAGGACGGGGTGGATGACCAGGGCCGGCCCTACGGCATCGGCCGGGTGGGGCTTGCCCACCGGCCCGGCCTGACGGCGGAGGAGTACGCCGCCTATGTGAAGGAGCGGCTTTCCGCCGCCTCCGTCCGGTTTGCCGACGGCGGGAGGCCGGTGACCAAAGTGGCGGTGGGAGGAGGCTCCTGCGGGTCCATGCTGGCCGAAGCGGTGGCCGCCGGCTGCGACACCTTCGTGACCGCCGACGTGAAGTATGACCAGTACCTGGAGGCCAAGGCCCTGGGCGTCACCCTCATGGACGCGGGGCACTACGCCACCGAGAACGTGGTGTGCGCCCCCCTGGTCCGGGCGCTGGCCGGCCAATTCCCGGGGACGGAGTTTCTGCTCTCCGCCTGCCACCGCGAGGTCTATGGCAGTGTGTGACAGGCGTTCCTCCCTGGGGCGGGAGCTGGCGCTCCACGGGGTGCTGCTGGCTCTGGTCATGGTCCGGAACTGCGCCGCCGGTCTGGCCTACTGGCCCCAGCTGGACGACTATATCCAGCACCACAACTACGCCTCCCAGTTCACCTTCTCCCAGCTTCAGGACACCGTGGGGGTGCTGGCCTCCCGGCCCCTGGCGGGGCTGGCGGACTATTTCCTCTGGTCGCCCCTCTTTGACCGGATGATCTGGGGCGTAGTCCTCATGTCCCTGCTGTATGTGGCCGCCATCTGGATGGCGGAGGCGCTGATCCGGCGGTATTTTCCTCTGGGTCCGGTCTTTCCGGTGGTCATGGCCCTGCTGCCCCTGGGGGTGGAGGGGACCTACTGGATGTCCGCCTCCACCCGGGTGGTGTGCGGTCTGTTCTTCGCCTGTCTGGCGGCTCTGGCCTTTGGAAGGTGGCTGGACGACGGCGGCTGGGGGCGGGCCCTGGCCTTTCTGGCGCTGATGACGGTCCCCTTCGGCTTTTACGAGCAGTCGGCGGTGTTGGCCATGACCCTGGTGCTGGGCATGGCGGTGCTGGAGGGACGGCGGCGCTGGAAACGGGGGCTTCTGGCCCTGTGGGCCTTTCCCGCGGCGGGGCTCTATTTCGCCGTCACCGGGCTGCTGTCCAACGGCGGCGTCTACGGCAACCGGGCCCAGCTGTTCCTGCCCAACCAGGCGGGCTACTGGACCGGCTTTTTTCCCAATATCACGGGGCAGATATGGAACGTGTTGGGACCGGGCGGCTGGGCCGTCCTGTCCCGGGGCTTTCTCCGGGGGCTGGAGCTGGTCTGCCGGGAAGGGATGTTCCTCTGGGCGGTGCTGGCCGCGGCCCTGTGCCTGCTGTACGGCTGGCTGGCCGCCCGGCAGGGAGGGGGGGAGGAACGGCCCCGGACGGCCCTGGCCCTGGCGGTGGGGGCATTGCTGGCCGCGGCTCCCCTGACCGTCTTTCTCATTCTGGCCAACCCCTGGTTTTCCTTCCGGGGGGCGGTGACCTCCTTTGTGGGGCTGGCGCTGATGGCGGACACCCTTGTGTCCGCCCTGTGGCGGCGGCTGCCCGGGAAACGAGTGGGACCGGCGGCGCTGAGCGCCCTGCTGGCTCTGGTATTCTGCGTGGCCGGGGCCTCGGAGATCCGGGACTACCGGGACACCTGGGCGGCGGACCAACAGGCGGCCCGGGCGGTGCTGGACACCCTGGACCGGGACCTGCCGGAGGCGGAGGACCGGGCCGGCCTGCGGGTTGGGGTCCTGGGGCTGGAGCCCACCTTCCTGCCCGGCCAGAACTTCCCCTGGCATGAGCACGTCCATGGCTGTACCGAGAGCGGCTGGGCCTTTACCGGACTGCTGGTCAGTCTGGCCGGGGGAGACGTTCTGCCCTCGGTGACGCCCCTGCCCACCGATCCCATCTACCGTCCATGGAACGCGCCGGTCAACGACCCCCGGGGCTTTGACGTGCTGTACTACTACCGGGATGGGGCGCTGAGCCGGGTCTTTCTGGCGGAGGACGGAACGGGAGGACTGCTGGTGACAGACGGCCAGGGGAGGACCCTGGGCGCCATCCGGGAAGAGAACGGCGTGGGCCGGTTCCGGGCGTTCTGAAAAAACAGGAAATTAAATGAAAAAATCCTTGCAATTTCGGGAATGCTGTGGTAAACTACATCAGTCTGAAAACGGGCGGTCCTCTGCGTCAGTTCTTCCACAGGGGTGAAAGACGCCATTGCCGCATGAACGCCTATATAACAGGAGGAAAATAAAATGGATTTGATGCAGGCTTTTACCGAGAAGTACAAGAAGGCTGAGCCCCCCGTTGTTGAGGTGGGCGACACCGTCCGGGTGCACCTGAAGGTCAAGGAAGGCAACCGTGAGCGGATCCAGGTCTTTGAGGGCACTGTGATCGCCAAGAAGCACGGCGGCATCGAGGAGACCTTCACCGTTCGCCGCGTCTCCTACGGCGTCGGCGTGGAGAAGGTGTTCCCCGTTCACGCTCCTTCCATCGAGAAGATCGAGCTGGTGCGTCACGGCAAGGTCCGCCGCGCCAAGCTGTACTACCTGCGCGACCGCGTGGGCAAGGCTGCCAAGGTCAAAGAGGCCCTGTAATCCACCAGAAAAGGAGCGGTTCATGCCGCTCCTTTTTTGTATCTTTCCAGCCGGACCAGGAACGGCAGAGACGGCCCCGTGATGACGGGACCGCAAAATAAGAAACGGTAGAGGGGGAATTCCCTTGAATATTCAGTGGTATCCCGGTCATATGACCAAGACCCGCCGCCAGATCGAGGCGGATCTGAAGAACGTGGACATCGTGGTGGAGATCATCGACGCCCGCATCCCGGTGTCCAGCCGCAACCCGGACATCGACTCCATCTGCGCCGGCAAGCCCCGTCTGGTGGTGCTGAACCGGGCGGACCAGGCCGACCCAGACATGAACCGGCAGTGGTCCGCCTACTTCCGGGGCTGTGGCTTCTCCGTGCTGGAGACCGACGCCAAGACGGGGAAGGGCGTCAACCAGTTTTCTCCCATGATCCAAACCGCTTTACGGGACCAGATCGCCCGCTGGCGGGAAAAGGGCCAGGTGGGCCGTCCCGTGCGGGCCATGGTGGTGGGGGTGCCCAACGTGGGCAAGTCCACCTTTATCAACAAGGTGGCCCGGAAGAAGTCCGCCCTGGCGGGGGACCGGCCCGGCGTCACCCGGGGCAAACAGTGGGTCAATGTGGACCAATCCCTGGACCTGCTGGACACCCCGGGCATCCTGTGGCCCAAGTTCGAGGACGAGACCACCGGCATGAACCTGGCCTTCACCGGGGCGGTGAAGGATGACATCATGGACGTGGAGACGCTGGGCTGCCACCTGATGGCCCTGATGGCCCAGCGGTACCCCGAGGCCCTGAAGGCCGGGTACAAGCTGACCGCCCTGCCGGAGCGGGAGGAAGCGGAAAACGACGTGGCCTACGGCTACCGGCTGCTGGAGACCTGCGCCCAGAAGCGGGGAATGCGGATCTCCGGCGGCGAGTTCGATACCGAGCGCATGGCCCGGGTCCTGCTGGACGAGTACCGGGGCGGCAAGCTGGGGCGGTTTACCCTGGAGACGCCTCCGGAAGGGGCCTGAACAGGAACGGTAAAGTTTAGTTTATCGTTTCATGTAGGGCGGGGGCTTATCCCTCCCCCTTTTGGCCTTCGGCCATTTCCCCCCGACGGGGGGAATCGTCCCCCGCCGTCCGACGGCTGCCATTTTGGCGGCGGCCCCAAGGGGCCGCCCTACGGGCGGGGCGTCCAGAGGCCGCCCCCTACGAAGCCATATTGTGAACCGTGCGTAGGGGGCGGTGTCCCCGACGCCCCCTAAAATTTACTACTCCAAACGCTCTGCTTGAAAGGAGCATGAACCATGGACTTTTGGCAATACGAACGGGAAGCCCTGGCGGAGGGCCACACGGTGGTCTGCGGCTGTGACGAGGCGGGGGCCGGCCCTCTGGCCGGTCCGGTGTACGCCGCCGCGGTGGTCCTGCCTCTGGGCTTGGACCTCCCCGGCCTGAACGACTCCAAGAAGCTGACGGAAAAGAAGCGGGAGGCCCTGTTCCCGGTCATTCAGGAGCGGGCCGAAGCCTGGAGCGTGGCCTTTGTGGACGCGGCGGAGATCGACGCCACCGACATTCTCAGCGCCCGGATGAAGGCCATGCAGCTGGCCATCGACGACCTGCCCCAGGCCCCCGATTTTGCCCTCATCGACGGCAACCGGGACCACGGGAAGTCCGCTTCCATCACCGCCCCCCACCGCTGCATTGTAAAGGGAGACAGCCTGGCAGCCTCTGTGGCGGCGGCCTCCATCCTGGCCAAGGTGAGCCGGGACCATTTCATGCTGGAGATGGCGGAGCAGTACCCCCAGTACCGCTTTGAAAAGCACAAGGGCTACGGAACGAAGCTCCACTATGAGCTGCTCCGGACCTACGGTCCCAGTCCCATCCACCGCCGGACCTTTTTGAAAAACCTGTGAGCGGCGCCGAGAGCAGGGCCCTGGGCCGCTGGGGAGAGGCCCAGGCGGCGGACTGGCTGGAGAAGCGGGGCTGCGTCCTGGTGGCGGCCAACTGGCGGTGCCGCTTCGGGGAGATCGACCTGATCGCGGAGGACGGGGACTTCCTGTGCTTCGTGGAGGTGAAGCTGCGCAAAAGCGACGCCTACGGCGGGGCGGGGGAGGCGGTGGACCGGCGGAAGCAGGAGAAGCTGAGGGTCACGGCCCAGCTGTACCTGGCCGAACACCCCACCCGGCTCCAGCCCCGGTTTGACGTGGTGGAGGTCTATGCTCCGCGTGGGAGAGACACCCTGCGGCCCACTGTCCGCCGGATAGAAAACGCCTTCTGAGTTCCCGGCGAAGTTGGCCTTTTTCCGGGGAATCCCTTGACCTGGAACGGGGAAACTGGCATAATATAGCTTTAGTGAACAAACTGGCCGGTCCAGGCCGGTTTCAGCGAAAACACAAGATGGGGATGATTTGATGCAGTACATCAGTACAAGAGACGCCGGGGCGCGGTTCACCGCTTCCCAGGCGATCACCCGGGGACTGGCCGCCGACGGCGGCCTGCTGACCCCCTACTATATTCCCAAGCTGCCCAACAAGGCGCTGGATGACCTGAAGGACATGTCCTACCAGCACCGGGCGGTCTACGTCATGAAGCAGTTTTTGGAGGAGTTTTCCGTCAAGGAGCTGACCGACTTCGCCGCCGCGGCCTACGGTCCGGCCAAGTTTGACACCCCCGCCGTGGCTCCGGTCCGGACGGTGGACGGGAACACCCACTGTCTGGAGCTGTGGCACGGTCCCACCTGCGCCTTCAAGGACATGGCCCTCCAGATGCTGCCCCACCTGCTCACCGCTTCCCTGACCAAGACGGAGGAGTTCAAGACGGTGTGCATCCTGGTGGCCACCTCGGGCGACACCGGCAAGGGCGCCCTGGAGGGCTTCCGGGACGTGCCCAAGACCCGCATCCTGGTGTTCTACCCCAAGGATGGCGTGTCCCAGGTCCAGGAGCTCCAGATGGTCACCCAGGAGGGCGGCAACGTGGGCGTGGTCTCGGTGGTGGGCAACTTTGACGACGCCCAGACCGGCGTGAAGCGGCTGTTCTCCGACGAGGACCTGCGCGCGGAGCTGGAGCGCCGCGGCTTCTTCTTCTCCTCGGCCAACTCCATCAACTGGGGCCGGGTGCTGCCCCAGATCGTCTACTACGTCTCCGCCTACTGCGACCTCCTCCGGGACGAGAAGATCCAGCCCGGCCAGACCATCAACGTCTGCGTCCCCACCGGCAACTTCGGCAACATCCTGGCCGCCTATTATGCCCGGGAGATGGGCGTGCCCATCGGGCGGCTGATCTGCGCTTCCAACAGCAACAACGTCCTCACCGACTTTATCCGTACCGGCGTTTATGACCGGAACCGGACCTTCTACAACACCATGTCTCCCTCCATGGACATCCTGATCTCCTCCAACCTGGAGCGGCTGCTGCTGTCGCTGACCCAGGACGTGGACGAGGTAAAGGGCTACATGGAGCAGCTGAACGCCACCGGCCGCTACGAGGTCCGGGAGAAGGTGCGGGAGAAGCTGCAGAAGCTGTTCTGGGGCTACTGCTGCGACGACAAGGAGACCCAGCGGGTCATCGGCGAGATGTACAAGACCCACGACTACCTCATCGACCCCCATACCGCCGTGGCCTTCTCCGCGCTGGAGCAGTACCGGAAGGAGACGGGGGACGAGACTCCCTGTGTGGTGGCCTCCACCGCCAGCCCCTTCAAGTTCTGCGGCAGCGTGCTGGGCGCTCTGGGGGAGACGGAGGTGGCCTCCGGTCTGGACGCGCTGGACCAGCTGTCTGAAAAGACAGGCCTGCCCGCCCCGGCCCCCCTGGCCGGCCTGCGGAGCAAGACGGTCCGATTCAATACCACGGTGGAGAAGGACCACATGGTGGACGCCGTGCTGTCCATGCTGGAGTGAGCCTATGGCCCTCTACGCGATCGGAGACACCCACCTGTCCTTTGGCAGCAACAAGCCCATGGACGTGTTCGGCAGTGGCTGGACGGGATATGTGGAGCGGCTGCGCCAGGGCTTTGAAATCGTGGCGCCGGAGGACACCGTGGTGCTGTGCGGCGACTTGTCCTGGGGCATGAGTCTGGAGGAGGCCCGGGAGGACTTTGCCTTTCTCAACGCCCTGCCCGGAAAAAAGCTGATCCTCAAGGGCAACCACGACTACTGGTGGACCACCGCCGCAAAGATGGAGCGGTTTTTCCGGGAAAACGGCTTTGACACCCTTGCCATTCTGCACAACAACTGTCACCTGTATGGCGATACGGCCCTTTGCGGCACCCGGGGCTGGTTCTACGAGGAGGACCGCGGGGAGCACAGCGCCAAGATCTTCAACCGGGAGCTGCTCCGGCTGGAGGCCTCGCTGAAGGCGGCGGGAGAGCGGGAAAAGCTCTGCTTTCTCCACTATCCCCCCGTGTACCAGGGCTACCGCTGCCGGGAGATCATGGACCTGCTGGAGCGGTACGGCGTGAAGCGCTGCTGTTACGGACACCTCCACGGCGGAAGCCACCGTCTGGCGGTCTCCGGCCCCCTTGGAAACGTGGACTACCAGCTGGTCTCGGCGGATTATTTAGGGTTCCGCCCGAAAAAAATCATGGATTGAGCAAAAATTCATGGAAATTTCTTAAAATTGCTCTGGTCAAACAGGGATATATCTGATAAAATATCGTGGCGAAAGTAAAAAGGCGCTGTTGTTTCCGAGAACGTCGGGGCAAAGGTGCGCCGACAGGAGGAAATTGACAAATGAAGGTCACCAGTGTTGAAAAGAAAGAAAAGAGCACCGTCGAGCTGACGATCCAGGTCGAGGCTGATGTGTTTGAGGCCGCTGTCCAGCAGGCTTACCTGAAGAACCGGGCCAGCATCAACGTCCCCGGCTTCCGGAAGGGCAAGGCTCCCCGGAAGGTCATCGAGGGCATGTACGGCTCCGGCGTGTTTTATGAGGACGCCATCGAGGCCGTTTACCCCGGCGCTTATGCCGAGGCCGTGAAGGAGCAGGGCCTGGACGACGTGGGCTACCCCAAGGTGGAGCTGGTCGAGGTCGGCAAGGACGGCTTTACCTTCAAGGCTCTGGTCTCCGTCCGTCCCGAGGTGAAGCTGGGCGACTATAAGGGCCTGACCGCCCCCAAGAACGAGCCCGCCGTCACCGACAAGGATGTGGACGCCGAGCTGAAGCCCTACATCGACCGCGCCACCCGTCTGGTCAGCGTGGAGCGCGAGGCCCAGAACGGCGACACCGTGGTCATCGACTTTGAGGGCTTTGACAACGGCGTGGCCTTCGAGGGCGGCAAGGGCGAGAACTACGATCTGAAGCTGGGCTCCGGTTCCTTCGTTCCCGGCTTTGAGGAGCAGCTGGTGGGCGCCAAGGCCGGCGAGGAGAAGGATCTGAACATCACCTTCCCCGAGGACTATCACGCCGACCTGGCCGGCAAGGCCGTGGTCTTCCACGTCAAGGTCAAGGAGGTCAAGGAGTCCCAGGTCCCCGAGGTGGACGACGAGTTCGCCAAGGACGTGTCCGAGTTCGAGACTCTGGAGGCCTTCCGCGCCGACCTGAAGTCCAAGCTGGAGCTGCGCCGTCAGACCCACGCCCAGAACGACTTTGAGAACCAGGTCATGGAGCGCCTGATCGCCAACATGGAGTGCGAGATCCCCGACGGCATGGTGGATGTGGAGCTGGACCGCATGATGGACGATTACGCCATGCAGCTGCAGAACCAGGGCATCTCCATGGAGGACTACCAGAAGATGCTGGGCGTCAACGGCGACATGATCCGTGATTCCGCCCGTCCCGACGCCCTGCGCCGGATCCAGACCCGTCTGGCTCTGACCGCCGTGGCCGACGCCGAGAATCTGGAGGTCAGCGACGAGGAGGTTGAGGCTGAGATCAACCGTCTGGCCAAGCAGTACCAGCTGGAGGCCGACCAGGTGAAGGCCGCCATCCCCGCCGAGGATCTGAAGCGGGACCTGAAGATGAGAAAGGCCAGCGATCTGGTCATCTCCTCCGCCAAGGTGGGCAAGGCCCCCGAGGCCGCCGAGGAGGCCCCCGCGGAGAAGCCCAAGCGCACCCGCAAGAAGAAGGCCGAGACCGTCGAGGAACCCAAGGCTGAGTAAATCCCTTTCGTCCCGGGGCGGCCTGTCCGCCCCGGGCGCCTGTTATTTCGTGGGATGAGGCGTTTCCCCAAGCGCGGCCCAGTCCCACCTGCTGCCGGGAGCCGTTTCATGTCTGCGCTGGCCGGAGGAATGGTTTTCCGGCAGGACGGGTATACTTTGGTATCCCGTCTGTAAAAATGGAGGTTTATATGAGTTTAGTTCCCTATGTAGTAGAGCAGACCAACCGGGGCGAGCGGTCCTATGATATTTTCTCCCGCCTGCTCAACGACCGCATCATCATGCTGTCCGAAGAGGTCAATGACACCACCGCCTCTCTGGTAGTGGCCCAGCTGCTGTACCTGGAGGCCCAGGACCCGGATAAGGACATCCAGTTCTACATTAACAGCCCCGGCGGCTCCGTCACCGCGGGCATGGCCATCTACGACACCATGCAGTATATCAAGTGCGACGTGTCCACCATCTGCATCGGTATGGCGGCCTCCATGGGCGCCTTCCTGCTGTCCTCCGGCGCCAAGGGCAAGCGTCTGGCGCTGCCCAACGCCGAGATCATGATCCACCAGCCCTCCGCCGGCACCCAGGGCCAGATCACCGATATGGCCATCCACCTGAAGCGGCTGGAGATCGTCAAGACCCGGATGAACCGCATCCTGTCTGAAAATACCGGAAAGCCCATCGAAGTGGTCACCGCCGACTGCGAGCGGGACAACTTCATGACCGCTCAGGAGGCCATGGAGTATGGCCTCATCGACAAGGTCATCGACCACCGCTGAGCGCCGGACCTGTCGGCGGGGGAGAGGGGAGAACCTTCCCCCCGCCGCCCATCTGTCTAACAGAACGTTTTAAGAGGTGTATCCATGGCTCGAAACGACGAGAAAAATATCCGCTGCTCCTTCTGCGGAAAGCATTCCGACCAGGTCCGCCGGATCATCGCCGGCCCCAACGCCTACATCTGCAACGAGTGTGTGCAGCTGTGCATGAGCATCCTGGACGACGGCTATGCCCCGGAGGAGCCGTCCCTTGACAATGAAATTCCCGACGTGATCCCCACCCCCAAGGAGATCCACGCCGTTCTGGACCAGTATATCATCGGCCAGGAGAAGGCCAAAGTGGCCCTGTCCGTGGCCGTCTACAACCACTATAAGCGCATCTACTTCGGCGGCGCGGAGGACGTGGAGCTGCAGAAAAGCAACATCCTCCTCATGGGCCCCACCGGCTGCGGCAAGACCCTCTTCGCCCAGACCCTGGCCCGGGTGCTGAAGGTGCCCTTCGCCATCGCCGACGCCACCACCCTCACCGAGGCGGGCTATGTGGGCGACGACGTGGAGAACATCCTGCTGCGACTGGTCCAGGCCGCCGATTACGACATCGAGCTGGCCGAGCGGGGCATCATCTACATCGACGAGATGGATAAGATCGCCCGGAAGAGCGAGAATACCTCCATCACCCGGGACGTGTCCGGCGAGGGCGTTCAGCAGGCGCTGCTGAAGATCCTGGAGGGCACCGTGGCCAACGTGCCGCCCCAGGGCGGACGGAAGCACCCCCACCAGGAGTTCATCCAGATCGACACCAAGAACATCCTGTTCATCTGCGGCGGCGCTTTCGACGGCATCGACAAGATCATCGAGAACCGTCTGGACAAGCGGTCCATGGGCTTCGGCGCCGAGATCCAGAGCCGGAAGGACCGGAACGTGGGCCAGCTGATGGCGGAGATCCAGCCCCAGGACCTGCTGAAGTTCGGCATCATCCCCGAGCTGGTGGGCCGACTGCCCGTTATCACCACCCTGGAGTCCCTGGACCGGGACCAGATGGTCCAGATCCTCACCGAGCCCAAGAACGCCCTGGTCAAGCAGTATCAGAAGCTGCTGGAGTACGACGAGGTGGAGCTGGACTTCGGCCGGGACGCCCTGGAGGCGGTGGCCGACCGGGCGGTGGAGCGGGGCATCGGCGCCCGCGGCCTGCGGGCGGTGCTGGAGGAGGTCATGACTCAGGTCATGTACGACGTGCCCTCCGATCCCACCATCGTCAAGGTCTCCATCCACGCCGACTGCGTGAAGGAGGGGGCCCAGCCGGAGCTGACCCGGGACCCGGAGCGGACCCAGCGCCCCAAGCTGGGACGGGCCGCTCTCCGGACCCAGCAGGGCGGCATCCCCGGTACCAATGCCGGCTGACCCGGAGCAAAATACCGATCAGCGCCCCGCGGTGCCCCCGGAACGGCGGGCCCCGGGGCGTTTTTTCCTATGAGAGGAAGTGAAGCGCAATGAGTAAAGAATGGAACCTGGCCGACGTCTCCACCATGCCCACCATCGCCCTGCGGGGGCTGACGGTGTTTCCCAATGTGATGATCCACTTTGAGGTGGCCCGGGATATGTCCATCAAGGCGCTGGAGGAGGCCATGAACGCCGGCAGTCCGGTGTTCCTGGTGGGACAGAAGGACATTTCCGTGGAGCAGCCGGAGCAGTCCGACCTGTACACGGTGGGCACCGTCTCCAGCATCCGCCAGATCCTCCGGATGCCCGGGGACAACGTCCGGGTCATGGTGGAGGGCCGGAGCCGGGGCAGGATGCTCCGTCTCATGCGTACCGAACCCTACCTGGAGGCGGAGGTCCAGACCATCTCCGCCGAGGAGCCGGGGACCCGCGCCTCGGCCAAGCAGGAGGCCCTGATGCGGGCCACCTATGAGCTGTTCCAGCGGTACGCCGAGCTGAGCCCCAAGGTGTCCCCCGACCTGCTGATCCATGTGCTGGCCAGCCAGGACCCGGGCTATATCGCCGACTATATCGCCCAGAACATCGCCATGCGCAACAGCGACAAGCAGGAGATCCTGGAGGAGCTGCGGCCGGTCCGCCGGCTGGAGAAGCTCCACCGTCTGCTGGAGCGGGAGGTGGAGATCCTGTCCCTGGACGCCGAGATCCAGAACAAGGCCCGGGAGCAGATCTCCGGCCACCAGCGGGACTACTATCTGCGGGAGCAGATGAAGGCCATCCAGAACGAGCTGGGGGAGGGGGAGGACTCCGATGAATTTGAGGAGTACCGGAAGAAGATTGCCCAGGCCCAGCTGCCCGACCAGGTCAGGGAGAAGCTTACCAAGGAGCTCAGCCGCCTGACCAAGCAGCCCTTCGGCTCCTCGGAGGCCACCGTGCTCCGCAGCTATCTGGACGTGTGCCTGGAGCTGCCCTGGGGCAAGACCACCAAGGAGAAGGTCAGCGTCGCCGCCGTGAAGAAGATCCTGGACCAGGACCACTTCGGTCTGGAAAAGGTGAAGGAGCGCATTTTGGAGTTTGTGGCCGTCAAGCAGCTGGCCCCCGAGCTGAAGGGGCAGGTGCTCTGCCTGGTGGGCCCCCCCGGCGTGGGCAAGACCTCCATCGCCATGTCCATGGCCCGGGCCATGAACCGGAAGCTGGCCCGCATCTCTCTGGGCGGCGTCAGCGACGAGGCGGAGATCCGGGGCCACCGCAAGACCTATGTGGGCGCCATGCCCGGCCGCATCATCAACGCCATCAACCAGGCGGGCAGCTGCAATCCCCTGATCCTCCTGGACGAGATCGACAAGCTGGGCCACGACCACCGGGGCGACCCGGCCTCGGCCCTGCTGGAGGTACTGGACGGGGAACAGAACGCCACCTTCCGGGACAACTTCCTGGAGGTGCCCTTCGACCTGTCCCAGGTGCTGTTCGTCACCACCGCCAACACCACCGAGACCATCCCCCGGCCCCTGCTGGACCGGATGGAGATCATCGAGCTGTCCAGCTATACCGACGAGGAGAAGCTCCAGATCGCCAAGGGCCACCTGCTGCCCAAGGAGCTGAAGCGCCACGGCCTGACCCGGACCCAGCTGAAGGTGACCGACGGAGCCATCCGGGAGATCATCGCCTCCTACACCCGGGAGTCCGGCGTCCGCGTGCTGGAGCGCAAGCTGGCCGCCATCTGCCGAAAGGCGGCCATGCGAGTAGTATCAGATGATGTAAAGTCTATCCGCGTTACAGAGAAACAGCTCCAGGAGTACCTGGGCGCTCCCCGGTATTATCCGGAGCGCCAGGCGCTGGAGGAACGGGTGGGCGTGGTCAACGGTCTGGCCTGGACCTCCGTGGGCGGCGAGCTGCTGGAGGTGGAGGTCAACGTGGTCCCCGGCTCGGGCAAGGTGGAGCTGACGGGCAATCTGGGCGACGTGATGAAGGAGTCGGCCCACGCGGCCCTCAGCTATATCCGCAGCCAGTCCGACCGGCTGAACATCCCCGCCGATTTCTATCGGGAAAAGGACCTCCATGTCCACTTCCCCGAGGGAGCCGTCCCCAAGGACGGGCCCTCCGCCGGCATCGCCATCACCACCGCCATGGTATCCGCCCTCACCGGGACCCCGGTGCGGCGGGGCGTCGCCATGACCGGCGAGGTGACCCTGCGGGGCCGGGTGCTGCCCATCGGCGGTCTGAAGGAAAAGACCATGGCCGCGTTCCGAAACGGCATCAAGACCGTCATCATCCCGGCGGACAACGGCAAGGATCTGGAGGAAATCGACCAGACCGTGCGCAAGGCCCTCCGCTTTATCCTGGTGGAGCGGGCGGACCAGGTGCTGGAGCAGGCTCTGGTCCAGACTGTGGTCCCCGCCGGGGTGCCCGCCGGCGGCGGCAAGGCGTCCTGCGGGGAACAGGCGGACGCTCTCATTCCCCCCGCCAAGAAGGGGCCCGCGCCCCAGCTGCGCCAGTAAAGGAGGGGGGACCATGGCGATCAATCTGCAAAATGCGGAGTTCATCCTCTCCGCCGCCGCCCCCAAGAGCTTTCTGCGGGACGGCCTGCCCCAGGTGGCCTTTGCCGGCCGGTCCAACGTGGGCAAGTCCTCGGTCATCAACCGGCTGCTGAACCGGAAGAACTTCGCCCGGGTGGGAGCCGCCCCCGGCAAGACCATCCACATCAACTACTTCAAAATCGACAGGGCCTTCTATCTGGTGGATCTGCCGGGCTATGGCTACGCGAAGGTGTCCAAGTCCGAGCGGGACCGCTGGGGCAAGCTGATGGAGTCCTACTTCGCCCATCCCGAGCTGATGACCCTGGGGGTCATGATCGTGGATTCCCGGCACAAGCCCACCGCCGACGACTGCACCATGGCCCAGTGGTTCAAGGACACGGGCTGCCCTCTCATCGTGGTGGCAAACAAGCTGGACAAGCTGAAAAAGAGCGAGATCGAGCCCAGCCTTCAGACCATCCGGGAGACCCTGGAGCTGGGGGAGGAGACGACCCTCATCCCCTTCTCCGCCGAGAAGGGGACGGGCCGGGACGAGCTGCTGTCCTCCATCCTGTCCGGTGCCGGCCTGATCTGAACACAACGCCCCGGCGCATTGACCGCGCCGGGGTGTTTTTGCGAAAAGCCGCGGGAAGGGATGGGCACGTTCCGGCTGTTCCCTATCCCCAAGGTGCCGCCGAAAGGATTGTTTCGATTGAATTTTCAGACGGTTTATGATACTATAAATCAGTTATAAAGAAAAACATGGAAGGAGGACGTTTTATGTCCACCATTGCGGAATATTTTGAGAGCCTGCGGGGCCAGTCCATCGCGGTCATCGGCATGGGCGTCAGCAACACCCCCCTGATCCGGATGCTCCTCCGGGCCGATTTGAAGGTCACCGTCTGCGACAAATCCCCCCGGGAGCGGGTGGAGGAGCAGGCGGCGGAGCTGGAAAGCCTGGGGGCCAAGCTCCAGCTGGGTCCCGACTATCTGAGCAAGCTGTACAAGTTCGACGTGATCTTCCGCACCCCCGGACTCAGCCCCAACGACCCGGAGCTGCAAAAGGCCGTGGAGAAGGGGAGTCTGGTCACCTCGGAGATGGAGCTGTTCTTCCAGCTGTGCCCCTGCAAGATCCTGGGCGTCACCGGCAGCGACGGAAAGACCACGACCACTACCCTCATCAGTGAATTTTTGAAGGAAGCCGGGTATAATGTCTATGTGGGCGGCAACATCGGCAAGCCGCTGCTGCCCGACGTGGCCGGGATGGTGCCCGAGGACATGGTGGTGGTGGAGCTGTCCTCCTTCCAGCTCATGAGCATGAAGCGCAGCCCCAACGTCTCCGTTTTCACCAACCTGTCTCCCAACCATCTGGACTACCACCATACCATGGAGGAGTATACCGCCGCCAAGCTGAACATCTTCACCCACCAGGGCGAGGGGGACCGGGCGGTGTTCAACTATGACAACGACATCACCCGCTCCCTGTCCAAGCAGGCCCCGGCGGGCGTCATGCTGTTCAGCCGCCAGCACAAGCTGGAGGAGGGGGTCTACCTCCGGGACGAGGCCATCTGGCTGACCAACGCCATGGGCAGCCGTGAGGTCCTGCCGCTGGCGGACATTCAGATCCCCGGCGTCCACAACATCGAAAACTACATGGCCGCCATTGCCGCCGTGGACGGCCTGGTCCCCGACAAGTGCGTCCGGGCGGTGGCCCAACGGTTCACCGGCGTGGAGCACCGCATCGAGCTGGTCCGGGAGCTGAACGGCGTGAAGTATTATAACGATTCCATCGGCACCAGCCCCACCCGGACCATGGCCTGTCTGGATTCCTTCGATCAGAAGCTGATCCTCATCGCCGGAGGCTATGACAAGGGTGTTCCCTTTACCCAGCTTGGAGTGGAAATGACCAAGAAGGTCAAGACGCTGGTCCTCTGCGGCGCCACCGCCCCCGCCATCCGCAAGGCGGTGGAGGAGGCCCCCGGCTATGCCGGGAGCGGCATGGAGCTGGTGGAGACCCAGGACCTGGCCTCCGCCGTTGCCGCCGCCCAGGCCGCCGCCGTCAGCGGCGACGTGGTGGTGCTCTCTCCCGCCTGCGCCGCCTTCGACCAATTCAAGAACTTTATGGAGCGGGGCAAGCGCTTTAAAGAGCTGGTCAACGCCCTGTAACCGGGAGGAGTACCATGGATCATCAAGAAGTTTTGGGCCGTCTGTGCGCCCTGGCCGGGCCCAGCGGCTTTGAGGGCACGGTGGCCCGGGAAGCCGCCCGCCTGCTGGAGCCTCTGGTGGACCGGGTGCAGGTGGACCGGATGGGCAGCGTGGTGGGCCTGCGCAGCTGTGGGAAGGAGAACGCTCCCAAGCTGCTGCTGGACGCCCACCTGGACGAGATCGGTTTCCTTGTCACCGGCCACGAGGAGGGCTTTCTCCACATCGCCCCCTTGGGCGGCGTGGACCCCCGGATGCTCCCCGACCGGGAGCTGACCATCCTGACCCAGCCCCCCATGCTGGGGGTGGCGGCCTGTCTGCCGCCCCACATCCAGACCCGGGAGGAGATGGACAAGTCCCAGCCCATGAAGGAGATGGTGGTGGACGTGGGCCTGACCCAGGAGGAGGCCCAGCGCCTCGTCCCCATCGGCACCCCCGCCGTCTACCGCACCGGCTGCGCTCCCCTGGGGGAGGAGCTGCTGTGCGGCAAGGCGCTGGATGACCGGGCCTGCTTCGCCATTCTGCTGGACACCCTGGAGCGGCTGGCGGGGGAGGAGCTGGACGTGGACCTGTATGTCCTGGGCTCCACCCAGGAGGAGACCCACAGCACCGGCGCCATCACCGCCGCCTTCGGCGTCATGCCCGACCTGTGCGTGGCGGTGGACGTGACCCACGGGGACAGCCCCGACGCTCCCAAGGACAAAACCTTCAAGCTGGGGGGCGGCCCCGTCATCGGCGTGGGCCCCAACTGTACCCGATGGATGTCCAAGCGGCTGGAACGTAAGGCAAAAGAACTTGACATGGACTGCCAGATCGAGGTCATGGCGGGTCACAGCGGCACCAACGGCTGGGACCTGCAGATCAGCCGGGAGGGGGTAGCCACCGCCGTGCTGTCTCTGCCTCTGCGGTATATGCACACCCCCGTGGAGACCGCCAGCCGGGCCGATATGACCGACTGCGCCCGGCTGCTGGCCCAGTTTATCCGGGACATCGGGAAGGAGGTGCCCTCCTATGCTTGAGCTGGTCAAGGAATTATGCGCCCTCAACGGCGTGTCCGGGGCGGAGGAGGAGGTCCGGGACTTTATCCGGGCCAAAGCCGCCCCTTACGCCGATTCCATCCGCACCGACGCGCTGGGCAACCTGATCGTCTATAAAAAAGGCAAAAAGCCCACCGGGAACAAGGTGCTCCTGGCCGCCCACATGGACGAGGTGGGGGGCATCGTCACAAAGATCACCGACGAGGGCTTTTTAAAATTTGATTTCGTGGGCGGCGTGGACCGCCGGGTGGCCATCGGCAAGCCGGTGGTGCTGGGGGAGAAGAAGGTCCCCGGCATCATCGGGCTCAAAGCCATCCATCTGGTGAGCCGGGAGGAGGAGAAAAAGGTCCCCAAGACCGATTCCCTCTACATTGACATCGGCGCCAAGGACAAGGAAGCGGCGGAACAGCTGGTGGAGCTGGGGACCTATGGGGCCTTTGTGGGCGCGCCCGAGGAGTTTGGAACCGGCCTGCTGAAGGCCAAGGCCATCGACGACCGGGTGGGCTGCGCCGTCATGCTGGAGCTGCTGAAGGAGGACCTGCCTCTGGACGTGACCTTCGCCTTTACTGCCCAGGAGGAGGTGGGCACCCGGGGAGCTTTCGGGGCGGCGTTCTCCGTCACGCCGGAGGTGGCTCTGGTGCTGGAGACCACCACCGCCGCCGACCTGCCCGGCGTAGAGGACCACCGGAAAGTGTGCGCCCCCGGCAAGGGCCCCGTCATCTCCTATATGGACGGCGGCACCATCTATGACCGGGAGCTGTTCGAGACCCTGCGGGACCTGGCCGAGGACAACCACATCCCCTGGCAGACTAAGGAGTATATCGCCGGGGGCAACGACGCCCGGACCATCCAGCGCTCCAAGAAGGGCGTCCGGGTGGCCGCCATGTCCGCCGCCGTCCGGTACCTCCACGCCCCCGCCAGCGTGGGCAGCACCGCCGATTTTGCAGATATGCTGCGCCTGACCCGGCTGTTCCTGGACCGGATGGCGGAGTCCTGCTGATTTCAACACGTCAAAGGTGATATGATATGGAATTGATCGAACTCATTGAGACTTTGAATACCGCCCACGGCCCCTCGGGGGACGAGGGCGGCGTCCGGGCGGTCATGGAGCATTTGGCGAAGCCTTACGCCGATGAGATGACCGCCGACACCCTTGGCAACCTCATTGTCCGCAAAAAGGGCAGCGGCCCCAAGGTTATGTTTGCCGCCCACATGGACTCCATCGGCTTCATCGTCACCCACATCGAGAAGGAGGGCTTCCTCCGGGTGGGACGTCTGGGGGGCGTCAGCCCCAAGGAGGTCCTCTATACCCCGGTCCGTTTCAAAAACGGACTCCGGGGCGTGGTGGTCCCCGAGGAGAAGGCCGACTTCGGCAAGCTGAAGCTGGACGAGTGCTTTCTTGACATCGGCGCCCGAAGCGAGGAGGAGGCCAAAAAGCTGGTCCGGGTAGGGGATACCGCCGTCTACGACACCGCCGTCTTTACCAACGGCGGCGGCAGACAGGTGTTCTCGCCCTATTTGGACAACCGGGTCTCCTGCGCCATCCTGCTCTCGGTCCTGGAGCGGCTGCCCGCCCATTGCCCCAACGACCTGTACTTTGTCTTTACCGTCCAGGAGGAGGTGGGTCTCCGGGGCAGCCGGACCGCCGCCTTTGGGGTGGACCCGGACTACGGCATCGCCGTGGACGTGACCGACGTGGACGACACCCCCGGCTCTGAAAAGTCCGGCACCACCCAGTTGGGGAAGGGCGCGGCCATTAAGGTCATGGATTCCTCCGTCATCTGCCACCCCGCCGTGGTGGCAAAGCTGGAGGAGCTGGCCCGGGAGGGGAACATCCCCGTTCAGCGGGACATCCTGCGCGCCGGCGGCACCGACGCGGGCGCCATCCACATCACCCGGTCCGGGGTGCGGACCGGCGGCATCTCCGTGCCCTGCCGGTACATCCATACCCCCGCCGAGGCGGTGGACCTGACCGACGCCAAGGCCTGCGCCGACCTGGCTCTGGCCTTTGCCCAGGCGGAGCTGGAGGAGTGCTGACATGGAGGATCTGGACCAACTGGTGGCCAACCTGACCGCCCCCGTGAACAAGGTGGGCTGCGGAGCCATGAGGGAGCTGGAGGCCATCGCCCAGACCTCCGACCAGGTCTACCCCTATTTTGACCACTTTCTCGCCCTGCTGGACCACCCCAATTCCCTGGTCCGGAACCGGGCCCTGACGCTGGCGGCCCAGAACGCCCGCTGGGACGGGGAGGGAAAGCTGGACCGGGATCTGGACCGCTATCTGGCCCATATCAACGACGAGAAGCCTATCACCGCCCGCCAGTGTATCCAGAACCTGAGCCACATTCTGGCCGCCAAGCCCCACCTGGCCCCCAAAATCCGGGAGGCCTTGGAGGGGGCGGACTTTACCCGCTATCCCGACTCCATGGCGCCGCTGCTTCAAAGGGACGCCATCAAAATTTTAAAACAGATCGACGCAATATCAGAGATAGATAGGAATGAACAGTAAAATGCCTTTACAGATCAGCGACAAGGTCAAAGTTCTGGGCTATCAGGCCCAGTCGGAGTTGACCGAGGAATTTGCCCGCATCGACGCCGTGGCCCAGGAGAACACCGCCCGGGTCCTGGCCGCTTTCCAGAAGCACCGGGTGGCCGAGGGCTATTTTGCCGGTACCACCGGCTACGGCTACGACGACCTGGGCCGGGACAAGCTGGACGAGATCTACGCCGACCTCTTCGGCACGGAAGCCGCCCTGGTCCGCATCCAGTTCGTCAACGGTACCCACGCCATCGCCTGCGCCCTGTTCGGCGCTCTGAAGGCGGGGGATGTGCTGGTATCCGCCGTGGGCGCGCCCTACGACACCCTCCTGGGCGTCATCGGCCAGGGGGACAAGGGCCACGGCTCCTTGAAAGACTACGGGGTCGAGTATCGTCAAGTGGAATTACTTGACAATATGCCCGACCTGGAAGGGATGGCCAAGGCCGCCTCCGACCCCCGGGTGAAGGCGGTGCTCATCCAGCGGTCCAAGGGCTATTCCACCCGCGCCTCCCTGTCGGTGGAGGAGATCGGGGAGATGTGCCGCCGTATCAAGGCGGCCAACCCCAACGCCGCCATCATCGTGGACAACTGCTACGGGGAGTTCGTGGAGACGCTGGAGCCCACCCATGTGGGAGCCGATCTGGTGGTGGGCTCCCTCATCAAGAATCCCGGCGGCGGGCTGGCCCCCACCGGCGGTTATCTGGCCGGACGGCGTGACCTGGTGGAGGGCGCGGCCATGCGCCTCACCGTCCCCGGCATCGGCGGCGAGTGCGGCTGCACCCTGGGCCAGAACCGGCTGCTGTACCAGGGCCTGTTCCTGGCCCCTCATACCGTGGCCCAGGCCCTGAAGACCGCCGTCTTTGCCGCCAAGGTCATGGAGAAGCTGGGCTATGAGACCGAGCCCCGCTCCAACGCCGTCCGTCACGACATCATCCAGATGATCCACATGAAGGAGCCCGAGGCCCTGAAAAAGTTCTGCAAGGGCATCCAGTTCGGCGCTCCCGTGGACTCCTATGTGACTCCGGAGCCCTGGGACATGCCGGGCTACGACTGCCAGGTCATCATGGCCGCCGGGGCCTTTATCCAGGGAGCTTCCATCGAGCTGTCCGCCGACGCCCCCATGCGTCCGCCCTACACCGTCTATCTCCAGGGCGGTCTGACCTTTGAGTCGGGCCGGCTGGGGGTACTGCTGGCGGTCCAGGAGCTGCTGGGCGGCTAAGGCGGCATAGGGCAAGCTCCCCGGGGAATATCCTCTCTCCGAGGGGGTGAGGCTATGGCCGGAGGCAGACTGGGACGGAGCCTGCGCCGAACCGCCGCCCGGGCCCGCCGGCGTGGAGCCGGACGGGGAGAGGGAAGACCTCCCGTCCTGCTGACGGTGGCGGCCGCCCTGCTGGTCGCCCTGTTTCTGGTCCGCGCTACGGAGCGCCGTCTCCGCCCCACGCTGACCATTTTGGCAGCCGCTCAGGTCCAGAACCAGGTCGCCGCACTGTTGGAAGAGGCGGTGGCCCAGGACCTGGCCCAGCGTCAGGTGGGCTACGGCGATCTGGTGACGATCCACCGGGACGCTTCGGGGGCGATCACCGCCCTGACCACCCAAACGGGAGAGCTGAACCTGCTGCGGGCGGAGCTGGTCTCCCAGATGCTGGAAGCCCTGGGGAAAAGGTCGGCCACCGACCTTCAGATCCCACTGGGCAGTCTGCTGGATTCGGAGATTACCTGGGGACGGGGTCCCGCCCTGACGGTGCGGACGGCGGCGGCAGGCACGGTGTCCGCCGAATTTGAGAGTGAATTTTCCGCGGCAGGGGTCAACCAGACCGTCCACCGCATTGCGCTGGAGCTGGCCGTCCCCATGACGGTGCTGCTGCCGGGCGGCCCCATGGAGGTGCCGGTCCGGACCTGCCTGCCGGTTGCGGAAACGGTGATCGTGGGCCAGGTGCCCGACACCCATTTGCAGCTGGAGGGCCTGCCGGCCTCCGGCTGAATCCCAGAGTAAGGGGTTTACCAATGAGTTTAAGCGAAACACTATGGTGGTATCTGGGCAATATCTTGGAATACGCCATGCAGATGCTGCCCTGTATGCTGGGCGCGCTGGCGGTATTTCTCCTGGTCCGGCCCGGCCAGCTGCGCCGGCTGGAGGGCCGGGGGCTGGTCAGCGGCCCGTGGCGGGAGGGGGCCCTGCTGCTGTTCGTCATGTTCGGGGCGGGACTGGCCGCCCTGACTGTGTTCCCGGCGGGGTTCTGGCGGGTGCGCCACTGGTCCGCCTTCCTGCGGGGGGAGCGGCCCCTGTTCCCTCCGGTGGACTGGCATATCCAGCTTCAGACCCTTCAGCTGACCCCGCTGCAGGAGATCTACCGGGCGTTCCGGGGGCCCTGGGTCATGTTCCTCATGCTGGCCAACATCGGCATCTTTCTGCCCGTGGGGTTTTTTATCGCCCTGCTGTGGCGGCGGCCCAGGTGGTGGAAGTCCGCCGGGCTGGGCTGCCTCTGCTCCTGCGCCATTGAGTTTGTCCAGATTTTTATCGGCAGGAGCACCGACGTGGACGACGTGATCCTGAACACCGCCGGGGCCTTTCTGGGTTACTGGCTGTTTCGGCTGCTGCGGGCCCTGTTTCCCCGGTGCTTTGCCAAGTTCCAATGCCACGAAAGAGGTGCCATATGACCATGGACTATCAGACTGAGATCGCGGACCTGCGCCGGGAGCTGGAGCGGGCCAGCTATGAGTACTATGTACAGGACGCCCCCACCATGTCCGACTATGACTATGACCACAAGCTGCGCCGCCTGGAGGAGCTGGAGGCGGCCCACCCGGAGACCGTCACCCCCGACTCGCCCACTCAGCGCGTGGGTGGGAAGGCCCTGGAGTCCTTTACCCAGGTGGAGCACAAGGTCCCCCTGGAGTCCCTCCAGGACGTCTTTGACTTTGACGAGCTGCGCGCCTTCGACCAGCGGGTCCGGAGCGTGGTCAACGACCCCTCCTATGTGGTGGAGCCAAAGGTGGACGGCCTGTCGGTGGCGCTGGAGTATGTGGACGGCCTCTTCGTCCGGGGCGCCACCCGGGGCGACGGCCGGGTGGGGGAGGACGTGACGGAGAATCTCCGGACCATCCGCTCCATCCCTCTTCGCATCCCGGACGCCCCCGCCCAGTTCATTGTCCGGGGGGAGGTCTTTATGCCCAAAAAGGTGTTCCACGCCCTGAATGAGGAGCGGGAGCGCAGGGGTGAGGCCCTGTTCGCCAACCCCCGGAACGCCGCGGCCGGCTCTCTGCGGCAGCTGGACCCCAGGATCGCCGCCTCCCGGAAGCTGGACATCCTGGTGTTCAACGTCCAGTGGGCGGAGGGTGAGACCTTCCGTACCCATCTGGACACTCTGGACTACTTGAGCGCCAAAGGCTTTAAAGTGATTCCACATGTCAGCTGTTCTACCGTGGAGCAGGTGACGGAGCAGATCGCCAAGATCGGAGACAGCCGGGAGGGGTACCAGTTTGACATTGACGGCGCGGTGGTAAAGGTCAACGACCTGGACCAGCGCCGCCAGCTGGGCTCCACCGCAAAGTTCCCCCGGTGGGCGGCGGCCTATAAGTATCCCCCGGAGGTAAAACCCTCCAAGCTGCTGGACATTGTGGTCCAGGTGGGCCGGACCGGAGTGCTGACCCCCAGGGCGGTACTGGAGCCGGTGCGGCTGGCAGGCACCACCGTCACCAGCGCCACCCTCCACAACCAAGATTTTATCACGGAGAAAGACATCCGCATCGGGGACACGGTGCTGGTCCGCAAGGCCGGCGAGATCATCCCCGAGGTCCTCTCCGTGGTGCCGGACCTGCGGCCCGAGGGGGCGCAGCCCTACGTTCTGCCCACCCTCTGTCCCGTCTGCGGCGCCCCCGTGGAGCGGGAGGAGGACGGGGCACATGTCCGCTGCACCGGAGCCGAGTGCCCCGCCCAGCTGCTGCGGAACCTGGCCCACTTCGCCAGCCGGGACGCCATGGACATTGAGGGGCTGGGCATCGCTGTGGTGGAGAATCTGGTGGGAGCGGGACTGGTCAAGACCCCCGGCGACCTGTACTTCCTGAAGGAAGAGGATGTGGCCGGCCTGGACCGGATGGGCAAGAAGTCGGCCCAGAACCTGCTGGCCGCCATTGAGAAGTCCAAGGGGCAGGACCTGTCCCGGCTGATCTACGCCTTTGGCATCCGTCAGGTGGGACAGAAGGCGGGCAAGATCCTGGCCGCCCGGTTCCACACCCTGGAGGCTTTGGAGAATGCCTCCCTGGAGGAGCTGACCGCCGTGGACGACGTGGGGGAGATCACCGCCCGGAGCATTCTGGAGTGGATGTCCAGCCCCCAGAGCAAGCACCTGATGGCCCGTCTGCGGGAGGCGGGAGTCAACATGACGGCGGCGGAGCAGGGCAGCGACCAGCGGTTCCAGGGGATGACCTTCGTCCTCACCGGCGGGCTGGAGCAGTTCACCCGGGAGCAGGCCTCGGAAATGATCGAGGCCCGGGGCGGCAAGTCCTCCGGCTCCGTGTCCAAAAAGACCACCTATGTGGTGGCCGGGGAGGGAGCGGGCTCCAAACTGCGGAAAGCCCAGGAGCTGGGCATCCCGGTCCTCAGTGAAGGGGAGTTTCTGGCCCTGATGGAATAATTTAATTTTTTTCATATGTAATGGAAAGCGCCCGGGGCCTGGGGTCCCGGGCGTTTCTGCGCCCAGCCCTGGCACGGCCGGTAAATTATCATTTCCTTTTTGTGGGGTTTGTGCTATAATAATTTGGCATTGTGCGCAATGCACAGAAAGGTCGGATCCCCGTGAAAAAAGGATACCTCTATATTGCCGTGGCAGTGGTGATGTTCAGCTCCTTTGAGGTGGTGCTGAAGTACATCGCCGGACAGATCAACTCCGTCCAGCTCACCCTGGCCCGGTTCACCATCGGCTTTCTCTTCCTGTTGCCCCTGGCCCTGCACACCCTGAAAAAGCGGGGGAAGCGGCTGGACGGGAGGACTTTGGGCTACTTCGCGCTGCTGGGCCTCACCGGCATTGCCCTGAGCATGCCCATTCTCCACCTGTCGGTGAACTACACCGACTCGGCGGTGGTGGCGGTGCTGTTCAGCTGCAACCCGGTCTTTGTCACCTTCCTGGCCTTCTTCTTCCTGGGCGAGCCCATCAAACGGCGCCATGTGGCCGCCCTGGTCCTGGAGATCGCGGGCACCGTGGCCCTGATCAATCCCCTCCACACCAGCCTGAACATGACCGGCGTAGCGCTGGCCCTGCTGTCCACCCTGCTGTTCTCTCTGTACGGAGTGATGGGGAAGCGGAAATGCGCCGAATACGGAGGCGCCGTGGTCACCTGCTTCAGCTTTTTCTTCGGCAGCCTCATCGTCCTGGCCTTCATCCTGGTCACCCACATCCCGGCGGTGGCCGACGCCATCATTGCCGCCGGCCTGCCCAACTTTGCCAACATCCCCATCCTGGCAGGGTACACCATGGAGAACCTGCCCTATGTCCTCTATGTCTCCGCCGGCGTGGCGGGGGTGGGCTTCTGCGCCTACTTCCTGGCCATGGAGTACCAGCCGGCCAGCGTGGTCTCCCTAGTCTATTTCTTCAAGCCCGCCCTGTCGCCCCTGCTGGCCTGGTGGCTCCACGGGGAGGCGGTCTCCGGGAACATGCTGCTGGGCATCGTCCTCATCGTCTGCGGCTCCCTATGCTCCATCATCCCGGGCATTCTGGAGGCCAAAACCGCAAAAAC
The DNA here is from genome assembly GCF_021531375.1 of Pseudoflavonifractor phocaeensis. Classification (GTDB taxonomy): domain Bacteria; phylum Bacillota; class Clostridia; order Oscillospirales; family Oscillospiraceae; genus Lawsonibacter; species Lawsonibacter phocaeensis_B. The sequence goes on from NZ_JADYTU010000007.1 coordinate 27,170, forward strand.
CATTGGTTAATCAAGCGTTGTTTAGTAAATTTACCTTACAGTTGAGAGGAGAAGCGTCATGAACCCTTCCAAGGTCTATTTTACCGATCTTCGTACTACCATCGGGGTCAGCCAGCTGGATAAGCTGGAGCGGCTGATCCGGGCCGCCGGCATCGGAGACATCGACTTTGACCACAAAATGACCGCCATCAAGATCCACTTCGGCGAGCCCGGCAACCTGACTTTCCTGCGGCCCAACTACGCCCGGCGGGTGGCCGACGTGGTCAAGTCCCTGGGCGGCGTGCCCTTTCTGACCGACTGCAACACCCTGTATCCCGGCCGGCGGAAGAACGCCCTGGAGCACATCGAGAGCGCCTATGAGAACGGCTTTACGCCTTACGCTACCGGCTGTCAGGTCATCATCGGCGACGGCTTGAAGGGCAGCGACGACATTGAGGTGCCCGTACGCAATGGCCAGTATGTGAAGGCGGCCAAGATCGGCCGGGCCATCATGGACGCCGACGTGTTCATCAGCCTCAGCCACTTCAAGGGCCATGAGCAGACCGGCTTCGGCGGCGCGCTGAAGAACATCGGCATGGGCTGCGGCAGCCGCCGGGGCAAGATGGAGCAGCACGCGGCGGGCAAGCCCGAGGTCAGCCAGAGCCGCTGTGTGGGCTGCCGCCAGTGCGCCAAGCAGTGCGCCCAGGATGCCTTTACCTATGAGAACAAAAAGGCCTCCATCGACCACAACAAATGCGTGGGCTGCGGACGGTGTATCGCCGCCTGCAACTTCGACGCCATTTACAACCCCAACGACAGCGCCGCCGAAATGCTGGACCGGAAGATGGCCGAGTACGCCATGGCCGTGGTGGACGGCCGTCCCCACTTCCATATCAGCCTGGTCATCGACATCTCCCCCTACTGCGACTGCCACGGCGAGAACGACATGGCCATCCTGCCTGACGTGGGCATGTTCGCCTCCTTCGACCCGGTGGCCCTGGACCAGGCCTGCGCGGACGCCTGTCTGCGGCAGCAGCCCATCCCCGGAAGCCTGCTGGACGAGAACATGCACCGGGAGGGCTTCTGCGACCACCACGACCACTTCAAGAACACCACCCCCGCTTCGGAGTGGAAGGCCTGTCTGGAGCACGCCGAGGCCATCGGCCTGGGCAGCCGGGCTTACGAGCTCATTGAGGTCTGACACTCTGTTGATCTTCTCTCATTCAAAGCGCCCGGAGCGAACGCTCCGGGCGCTGTTTGCATGGAAAGACTTACTCCGCAGGTTTGGACATGGCCGCCTTGGGCGCGGCGCCTTTGTCAAAGGCAGGGTTGGTGAAGTAGATGTTTTTGTCGTTCATCTTGTCCTTGCACAGGCGCAGACACTCGCCGAAGCGCTGGAAGTGGACGATCTCCCGCTCCCGGAGGAAGCGGATGACGTTGTTCACGTCGGGGTCGTCGGACAGCCGGAGAATGTTGTCATAGGTCTTCCGGGCCTTTTGTTCCGCAGCCAGGTCCTCGGTCAGGTCGGCGATCACGTCGCCGGTGGACTGGATGGACGCGGCGGTCCAGGGGAAACCGGAGGCGGCGGTGGGGTAGACGCCGGTGGTGTGGTCCACGAAGTAGGCGGCGAAGCCGGGATTGGCCCGGATCTCCTCGTCGGTCAGATTCCGGGTCAGCTGGTGGACGATGGCCGCCACCATTTCCATGTGGCCCAGTTCCTCGGTGCCTAGAGAGGAATCGTCATGCGCCGGCGCGGCCGGGCTGTGCGCAACTCTATGAATTCGGCGGCATCAAGGGCCAGCCTTATACGGCGGAGCGGTGGCCGGTGCCACTTGACAAGTCCGGTCAATCGGGCCATAATGAACATTGTTCAGTTTGGGAGGTGGGCAGCATGAACACCGTCATCACATCGCAAGAAGCCATTATGCAGGTGTGCAGGCGCATCGTGGCGGAGAAGGGCCTGAAGGCGCTGAATATGCGGTTGGTTGCCGATGAATGCCATATCGCCCTGGGAACGCTGTACAACTATTATGCGGATAAAGATGAGCTTGTGCTGGCCACGGTAGAGAGCATCTGGAGAGATATTTTCCATGCGGGCCAGCGGAGCGAGGCGGACGTTTCCTTTGTCGGCTATGTGGCGGATCTGTACGCACGCATTTGGAAGGGGGCGGAGGAGTACCCCAATTTTCTGACGGGACATTCCATTAGCATCGCCAGCGCCAAGCGGGGCGAGGCCAAAAGCGCCATGGAGCACACCTTTGCCCACATGAAGGCAGGGATGCTGGAGGTGTTACAAACCGATCAAGCTGTACGGGGAAACACCTTTACATCGTCCTTTTCCCAAGAAGACCTGATCGGTTTTGTACTGGATCACATGCTGATCCTGCTTGTACAGGGACAGCCGGACTGCACCGTGCTGCTGGAGATCATCCGCAGAGCCATCTATGGATAGCGGGAGCCATACCAACAGGCAGGCACTCTTTTTCAGTAAAATGAACATTGTTCAAATTAGGAGGAATGAACCATGCAGGCAATTTTTGAAACGCTGTTTGACGTCGTGTATCTGGTGACCGTCATCACCCTGGGCATCCTCATGATCCGGGGCAGCAAGGGGAGAAGGCAGTATCTGCTGTACGGCGTCATGGCGGTGACGCTGGGCTGCGGCGACGCGTTCCATCTGGTGCCCCGGGCCATTGCCCTTTGCACCACGGGACTGGACCACTACACAGCGGCCCTGGGCATCGGCAAGCTGGTGACCTCGGTGACCATGACGCTGTTCTATGTGCTGCTCTACTATGTGTGGCGGGCCCGGTATCAGGTCAGCGGTCAAAAGGGAACCACGGCCGCCGTGTGGGTACTGGCCCTGGTCCGCATCGCCTTGTGCCTGATGCCGCAGAACGCATGGACCAGCGCAAATCCGCCCCTCTCCTGGGGGATCTACCGGAATATCCCCTTTACGATCCTGGGTGTGTTGATCGTGGTGCTGTTTTACCGCAGCGCGAAGGAAAAACAGGACAGGCCCTTCCGGCTTTTGTGGCTGGCCGTGGTGGTGAGCTTTGCCTGCTACATCCCCGTGGTGCTGTTCGCGGATACGGTGCCGGCGGTGGGAATGCTGATGATCCCCAAAACCTGCTCCTATGTCTGGGCCGTCCTGATCGGATTCAACGCCATGAAAGGGAGGAATGACTGATGAAAAAATACCTGAATATTTCTCTTGCCTATGCCATTGCGGCGATGGCGGGCGGCGTCTTTTACCGGGAATTCACCAAGTACAGCGGCTTTACCGGCGTGACAGCCCTGGGCAAGGTCCACGCCCATCTGTTTCTGCTGGGCATGCTGGTTTTCCTGGTGGTGGCGCTGTATGGGGCCCATAACGACCTTACAAAGATCAAGACCTTCCGGGCGTTTCTCTGGACCTACAACATCGGCGTTCCGCTGACGGCGGTCATGCTGGTCATACGCGGCGTGGCCCAGGTGAAGGGACTTGCGTTGTCCGCCGCCGCCAATGCCTCCATTTCGGGAATTGCGGGCATCGGCCATATTTTGACCGGGGCCGGCATCATCCTGCTGCTGTTGTCCTTAAAAACGGTGGCAAAGAACGAAAAGTGAACTATCCGTATCAAAAAATGAGCGTTTCGGCTGCCGAAACGCTCATTTTATAGTGTTCTGAAGCGCCAGGGATTCACGGAGCGTCGCGGATGGGATCAGTAGTCAGATTGGCTACTGTGGTTTGTAAGGTTCTTGGGGATAGAATTTTTCTCGACTCTATGCTATACTCGCTGTGAACCTGACTGATAAAGAATGGGAGGAATCTGTATGGATATTGCGCGTGCGAAAGAATTGCTCACCGCTTTGGCTGATGGCGTCAATCCTTTGACTGGAGAAATCCTTCCTGATGACTGTATCTGTAATCAAGCGGAAATCATACGTGCGTTTCATTGTATTCTTGCGAATATAAAAGAAAAACCAGCAAAAAAACTGCCGGAAAACGCGGGAAAACCGTGGACATCGGAAGAAGAAGCCGCTTTGGTCCGTATGTTTGACGCAGGAAGTACACGCAAAGAAATGTGTGCGTACTTCAAACGTACCAAAGGTGCATTGGCTGCGAGACTTGTCCAAATTGGAAAACTCCAAAATCGAGAGGAATTTGACTTTCGCGTGAATGAGTAAGGGAGAACAAAGGATATGCTGGCCTATACCTATGTGGACCACGGAAAATTTGAACTTTTGGACAAGCCGAAGCCCGTTCTGCTGGACGACCGGGACGCCATCGTGCGGGTGACGCTGGCCAGTATCTGCACCAGCGACCTGCACATCAAGCACGGCTCGGTGCCCCGGGCCGTCCCCGGCGTCACCGTGGGCCATGAGATGGTGGGCGTGGTGGAGGAGGTAGGCTGCGCCGTTGCCGCCGTCAAGCCCGGCGACCGGGTGACGGTGAATGTGGAGACCTTCTGCGGGGTGTGCTTCTTCTGTCAGAACGGCTGGGTGAACAACTGCACGGACCCCAACGGCGGCTGGGCCCTGGGCTGCCGCATCGACGGAGGACAGGCGGAGTATGTCCGGGTGCCTTATGCCGACCAGGGGCTGAACAAGATCCCGGACACCGTCAGCGATGAGCAGGCCCTGTTCGTGGGCGACATTCTGGCTACCGGCTACTGGGCCGCGCAGATCTCCGAGATCAAGCCCACGGATACCGTACTGATTCTCGGTGCCGGTCCGACAGGCATCTGCACTTTACAATGTGTGCGTTTGAAGGAGCCGCGCCGCATCATTGTCTGCGACAAGGACCCGCGGCGGCTGAAATTCGTCCGGGACTGCTGCCCGGAGATCCTGACTGCCGGCCCGGAGCAGGTACAGGAGTTGGTGCAGGCATACAGCGAGCACGGCGGCGCGGATGTGGTGCTGGAGGTGGCCGGCAGCGAGGAGACCTTCCGGCTGGCCTGGGAATGTGCCCGGCCCAACGCCGTGGTGACGGTGGTGGCACTGTATGACGGCCCTCAGACGCTGCCCCTGCCCGAGATGTACGGCAAGAACCTGACCTTCAAGACCGGCGGCGTGGATGGCTGCAACTGCGCCGAGACCCTGGAGCTGATCGCGGACGGGAAGCTGGACACCACGCCGCTGATCACCCACACCTATCCGCTGCGGGACATTGAGGCGGCCTACGACCTCTTTGAGAATCACCGGGACGGCGTGATCAAAGTCGCCATCCAGATGGAGGAGTGACCATGTTTCAGGATAAAATCGTGGTGATCACCGGCGGCGCGGGGGGTATCGGCAGGTGCATCCGCGGGGAATTTGAGAAAGCCGGAGCCAAAGTCTGCGTCATTGACCTTGCGGACAACCCCTATTTTGTGGGGGACATCGGGGAGGAAGCCACTGTGCGCCGTTTTGCGGAGAAGGTCATCGCGGACCACGGCCATGTGGACTATCTCATCAACAACGCGCCGCCTCTGTTCAAGGGAATTGACCAGTGTACCTACGAGGAATTCAACTACGCCCTCCGGGTGGGCGTCTCCGCGGCCTTTTTGCTAACGCAGCTGTTTCTGCCCCACTTTGCCCCCGGGGCCAGCATCGTCAACATTTCCTCCAGCCGTGACCGCATGAGCCAGCCCTTCAGCGAGAGCTACACCGCCGCTAAGGGCGGCATTGCCGCGCTGACCCACGCGCTGGCGGTGAGCCTGTCCGGAAAGGTGCGGGTGAACTCCATTTCTCCCGGCTGGATCGACACCGGATACACGGTCTACCATGGCTCGGACGCCCTCCAGCAGCCAGCCGGACGGGTGGGCAATCCCCTGGACATCGCCAATATGGTGCTGTACCTGTGCTCGGACAAAGCGGGCTTTATCACGGGAGAAAACATCTGCATCGACGGCGGAATGACCCGCCAGATGATCTACCACAACGACTGGGGCTGGACGTACCAGCCTTGACAAAGGAGGATATTGCATCATGTTGGAAGTTGGAACCAAAGCGCCGGAGTTTACCTTGTGCGACCAGAAGGGAAACAGCGTCAGCCTGTCTGATTTTCTGGGCAAGAAGGTCGTGTTGTATTTTTATCCCAGGGACAATACCCCCGGCTGCACCCGGCAGGCCTGCGCCTTTGCCCAGAGCTATGGCGATCTTCAGTCCAAAAATACCGTTGTCATCGGCGTCAGTAAGGATTCCGTGGCCTCCCACCTGAAATTTGCCGAAAAGTACGAGCTGCCCTTCGTGCTGCTCTCCGACCCGGAGCTGCAGGCCATCCAGGCTTACGGCGTCTGGCAGGAGAAAAAGCTTTATGGCAAAGTCAGCATGGGCGTGGTGCGCAGCACCTACCTCATTGACGAGCAGGGCGTGATCGAGCGCGTGATGCCCAAGGTCAAGCCGGATACCAACGCCGCCGAGATCCTGGCCTATCTGAATGGCGAGGGATAAGGGATGAAGCGTATCTTACCTGCTGTTTTGACCGTGCTCCTGTTATTGACCGGATGCGGGGGGAGCGGCGCGGAGCAGAACAGTTACCGGCAGATCACCCAGGAAGAGGCCAAACAAATGATGGACGAGGGAGAGGAAGCCGTGGTGCTGGACGTCCGGGAGCGGGACGAGTACGACGCCGGGCATATCCCCGGTGCGGTGCTGCTGCCGGTGGGCACCATCGACGGGGACACCGCCGCCCAGGTCATCCCGGAGAAGGACACGGTGGTTCTGGTCTACTGCCGCAGCGGCAACCGCAGCAAAACGGCTTCCCAGGCTCTGGCGGACCTGGGCTACACCCAGGTCTATGAGTTCGGCGGCATCCGGGACTGGCCCTATGAAATCGAGGAGTGACGGACGAGGATCGTATACCTGTTTACGCTACGGCGGCCTGTATCGTCTGCGGGAAGTGCGTGACGGCCTGCCCGCTGAACAACATTCGCCTGTCTGACGGCCTGCGTGGGGGAATGCCTGCACCCACTGCATGGCCTGCATCTGCGGCTGTCCGGCGCAGGCCATCGAGTATGGAAAAAAGAGCCTTGGGAAGCCCAGGTATCAATGTCCGGAGATTGGAACGCCATGAAAATCATCATTTCACCAGCCAAGAAAATGAACCGGGATACGGACAGCCTGCCTTGGCGGGATCTGCCCTGCTTTCTGTCCCGGACGGAGGAGCTGCTCGGCCGGCTCCGGGGGATGGACTATGCCGCCTTGAAAAAGCTCTGGAAGTGCAGCGACCAGATCGCCGCGCTGAATGTCAGCCGGCTGGAGACCATGGACCTGCGCCAGGGGCTGACGCCCGCGGTCCTGGCCTACGAGGGCATCCAGTACCAGTACATGGCCCCCGGCGTGTTCACGACCCGGGAGTATGACTACATCCAGGAGCATCTGCGCATCCTCTCCGGCTTTTACGGCCTGCTGCGCCCCTTTGACGGTGTGACGCCCTACCGTCTGGAGATGCAGGCAAAGCTGAAAATATGTGATGCAAACGACCTTTACAGCTATTGGGGCGGAACCATTGCCGAGAAGCTGTTTGAAGGAACCGACTGCATCCTCAATCTGGCCTCCAAGGAATACAGCCTGTGCGTCTCCCGTTACCTGCCGCCGGAAAAGCGTTTTATCACCTGCGTGTTCGGCGAGGAGAAAGACGGGAAGATTATGGAAAAAGGTACCATGTGCAAGATGGCCCGGGGGGAGATGGTCCGTTACATGGCCGAGAACCAGATCGAGGCCCCGGAGGACATTCAGGCATTTGACCGGCTGGACTACCGCTTTGACCGGGCGCGTTCCGATGATGGGACCTATGTGTTTGTCCGGAGGGGGAAGGCGCCATGCAGCTTGGATTGACCTGGCCCCTCCAGCGGCTGTTACGTACAGCGGTGCCTTACGGCCAGCCGCTGGACAGGGGATTTTGCTGGGATGCCCACTGTATCACCCTCCATGGCCGCAGCAGTCTCCTGCTGGTCCACTGTGAGAGCCGGTACACCTGTGTCCGCTTTGATCTGTCCGCCTCAGACTGGGGCCGTCTGGACGAGATCGCGTGGGAAGAGATCGAGCTTGGCCTGCTGGAGGCCGGAATAGACGGGGACCAGGTAAAGAAATATCTTGCGGACGCCGGTGCGGTCCAGATGACCCGGACCCACGGCAGGAGGGAAGTGGCCTTTCTCAACCGTTCCTGGGAGGATGTGTTGTCGGCCGACCTGTTGGTGGAGGAAGGCAGCCAGCGTCAGCCCGCGCTGAACCACGCGGTCAACAGCCGCCCTTGCCGCTGTGCCGGGGAGGACGGCCCCGCCGCGGCCCGGGCGCACCTGGAGCGGTATTTCGCGCGGCGCCTGTCAGAAAAGGGGGAGCTATGAATCCGGATATTCTGTTCTTTTTCGGCGAGCATATGGACGCCCTGCCGCTGTATGAGCGGCTGGAGGAGTTGATCTCAGACCAGATCCCCGATGTGAAGATCAAGGTCTCCAAGACACAGATCACCTTTTCCAATAAACGCGGGTTTGCTTTCGTGTCCTTCAATCCCTGCCGCAGAGCCAAGGAGCGCCCGAAAGTCTGGATGACCGTCACCTTTGGTCTGAGCTACCGCAAGGAATCGCCCCGCATTGATGTGGCTACGGAGCCTTATCCCAACCGCTGGACCCATCATGTGACGGTGTCCGGTTTGGACGAGATCGACGGGGAGCTGATGGGCTGGATCAGGGAAGCGGCGGCCTTTTCCGCAACCAAAAGGTGATAACAAATGGGAGGGGCAGCATGAAGAACGAAGCGATTTTTGCCATGGAGTTTTCCAAGGTCTACCCGCTGCTGATCGCCAAAGCGGAGCGGAAGGGGAGGACCCGGGAAGAAGTGGATCAGGTCACCACCTGGCTCACCGGCTATACGGCGGCCGAGCTTGACCGCTTTCTGGAGACGTCTATTTCTTACGGCGCGTTCTTTGAACAGGCACCCCGGCTCAACGAGAACCGCCGGCTGATCAAAGGCTCTGTCTGCGGCGTCAAGCTGGAGACCATCGAGGACCCGCTGATGCTGGAGATACGCTATCTGGACAAGCTGGTGGACGAGCTGGCCAAGGGGAAGGCCATGGAAAGGATCTTGCGGAAATGAGATGATACCATTGGAACATGAACATGCGGCTGACGCAGAGGTGACGAGAATGCGGATTCTTTGTTTCGGAGATTCCAATACATATGGCTATGACCCGCGGTCCTATTTTGGCAGCCGCTATCCGGCGGAACACCGCTGGGTGGATCTGCTGGCCCAAAGGAGCGGGTGGGAGGTCCTGAACGCCGGGGAAAACGGACGGAAGATCCCAAGAACGGAAGGGGAGCTGGGCCGCTTTGCACAGCTGCTGTCCGGCTGTCAGCCGGTGGGTCTGCTGTTGGTCATGCTGGGGGGCAACGACTTGCTGCAGGGGGCAGACGCTGCCGGAGTTGCCGCCCGTATGGAGGCGTTTTTGACGCAAATACCCCTGCCTCGGGAGCAAATCGTGCTGATCGGACCGCCGCCTGTGAAACCTGGCGCATGGGTGACGGAAGAGCGGCTTTTGGCCGATTCCGTGGGGCTTGCCGCCGCGTATCAGGCCCTCTCCCAGAAGCTGGGGACCCGCTTTGTTGACGCGGGAGGCTGGGAAATCGCTCTGACCTTCGACGGCGTTCATTTCTCCGAGGAGGGGCACGGAACCTTCGCGGAAAACCTCTATTTAGCGCTGAAGCAATAAGCGGGGCCCGGCCTAGACCAAGTTCCAGGCCGGGCCAAATTTATGCGCTCTCCATGTTCGGGAGAACGGAAAGTTCGCCTGCCGCCCCGCATACCCTGAACGGAAGGGAGGGGCAGGATGGCGAAAAAAGCGGAGTTTGTGGGCAGTCAGAACAACGAAAGACCGGGGAAAGCATTTTTGCTGGAGTACCAGAGAAGTGTCCTGCTGGCGCTGGAACAGGAGGGGATTCTGGACCGGGAGCAGCTTGCCGATTGCATCCGGAAACTGGAAAAGCAATCTGGATGATCTCCGCGCTGTATCATCTCCTGGGAGGAGGCGGTTTTATGATTCGCGTAGCGGCCTATTGCCGCGTATCCACCGACAAGGACGACCAGGCCAACTCGTTTGAAAGCCAGCAGCGTTATTTCCGGGAGTGCATCCACCGGAACCCGGACTGGGAATTACAGGACATCTACGCCGACGAGGGCCTGTCCGGTACGGAGACGAAAAAGCGGACCCGGTTCAAGCAGATGATCCGGGCGGCCCGGGAGGGGAAGCTCGACCTGATCGTCACCAAAGAGGTCAGCCGGTTTGCCAGAAACACCGTGGACACCCTGGAATACACCCGGGAGCTGAAAAAGCGGGGCATCGGCGTCATTTTCCTCATCGACAACATCAATACCCTGGAGCCGGATGCGGAACTGCGGCTCACCATCATGTCCTCCATCGCCCAGGAGGAGAGCCGCAAGACCTCGGAACGGGTGAAATGGGGCCAGAAGCGTCAAATGGAGCGGGGGGTGGTCTTTGGCGGCTCGCTGCTGGGCTACGACGTGGCGGACGGCAAAATGTCCGTCAACCCAGAGGGGGCCAAGGTGGTAAAGTACATCTTTCATAAATACCTGGACGAGGGGAAAGGCTCCAGTGTGATCGCCAGGGAACTGAGGGAGGAAGGCATTTTATCCAGCCGGGGCAATCTGAACTGGTCTGCGCCCACGGTGCTGAAGATCCTGAAAAACGAGAAATACTGCGGAGACCTGCGCCAGAAAAAAACCTACACGCCGGACTATCTGAGCCACGAAAAAAAGTACAACAAGGGCCAGGAGGAGTACATTTTCCTCCGGGACCACCACGAGCCCATCATTGACCGGGCAGCCTGGGAGGCGGTCCAGCGGGAGCTGGCAAGGCGAAACCATGGCAGTACCCAGAGCATGGGACACGGCAACCGCTATCCGCTGTCGGGCAAGATCAAATGCGCCGCCTGCGGCAGCACCTTCCTGGCCCGGAGGAAGAAAACCGCGTCCGGCAGTCCCTACCGGGTCTGGCGCTGCGGCAAGGCCACACAGGAGGGGAACGCTCACACCGACGGGCAGGGAAATCCCGTTGGCTGTGACGTGGGCCGCCAGCTGCGGGAGGACGTGGCCATGGACCTTCTGAAACGCTCCGTGCAGGCCGTCCAGATGGACTCTGAGGCCGTTATCCGCAATCTGACCCGCATTGTAGAGGAAACGCTCCGGGACAGCCGGGACGACGGCAGCACCGAGATCCACAAGCTGGAACGGGCGTTGGAGGGGGAGCGGGAGAAGAAACAGCGGGCCTTGGAGGAATTCTTTGACAAGACCATCTCAAAATCCGACTTTCAGTTTATCAACCAGCGCTGTGACAGTACCATTACTCAGTTACAGGGGCAGTTGGCCGCTATTCAGAAGCGGCAGATGTTGGACACCCAGTCCAAAGGCGCACGCAGGGACATCCGGGCGGCTGTCCGGGGAATCGTCACCGGAGAGACGGCGGACGGTAATTTCTATGGCCGCCTGCTCCACCACATGACCGTCCACAGCGACGGCAGGGTGGAGGTAGCCCTGAAGCTGCTGCCTGCCCGGTGGTCCTTCCTGCTGGACTGATTGGCGGAGTACAAGCGTCAAAAGACGGTGCAAAAAGGTTCCTCGGTCCCGATGTCGGTCAGCACACCTTTTGCTTCGGCATAGGGCATGGCATACCGCTGGGATAGGTAGCGCATGGAGGCGCCAAGCTCTCCGTCTGGACCTCCGTATTGACTGATAATAAAGGAGGCCAGCTTAGGGTTGGGCGTGGCGATCTTAACTGGGAACTGCAATTTTTTCTCGTATATAAACATCTCACTTCACCTCATTCTGCTGATAATTCCAGGGCCAGGGCTCCTGGAGCCAGCGGTAGCTGTCCCCGGAGGCAGCGGAGGACTTCATCAGGGGGCCGAACTTGGCCTCGTAGGCGGCTTTGGCTGACTTCTCCATGGCTGCATACTGCTTGAACATGGTAAATGCCTCCGCGTCGTCGGGGTGTGTATCCAGATACATGCCAAGCTCCAATACCACGAACTCCAGCGCCTGGAGTTCCACCAGTGGATTGGTAGGCAGAGTGCTGCCCTCCGTCTTCAAGTGGAAGGGCAGATTGAGGCCGGGGAACAGCGTGCCGTTGCTCAGGGCCTCGGCCTGGGCGTATTTTTGAGGATTGTCCTGCTGGAAGGGGACGTATGGCACCGCCAGTCCGGCACAGGGCGGCATGGTGCCGCTGTGATCAGGGCAGCTTGGCATTGGGCAGGAGCTGCCGTTTTCCATATTCAAAGGGAATTCCCTCCTTTGATCAGATTGTCGGGGCCTGCGCCCCACAGATCATTCTATGATTCCCGCCGCCATTTGCCCCGGGTCCGGATGGGGAGGCGGGGGACGGGCAAGGGGAGAGAGGGCCTTTTCCCGGGAAACGGCAAAGACCGGCGACGGAACGTTGCCAAAACTTCCCGCCTGCGGATTTCAGTCATACCGGCAGTCACCGCCGCCATAGGATAGGGGGAGGTGGTGCTGATTGAAACGATTGTTCGGTTCTGCGGCGGTTCTGGTCTTGACAGCATTTGGCCTGACCGCCGCCCTGGGGTACTTCTGCCGGCAGAGCACGCCGGTTATCGCCCCGTCTTCCGTAAGTCCCGTCCGGCCTCTGATCCTGGACGCCGGCCACGGCGGGGAGGACGGCGGGGCAGTTTCTCCGTCCGGAACCGTGGAGAGCCAGATCAACCTGGCCGTGGTACTGAAGCTGGATGACGTTCTGGGCCTGTACGGAGCTCCCCACACGCTGCTGCGCGGGGAGGATGTCTCTCTCCATGACCCGGAGGCAAATACTCTGCGGGAGAAAAAGGTGTCCGACCTGAAAAACCGGGTGACTGCCATCACCGCGACCGAAGGGGGCACCTTGTTGAGTATCCACCAGAACTCCTATCCCGACAGCCGCTACCACGGCACCCAGGTATTCTACGCCCCCACCGAGGGGTCCCAGGACCTGGCGCGGCATATCCAGGCCGCCATCCGGGCCGCGCTCCAGCCTGAGAACAGCCGGGAGTGCAAGCAGATCCCGGACACCGTCTATCTGATGAACCACATCGACTGTCCCGCTGTGCTGGTAGAGTGCGGTTTCCTCACCAACCCGGAGGAGGAGGCTATGCTGTGCGAGGAAAGCTACCAGAAAAAGCTTGCGGCAGTGCTGGCGGCGGCCTGGCTCACCGCCCCGGAGACAGGGGAGGACGTGTTCCAAGGAACCGCGGTTCCTTGATCTGCCGAACGGAACGGTGCAGCTGACTCATAATAGGAGACGGCTGCGCACAAAGCCGGAATCAGGGCGGTCAAACCAGCGTGAAGTTGAGAAGGGCGTTATAGTGGTTTGGCAGAGGCTCGGGAATCCTCCGTTTACAACCGGGGAGAAATCTGGTACAATACAAAAAAGTTTTGTTGACCAAAGAGGAGCACCCTATGAAGGCAAAAACACTGTTTTACTGTACCGAGTGCGGCAATGAGACCCCCAAGTGGCAGGGGAAATGTCCCGCCTGCGGCGCTTGGAACACCGTGGTGGAGCGCCCGGCGGAAAAGACGGCCAAGAAAACAGGCCCCGCCATCGGCCGCGGTTCGGCGCTGGGGGTGGCTGTCCGCCGTCCCAAGCCCATGACCGAGGTGGAAACCACCGACGAGCTGCGCTTCTGCACCGGAATGGGCGAGCTGGACCGGGTCCTGGGCGGCGGCGCGGTGAAGGGCTCGCTGGTGCTGGTGGGCGGCGCCCCCGGCATCGGCAAATCCACCCTGATGCTGCAGATCTGCGACAATCTGTGCCGCTTTGCCACGGTTTTGTATGTATCCGGTGAGGAGTCGGAGCGGCAGATCAAGCTGCGGGCCGAGCGGCTGAAGGTGAGGGGAGAAGGGCTCTACCTGTTGGCGGAGACCAATCTGGAGAATCTGGTGGACGCGGTCCATCAGCTCCAGCCAGACGTCCTCATCGTGGACTCCATCCAGACCATGTACAACGGGGACGTCAGCTCGGCTCCCGGCAGCATTTCACAGGTGAAGGAGTGTACCATGACCCTGATGCAGCTGGCAAAAGGGGAGGGGCTCACTGTTTTTGTGATCGGGCATGTAAACAAGGAGGGGTCCATTGCCGGTCCCAAGGTGCTGGAGCACATGGTGGACTGTGTACTCTATTTCGAGGGCGAGCGCCATATGGCCCACCGCATCCTGCGCGCGGCTAAGAACCGCTTTGGCGCCACCAACGAGATCGGCGTATTTGAAATGGAGGACGGCGGGCTGGCCGAGGTACCCAATCCCTCGGAGACCCTGCTGGACGGCCGGCCGACGGAGGCTCCCGGTACCTGCGTCACCTGCGTCATGGAGGGTGTGCGGCCGGTGCTGGCCGAGATCCAGGCCTTGGTGGTCCCCAGCAGTCTGGGCAATCCCCGGCGGGTGAGCAACGGCTTTGACTACAACCGGGCCATGCTGCTGCTGGCTGTGCTGGAAAAGCGCGGGGGACTGCTGGTGGGCAACTGCGACACCTATATGAACGTGATTGGAGGACTGTCTCTGGACGAGCCTGCCGCCGATCTGGCCGCGATGCTGGCGCTGGCCTCCAGCTTCCGGGACCGGCCGGTGCCTCACGACCTGGCTGCCATCGGGGAGATCGGCTTGACGGGGGAGCTGCGGTCAGTCAGCGCCCTGGGGCAGCGGCTTGCCGAGGTCCGGCGCCTGGGCTTTACCAAATGTCTGATCCCCAAGAGGACCCAGGGGAAGCTGCTGGTTCCCGACGGACTGGAGCTGATCCGGGTGGCCAACATCCGGGAGGCACTGGCGGCCCTGTTGTAACGGTCCGGGATGACGGACCGGCACAAAGTTCACGCAGCCCCGTCCGTCCGGTATCCCGGCAGATAAGGCCCGCGACAGACAACAGCGGCCGTCTTTTTGATAGACACAGGGTTCGATACAGGCGATAAGGCTCACGGGCGATCGACCTCGGTTTCGGATCAAGTTTTGTTTCTTAGCATCTCCAAAAGAAAGGTTCCTATACTGACGAAGGGAGGGACGGCAGTTCCTCAAAACGGATACGGTGTCAGGTCAACAAAATAAAAATTTTGTTGACCTGAGTGGAGGTGAAAACCTCTGTCTGCCCCTTTTGAGGCCCCTGCCGCGGATCACGGACTACCGCACTGACGCACCGCCGCTGCTGCGCGATTTTTTGGTTTATCACGAAACGATCCAGGGACATTCCCGCCAGACTGTGGACGAGTACTTTCTGGATCTTCGGAACTTTTTCCGGTACCTGAAACAGGAAAAAAATCTGGCGCCCAGAGATATTCCGCTGGACGACATCTCCATTGACGACGTTGACCTGTCTCTGGTACGGGACGTCACGCTGACGGATATTTACAGCTACATGAATTACCTGTCCCGTGACCGCGGCCTGAATGCCGCTTCCCGGGCCCGCAAAGTCGCCACCATCCGTTCCTTTTACAAATATCTGACAAATAAAGCGAAGCTGCTGGAGCAAAACCCTGTCCAGGACCTGGACTCGCCCAGAATGAAAAAATCCCTGCCCAAGTACCTGAATCTGGACGAAAGCGTCAGTCTGCTGGAGTCTGTAGACGGCAAAAACGCCAGCCGGGATTACTGCATCCTGACCTTGTTCCTGAACTGCGGACTGCGTATCTCAGAGCTTGTCGGCCTGAATACAACAGATGTTCGAGGCGACCATCTGCGGGTGTTGGGCAAAGGCAACAAGGAACGGGTCCTTTTTTTGAACGAAGCCTGCCAGAAGGCGCTCCAGGACTGGATGACCGACCGCGACGCTTTGACGCTGGTAGACCAGAACGCCCTGTTCGTCACGCTGCAGAACCGGCGGCGCATCTCCAAGGCAGCGGTCCATAAGCTGGTCAAAAAACATCTGGCCGCCGCAGGTCTGGACAGCACCCAGTATTCCTCCCACAAGCTGCGCCACACCGCGGCGACGCTGATGCTGCAAAACGGCGTGGACGTCCGCACGCTCCAGGAGGTCCTGGGACACGATCATCTGAACACCACCCAGATTTACACCCATGTGGACAGCGACGACCTGCGCTGCGCCGCCCGGGCCAATCCTCTGGCCCAGGTGAAGCGCCGGGGCCGCCCCTCCAAAAAGCCCGCGGACGGCTCTGAAACGCAGCTCCAAACAAAAGAAAAGGATGTGGATTGACATGTATTATCTCGCTTTCCTGCTGGTGATGGTCACCCCGCTGGCGCTGCTGGCCATCGGGCTTCGCTGGCGCTCCCACCCGCCCAAGCGCACAGGCTCCGGACTGGCTTACCGCACGGCTCTGTCTGAACGCAGTGATGAGACCTGGGCCTTTGCCCACCGCCGCATTGCCCAGCTCTGGATCCGGATGGGCCTGCTGCTTACGTTGGTCTCCGCCCTTCTGATGATCCTGCTTCGGGACCATTTCACCAGCTTTTTCCTCTGGCTCATCGGCGGCCAGATGGTGTTCCTCTGCATCAGCGCTTTTCTGGTGGAAGGACTGCTGAAGGTCGCCTTTGATGAGGACGGCAACCCTTTGAGCTGAGGGAACGGCAACTATAAAACCAACCCGGTACACATAAGAAAATGTGTACCGGGTTTCCTTTACAGCCATTGATTTTTCTTGGTTTTTTCGGCCCATGCAACCCCAGGCCGTGCCCCCAGAATATGGATGAAGCGGATCTCCTGGAACTGGTAGGAATCCAGGGGCCGAAAGTCGGCGTCCAGGCTATGGGCGGCCACCAGAATATTGCTCAGGGCGGGCGGGTCCCCCACCTCTACGATGATGGGCGTATGTCCAAAGCGCTCTTGGGCAAATCGGAGCTGAACAAAGTCACCGGGCATCAGCATATTCAGGGAGGCCTCCAGACCAAAGGGCCCCTGGGACTGCTCCTCCCGGGTCATAAAATTGAAGAAATAGGGCACCCCGGTCCAGGCTGGAGCCTTGTCATTGGGGCTCAGATAGTACCAGCCGTAGGTGGGGGTATAATTCATGATCCCGGTCCCGGCATAGAGGCACTGGGAGGCAAAATTGGTGCAGTCTCCCCCCAGCTCCTCGTAATCATAATACTTCGGGTTCCGCCCATAGGCCCAGCGGTGGGCGTAGCGGACCGCCGCTTCACGGTCATATGGGATGATCTCAGCCATGGTTCCCTTCTCCCCTTTTCGGTTTCAGTCTATGCGCTCCAAGGCAAAAAAGTACCGCCCCGGCCCTTTTCCGAGCCGGGGCGGTTTTGTTATCCTTCGCAAAAAGCTTGCGGCGGCACGTCGGGTGATAGGGTCCGGTTAAGCTCAGGCCTTGCCGTCGCAGCCCAGGACGTTGATCAGCTTGTGCTTGACCAGCTCCTTGATGTTGGCGCGGGCGGGCTTCAGATACTCGCGGGGATCGAACTTGTCGGGGTGCTCATCGAAGAACTGACGGATGGTGCCGGTCATGGTCAGACGCAGGTCAGAGTCGATGTTGATCTTACACACGGACATGGAAGCGGCCTTACGCAGCTGATCCTCGGGGATGCCGATGGCGTCGGGCATCTTGCCGCCGTGCTCGTTGATCATCTTCACATACTCCTGGGGCACGGAGGAAGAGCCGTGGAGGACGATGGGGAAGCCGGGCAGGCGCTTGGAGACCTCCTCCAGCACGTCGAAACGCAGGGGAGGCGGAACCAGGATGCCCTTCTCGTTGCGGGTGCACTGGGCGGGAGTGAACTTGTAAGCGCCGTGGCTGGTGCCGATGGCAATGGCCAGAGAGTCACAGCCGGTCTTGGTCACAAACTCCTCGACCTCCTCGGGACGGGTGTAGGAGGAATCCGCGGCGGAGACCTTCACATCGTCCTCAACGCCGGCCAGGGTGCCCAGCTCAGCCTCGACCACCACGCCGTGGTCGTGGGCATACTCCACGACCTTCTTGGTGATCTCGATGTTCTCGGCGAAGGGCTTGGAGGAGGCGTCGATCATGACGGAGGTAAAGCCGCCGTCGATGCAGGCCTTGCAGGTCTCAAAGTCGGGGCCGTGGTCCAGATGCAGGGCGATGGGGATCTCGGGGCACTCAATGACAGCGGCCTCGACCAGCTTCACCAGATAGGTGTGGTTGGCATAGGCGCGCGCGCCCTTGGAAACCTGGAGAATCAGGGGAGCCTTGACCTCACGGGCGGCCTCGGTGATGCCCTGAACGATCTCCATGTTGTTAACGTTGAAAGCGCCGATGGCGTAGCCGCCATCGTAAGCCTTCTTAAACATTTCGGTAGTAGTGACCAATGGCATAGTTACCATCTCCTTATAAAATTTGGCGTTTCTTATTGTATCATTAACGGTTGATAAATACAAGTGTTTGTGTTATTCTTTAAAAGAGAATTTCCACGTTAAATCCATTTCATTCTTATTTATTTCGATTAAGGAGGAACCAAACATGGAGAAATTGACTGGCGCCTGTATTATCGGCCAGTCCGGAGGCCCCACCGCTGTCATTAACGCCAGCGCTCAGGGTGTTATCCAGACCGCTTTGAAGGCTGACTGCATCACCCGGGTCCTGGGCGCCGCCCACGGCATCAAGGGTGTTCTGGAGGACAAACTGTACGACATGTCCCAGGAGGACCCCGCTGAGCTGGACATCCTGAAGTACACCCCCTCCTCCGCCCTGGGTTCCTGCCGCTATAAGCTGGCTGACCCCGATAAGGACGACACCGATTACAAGCGCATCCTGGAGATCTTCCAGAAGTACAATGTCCGCTACTTCTTCTACAACGGCGGCAACGACTCCATGGACACCTGCAACAAGATCTCCAAGTATATGCAGAAGGTCGGCTATGAGTGCCGCATCATGGGCGTGCCCAAGACCATCGACAACGATCTGAACGGCACCGACCATTGCCCCGGCTTCGCCTCCGCCGCCAAGTATATCGCCACCTCCTGCGCCGAGGTCTGGCAGGACGCCCACGTCTATGACACCGGCATGGTCACCATCATTGAGATCATGGGCCGCCACGCCGGCTGGCTGGCCGGCTCCGCCGCTCTGGCCTCTCTCACCGGCTGCGGTCCCGACCTGGTCTACCTGCCCGAGACGGATTTCGATATGGATCAGTTCCTGGCCGACGTGAAGGCCACCTACGCCAAGACCGGCAAGTGCATGGTGGCTGTCTCCGAGGGCATCCACTACGCCGACGGCACCTTCGTCTCCGAGGCCAAGACCTCTGCCACCGACGGCTTCGGCCACGCTCAGCTGGGCGGTCTGGCCGCCATGCTGGCTGAGACCGTAAAGCAGGCCACCGGCGCCAAGGTCCGCGGCATCGAGCTGTCCCTGCTCCAGCGCTGCGGCTCCCATGTCGCGTCCAAGACCGACGTGGAGGAAGCCTGGCTGGCCGGCTCCGCCGCCGTGGAGGCCGCTGTCTCCGGCGTCACGGACAAGATGGTCGCCTTCAAATGTACCCGCGAGGGCGGCTACAAGTGCGAGACCAGCCTGGAGCCTCTGGACATCGTAGCCAACTTTGAGAAGAAGGTCCCCCGCGAGTGGATCAACGAGGCGGGCAACGGCATCGAGCAGCCCTTCATCGACTATGTGCTGCCCCTGATCCAGGGTGAGTCCCAGGCTCCCAAGGAGAACTCCCTCCCCCGCTTCGCCCATCTGAAGAAGGTCCTCACCACCGAGATGTAATGGTATCCAACGTCCCGACGCGCAAGCGTCGGGACATTTTTTATGAGAAGAACAAACAGGCTCCCATATCAGAGATATGGGAGCCTGTTATCTTAATTTACGCTTGAGAAGAATTGCAGACGCTCAATCGGACTTCTCCCCTGCCCCGTCGCGGTTGGTTTGGGCCAAAGCCGTTGTTTTTCCGAGATAATATTCCGTTTCCACCGGCAGGCCGTGGTTCCGCAGTCCCCGCCGGACCAGACGGGTGATAATGCTGTACAGCATGGCAAACACCGGCACGCCCAGCACCATCCCCATAAAGCCGAACAGGCCGCCGAACAGGAGAATGGAGAACAGCACCCAGAAGGAGGCAAGCCCGGTGGAATCGCCCAGGATCTTGGGGCCCAGGATATTGCCGTCAAACTGCTGGAGCACGATGATGAAGATGACGAAATAGACGCACTGGATGGGGCTGACCAGCAGGATCAGGAACGCGCAGGGCACCGCCCCGATGAAGGGACCAAAGAAGGGGATGATATTGGTGACGCCGATGATGGTGGCGAGCAGCGCCGGATAGGGAAATTTAAGCAGGTTGCAGCACACCAGAGTAATGACCCCGATAATCAGGGAGTCCAGCAGCTTGCCATTGATGAAGCCGCTGAGGATGCGGTAGGCGTTCCGGGTCTCGTCCACGATCAGATCCCCCACCCGGGTGGGAAACAGGCTGTAGACGATCTTCTTGCTCTGGGCGGCGAAGGTATCCTTGCGGGCCAGCAGATAGACGGAGACGATGAGCGCGATCAGCAGATCCTTCATCAGCAGCAGGAAGGCGATGATGACGGCAGAAACGTTGGAGACCACGCCGGTAATGTTGGGCAGGATAGACTCCTTGATCCACTTGATGGTGGAGGTCACTGACTCCAGATTGGGCAGGATATCGGAAACGAGCCACTGCTCCAGAGAGGCCGCCGCCGAATTATACAGGGGCATGACGGCAGATTGGATCTCCGGATTGTTTTCCAAAAAGGCCAGCAGCCAGGTCTGAACACTCTCAATATAGCCCGGGAAAGCCTGGACCAGCCCCACCACGCTGAGATAGACCTGGGGAATCACCATGGCCATCAGCAGATAGAGCAGGAAGAAGGCAAAAAACAGGCTGAAGATAATGGCCAGGATATTCAGGAAGGCTACGTCCCGTTGGTTCTCCAGCCTGGAGTTGGGCGTCATAGCCATCATGAATCTCAGGATGCCCCGGTGGATGGGCAATAGAAGAAAAGCGATGATCATGCCCAGGAAAATGGGCCGCAGAATACGGGCCAGCATAGTGAGGAATCCACGGACCACAGAGGCGTGGAACAGCAGGAAAAAGAGCAGGATGGCCGCCGCGATCACGCAGAAAGCCGTGACTCCCGCGGCAAAATAGGATTTGTAATGGCTGCGCTTCAAGGCACTCCACCTGTCCTTCCCTGTCGATTTATACCTTCAGCTCCGTCTCCTTGTTCTTCAAAACATCCGCGTAGCGCTCCAGCACGGGCGCCACCTCCTCGGCCAGGAACTCCTCCACCTGCTGGGGGCAGCGGCCGATGTAGCGGCTGGGCTCCAGATGGGCGGTCAACTCCTCGCGGGTCAGGCCGAAGGCGGGGTCCTCCGCAATGAGATCAATGAGATTGTTCGTAAGGCCAAGATCCTTTACATTCTTTCCTGCCTCAAGGGAGTGGATCCGAATACGCTCGTGGAGCTCCTGGCGGTTGCCGCCCTTTTTCACCGCATCCATCATAATGTTCTCGCTGGCCATGAACGGCAGCTCCTCCAGGACATGCTTTTCAATGACCTTGGGGTGGACGATCAGGCCGGAGGCCACGTTGAGGTAGATGTTCAGGATAGCGTCCACTGCCAGGAATGCCTCGGGCACCGAGAGGCGCTTGTTGGCCGAGTCGTCCAGCGTCCGCTCGAACCACTGGGTGGCGGTGGTGATGGCGGGGTTCCCCACGTCCACAATAACATACCGGGCCAGGGAGCAGATCCGCTCGCAGCGCATGGGGTTGCGCTTATAGGGCATGGCGGAAGAGCCGATCTGGTTCTTCTCGAAGGGCTCCTCCACCTCCTTCAGGTGGCAAAGCAGACGCATATCGGTGGCAAACTTGCTGGCGGACTGGGCGATGCCGGCCAGGGTGGACACCACATTGTAATCCATCTTACGGGAATAGGTCTGTCCGCTTACGGGGACAAAGGATGTAAAGCCCATTTCCTTCGCAATCTTCATCTCCAGCTGCTTGACCTTCTCGTGGTCTCCCTCAAACAGCTCCAGGAAGGAAGCCTGAGTGCCGGTGGTACCCTTGGAGCCAAGCAGCTTCAGGGTGGAGATCCGGTACTCCACCTCCTCCAAATCCATGAGCAGCTCGTTCATCCAGAGGGTGGCGCGCTTGCCCACGGTGACCAGTTGGGCGGCCTGGAAATGGGTAAAGCCCAGGGTGGGCAGGGCCTTATACTCGTCGGCAAACTTGGCCAGCTTGGCAATGACCTGGACCAGCTTGTTCCGGACCAGCTCCAGACCCTCCCGCATGAGGATCACATCGGTATTGTCGCCCACATAGCAGCTGGTGGCGCCCAAATGGATGATGGGCATGGCTTTGGGGCACAGCTCGCCGTAGGTGTGGACATGGGCCATTACGTCGTGACGCAACTTCTTTTCCCACTGGGCGGCTTTTTCGTAGTCGATGTCGGTGATATGAGCCTCTAGCTCATCCACCTGCTCCTGGGTGACGGGCAGGCCCAGTTCCATCTCGGCCCGGGCCAGGGCGACCCAAAGACGGCGCCAGGTGGAGAATTTCTTGTCCGCGGAGAAGATGTACAGCATCTCATCGCTGGCGTAACGGGAGGACAGCGGGCTTTCGTAGGTATTGGTAGCCATGTTATTTCAACCTCTTTTATCTAAAGTGTTGGAAGAAAGGAAGGCGTTCCGCCTCCGCCCTGCCCCTCCGGCAGGAGCTGCGGCAGAGTTAAATTTATTATATCGTATTTCCCTTGCCTTTGCCACACTTTCAGAAAACTTTCAGGAAAATTTCATCAAAAAAGGATGCCGCTTACGCGGCATCCTTTTCGCATTTGATTTCACTCAGACGGTCTCGCCCTTGAGGAACTTCTCCAGGCGCTTCAGGCCCTCTTTGATGTTTTCAATAGACGTGGCGTAGGACCAGCGGACGAAGTTGGGGGCGCCGAAGCTGGTGCCGGGGACCACAGCCACCTTGCCGTACTTCAGGAACAGGGTGCCGAAGTCGTCGGCGTTCCGGATGACCTGGCCGTGCATCTCCTTGCCGATGAGCTTCTCAATGTTCATCATCACATAGAAAGCGCCGTGGGGCTTGTTGCAGCTGACCCCCTCGATACTGTTCATCCGGTCCACCATGTAGTTGCGGCGGCGCTCAAAGGCCAGACGCATGCTCTCCACGCTCTCCTGAGAGGCGGTCAGGGCCTCCAGGGCGGCCTTCTGGGAGACTGCGCAGGGAGAGCCGATGCAGTGGCTGAGGTAGTTGGAGATGATCTTGGCGATCTCGTGGTTGGCGGCCACATAGCCGATCCGCCAGCCGGTCATGGCATAGGACTTGGAGACGCCGTTGATCAGGAGGGTGCGCTCCTTCACGTCGTCGCCCAGAGAAGCGAAGCTGACAAATTCCGCGTTGTCATAGACCAGACTGTAGTAGATCTCGTCGGAAATGACGTAGATGTCCTTCTCGACGCAGACCTTGGCCATGGCCTCCAGCTCCCGGCGGTTGTACATGGAGCCGGTGGGGTTGGAGGGGTTGTTCAGGATCATGCACTTGGTATTGGGGGTGATGGCAGCGGCCAGGCTCTCGGCGGTGATCTTGAACTCATTGGCCTCGGTGGCCTCCAGGATCACGGGCACGCCGCCGACCATGCGGATCAGCTCGGCGTAGCTGACCCAGTAGGGAGAGGGCAGGATCACTTCGTCCCCGGGGTTGACCAGGGCCCGCAGGGCCACATAGACGCAGGGCTTGGCGCCGCTGGAAACACAGATCTGCTTGAAGTCATACTCCAGGCCGCAGTCGGCCTTCAGACGGTCACAGATGGCCTGGCGCAGCTCCACGGTGCCGCTGGAAGGAGTATACCGGGTATCGTTATGGTCGATGGCCGCGTGGCCGGCAGCCTTGATGTGGTCCGGAGTGGCAAAATCCGGCTCACCGGCGCCAAAGCCGATGACGTCGATCCCCTCCGCCTTCATCTGCTTAAACATGGAGTCGATCGCCATGGTAGCGGAGGGTTCCACCGCCAGAGCGATTTTGGATAATTCCTTCATACCAATTCCTCCCAAGTTATCTTATGAGCCTGCCGCCCTTCCTGCCTCTGTTTTGCAGGAATGAATCCATCTCGCTTTTCAACTTGCAAGTTTTCCTGCGGATAACCTTGTTTCACGCTTCATTCGACCAAATATCCCGGCTGACTCAGTGTTGCACGGCATATTATAAAAAAAAACTTGCAAAAAAGCAAGGGAAATTTACAAAGATTTTGGAAAAATGAATCTTTCATCATTCTTTCCTTCAAAGCGGGATCAGTATCCCCTTTCTTTCGTCAAATTATGCAAAAAGCAGCGGCCCTCCCGGAGGAGGACCGCTCATGTTCAGAGGTTTTTGCCGTGGGGAACACCGCGGATCAGATCTTCTCGCGGATCAGCTCGCCCATTTTCACGGTTCCCACAGCCGTTTCACCGGGCCCGGCGATGTCGGCGGTGCGCCAGCCCTCGTTAAGGACGGCATCCACCGCTTTCTCAATGGCGTCGGCCTCCGCCGCCAGCTGGAACGAGTAGCGGAACATCATGGCGACGGACAGGATGGTGGCGATGGGGTTGGCCTTGTCCTGGCCGGCGATGTCAGGCGCGGAGCCGTGGATGGGCTCGTACAGGCCGGGGGCGGTATCTCCGATGGACGCGGAGGGCAGCAGGCCGATGGACCCGGTGATCATGGAGGCTTCGTCGGACAGAATGTCGCCGAACATGTTCTCGGTAACCACCACGTCGAACTGGCCGGGGTCCCGGACCATCTGCATGGCGGCGTTGTCCACCAGCACATCCTCATAGGCCACGTCGGAGTATTCCTCCGCCAGCCGGTGCATCACCTTCCGCCACAGACGGGAGGTCTCCAGCACGTTGGCCTTGTCCACGCTGGACACCTTCTTGCCGCGCAGACGGGCCAGCTCGAAGGCCCGACGGCCGATACGCTCGATCTCCATCTCGGAGTAGGCCATCCGGTCGGCGGCCTCCTCTCCCCTGTCCTCGGTTTGGTACTTCTCCCGCTTGCCGAAGTAGATGCCGCCGGTCAGCTCCCGGACGATCATCAGGTCAATGCCCCTGTCCGCCGTCTCCTTCTTCAGGGGGCAGGCGTCGGCCAGCGCGGGCCGGAGGGCGGCGGGACGGAGGTTGGCATACAGGCCCAGGTCCTTGCGGATGGACAGCAGGGCGGTCTCGGGCCGCTTCTCCGCCTCGGTGGCGTGACCCCACTTGGGACCGCCCACGGCGCCCAGAAGCACCGCGTCGCAGGCTCTGCACTTGTCCGCGGTGCCGTCGGGGTAAGACTTGCCCACCGCGTCGATGGCGCAGCCGCCCATCATCACGTCTACAAATTCAAAGCTGTGGCCGAACTTGGCGCCCACGGTCTCCATGACCTTGACCGCCTCGCCCACTACCTCGGGGCCGATGCCGTCGCCCCGGATCAGCGCGATCTTATAGTTCATTTCGCCACCCCTCTCGCCTTCAGGGAATTGAGCAGGCCGCCGCTCTTAATGATGCCGTCGATGAACTCGGGGAAGGGCGCGGCCTGATAGGTTTTGCCGGTGGTCACGTCGGTGATGACGCCGGAGGCGAAGTCCACCTCCACCTGGTCCCCGGACTGGATCTCCTCAGCGGCCTGGGGGCACTCCACGATGGGAAAGCCGATGTTGATGGAATTGCGGTAGAAGATGCGGGCAAAGGAAGGGGCGATGACGCATTTGACCCCGCAGGACTTGATGGCCAGAGGGGCGTGCTCCCGGCTGGAGCCGCAGCCGAAGTTGGGTCCGGCCACGATGATGTCCCCCTCCTCCACGGTGGAGGCAAAGTCGGCGTCGATGTCCTCCATGCAGTGGGAGGCCAACGCGGCGGGAGAGGGGTCGTTCAGGTGCCGGGCGGGAATGATCACGTCAGTGTCCACGTTGGCGCCGTATTTATAAACCTTCATAGTTATCTTTCCTTTCTTTTCCGGCAGGAGCGGGGCGTGGGCTGGGGCGGGACGCCGCAATTCCTGTCTCCTGTCTCCAAACTCCTCACTTGCGCGGGTCGGCCACGCAGCCGGCGATGGCGGAGGCGGCGGCTACGTCGGGGCTGGCCAGGATGACCTCGGAGGACACATGGCCCATACGGCCCACAAAGTTCCGGTTGGTGGTGGAGACGGTGCGCTCCCCTTCCGCCATAACGCCCATGTGGCCGCCCAGACAGGGGCCGCAGGTGGGGGTGGAGACGGCGGCGCCGGCCTCGATAAAGGTCTGGATCAGGCCCTCCTCCATGGCCTGGAGAACGATGGCCTGGGTGGCGGGGATGACCACGCAGCGGACATTGGGCGCTATCTTTTTGCCCTTCATGACGGCGGCGGCGGCACGCAGGTCGCTGATCCGTCCGTTGGTGCAGGAGCCGATGACCACCTGGTCAATGGGCAGGCCGGCCACCTCGCTGACCACCTTGGTGTTTTCGGGCAAGTGGGGCATGGCCACGGTGGGCTCCAGCTTGTCCAGGTCGATGACCACCTCTCTGTCATAAACGGCGTCAGAATCGGCGGAGAAGGCCTCGCAGGGGCGGCTGACCCGGCCGTTGATGTACTCCATGGTCTTCTCGTCCACGGGGAAAATACCGTTCTTGCCGCCAGCCTCGATGGCCATGTTGGAGATGGTAAAGCGGTCGTCCATGGACAGAGAGGAGACGCCCTCTCCGGTAAACTCCAGGGACTTGTACAGGGCGCCGTCCACGCCGATGGTGCCGATCAGATGCAGGATCACGTCCTTGCCGGACACATGGGGCTGAAGCTTGCCCTTCAGCGTCACCTTGATGGCGGAGGGCACCTTGAACCACAGCAGGCCGGTGGCCATGCCGGCGGCCATATCGGTGGAGCCGATGCCGGTGGAGAAAGCGCCCAGCGCGCCGTAGGTACAGGTGTGGGAGTCGGCGCCCACGATGACCTCGCCGGGGGCGCACAGGCCCTTCTCAGGCAGCAGGGCGTGCTCCACGCCCATGTGGCCCACATCAAAGAAGTTGGTGATCTGGTGCTTATGCGCAAACTCCCGGGCCTGCTTGCACAGCTGGGCGGACTTGATGTCCTTGCAGGGAGTGTAGTGGTCCAGAACGATGGCGATCTTGTCCCGGTCAAAAACCTGGGTAAAGCCCGCCTTTTCAAACTCGGTGATGGCAACGGGGGTGGTGATGTCGTTGCCCAGCACCATGTTCAGTCTGGCTTCGATAAGCTGGCCCGGCTCCACCCGGTCCAGACCGGCGGCCTTTGCCAGGATCTTCTGTGTCATGGTCATTCCCATAAAAACGATTCCTCCTATGTGCGGATGGTATTAGTATGACAGGGCCCTTGCCAAAAGAATGTAAACTATGTTATAATCGCAGGCGGTCAAACAAGTTTTTTCCACCGTCTGAGTATTCGAAAACATCCGTCCCATGAGCGAAACACGGTTAATTTGGAGGTGAACTGCCGTGGAACCGCTGTCCCAGGACTCTATGGGCCTTCCCGCGCAAATGTGGAAGCCCTTCGCCGAGCACCGGGCTCCCATCGCCTGCTCTCCCGGTTTTCTCATCTATCTCCAGGGCACCGAAGCCACCTGCTTCTACTTTCTCAAGGAGGGCCGGGTGAAAAGCTTCATCCAGTCTGAGGACGGCAATGAACGGGTGCTGAACATCTACGAAGCGGGCAGTCTTTTCGGCGAGGCCTCTTTTTTTGACGAGATGCCCCGGGTGTCCTCCGCCGTGGCCCTGACGTCCTGCCAGCTGGTCCCCATTGACCGTGAACTGGTGACCCAGGAGATCGCCAGAGACCCGGAGCTGGCGCTGGCCATGATGAAATATCTGGCCCGTACCGTCCGCCTTCTCTCCGGCCAGGTGGACCAGATGGCCTTCCACCCCGCCCGGTGGCGGGTGGCCCAGTACCTTCTCTCCCACAGCAATGCCCAAGGTCTTGTATCCTGCACCCAGGACGACATCGCCGCCTCGGTGTCGGTAAGCCGGGTAACGGTGAGCCGCATTCTCAACGACTTCTCCCGCAGGGGGCTGGTGGAGCTGGGCTACCGCGCGCTGACGCTGCGGGACCGGCGGGCTCTGGAGGAGCTGTGCCAGGAGGAATGAACCGCCTTTCCCATCAAACGGAACACCCCGGCGCCCTTTTGGGCGCCGGGGTGTTGTTTCATAATGAGCGTGGTCGGCGGGGCTGAGATAACAAAACAGCGCTTACGCCTGCTGGTTCTCCGCAAGCTCATCCCGCAGGGCGACCGCCCGCTCCAGAGCGGCGTCGATGTTGGGCTGGAAATAGCTCTCCCCCACCTCATCGTAGAAGCCGGACTTCTTGATCACGGACATGGGCTGCTCATTCACATGGGAGAATACCACACGGATGCCCTTCCGGCGGCATTCCTCCCACAGCCGCTTCAGGCCGTTCAGCGCGGTGATGTCCAGAGCCGGGACCGCCCGCATCCGCAGGATCAGCACATTTTTGTCGGTCTCCTGGTCCATGTGGGGGATCTTGTCGGCGGCGCCGAAGAACATGGGGCCGGTGATCTCATAGACCATGACGTGGGCGGGGACGGGCTTCAGACGGCCCTGATCGTCCTGGGTATCCTCCACATAATCCCACTCCTCGACCACCGCCACGTCAGCCATCCGCTTCATGAACAGCAGGCAGGCCAGGGACAGGCCCACGGCGATGGCCACCACCAGATCGAATACCACGGTGAGGAAGAATGTAAGCAGGAGCACCGCGGTGTCGCTCTTGGGGGAACGCTTGATCACGCTGGCGAAGGTCCGCCACCCGCTCATATTGTAGGCCACCTGGAACAGGATGGCGGCAATGCAGGGCATGGGGATCAGCGCAGCGTAGGGCATCAGCAGCACCAGCACCAGCACCAGCACCACGGAGTGGACCATGCCCGCCACGGGAGAAAGACCGCCGTTTTTGATATTGGCCGCGGTCCGCGCGATGGCTCCGGTGGCGGGGATGCCGCCGAACAGGGCCGAGGCCGCGTTACCCACGCCCTGGGCCACCAGCTCCATGTTGGAGTTGTGCCGAGCGCCGATCATCTCATCGGCCACCACCGCCGACAGCAGGGACTCAATGGCCGCAAGAATGGCAATGGTGAAGGCGTCGGGGAGGACCGCCGCCACCGTCTCGTAGGAGACAGCGGGCAGATGGAAGGCAGGCAGAGCGCTGGAGATGGTGTACAGGTCGCCGATGGTGTTCACCGGCAGGTCCAGCAGCTTCACCGCCCCGGCGGTCACAATGACCGCCACCAGAGAGGCGGGGATCTTGGCGGAGACCTTGGGCCAGACAATGAGGATAGCCAGAGCCAGCACGCCCACCACCAGCGCCATGAGGTTGGTGGTATGGATGCAGGCGATCACCTGCTCCAGCTTCTCAATGGTCTCAATGGGAGATTTTTCAAAGGTCAGACCCAGAAAGTCCTTGATCTGGCCGATGAGAATGGTCACCGCGATGCCGGCGGTAAAGCCGGTGGTGATGGTGTAGGGGATAAACTTGATCATGCTGCCCATCCGCAGCAGGCCCATCAGGACCAGCAGAATGCCCGCCAGAATGGTGGCCACCGCCAGACCCTCCATCCCATTCTTGGCCACGATGCCCGCCACGATGGTGGCGAAGGCGGCTGTGGGGCCGGCGATCTGGACCTTGCTGCCGCCCAGAGCGGAGATGAGGAATCCGGCCACAATGGCGGTGTACAAGCCCTGCTCCGGAGACACGCCGGAGGCCAGGGCCAGGGCGATGGACAAGGGCAGGGCGATGATGGCCACAATGACGCCGGAGATCAGGTCCTTCATGAATTTTTCCTTGGAGTACTCCCGCAGGGAAAGCAAAAGCTGGGGTTTGAGCTCGTTCATGGGTTCTCTCTCCTTCTTCGTTTTAACAAACATAATTGTCAATCATAAGGGATACGTCTATGTTTTGCAAGGTGTTTTTTCGATTTTTCCCTAAAATCTTCCTGCGCCCATTTTTGTCCAGAAAAAGCCAGCGCCGGAATACAGGCTTCGGCGCTGGCTTCAGGGGGACGAAGCGGTCCTTTCGCCCGCCCAAATCAAGTTCAAACCATCCAAAAAGTTGTGAAATTATTTCTGATCGCAAAGAAAATGGCCCCTGACGCTTTCCTCTCTTTGCGATTCTTTTGTTACAGCCGGTCCGCCCACCAGGTCACGGCGTCACACAGGAACCGGGCGCAGCCCGGCGTATCCCCGTCATAATAGTCGGCAAACCGGGGGTCCTGGACATAGAGCTGGACCACGCCCCTGTGCCGGGCCGGGTCGTACTTCCCCCAAGTAAGGGTCAGCCAGCGGCGGTGGAGCCGGGTCAGCTCCTCCCCTGCCGGTCCCGACGGGTCCTGACCGCCGGTCACGGCACGGGACAGTTTCTCCAGGATCTCTTTTCCCAGGCCCTCCCACTCCCGGTATTGTTCCCGGGTCAGGCCCATAAACGTCTCATTGGCTCTGTCCACTTCCTCATCACCATATTTCTCCCGGATCTCGTTTCCGTATGTTCTCTCGTTCTCTTCCACGCTGTTCCTCTTAAAAGCCTGGAATTTTGCTTCATCGCTCATGCTCTCATTCCTTTCTTCCGACAGGATCGTCGCCTTTACCGAGTCGATCAGCTCTTGAATGTTCCGCCTTCTGTACTCCAACTGGGCCAGATGGCCCCGCAGGGCGGTCAGGCGGTCGAAGGAGGGCGCGTCCAGAATCTCCCTGATCCGGGCCAGCTCCACCCCGAGGGCCCGGTAGTACAGGATGTCCTGGAGCCGGTCCACCTCCGCCGGACCGTAGTAACGGTATCCGCTGTCCGCCACGCGGCTGGGCTTGAGCAGACCGATGCTGTGGTACCAGCGCAGGGTGCGGGTGGACACGCCTGCCAGCTGGGCCAGCTGCTGAATGGAATATTCCATCTCTCTCCCTCCTTGTCCCCTATTCTATCAGTTGACGCAGCGTCAAAGTCAACTCCTGTTTTGCACAAAATATTGTTTTTCCGCATAGCATGGAGAAAAAACGGGAGGTGCTTTTCATGCCCATTATCTATCTCTCCCCCTCCACCCAGGAGAACAACTATTATGTGACCGGCGGCACTGAGGAGCAGTACATGAATTTGCTTGCGGACAAAATGGTGCCCTATCTGGACGCCTCCGGCATCCGCTACACCCGCAACACCCCCAGCATGACCGCCGCAAGCTCCATCGCCGCCTCCAACGCGGGGAATTACGACCTGCACCTTGCCCTCCACTCCAACGCCGCCCCTGAGGGCCGGTACGGCACCGTCCGCGGCTCCATTGTCTTCTACTATCCCGGCAGTACCGAAGGCCAGCGGGCGGCGGAGATCATCGCCGACGGGCTGAAGGCCATCTATCCCCTGCCCAACCTGGTCCGCGCGGAGGGCACGACCGCCATCGGCGAGGTGCGCCGTGTCCGGGCCCCCTCCGTATTTTTGGAACTGGCTTACCACGACAACGAGGCGGACGCCAACTGGATCGTAAACAATCTGGACGCCATCGCCCGAAACCTGGTCCTCTCGCTCACGGAATACTTCGGCATTCCATTCTACGCGGCGGAACTGAACCAGTCCGCAACGGTAGACGTGTCCTGGGGCGTACTGAACATCCGGGCCCGGCCCAACACCGGGGCGCCTATCCTGGCCCAAGCCCCAGACGGAGCCCCCCTGACCGTTTTGAACCGGTCCAACGGCTGGTATCTGGTGGATTACAACGGGACCATCGGCTACGCCAGCAGCGATTTCATCACCCTGACCTGACGGCAAAAGGAGGTATCAAAATGGACATTCATGTGGTCCGCCCGGGGGACACCCTATACACGGTGGCGCTTCAGTACGGCGTTTCCCTGTCCCAGCTCCTCAATGACAACCAACTCCCCGACCCATCCCGCCTGGTGGTAGGCCAGACTCTGGTCATCCAGTACCCCAAGGTGACCCACACCGTGAAGGCCGACGACACCCTGGCCTCCATCGCCGCCATGCACGATACCACGGTGCGCCAGCTCCAGCGGAACAACCCGGTCCTCAAGGGCGGGGACCGGATCGTCCCCGGTCAGGTGCTGGTCATTTCCTATCAGCAGGAGAAGGAGGGCACCCTGTCCGTCAACGGCTATGCCTATCCCAACATCGACATGGGCCTGCTCCAGCGCACGCTGCCCTATCTCTCCGATCTGACTCCCTTCACCTACGGCTTCACGCCTCAGGGCAACCTCATCGACCTCCAGGACCAGGCTCTCATCGACGCCGCCCGGCGAATGGGAGTCCGTCCCCTCCTCCATCTGTCCACCCTGACGGAGGAAGGCGGCTTTTCCAATGAACTGGCCCATATTCTCCTCAACGACCAGGCGGTCCAGGCCAACCTCATCGCCCAACTGCTGGACACCGTGTCCCGAAAGGGCTACCAGGGGGTGGACGTGGACTTTGAGTATGTCTACGGCACGGACGCCGCGGCCTATGCCCAGTTCGTGGCCCGCCTGCGGGAGGCTCTGCGTCCCTGGGGGATGCCCGTCATCGTGGCCCTGGCTCCCAAGGTGTTCGCCGCCCAGCCGGGACGCCTGTACGAGGGGCACGATTATAAACTGCTTTCCCAGGCCGCCGACTTCGTGCTGCTGATGACATATGAGTGGGGATATACCTACGGACCCCCGATGGCGGTAGCGCCCATTCGGAATGTGCGTCAGGTGGTGGACTACGCCCTAACTGAGATGCCGCCGGAAAAGATCTATCTGGGGATCCCCAACTACGGCTACGACTGGCCCCTGCCCTACCGGGAGGGGAACCGCGCCACCTCCATCTCCAACCAGTACGCCGTGGAGCTGGCTGCCCGGCATTACGCCGCCATCCGGTTCGATGATCAGGCTCAGTCCCCCTGGTTCCGCTATGTGGACGTGGATGGCCGGGAGCACGAGGTCTGGTTTGAGGACGCCCGCAGCATCCGGGCCAAGCTGGACCTGGCCCGGGAATACGGCCTGTACGGCGTGGGCTACTGGAATCTGATGCGGCCCTTCCCCCAGAACTGGCTGGTCCTTAACGCCCTCTTCCATATCCGGGATGAATTCCAGGCACCCCTGCTGTAACGCTTGAGAAACTTCCCTTGGATGGGGCTGGATTTTTTCTCCCCGGTGTAGTAGAATCTTTTGCAACCATGTACAAAGGAGGACATACCATGTCTGTTACCGTTGGAATGAAGGGCCGGGCCGAGGCCGAAGTGAATGACCAGAACACCGCCATGAGCGCCGGTTCCGGCACCCTTCCTGTCTTTGCCACCCCCTGGATGTGCGCCCTGATGGAGAAGGCGTCCTGGACCGCCGTCGCCCCCGCTCTGGCCCAGGGCGAGAGCACCGTGGGCACCAAGCTGAACATCTCCCACCTCTCCGCGACCCCCGTGGGCCTGAAGGTATGGGCTGAGAGCGAGGTCACTGCTGTGGACGGCAAACGCATCGAGCTGAAGGTGGCCGCCTACGACGAGAAGGGCCTCATCGGCGAGGGGACCCACGAGCGGTTCATCGTCACCGACCAGCGCTTCCTGGACAAGGCCGCCCGGAAGCTGGAGGGTTGAGCTATGTCTATTGAGAAGGTCCGCGCCTACTTCCGTCCCCTGGGCCGCGAGGGGGACATTCTGGAGTTTCCCGTTTCCAGCGCCACGGTGGAGTTGGCCGCCCAGGCCGTGGGCGTCATCCCCGCCCGCATCGCCAAGACCCTGTCTTTCCTGGTGGAGGACCACTGTGTCCTCATCGTGGCCGCCGGGGACGCCAAGGTGGACAACAGCAAGTACAAGGCCATGTTCCATACCAAGGCCAAGATGCTCACTCCGGAGCAGGTATCCCAGTTCACTGGCCACGCCATCGGCGGGGTCTGCCCCTTTGCCAATCCTGATGGGGTGGAGACCTACCTGGACGTGTCCCTGAAACGGTTCGACACCGTTTTCCCCGCCGCCGGAAGCTCCAATTCCGCCATCCAGCTGACCTGCGATGAGTTGGATGAGTTCTCCCATGCCCGGGGCTGGATCGACGTGTGCAAGGCTTGGCAGGAGCCGTAACATATTCTTGTTTCATAAAAATGCCGTGGGCCGCATGTCGCCCACGGCATTTTTTACAGCGTCACCCGCCGGGTGGCCACCTTTTCCCGAAAGACCTTGTCGTGCTCCACAAAGAGCATGGTGGGCCGGTACTCCAGGAGCAACTGCTCGATCTGCATCCGGGAAAACAGGTCAATATAGTTCAGCGGTTCATCCCATACATACAGGTGGGCGCTCCGGCACAGGCTGGCGGCCAGGAGGACCTTCTTTTTCTGTCCGGCGCTGTACCCCGCCATATCCCGCTCAAAGAGGGCCCGGGGGAAATCCAGCTTCCGCAGGATGGTCAGAAACTGCGTCAAGTCGATCTCCTGTTCCTCCGCCCAATCCAAAGGGCTTCCGGTCAGATGGTCCGCCTGTTGCGGCACATAGGAGATCTCCAGTCCCGGGACCCTCCACAGCTGCCCGGTATAGGACCCTTCTTCCCCCAGTATCAGCCGGAGGAGACTGGTCTTCCCGCTGCCGTTTCCCCCCTCCAAACAGACGCGCTCTCCCTGTTCAACTGTCAAGTCGATCCCCTTGCATATCGTTCTCCCATCGTAGTGGATCGAGAGATTTTTCCCCTCCACCAGCCGCTGGCTGTAGTGCCGGGCTGGGAAGAGCTTCAGACTGTCCGCCGTCTCTATATCCTGTAATAGCGCGGATTTTTCCCGGATTGCCCGCTCCGCCCGGCGCTCCATGTTCAGCCGCTGCTGCTGTCCCTTTCTGGACTTTTCACCCAGATATGGACGTAGGCCGTGCTTGACGATCCCTTGGGAGGAGATCCCCGTCTTGGCACGCTCCACGGCGTCCGCCTTCTGTTTTCTGGCCCTGGCTGCATCCTCCAGACGGCGGATCTCCCCCTTCAGCTTCTCGTTTCGTGCCGACTCTCCCCGGTCCCTGGCCTCCTTCTCCTCCAACCAGGTAGAGAAACTCCCCCGCATGATCTCCGGCCCCGTCCGGTTCAGCGCCAGGATATGGTCCACGCAGCCGTCCAGAAATGCCCGGTCATGGGATACCAGCAGAAACCCCCGGTCCAGGGACCGGAGATACCGCGCCACCTGTTCCCGGCCGCTGCTGTCCAGGTGGTTGGTGGGCTCGTCCAGCATGGGAAAACAGTCCTCCGCCCCAAAGAGGGCGGCCAACTGGGCCCGGGTCTGCTCCCCGCCGCTGAGGCTGGAGAAGGGCCGGCTCAGGATCTCTTCGTCCAGCCCCAGCCGGTACAGCTCCCGGATCAGCTGCCACTCTTCCAGCTCCGGAGCCGCTTCCAGCAGCACCGGAAGGGCAGGCCGCTCCGGGTCCGCCGCCGGCCGGGGGTAATAGGCCATGGGCTCCGGGCAGGAGATGGTCCCCGTCCCCTCCAGCTCCTCCGCCAACAGGCGAAGCAGGGTGGTCTTTCCCCGCCCGTTCCGGCCCACCAGACCCAGCTTCCAGTTGGTGTCCAGCCGGAGGTCCAGATTCTGAAATACCGGCGTGTAATCTCCCTCATAGGTGAAGGAGAGGTTTTGTATGATGATCTGTGACATATGTATGCCCCCTGTCTGTAAAATCAAAATGCCGCAAGAGGAACGCTCCTCTCGCGGCAGACAGGGGGACACCGGCCCCCGGCCAGGCCGGGCGCCCTTCCCCAATATCACCGGAGGCGGACACGCATCCCTCTCGCGCGTATGACAAGGCAGGGGCGCTCCCGCGTCCCGGACACCTGTTGTCATACCATCAGCAAGAGGTATTGCGCATCTTCCCGCCTCCGTTTCCTTTGAATTTAAAACGATCATAACACGGCGCCGCCGTCCCTGTCAAGATTTGGGGCTGCGGCGCTCTTTTCAGATAGACGCAAAAACAGCAGGAGTTTTTCTCCTGCTGTTTTACGATGCAAACATAGGTACATGGCGGCTCATATCCACCATAGCGAAGGTTTATGCCCTTGGATGGGCCTTCAGATATACGTCTTTGATCTTCTGGTTCAAAAGCCGGGAATAAATCTGGGTGGAGGAGATATCGGCATGGCCCAGCATCTCCTGGATGGATCTCAGGTCCGCCCCATTCTCCAGCAGATGGGCGGCAAAGGAGTGGCGCAGGGTATGGGGGGTGATGTCCTTCTTGATGCCCGCCTTCTCCTGATAGTACTTGATGAGCTTCCAGAAGCCCTGACGGCTCATCCGCTCCCCGTTCATGTTGACAAAGAGCGCGGTCTCATCCAGCGCGTCCACCAACTGGGGCCGGACGTTATGTACATACTCGTTGAGGGCCCGGATGGCCGCCGGATACAGGGGAATGATCCGCTCCTTCCCCTTGCTGTAGCACTTGAGCACCCCGCCGGGCAGATTCAGGTCGTCCACATCCAGAGCGATGAGCTCGCTGACCCGGATGCCGGTGGCATAGAGCAACTCCAGCATGGCCCGGTCCCGGTAACCCTTCAGGTCGGTACACTCGGGCTGTTCCAGAAACAGCTCCACTTCCTTTCCCGTCAGGACCTGGGGCAGCTTTCGCTCCACCTTGGCGGGGGTCACACCTTTGGCCGGATTCCGGTCAACCGCGCCCAAACCGATCAGACAGTTATAAAAGGACTTGATGGAGGCTACGGAACGGGTCACTGTGGCAGGGGATTTCCCCTTTCTGGACAGAGAATGGGCATACTCATCCACATCCTGGGACAGCACCTCGGTCAGAGGGATGTCCCGTTCCTCCATCTCCTTGGCAAACTGCCGCACGTCCCGCAGATAGGAGCTGACCGTGTTCGCCGAGGCATGTTTTTCATTTGTTAAATAGTCCTCGTAGACAGATAACCAATCAGCCACCATCCAACTCTCCCACATCAAAATTACAACACGACCCGGGCCGCCGCCCGGAGCAGCACCGGCACCACCGCGTATTCCACTCCCGCACAGGCCAACATCAGGGTGCCGCAGATCCCGGCTCGCACCCAGTATCTCGGTGAGAAAGGAAGCGCGCAGCGGGACTCGCCTACTACCCGGCGCATCAGAGCCTGGGCGCCTGCCATCCCCTGAAAGGCCGCCAGAAACAGAGCGGGTCCCCACAGCAGGGCCGGAAGTCCGAACAGGACCAACCCGGGAATCAGTCCGGCCGCACCGAACACCCTGCAAAAACAGCCCACCGAAAAGGCGAAGAAAAATCCTCGGACCAGCAGGACCAGGGGAATCGCCGCCACACCGATGGCCGTCACGCCCAACAGAAGGACCGCCAGAAGATAGCGCATCTCTCCCCACACCACAGGCCACAGCGCTCGGAACAGGTCGCCGTCACGGACCAGGGAAAGATAGTCGATCAGGTAATCCCGCAGGCCTTCGGCTCCCTCTCGATCCGCAAGCCCGGCAAACAGACACCCGGCGATCCCGCCCGCCAAAAACAGCAGGCACAGCAGCACCAGCGTCGCGCCCTGTCCCCACAGCAAGTCCCATTTCTTCTGTTCCCGTTTTCCCATCATCCTCACCTCAGTACAAGCTATGTGGGAACGGGAAAAAATAGACGGGGAATCTCAGGCGCATGGGTTAATGATATATCTAATATAGCCTCATTCGCCATTTTTCGCAAGTCCTTTTCAGGAAATTTTAGGATTTTTTCTTGTTTCTCAACTTGTTATGTAAATTTGATTATGTAAACTTTGTAAATGGAGAAAAAGGAGAGCCCTGCTGAAGCAGGGCTCTCCTCACTAAATATAGGTATTTCACTTGTTTTGATTGCTATATCTGGGATTTACGCAGTTTTAGAGACACTCGCCGCACTGATTACAGTCCGTATTATCACATCCTGTATTCCCCTCCCCGCCCATGCCGGCGGCAATGGCGTTCAGGGCAATGGCGCACTCCAGGCGCTTGCGCTCCATGGCGCAGGCCACCTCGTTAGACTTTGTTATGTCGCCGTTGACAAGCAGATTGGAGGCGGAGCAGCCGCCGCTGCAATAGAACCGGGCCCAGCATTCCCGGCAGGCGGGACGGGTGTAAATGTTCTGGTCGGCAAAGGTCCGGGAGATCTCCATATCGAAGGAGCCGTCGAACACATTGCCCATCCGGTACTCCTCCTTCCCCACGAACTGATGGCAGGGGTAGATGTCGCCGTCGGGGGTGATGGCCACATACTCGCAGCCGGCGCCGCAGCCCCGCAGCCGCTTGATGACGCAGGGCCCCTGAGCCAGGTCCACGTTGAAGTGGAAGAAGTTGATGTCCTTCCGGTCCATCAGCTCCCGTGCCAGCTTCTCATATTCGGCCTCCACCTGGACCAGATCCTCCTCCTTAATGGCAAAGGGGTCGTCCAGAGGGCCGCTGGCGGGCTCCACCGACACATGGCGGAAGCCCAGGTCTCCCATGTGGAGCACATCCTGGGCGAAGTCCAGGTTCTGGCGGGTGAAGGTGCCGCGGACATAGTAGTCCTTGGTCCCCCGCCCCGCCACCAGCTTCTGGAACTTGGGGGTAATGACGTCATAGCTCCCCTTCCCGTTGATGGTGGGACGCATGTTATCGTTGACGTCCTTCCGGCCATCCAGGGAGAGGACCACATTGGACATCTCCCGATTGATGTACTCGATGTTCTCATCGCTCAGCAGGATGCCGTTGGTGGTGATGGTAAAGCGGAAGCACTTGTCATGTTCTTTTTCCAGAGAGCGGGCATACTCCACCGTCTTCTTCACCGTGTCCATCGCCATCAGCGGCTCGCCGCCGAAGAAGTCCACCTCGATATTCCGGCGCTTGCCAGACTTGGCCACCACCCAGTCGATGGCACGCTTGGCGGTCTCGAAGTCCATGGTCATGCGGTGGCCGGTGCCGAAGTCGCCGGTGGAGGCGAAGCAGTACTTGCACCGCAGATTGCAGTCGTGGGACACATGGAGGCACAGGGCCTTGACCACTGCCTGCCGGGGCAGCTCCATGGCCTTGTCCCGGTCCACATACTCGTCGTCGGTAAAGAGCAGGCCCTGGTCCTGGAGGCCCCGCAGCTCCTCCCATGCCTCGGCCAGCTCGGCGGGGTCATACTGGGTCAGCTGGCCGGCAAGCTCCTCCGGCAGCTTCTCCCCCATGGGACCCTCCACCCGGGAGAGCAGGTCATAGCTCAGCTTGTCCAGCACATGGACCGCGCCGCTGTTCACATCCGCCGCCAGGTACTGGCCCAGGGCAGTAAAGGTATGTACCATGTCAAAATTTCCTTTCCTTTTCTCCCCGCCCCTTTCACCCCGGGCGGCAGAGCGTCTTTGCATAGTAAAAGGGCAGGCTAACGCCTACCCTTTTCAAGTGCTGTTTTATATTACTGGTTCTCGCACTTCTGGTTGGCCACGGTGCAGGAAGTCTTGCAGGCGGACTGGCAAGAGGTCTGGCACTCGCCGCAGCCGCCCTTGGCGGCGCTGGCCTTCAGAGTGGCCCCATTGAGAGTCTGGATGTGCTTCATTGGTATCTCCTCCTGATGATCGCGGAGCCTTGGCTCCGCATAATTTGAAGTTATTATACCACAGCTTTTTTCCTTTTTCAATCATCTTCTGCGTTTTTTCTTGGAGGCGCCGCCCAGCACCCCGGCGATGCCGCCGCCGCACAGGCAGGCGGACAGCAGGCCCACCCCGCCCTGGTCCACCGAGGCGGTGTCATAGGCCAGCAGCCCGGCCGTTAAAAGCAGCAGAAACAGCACGCCCCCCACGCCCAGACCCACCAGCAGGGTCCGCCTGCCGATCCTCCGGGCCGCGTACAGGCCGCCGGTCATAGCGCCCAACACGCAGACAGCCAGCACCGCGCCCTCCATCCACCGCTCCCGCAGCAATCCCGCAGACACCAGCACCGCGCACAGCAGCAGGGTCAGGATGGCGGCCGCTCCGGCCAGCGCGCCCCCCTTCAGCAGATCGCACAGGGCGTCGATCCACTGTCCGCCCGGCTCCTCCGGGCGTCTGTCCCGTTTTTTCATAACAATACCCTCCCCCATGGCTTCTGACAAAACCTATGCGGGGAGGGTATGTTTCATGTCCAATTTTTCGGATTACTTGCTCTGCTCGCCGTCCTTGGCGTTCTTGGTGGAGACGGCCCACTTGGTCAGCTCAATGCGGACGCGGTCAGCGCCGGTCTCGATGACGATGGTGTTTTCCTTCACGGCGCAGATGGTGCCGGTAATGCCGCCGATGCTGGTGATCTCGTCACCCACAGTCAGGGAGTTGCGAAGATTCTCCGCTTCCTTCTTCCGCTTGTTTTCGGGGCGGATCATGAAGAAATAGAGCATGGCGAACATGAGGACAAGCAAAATGACGGTTTCCAAAGTTGTTTCCCTCCAAACGTTATCTGCCAGCCTTCCGCTGGACACTTTTCTATTATTATAGCGGTTTCAGGGCCCTTTGACAAGCCTTTTTGTCAAATTCGCCCTCTCCTTTTCATTCGGTCTCCTGGGCGGGCCGGTCCAGCACTCCGGAATATTGGGATCGGAATTCCTCGAAGGTCCCCTGGTCCAGGGCCTGACGGATGCGGGCCATCAGTTCGTTATAGAAATGGAGGTTGTGGAGCACCGCCAGCCGCATGGCCAGCATCTCCCCCGCCGTGAACAGGTGGCGCAGGTAGGCCCGGGAGAAGGAGGAACAGGCCGGACAAGTGCAGGTGGGGTCGATGGGCCGGGGGTCCAGCTTGTATTTCTCATTTTTCAGATTGATGGTGCCCTGCCAGGTGTACAGCTTGCCGTGGCGGGCGTTCCGGGCGGGCATGACACAGTCGAAGAAGTCCACGCCGCGGGCCACCGCCTCGATGATGTTGGAGGGGGTGCCCACCCCCATGAGATACCGGGGCTTGTCCTGGGGCATGTGGGACTCCACCGCGTCGATGATGTCGTACATCACCTGGGTGGGCTCCCCTACCGCCAGACCGCCGATGGCATAGCCATCGCAGTCCAGCTTGGCGATCTCCTCCATGTGCCAGACCCGAATGTCGGGATAGGTCCCTCCCTGGTTGATACCGAAAAGCATCTGGCCGGGGTTGACGCAGTCGGGCTGGGCGTTGAGGCGCTTGTGCTCCTCAATACACCGCTCCAGCCAGCGGACCGTCCGCTCGCAGGACTGCTGCACATACTCCCGGGGCGAGGGGTTCTCCACACACTCGTCAAAGGCCATGGCGATGTCGCTGCCCAGGTTGGACTGGATCTGCATGGACTCCTCTGGGCCCATGAAGATCCGCCGGCCGTCGATGTGGGAGGCGAAGGTAACGCCCTCCTCCTTGATCTTCCGCAGACCGGACAGGGAGAACACCTGAAAGCCGCCGCTGTCGGTGAGCATGGGGCCGTCCCAGTCCATGAATTTGTGCAGTCCTCCCATCTGCCGCACCACCCCGTCCCCGGGGCGCAGATGCAGGTGGTAGGTGTTGGACAGCTCGATCTGGCAGCCGATGTCCTTCAGGTCATGGGCGGATACCGCCCCCTTGATGGCGCCCTGGGTGCCCACGTTCATAAAAACCGGGGTCTGGACCGTCCCGTGGGGACAGGTAAACACGCCCCGCCGGGCTCTCCCCTCTGTTTTGATCACTTCAAACACAAACAGTTCTCCTTATCCTGTTCATTTTTTCCCGGAGCAGCCATCGAAAAATCGGCGCAGCTCCGCTTTGCGCTCCGGGGGCAGCTGGGTCTTGCACACGCCCCGGACCGCCCCTTCCAGAGCGGTGAGCTTGTGGAAGCAGGCGGCGGGGGCCCGGGCCTTCAGCCGCAGAAAGGCCGCCTCCGTTCCAAGCTCCCGCAGGGTCTCCGGGTCATGGATGTCCGCCTGCTCCAGCAGGCGGGCCAACTCCGGACCGATATTGGGCAGCTCAGTTAATGGACTCATTCCAGTTCTCCCTTCTTCAGCCCGTCGGCAATCAGCATGGCGTCCCCAAAGGAGAAGAAGCGGTACTTCTCCTTCACCGCCTCTTCGTATGCGGTCAGCACATGCTCCCGGCCCGCCAGAGCGGACACCAGCATGATGAGGGTGGACTGGGGCAGGTGGAAATTGGTGATGAGGGCGTCCAGCACCTTGAACCGATAGCCGGGATAGATGAAGATGTTGGTCCACCCGGACCGGGCGGTCATGGTGCCGTCCTCGGCGGCGAAGGACTCGATGGTGCGGCAGGAGGTGGTGCCCACGCAGATGACCCTTCCCCCGTTTTTCTTGGTCTCATTGATGATATCCGCCGTCTCCTGGCTGATC
Source organism: Pseudoflavonifractor phocaeensis (assembly GCF_021531375.1). Taxonomy (GTDB): domain Bacteria; phylum Bacillota; class Clostridia; order Oscillospirales; family Oscillospiraceae; genus Lawsonibacter; species Lawsonibacter phocaeensis_B. Next base: position 69,242 of record NZ_JADYTU010000007.1, read on the forward strand.
TGGCAGAACTCCGAGTGCATCTCATGGTCCTGGATATCCTCCGCTTTCACCGGGCGGAATGTGCCAAGGCCAACATGAAGTGTAATGTAACACTCCTTTACACCCATATCCCGGATCTGCGCCAGCAGTTCCGGCGTAAAATGCAGGCCGGCGGTGGGAGCGGCCGCGGAGCCCACCACCTTGGAGTATACCGTCTGGTACCGCTCCTGATCCTGGAGCTCCGTCTTGATATAGGGAGGCAGGGGCATCTTGCCCAGCTGCTCCAGGATCTCCAGGAAAATGCCCTGGTAGTGGAAGCGGACCAGCCGCTTGCCGTCCTCGACCTCCGCCTCAATGGTGGCGGTGAGCTGGCCGTCGCCGAAGATGACCTGGGCCCCGGGCTTCAGCTTTCGGCCCGGACGGACCAGACACTCCCACAGGCCCTCCCCCTTGTCCACAAGGAGAAGCACCTCGCATACTCCTCCGGTGGGCCGGTGGCCGATGAGCCGGGCAGGCAGCACCCGGGAGTCGTTCATCACCAGACAGTCCCCGGGACGCAGATACCGGGGCAGGTCATAAAAGTGGTGGTGGCCCACCTCTCCGGTGGTCTTGTCCAGAGTCAGCAGCCGGGATGCGTCCCGCCGCTCCAGCGGTGTCTGGGCGATCAGCTCCTCGGGGAGATAAAAGTCAAAATCAGAAGTTTTCAATGAGATTACGCCTTTCTTATCGTAAAATGATTATTGGTAGTCCCCCACCTGGGTGCCGGGGAAATAGAACTCCACGATCTCGTCATAGGAGAAGCCCAGCCGGGCCATGGCGTTGGCGCCGTACTGGCTCATGCCCACCTGATGCCCCCAGCCGGAGCCGGTGAACACATAGGAGCTGCCCGAGACGGTGACGGTGCCGCCCCCCTGGTTGGTGCCGCCGGTGTTCTCATTGGAGCCGGAACCCTCCTCCAGCTTGGAAGTCTTTCCCGTTCCGGAGATCACATACAGGTCCTCCCCCGCCTTCTCCGTGGTGCCGCTCCCAGAGATGGAGTACAGCCCCTCCAGGCTGGATAGGGAACCCGTTCCGTTGACGGCGCAGCCGCCGCCCGCGGCGGGCTTGCTCCCGCTCCCCTCCTGTACCGTCTGGCCGTTGACGGTAAAGCGGATGGAGTTCACCCCAAAGGCCGACCGGATTCCCGGGCTGGTCCGAGGGGTTATGGTATTGCTCTGACCGTTGGCATAAGCTACCTTGACCTTGATCACATTGCCCAGTTCCGAGTAAGTCAGCTCCAGGTGGTCAATAGAGGTATTGGTGCCGTAGCCATAGCCCTGAAGGCGCTTTGCCAGTGCGGATGCAGAATAGGTCACGGTCCAGGAGGAGTAGCTGTTCTTGTCGGCGATGGTCTCCTCATAGGGATCCGTCACACCGCAGAGATAGGGATATTTCTCCATACTGGTGCCCCAGATGTAATAGGCGCTCTCGCTGGCTCCGCCGTGGCTGGAGGAAAAGAAGGTATCCGCCAGGGTGTTCTTGTACCAGAGCACCTCTCCGGCCGTCTCTTCCACCGCCCGGTCGCTGACAGCGCTGGGGCCGTAGTCGATCCGGTTGCTGCCCGCCCCCCGGTACACCTGGCAGTAGTCGGTGTTGCACACATCAAAGCCCAGGCTGCCGTGGTAATTCAGCCGCTTCAGCGCATAGGTCCTGGCGCAGATGGCCTGGGCCTTTAAGGCGTCCAGCGGCCACTCCCGGCCCATCTCATAGCAGACCACGCCCTTCACATAGTCCTCCAGCTCCACCACGTTGACCACCGTCAGGTTTCCGCCTCCGACGCGCTGATAGGTAAAGCCGCCCCGGTACTTGAAGCCGACGAACCAGGTCCGCACGTCATCCGCTCCGGTGACGTCCGGCAGAATGCCCAGGGCCTGGGAAGCGCCACCGTCAAATTGGAACAGAATACGGTCAGTCCCCGTCTCCACCACGTTGACACCATAGGAGCTGGTGCCCACGATGGTCCCCTGCTCCATGGTGGCCAGAGCCCCCTCCGCTCCCTCGCGGCTGAGGTAGGCCCCCACCCGGACCTGATACGCCCCGTCGATCCAGGCTACGAAGCCGCCGAAGATGGCCGCGTCGGCGGCCGCGTCTTCATAGGTGCTGTAGGAGCCGGGGATCCGGATGTGGTAACAGCCCACCGCCACGTCGCTGGTGATGGCGTCGGAGTATGTATACTTGCCCGCCGAGGCCACATATCCGTAATACATGTTCTGGGTCTTGAGCACCGCAACCTCGGTGACGCTCTCATCGGTGCGGCCCAATTCCACGAAATCCAGATCGCTGTCATAGTACCCGAACCGATATCCGGCCCCGTACCCCGTGTTGTTCTGCAGGTGGGCGCAGGCCAGTTCCCCTGTATCGTTATGGGAGCTGGAAGAGGCCAGCCCCACCCGGATCTTCACGTCGCCGCTGCCGTTTGTGCGCGCCGCCCAGACAGTGGGAACGCACAGTGTCATTGCAAGGAGAACAGCGGCAAGTTGCATAAATCTTTTTCTCATGGTCTGCTCCATTTCTCTGTTTCTTCTGAATTGTTCTATTGACACCCAATCTGAAAAATGATAGGATAAGGTCAAATTATGCAGGATAGAGGTTGCGGCTTACATCAGTAAGCATGGCCAGGGGGCCGGTCCCCGCTTCAGCCATGTCGAAAGGGAAAGCCGCCGAAGGGTCCCTCCGCCGGTGGGAGGAGGCTCTGGTCGCCTGGTTAAGAGCCTTGCGACTGTCATCAGGAACACCTGATGGAGCGCTGTCTGCTTTTGTGAATATTTTGCCGGCTGTCCTTTCCCGAGACCCTCAGTCGACATTATAGTACAAAATCAGCCGCTTGAAAAGCCGCTGATTTATTTTTTCCCTTTGCCCCATGTCCGGGGCCCGGACGCATCTATTTTTTAGTCAGGTCATAAAATACCCAGAGAGGTTTTGGAGGTAGTTTGAAATGGAAAAGTATAAAGTAGGTATTATCGGCGGTACCGGCATGGTGGGCCAGCGCTTCGTCACTCTGATGGAGAACCACCCCTGGTTCCAGCTCACCGTCATCGCCGCCAGCCCCCGCAGCGCCGGCAAGACCTATGAGGAGGCTGTGGCGGGCCGCTGGGCCATGACCAAGCCCATCCCCGAGGAGGCCAAGCCGCTGGTGGTCATGGACGCCCAGGCCGACGTGGAGAAGATCGCCTCTCTGGTGGACTTTGTGTTCTGCGCCGTGGATATGAAGAAGGACGAGATCCGGGCTCTGGAGGAGCGCTACGCCAAGGCTGAGTGCCCCGTGGTGTCCAACAATTCCGCCCACCGCTGGACCGACGACGTGCCTATGGTGGTGCCCGAGATGAACCCGGAGCATCTGGAGATCATCCCCTTCCAGCGCAAGCGCCTGGGCACCAAGCGGGGCTTCATCGCCGTCAAGTCCAACTGCTCCATCCAGGGCTATGCTCCCGCTCTGCATCCCCTGATGAAGTACGGCGTGGACAAGGTGCTGGTGTGTACCTATCAGGCCATCTCCGGCGCCGGCAAGACCTTCGAGCGCTGGCCCGAGATGGTGGATAACCTGATCCCCTACATCGGCGGCGAGGAGGAAAAGAGCGAGCAGGAGCCGCTGAAGATCTGGGGCCACATCCAGGACGGCAAGATCGTCAAGGCGGAAGGCCCCGCCATCACCGCCCAGTGCCTCCGCGTCCCCGTGTCCGACGGCCACACCGCCGCCGCCTTTGTCTCCTTCAAGGGCGAGGCCCCCTCTATCGAGACCATCAAGCAGGAGTGGGCCAACTTCAAGGGCCGCGCCCAGGAGCTGGAGCTTCCCTCCGCCCCCAAGCAGTTCCTCCACTACTTTGAGGAGCCCGACCGTCCCCAGGCCAGACTGGACCGCGAGCTGGAGGGCGGCATGGCCGTCTCCCTGGGCCGTCTGCGTCCCGACACCCAGTATGACTACAAGTTCGTGGGTCTGGCCCACAACACCCTCCGGGGCGCCGCCGGCGGAGCCGTCCTCCTGGCCGAGCTGCTCTGCGCCGAAGGATACATTGACCGCAAGTAATATGCAGTGAGGAGTGAGAGAGCCGAGGACGTTATATCACGCCGAAGCTCCCCGCGCCCAACTCATCGAGAAAGGATGTTTCAACCATGAGAACTCCCGTCTTTACCGGCACCTGCCCCGCCCTGGTCACCCCCTTTGACCAGAACGGCAACATCAATTACGACGCCTTCGGCCGCCTGATCGACGCCCAGATCGCCGCCGGCGTGGACGCCGTCTGCGTCTGCGGCACCACCGGCGAGTCCGCCACCATGTCCATCCGGGAGCACATCGCCGCCGTGGAGTACTGCGTCAAGCGGGTGGACCACCGGGTCAAGGTCATTGCCGGCACCGGAAGCAACGACACCTCCGCGGCTGTCTATCTGACCCAGCACGCCCAGGACTCCGGCGCCGACGCCGCCCTGCTGGTCACTCCCTACTACAACAAGGCCAGCCAGACCGGTCTGGTCAAGCACTATGAGTACATCGCCGAGCGCACCGAGCTGCCCCTGATCCTGTACAACGTGCCCAGCCGCACCGGCGTGTCCTTTACCGCCGAGACCTACAAGATCCTCTCCGCCAACCCCAAGATCAACGGCGTCAAGGAGGCCAGCGGCAACTTCTCCCTTCTGGCCCACACCCGCTTCCTGTGCGGCGACGACTTCTACATCTGGTCCGGCAACGACGACCAGGTGGTGCCCATGATGGCTCTGGGCGCCAAGGGCGTCATCTCCGTGGTGTCCAACATTGCTCCCGAGGTCATGGTGAAGATGAGCCACCTGTGCCTGGATGGCAGCTTTGAGGCAGCCTCCCAGCTCCAGATCCAGTACATGGATCTGATCGACGCGCTGTTCTGCGAGGTCAACCCCATCCCCGTCAAGGCCGCCATGAATCTGATGGGCATGGAGGCCGGTCCCCTGCGTCTGCCCCTGTGCGACATCTCTGATAAGAATCTGGCCGTCCTGCGCGCCTCCATGGAGCGCATGGGCCTGCTGAAGTAACATAGCCCAGGCGTGAATAAAAAGGAGCATCTCTCTATGCTGAAGATAATCATTTCCGGCTGCAACGGCCATATGGGCCGGGTGGTGGCCTCCCTGTGCGCCGCCGATCCCCAGGTGGAGGTGGTGGCCGGCTTCGACGTGATGGGGTCCACCGACCGGGAGTTCCCGGTGTTCTCCTCCCCCGCCCAGTTCCAGGGCAAGGCCGACGCCGTCATTGACTTCTCCTCCCCCGCCGCTCTGGAGGGGTTGCTGGCCTTTGGCAAAGCCACCAAAACGCCTCTGGTGCTGGCCACTACCGGCTACACCCCCGAGCAGGTGGCCCAGATCGGCGCCGCCGCCCTGGAGGTCCCCATCTTCCGGTCCGCCAACATGTCTCTGGGCATCAACGTGCTGCTGGAGCTGGTGAAAAAGGCCGCCGCCGTTTTGGGGGACAGCTATGACATTGAGATCGTGGAGCGGCACCACCGCCGTAAGGTGGATGCCCCCAGCGGCACCGCTCTGATGATCGCCGACGCGGCCGCTTCCGCCTGCGGCCATGAGACGGAGTATGTATTTGAGCGCCACAGCGTCCGTCAACCCCGGGACAAGAAGGAAATCGGCATCTCCGCCATCCGGGGCGGCACCATCGTGGGCGAGCACGAGATCATCTTTGCCGGTCATGACGAGGTCATGGAGATCAAGCACACCGCCCTCTCCCGTGAGATCTTCGCCCAGGGCGCCGTGGAGGCCGCCAAATTCATGGCTACCGTCACCGCCCCCGGTATGTATGACATGAGTATGCTGGTGAAGTGAGTTGTTCTTGAACGGAAGAATCAAAAACGCTTTACAAACTGCCTCTTGCGCTCGCAAGAGGCAGTTTTTCTTTTCATTTAATTCGGACTATGGTATAGTGGTGTAAAAACAGCCAGCGAGGGACACGATATGATAAATTCTCTGCTCAGATTACTGGCGCGTCCCATATTGCGCCAGGTCAACCTTCAAATCGGTGTGGACAAGGCGGACGGCGAGCCTCTTCTGACGGAAGAAGCCCTGGTCCACGCCAAGTCAGAGCACGTCGGCGTGTATATGATCCACTTTTACATCTCCGCCCGGGATACCGTCGTGGACTGCGACGTGCCCTACGAAATCTGGCGTGAGCTGAAAAAAGGTCAGCGGGGTACGCTCAGTCACCAGGGCGGACAGTTTCATTCCTTCGTAAACCGGGACTGTGGCGAGTCGCTTTGTACCTCCAAAACAAGACGCAAAAAAGGAGCGATCTAATATGTTCGATCCATTTATCCGCACCCGTCTGCTCATCGGGGACGAGCCTCTGGACCGGCTGGCCGCCGCCAAGGTGGCCGTCTTTGGCGTGGGAGGCGTGGGCGGTTTCTGCGTGGAGGCCCTGGCACGGGCAGGCGTCGGTACTTTACACCTCTATGACGACGACACCGTCTCCGAGAGCAACCTGAACCGGCAGATCGCCGCCCTCCACTCCACCATCGGCCAGCCCAAGGCCGAAGTGGTGGCCGCCCGGGTCCGGGACATTAATCCCGCCTGTGATGTGAAAGCCATCCGGATGTTCTACCTCCCCCAGAACGCCGACCAGGTGGACCTGAGCCAGTACGACTATGTGGTGGACTGCATCGACACGGTGGCCGCCAAGCTGGAATTAGTGTCAAGGTGTACCACCTTACAGGTAAAAATCATCAGTGCCATGGGATCGGGCAACAAGCTGGACCCCACCGCCTTTGAGATTACCGATATTTCCAAGACACAGGGCTGCCCCCTGGCCCGGGTCATGCGTAAAGAACTGCGGAAGCGGGGCATCCAGCACCTAAAGGTAGTCTATTCCAGAGAGGAGCCCCTCTCCCCCGCCCGGCCCATCGAGACCGAGGCCCCGGCGGGCTCGGACACCCGGCCCGGCTCCACTGCCCGGCGGGCCACTCCAGGCTCCATCTCCTTCGTCCCCGCCGCCGCCGGCCTGGTGCTGGCCTCGGCGGTCGTTCGGGACTTAGGCCAATTTTAGGGATAAAAAACGCGGCTGCCGTCGGCAGCCGCGTTTTTTATCCTTTTTACATCTGAGCCCGGTGGAAGACCTTCTTGCCCTTCTTGATCATCAGGCCGTCGCCGGACAGGTCGGCGGCGGTATAGCTGACGGTGGCGGCGGCCACCTTCTCGCCGTTGACCTCTACGCCGCCCTGCTCCACCAGACGGCGGGCCTCCTTCTTGGAAGGAGCCAGCTTGCACTTGACCATCAGATCCAGCACGCCGATGGCGCCGTCGTTCAGATCCTCGGCGGTCAGGGTGGTGGCGGGCACGTTGCTCATGTCGCCGCCGCCCACGAACAGGGCCTTGGCGGCCTCCTGGGCCTTCTTGGCTTCCTCCTCGCCGTGGACCAGCTTGGTCAGCTCAAAGGCCAGGATCTCCTTGGCGGTGTTCAGCTGGCTGCCCTCCCACTTGTCCATCTCGTCGATCTGCTCCAGAGGCAGGAAGGTGAGCATCCGCAGGCACTTAAGCACATCGCCGTCGCCCACGTTGCGCCAGTACTGGTAGAACTCGTAAGGAGAGGTCTTGTTGGGGTCCAGCCACACGGCGCCCTTGGCGGTCTTGCCCATCTTCTTACCCTCGGAGTTGAGCAGCAGGGTGATGGTCATGGCGTGGGCGTCCTTGCCCAGCTTGCGGCGGATCAGCTCAGTGCCGCCCAGCATGTTGGACCACTGGTCGTCGCCGCCGAACTGCATGTTGCATCCGTAGTGCTGGAACAGGTAGTAGAAGTCGTAGGACTGCATGATCATGTAGTTGAACTCCAGGAAGGACAGGCCCTTCTCCATCCGCTGCTTGTAGCACTCGGCCCGGAGCATGTTATTGACGGAGAAGCAGGCGCCGACCTCACGCAGGACCTCCACATAGTTCAGCTTCAGCAGCCAATCGGCGTTGTTGATCATCCGGGCCTTGCCCTCGCCGAACTCGATGAACCGCTCCATCTGCTTCTTGAAGCAGTCGCAGTTGTGCTGGATGGTCTCGGGGGTCATCATGGAGCGCATATCGGTACGGCCGGAGGGGTCGCCGATCATGCCGGTGCCGCCGCCGATCAGGGCGATGGGCTTGTTGCCCGCCATCTGCAGCCGCTTCATCAGACACAGGGCCATGAAGTGGCCCACGTGGAGGGAATCGGCGGTGGGGTCAAAGCCGATGTAGAACACGGCTTTCCCCTCGTTGATCATCTTGGAGATTTCCTCCTCATTGGTCACCTGGGCGATGAGCCCACGGGCTTTCAGTTCTTCGTAGCAAGTCATTTCTGATCTCTCCTTCTTTATTGTAACCTATTGAATCTGCAAAATCTCACGGGCGCGCGGGTTCCCTGCTCTGCCGCCCCTTCAAAACATTGTAGCCCACCACGCCTACAATGACCACCGCGGCGCCGACCATGGCAAAGCCGCCGATCCGCTCCCCATAAAACAGGGCCACCAGAATGGGGTTGAGTACCGGCTCGATCCCGGAAACCAGGCTCGCGGTGACAGGCGGCGTTGTTTTCAGTCCGATACACAGGCAAACGTAGGCCACGCCCACCTGGAACACGCCCAGCACCACCAGACTGACCAGCGCCGTCCGCGTGAACTGGGTCTCCCGGAGCAGGAAGGGCAGCCCGGCCAGCGCCGACAGCACATCCCCCCAGAACACGGAGGAGATGGCGTCGCCGTTGGGCATGTCGTTCATCAGAAACACCCCGGCGTAAGACACACCGGACAGCAGCGCAATGAGATTGCCCAGCCCGCCCCCCATCGACAGGCTGTCCACAAAAAAGAACAGGACGCCGCCGAAGATCACAGCGCAGGCGGCCAGGTCCAACCGTCCCGGCCGCTTCCGGAAAAACAGGGCGGAGAACAGCATGACGAAGATGGGGACCGTAAATTGCAGCACGATGGCGTTTGCCGCGGTGGTCAGCTTATTGGCCACGGAAAACAGGGCGTTGGTCCCGAATACGGACAGCGCCCCCAGCAGGACCCAACGGTTGAGCCGCAGGGGATGCCGGGTCCAGATCAGATACCCGCCGATGACCAGCAGGGCGATGGCGGTGCGCCCGCCGTTGATGGACATTCCGTTCCAGGGGATCACCTTGATGCACAGTCCCCCGATGCTGTACAGTACCGCGGCGGCACAAACAAACAGGGTGCCTCGCCGGCTTGCGGTCATAGTATCCCTCCCGCGTCAATCTGTGGAAAACAAAGAAAACCCTCCGTCCGGAATTTCGGACAGAGGGCATCAATGCGGTACCACCTCTGGTTCGCCCGTCTCCTCGCGGAGAGGGCCTCGTGGAGTGCGTGACTCCGGCGCGGTAACGGGCGCTCCCGGCCTGTCCCCTACTGGGCCGGTAGGCCGGTTCGGGCGGCTGCTCCAAGGGGTATTCACGCCGCGCTCCTCTCCCCCGTCGCACCAAAACCGGGGTCTCTCTGGGCAGGAGCCTACCGCGCTACTGGTCCTTTTCTTCGCAGTGTGCCAAATGTATCACAGTTTTTTCCCTTTGTCAAGGGGGACAAGCGCTTCTTCCTGTTATAAAGCGCCCTGTCAATTCCAGTGTATCAGGCTGCTGAAACGGGCGGTTGAAACACTCTGCCGGCCCAAGATTTCGGAGGAAAAGATGGCTTGACCGGGAACCGTTAAGGTTCCCGGTCTTTTACCTTCATATCAATTTGCTCAGACCGTCGATAAGACCCGTTCGACAGATTGAGGGGCTGTCCGTTTCGGACAGCCCCTTTTACGCTCAGATCCGGGCCACGCCGGACTTCCGGGCGGCCTCGGCCACCGCCTTGGCCACGGCGGGACCTACCCGGG
>NZ_JADYTU010000008.1 GCF_021531375.1 Pseudoflavonifractor phocaeensis
CCAAAAGGGGGAGGGATAAGCCCCCGCCCTACCAAGCCCTCACCCTACATGAAACGATAAACTAAAATTTATCGGTCAAACAGAAAGGATTTCGCCAGGGCCAGCGGCTCCCGGACATACATTTTCAGCCGGGATGGGATATGGCTGGTGGGCGCGGCCAGGGTGGACAGAGTACAGTCACCCTCCCAGACCCGGCCAAACAGCATCCGGACCCGGGTCAGGTGAAACCCGTTGGACACCACCAGCACCTGTCCCATTTGGTCTTCATAGCCTGTCTCTTTCAACAGCTCAAAGGTGCAGGCCAAGTTTTGGAAGGTATTGTGGGACTCTTCCTCCAGAAGGAGCTGCTCCGCCGAGACGCCCTGCTCCATCAGGTAATCAGCCATGGCCCTGGCTTCGGTGGAGGGCTCGTCGGGCCCCTGGCCTCCGGAGACCACGATTAGGATGTCCGGGTGGTCCTCCCAATAGTCCAGAGCCTCGTTCAGCCGGTCCTGAAGCAGGATGGAAGGTCCCCAGGGCTTCACCTGACAGCCCAGGACGATCATGATCTGAGGATCGCCGCTGACATGGTCCCGTGCCCCGGACATGACCGCCACAAAGAGGGCGCCGAAGGCCAAGACCCCCGCCAGCACCAGGGCGATCAGACCCTTGATCCAGCCGCGATACCGGCGTCCCTTGTAGCTGGCTACCTCGATCTTGGTTTTCATCCTCTCGCCTCCTCCAGTTGGGCGGACAGGGACTCCCAGGTCCCGTAAAGCTTTAAGATCTCCTCCTCCAGGGCCTCCCGCTGCTCATACAGCTCCTGGAGCTTCAGATAGTCGGAGGCAGCCTCCTCGATTTGGAGGGACAGGTCGTACATCTGCTCCTCCGCCTTGGCCACCGCCCGCTCAGCGGCGTTGACCTGCTTTTCCAGCTCCTTGGTGCCCCCGGGGCGCTTGGGCTTCTCCTTCTTCGGTTCCTGGGCAGCCGTCTCCTTGACCGGAGCGGCGGCCAGCTGCTTCTGCCGCTGCTTGGCCGCTTGGTACTCCTGGTAAGTGCCCTTGAAGTCGGTGATATGGCCGTCCTCCAGCATCCAGATCCGGGTGGCGAACCGGTCGATGAAGTACCGGTCATGGGAGACGAAGAGAAGATTTCCCTCGTACTCCTCCACCGCCTCCTCGATCCACTCCCGGCTCTGGATATCCAGATGGTTGGTGGGCTCGTCCAGGATCAGCAGGTTGATCTTGGAGTCCATGAGCATACACAGCCGCAGCCGGGACTGCTCGCCGCCGGACAGGGCGGAGACAGGCTTGAACACGTCCTCCCCCCGGAATTTAAAGGAGGCCAGCCGGTTCCGCGCGGTCTGTGGGGTGCAGTCCAGAGCATAGAGCATGGTGTCCACCAGATTGCGCTCCGGGTGGTCGAAATGGATGATCTGGGGCAGGTAGCCGATACGCACCGTGGGGCCCAGCCTCAGCTTGCCCCCGTCGGCGGACTCCTCTCCCATGAGGATCTTGATGAGGGTGGACTTGCCGGTTCCGTTGTCCCCCAGCAGGGCGATGCGCTCGCCCCCCTCCACCTCCAGGTTCACCCCGGAGAACAGGGTGCGGTCCCCAAAGGACTTTTCCAGGTTCTTGACGGTGAGCACCTCGTCTCCCCGGAACTCCCGCTCTCCAAAGCGCACCTCCATCTTCCGCTCCCTGGTGGGACGGTCGGTGGTACGCATCCGCTCGATGCGCTTTTCCATGGACTTGGCCCGGCGGAAGGTCTTGTCCATGCCGGAGTAGGCCCAGGTCCGCAGCTGCTCCACGGATTTTTCCAGCTGCTCGATCTTGGCCTGCTCCTTTTCGTACTGTTTCAGCTTCTCCTCATACCGCCGCTCCTTCTCCACGGCGTAGAACGAGTAGTTGCCGGCATAGAACTCCGCCCTGCCATTCTGGATCTCGATGACCCGGCCCACCACCTTATCCAGGAAATAGCGGTCATGGGAGACGGTGAGGACGGTGCCCTTGAACTTTTCCAGATACTCCTCCAACCACTCGGTGGCCCGCAGGTCCAGGTGGTTGGTGGGCTCGTCCAGCAGGAGAATGTCGGTGTCCTCCAGGATGAGACGGCCCAGGTTCACCCGGGTCTTCTCGCCGCCGGACAGCTTGTCAAAGGGACGCTGCCGCATTTCCTGGGAAATGGACAGGCCGTTGCACACTTTGTTTTTGTTGGTATCGGTCTCATAACCGCCCCCGGTCTGAAAGGCGGCGGCCAGTTTGTCGTATCGGGCCATGAGGGCGGGTTCCTCCCCCATCCGCTCCGCCAGACAGCCCATCTCCTCCTCCATCACCCGCAGGGGGGTAAAGGCGGTGTCCAGCACGTCCTCCACCGTGTAACCTTCGGGGTACACGGGGATCTGAGAGATCAGCCCCAGCCGTTTGCCCGGGGCGATGACCACCTCTCCTTCGTCATAGTCCATGACGCCGGTGAGGATGCGAAGCAGGGTGGTCTTGCCGCAGCCGTTGGGGCCCAGCAATCCCACCCGCTCTCCGGTGTCCACCTGAAAGGTGAGCCCGTCTAAAATTTTGGTTCCAACCTCGAACTCCTTGACCAGGTTGGATACGGAAATGTCGATCATTGCTTGTCTCCCGGTTCTCTGGTGTGATATGATGAAGCGGGACCGGAGGGTCCCACATTCTAAATGAGCTTGATTTGGAGGACGCGCCATGGAAGCGATCCGTTGGGAAAACCATACTTTATATCTGTTGGACCAGACCCGCCTGCCCGCCGAAGAGGACTGGCTGGCGTACACCGACCCCCAGGCGGTGGCACAGGCCATCCGGACCATGGTGGTCCGGGGCGCTCCCGCCATCGGCGTGGCGGCGGCCTACGCCATGGTGCTGGCCGCCCGTCAAAGCGCGGGCCGACCCGATGGCGAAGCCCGCATGGTCCGTGCCAGAGAGCTCCTGGCCGCCAGCCGGCCCACGGCGGTCAACCTGTTCTGGGCTTTGGACCGGATGGAGCGCTGCGGACTGGCCTGCGGCAACGACCCAGGCCGGATGGAGGAAGAGGCCATCGCCATCCACCGGGAGGACGTCCAGATGAACGCCGTCATGGGCCGGGCCGGGGCGGAGCTGGTGCCCGAAGGGGCCCGCATCCTCACCCACTGCAACGCGGGGGCTCTGGCCACCGGGGGCTTCGGCACCGCTCTGGGCGTCATCCGGGCGGCCCACGCCCAGGGCAAGGTTTCCATGGTCTACGCCGACGAGACCCGTCCCCTGCTCCAGGGCGCCCGGCTCACCGCCTACGAGCTGGTCCAGGACCGCATCCCGGTGACGCTCATCTGCGATGACATGGCCGGCGCTCTCATGGCCCAGGGCAAGGTGGACCTGGTGGTGGTGGGCTGCGACCGGATGGCCGCTAACGGGGACTTCGCCAACAAGATCGGCACTTACGCTCTGGCGGTGCTGGCCCGCTACCACAATATTCCCTTTTACACCGCCCTGCCTTCCTCCACCATCGACATGGCCATTCCGGACGGCAGCCACATCCCGGTGGAACAGCGGGACGGCGGGGAAGTCCTTGGCTTCGGCGGGGTCCGGACCGGCCCGCTGGGGGCCCAGACCTGGAACCCGGCCTTCGACGTGACACCCCACCAACTGCTCTCCGGCATCATCACCGAGCGGGGCGTGCTACGCCCGCCTTTTGCCGCCGGTCTGTCAAACTGTTTTCAAGATCTGTAAAGCAATTTTAGTTTTCACTTTTTCAGGCAGCTGCCGCGGAAATTCCATATCGGTGCGCAGGGTGTGGCCTCCGGTCACACCCTAATTATTATGCCTCCTGGGTGTGCTCCACAAGGTAGGCGGTCAGCTCCTCCAGCTTCATGCCCCGTGAGGCCTTCACCAGGATGGTGCTGTCCGGCTTGATGATCCGGTCCAGAACTGCCTTGGCGGCCTCTTTGTCGGCGCAGTGGCATACCATGGGGACGCCGGCATCCCGGGCGCCCTGGGCCATATGCTCCGACATCTCGCCCACAGCCACCAGACAGTTGATCCCGGCCTTGCCCAGATACTCGCCCACGCCGCTGTGGAGGGCGGGGGCAAAGGGCCCCAGCTCCAGCATGTCGCCCAGCACCGCCGCTTTCCATGCGCTGTGGCTGTCGGCCAGTACGCTGACCGCCGCCCGCATGGACTGGGGGTTGGCGTTATAGGTGTCGTCCAGAATGGTGACGCCTCCGCCCCGGCGGAGGATATTCATCCGCATCCGGGTTGGGACGAAGCGGGTCAGACCCTGTTCAATCTGGTCGGGGGTAAGGCCGAACCGCTCTCCCACCGCTGCGGCGATGAGCGTGGGATAGATCATGTGCTCCCCCAGGGCGGGGATTTTCACGTCCCGGTCCATGTGGGGGGTGGTCAGGCGGCAGTGAATGTGGCTCACGCCGTCACCGCCCGTGACCTGGGCCCGGTACTCCAACCCCTCATCCCGGCCGCAGAACACCGTCTCCACCGGCGTGTTTCCCCGGAGGGTGGACAGCATGGGGTCGTCTCCGTTGAGGACCAGCAGGCCGTCCCCCTTGATGTGGGGCAGCAGCTCACACTTGGCCTTGAAGATATTCTCCCGGCTTCCCAGCCGCTCGATATGGGCGTCTCCGATGTTGGTGATGACGCCCACGTCGGGCTTCACCGTGCCGGCCAGGTAGTCGATCTCCCCAAACCGGTCCATCCCCATCTCCAGGACGGCGATCTCATAGCTGCGGTCCAGCCGCAGCAGGGTCAGGGGCAGACCTACGTTGTTGTTGAAGTTGCCCTCGGTCTTGAGCACCTTGTACTTGGTGCCCAGGACGGCGGCGATCATGTCCTTGGCCGTGGTCTTGCCCACGCTGCCGGTGACCGCCACAAAGGGGATCTGGAACCGCTCCTTGTACCAGGCCGCCAGATCCCGCAGGGCCCGCTGGGTGTTGCCCACCTTCACATAGAATTTGTCCGGGCGGTAGCTCTCCCGCTCCCGGGCGGTGAGGCAGCCCACGGCTCCCCCCTCCAGGGCGGAGTTGATATAGGCGTGGCCGTCAAAGCGCTCGCCCACCAGGGGGATGAACAGGGCCCCCTCATGGATGTTGCGGCTGTCGGTATCCACCCGCAAAATGGGGGTCTCCAGGTCAGTATCGTTGCCCAGCAGTTTTCCGTTGACCGCCGTCAGCAGCTGGGCCAGTGTGATGGTCTCCATGGACTTAAAGTCCTCCCTTCCGGGCTTCCAAAGATTTCCGGATAATAATTTCACACAAAGTACCGTAGTCGATGCCCACGGCTGCCGCTTCCTGGGGGACCAGACTGGTGGGGGTCATGCCGGGCAGAGTGTTGATCTCCAGGAAATAGGGGGTTCCGTCTTCGGTGACGATGAAGTCGGCCCGGGCATAGACCGCCAGCCCGATGGTCTGGAACACAGCCAAAGCGGCCTGTCCCAGCCGCTCTTCCCACCCCGCCGGGATCTCCGCCGGGCACACCTCCAGGGCGGCGCCGGGCTGGTACTTGTTCTCGTAGTCGTAAAAGCCCTCCTTGGGGATGATCTCGATGGAGGGCAGCGCCTTGCCGTCCAGGACAGCCACCTGGATCTCCCGGCCCTCGATGTACTGCTCCAGCACGGTGCGTCCCCCCAGCTGGATACTCTCGGCCAGGGCGCGGCGCAGTTCTTCCCGGGTGCGGGCGATGTAGACGCCGATGGAGGATCCGCTGGCGATGGGCTTCACCACCACGGGCAGCTCCGTCCGCTCCGTCAGCTCCTCCAGGTCCTCCGGGGTGACGGTCACCGTCTCCCACCGGGGCGTGGTCACCTGGTCCGCCACCAGGCGTTTGGTCAGGTCCTTATCCATGGCGATGGCGGAGCCCAGACAGCCCGAGCCGGTATAAGGCACGCCCAGCAGATCCAGCGCGGCCTGGATACGGCCGTCCTCGCCGCAGGTCCCGTGGAGAGCCAGATAGGCCACGTCGGCGCTCTGGCACAGCTCCAGCACCCCGGGGCCGATGGCCGAGGGGCTTTGATCCTTCCGGCTGGCCCGGACCTGGGCCAAGTCGGGGGCCTGACGGCTCACCCGCTTAAAGGAGTCGGGAATCGGCGCGTCATAGAGCTCCTCCGGAGCGCCCTCAAAGCCCTCCAGTCCAAAGAACAGATCCACCAGAGCCACCTGGTGCCCCCGGTCCCGCAGAGCCTGACACACCATGGAGCCAGAGGAGAGGGAGACATTTCGCTCCGGGCTGAGTCCTCCGGCCAATACCACGATTTTCATATTGTTACACACCTCATTTGGTCCAATTAGGCATACCTATCACATTTTATACGCTAATCGTATATTTTAGCACAGGATCTGCAAATACTCAAGGAGTCCGGACAATTTTCCTGGACGAAAAAGTTTTGTATATCCGGCGGAAGCCTTCGTTCTGCATTCCACCGGGACGTTCTCCGCTCTTCATTTCTTTACTTTCCGCTGACCTCCCCGGCGCGCCGCAAAAGGGTAAAAAAGTCCTCTGAACCGCGGTTCAGAGGACTTTTTGATGCAAAATTACTTGGTTCCGAAGATACGGTCGCCGGCGTCTCCCAGACCGGGGACGATATAGGCGTGGTCGTTGAGCTTCTCATCCACGGCAGCCACATAGATCTCCACGTCGGGGTGGTCCTTCTGGATGCAGGCGATGCCCTCGGGGGCGGCGATGACATTCATCAGCTTGATATGCTTGCAGCCATAGCCCTTGATGAAGGTGATGGCGGCGGAGGCGGAACCGCCGGTGGCCAGCATGGGATCCAGGATGATGACGTCCCGCTCGGCGATGTCGTTGGGCATCTTGCAGTAGTACTCCACGGGCTGATGGGTCTCAGGGTCCCGGTACAGGCCGATGTGGCCCACCTTGGCGGAGGGGATCAGGTCCAGGATGCCGTCCACCATGCCCAGTCCGGCCCGGAGGATGGGGACAATGGCCAGCTTCTTGCCGGCCAGCTGCTTGAAGGTGCCGGTAGCCACAGGGGTCTTGATCTCCACGTCCTCCAGAGGCAGGTCCCGGGTGGCCTCATAGCACTCCAGAGCGGCGATCTCGGAGATGATCTCACGGAACTCTTTGACGCCGGTGCGCTCGTCCCGGAGGATGGACAGCTTATGCTGAAGCAGAGGGTGGTTCAGAACGTGTACTTTTTCGTTAAACATTTGTATGATCCCCTTCTTTTGTGATTTGTTTCTCCTTTTCCAGGCGCTCCCGTTCCGCCTGAGACAGCCGATGATACACCGGGACCAGATCCCGGCCCTTGACCAGAGCGCCCCGGGCCGCCAGCTCCTCCGCCGCCCGGGCTACGCCCCAGGCGCTCTGCAGGCGCAGATTGGGCGGGGCCAGCTCCAGTTCCATGCCTTGTTCTAACAAAGTATTATAACACAGCTTGGCGCCGTCTCCAACGACTATTTTGGAATTTTCATATTTTTTCAATTCCTCACCCAGCTCCGCCAGGGAAATGGCCCGGTCCGGGGTCAACCGCTCCAGCCCCTCCCCCGTGGCCAAGAAGAGGGCGTTGTACACCTGGTGGCGGCGGGCGTCCATGGCGCAGACGATGAGCTTGCCCTTCTGATGGGCCAGAGGCCAGGCCATAGACTCCAAGGTGGAGCAGGGGGCGCAGTCCTTGTCCCCCGGCCAGGCCAGTCCCTTGGCGGTGGACACTCCGATCCGCAGGCCGGTGAAGGAGCCGGGGCCGGCGGCCACGGCGATCACGTCCACGCCGTCCAGAGTCTGGCCGCTGTTTTTCAGCAGGCTGTCCACCATGGGCAGCAGGGTACGGCTGTGGGTCAGGCCGCTGTTCTGCCAGTTTTGGGCCACCAGCTCCCCGTCCCGGGTCAGGGCCGCGGAACAGGCGGTGGCGGAGGATTCCAGAGCTAAGATCATCATGGTAGCATCACACGTTCCTTCTATGGATTTTCAAGGGCGGCAGGGTCTACTGCCGGCGGTACCAATGGAGGTCGAAGCCGATCTCCGTGTCCAGCCGCTTCAGCGCCCGCAGCCGCTCCACACCTTCTTTGGGAGTCTTCCAGGCGTAAGGGGTCATACCGAACAGGGCCATGATATCCGCCCCGTCCTCCAGACAGATCCGGCCCCGCACCTGCTCCGCCCCCTGCCACCGGAAGCCGGGATAGTCCTCCCGTTTGACCGGGTTCTCATAGGGCTGGGGGTACAGGATCTCCTTCATCTCCCACAGGTGCCGCGGGGCGGGCACCACATAGCAGTACAGTCCACCGGGCTTCAGCACCCGGGCAAATTCCTCCGCCGCCAGGGGCGAGAACACATTGGTCAGCACGTCCACGCTCCCGTCCGCCGCCGGCAGGCGGTAGACCGAGGCCACGGCAAACTCCCCCTGGGGCAGCCGCTTGGCCGCCCGGCGCAGCGCGAACTTGGACAGGTCCACCCCGGCCGCCCGGGGCTCTTTTCCCGCCTTGGCCAGCGCCTGGAACAGCCCTGCGGTGTAGTAGCCCTCGCCGCAGCCGCTGTCCAGCAGTACCGGGCTGGGCTCCTCCCCCGACTCCCGGACCACCAGGGCGCACAGGGCGTCCCGCAGAGGGGCGTAGTATCCCTTCTCCAGAAAAGCGGACCGGGCCGCCACCATCTCCTTGTCATCCCCCGGATTTTTGGAGTGCTTCCGGTTGGCGGGCAGCAAATTGGTATACCCGGCGGCGGCAATATCAAAGCAGTGGCCGGCGGGGCAGCGGTATTGACGCTCCTCCCGCTCCAGGGGACCGGAGCACAGGGGGCAGCAAAACAGGCTTTCCAAGGGCTTCACCTCTCATTTCTCCGGCAAAAGGGGCTCAATTCACCAAGCCGCCACAGTGCCGTCGCACCGGGGCTCGGTCCCCCCTGCCAGCAGGCCGTTGTCCGTCCGCCAGATGATCTGGCCCCGGCCCATGGAGATGTTGGTATTCAAAACCTCCACCTCATGGCCCATCTCCGCCAGCTTTTTCCCCACATGGGCGGGGACCTCCCGTTCCAGCTGGATGTGCTTTCCGCCCACCCACTGCATCCGGGGGGCGTCCAGGCACTCCTGGGGGTTCATGTGGTAGTCGATGGTGTTCACCGCCACCAGCACATGGCCCTGGGGCTGCATGAAGGCCCCCATGACCCCAAAGGGGCCCACTGCCTCCCCGTCCTTCAGCATGAAGCCGGGGATGATGGTGTGGTAGGACCGCTTGCCCCCCGCCAGACAGTTGTCGCTGTCTGGGTCCAGGGAGAAGTTGGCGCCCCGGTTCTGGAGGGAGATGCCGGTGCCGGGGACGGCCACGCCGGCGCCGAAGGTGGTGTAGTTGCTCTGGATGAAGGACACCATGTTGCCCTGAGGGTCGGCGGTGCACAGGTAGATGGTGCCGCCGCAGGAGGGGTCCCCTGCCTCGGGCGTCAGGGCCTCGCCGGTAATGAGGGCCCGGCGGCGGGCGGCGTATTCCTCAGACAGCATGTCCTCCACGGAGGTCTTCATGTAACGGGGGTCCGCCACATAGGTCTTGGTGTCGGCAAAGGCCAACTTGATGGCCTCCAGGATCTTGTGGTAGGTGTCGGCGCAGTCCTTCTCAGCGGGCAGTTCCAGCCCCTTCAGGATGTTCAGGGCCATAAGGACGGTGATGCCGTGGCCGTTGGGCGGGAGCTCGCAGACGGTATAGCCCTTGTAGTCAGCGGTGATGGGTTCCACCCACTCCGGACGGTAGTTCCGGAAGTCGTCCTCGGAGAAATAGCCCCCGGTCTCCCGGCTGAATGCGACGATCTTCTCCATCAGCGTCCCGCGGTAATAGCTCTCGCAGCCGGTGGCCGCCAGTTCCTCCAGGGTGTCGGCGTACTCCTCCCAGCGGAACAGGTCCCCCGCCCGGTAGGGGGAGCCGTCCTCTTTCATAAAGGACTTCCACCAGCAGGCGTGGGGGGCCGGGTCCCGCTCCATGGCGGCGGCGATGCGCTTGGCGTCCTCCACCCACTGGGGCTCCACGTTCACGGGGACGGGGCAGCCCTCCCGGGCGTAGGAGGCGGCGGGAGCGAAGAGCTCCGTCAAGGGCTTCGTGCCGAACCTGCGGTTCAGCTCCGCCCAGCCGGCGGGTGCTCCGGGGACCATGGCGGGCAGCCAGCCCTCCTCAGGCATCCGCGTATATCCCAGACTCCGCACCTTTTCGGCGCTGAGGGCCATGGGGGCCACGCCGCTGGCGTTGAGTCCGTACAGCTTTTTCTCCTTCTCCACCCAGACCAGGGCGAAACAGTCGGAGCCCAGGCCGTTGCCCGTGGGCTCCAACAGGGGCATGGCGGCGGCCATGGCCACGGCGGCGTCCACGGCGTTGCCGCCGGCCTTCATCACATCCAGTCCGATCTGGGCCCCCAGAGGCACCGAGGTACAGGCCATGGCCCGGCGGGCATAGATCACGTTCCGGCGGGAGGGGTAGGCATATTTCTGCGGGTCGAACTGCGGCATGGGCGCACGCTCCTTTTTCCTGTTTGTTCTTATGGTCCGGCTGTCTTTCTAAACGCGTACCGCGTCAAAGGACGGCGCGGTATGTCCAGCAGACAATATTATACTAAAATTCATCCTCTTTGAACAGCGGGAGAGAAAATTATTTTCCCGGCACACGCCAAGGCAAGGAAAGACCACCGGACAAAGGACCCGGTGGTCTTGTCAGTCATATTTACGCAGGCTTAAAGAACGGGCGCGGCACTCCGCCGGGTTACTTCCCGTGGCGCCGGGCGGCCCGGAAGGTGTTCTCCATGAGCATGGCGCGGGTCACCGGGCCCACGCCGCCGGGCACCGGAGTGATGTACGATACCTTTTCCAGTGCCTCCTCAAAGGCCACGTCGCCGCAGAGCTTTCCCTCCTTGTTCCGGTTCACGGCCACGTCCACCACCACGGCCCCCGGCTTGATCATATCGCCGGTGATGAGGCCCGTGTGGCCGGCGGCGGAGACCAGAATATCCGCCTGACGGCACTCCGCCGCCAGATCGGGCGTCTTGGTGTGGCAGACGGTGACGGTAGCGTCTCCCCACAGCATGAGCATGGCCTGGGGCTTGCCCACGATGTTGGACCGGCCCACCACCACGCAGCGCTTGCCTGTGGGGTCGATCCCGTATTCGGCCAGCAGGCGCATGACCCCCGCGGGGGTGCAGGGCCAAAGGGTCTCCTCCCCCATCACCAGGTAGCCCATATTGGCCGGGTGAACGCAGTCCACGTCCTTGTCCGGCCGGATGGCCAGCTCCACCGCCTTGCCGTCCAGATGCTCCGGCAGGGGGAACTGGACCAGCAGGCCGTCGATATCCTCCCGCTGGTTCAGCATCTCAATCAGGCCCAGCAGCTCCTCCTGGGTGGTCTCCACAGGTAGAACATACTCCTCGCTGTAAATGCCGCACTGGCTGCAGTCCTTCTTCTTTCCGTTCACATAGACCTTTGAGGCGGGATTCTCCCCCACCAGGACCACCGCCAATCCAGGTTTCCGCTCCATTCCTTCCACCTGTTCCCGCACATGGTCCTTGATTTTGGCCGCCAGGGCCTTTCCATCCATGATCACAGCGGCCATGGTCATTCCTCCTTTTTATCATCCTCAGGCGGCCGGTGTTCCTCGTCCGACGGATGTTCGCTTTGTATCTCGTTCTCCCCCTCCGGGGCATCCCCGGCCCCCTCCGCCTGCCGAGCGGCCAGCCGGTACACATACAGCTCCTTTGGATGCCGCAGGCTCCGCCGCCACATCCAGACCAACACGATCCCCGCGGCCAAAGCGGAGACAACGGCCAGCATCTGCGAGGTGCGGATGGGCGTTCCGAAGAGCTCCAGTCCAAAGAAGTACAGGCTGTCGGTCCTCAGCCCCTCGATCCAGGCCCGGCCCAGGCCGTACCAGAAAAAGTAGAACAGGAAGCACTGGCCGTCGAATTTCCGCTTCTTTCCCAGGAAATAGACCATGACCAGGCCGGCCAGGTTCCACAGGGACTCGTACAAAAAGGTGGGATGTACGCCCAGATTGCCGGACAGGATGGCCTGAGCGCCCGCCTCGTCCACATATCCGTGCTCCAGCATGTACTGGGCGATGGAGGGCCCGCACATCCGCCAGGGCAGGGTGGTGACGCCGCCGAAGGCCTCTACGTTCATAAAGTTGCCCCAGCGGCCGATGAGCTGGCCGATGAACAGGCCGTGGACCCCCAGGTCGGCAAAGGCCAGGAAGCTGACCTTCCGCACATGACAGAAGATCAGCAGCACGATGACCGAGGAGAGGATGGCCCCGTAGATGGCCAGGCCGCCGTCACTGTACCGGAAGATAGCCCCCCAGTCCAGGGAGCCGTCCATCCTCCGGTACAGGTCCAGATTGAATACCACATAGTAGGCCCGGATAGCCACCAGGGCGGCGGGGACGGCGAAGAGCATCATGTCGATGATCTGGTCCTCGTTGATGCCGAAGCGGGGCCCCCACTTGATACACAGGAACACCGCCAGCAGCAGGCCGGAGGTGATGATGATGCCGTACCAGTAGATGGGGCGGCCCAAAACGGTGAAGGCCACCCGGTTCAGGGCAAATTCCAGTCCTAAGCCGGGAAAGGAGACCACATTCGTCATGCTTCCTTCCCCCTCTTGGGCGTCACCAGAGACAGGGCGGTCCGCTCCCCGGTGACCCAGTTTTCAATGAGCTTCTCCCCGTCCTCCTTGGTGACGGAGGCGAACAGGTCGGCAAAGCGCAGAAAGTCAAAGCCGGCAAAGAAGGCCTGGGCCTGACCCACGCAGAGGTTTTCAAAGGAGTTGAGGGAACGGACCTTGGCGCCGTAGACGCCCTTCTTCAGCCGCTCCCACAGCTGGGCGTCGATGCCCTCCCGGCCGATGCGGGCGGCCTCGTCGGCCACCGCCTGGCGGACGGCGTAGGGGTCCCGGGACTCGCCCCCGGCGTACAGGAAGGAGCAGCCGGGATAGCTCTCATAGCCGTAGGAGAAGTTCTGGTTGATGAGCCCCTCCCGGTACAGCTTGGCGTACAGGGGGCTGGAGTTGCCCACCAGGGCCTCCATGGCCAACTCGCCCACCAGCTGCTGCTTCAGGCCTCCCTCCCCCTTCTCTGGGACGTCGCCCTTGTAGCCCAGCTGGAAGATGGGGGTAGACACCTCCATGGCGGTCTCGACCACGCTCTGCGCCGCCCGGTCAGGCTCCTTCTCTCCGTAGTCCTTCACGGCGATGGGTCCGGCCTCCTTGGGCAGGATCTCCCGGGCCACGTCGCAGATGTGCTCCGGGTCCACATTGCCTGCCACGCACAGCACCATGTTGGCCGGGTCATAGAAAGCTTTGTGGCAGGCGTACAGGGTATCGGCGGTGATGCGGGAGATGGACTCCACGCTGCCCGCCACGCTGACCCGGATGGGGTGGCTCTTGTACAGGGCGGCCATCAGGTTCATAAAGACCTTCCAGTCGGGGTTGTCCTCGATCATGCCGATCTCCTGGCCAATGATGCCCTGCTCCTTGTCCACGCTCTCCTGGGTGAACCAGGGGATGGAGACGAAGGACAGCAGGATACGGAGGTTCTCCTCAAACTTCTCGGTGGACTCGAAGTAGTAGCCGGTGATGGCGGAGCTGGTAAAGGCGTTGGGGCTGGCCCCGTTGGCCGCCAGTTCCTGGAGGGCATTGCCCTGCTTGGTGTCGAACATCTTATGCTCCAGGTAGTGGGCCACACCGGCCGGGGTCTGGCGCCACTCCCCGTCCAGACAGAAGCGCATGTCCATGCCGCCGTAGTTGGTGGCGAAAAAGGCGTAGCCCTTCCGGAACTCGGGCTTGGGGAACACAAAGACGTTCAGGCCGTTTTCCAGCACCCGGTGGTACATCCGCTCCCCCACCCGGGAAAAATTCACCTGTTCCATGGGTCAGTCCTCCTTTCCCTTCAGGAAGTAGATGGTGTCCAGTTCCAGCTTCCGGGCGGCCTCCATGACCTGCTCCCGGGTCACCGCCTCAAACCGGGCGGCCAGCTCCTCGGCGGTCTCGTCCAGCCCGGCCGCCGCCTGTCCCAGCCAGAATTCCTCCTGGCGGGCCTGGTCGTCCAGCGTGGCCAGATTGCCGCTGATGACGGTACGGCGGGCCCCCTCCAGCTCCCAGTCCTCGATCTTGCCCGACCGGATGTTGTCCAGCTGGGCCAGGATCTCGTCCCGGGCCTGCTGGTACTTGTCAAACTCGATGCCCGAGGACACCAGCACCAGGCCCTTCATCTTCTCCAGCACGGAGCTGGCGTAATAGCACAAAGACAGCTTCTCCCGGACGTTCAGGAACAGCTTGGACAGGGTGGTGCCCCCAAAAATGGCGTTGCACAGCACCAGAGCAGGGTAGTCCTCCTCCCAGCAGGTCAGACCGCCGGTGCGGAAGCCCATGGCCAGCTTGCCCTGGGTCACGTCCATGGCCTCCTCCACCACCCGGGGCTCCGGGCCGGCGGAGATGCGGACCTCGCAGTCCGGGTCCAGCCGGTCCCCGTTCACGGGCAGGCCGGCCAGGGCGGAACGCATGGCCGCCTCCACCCGGTCGGGCTGGGCAGAGCCGCAGTAGTAGACCTCCACGGCGGCCTCCCGCAGCAGCTGCTGATACCGCTGCCACAGGGAAGCGGGGGTAATGGCCTCCACATGGGCCTCGTCCCCCAGCTTGTCCACCCCGAAGGCCTCCTCCCCGCACATGAGCTGGGTCAGCCGGTGGGTGGCGTAGGTCCGCTTGTCGTTGATCTGGCCCCGGATGCGGTCCAGGAGGTTGGCCTTCTCGCCGGCGGTGTAGTCGGGGCTGAACACCCCGTCCTGGGTATAGGGCTTCAGCAGCACCTCGCCCAGCAGGGCGGCGGCGGGTTCCAGGATCTGCTCCCCCTCCAGGGCATAGGCGTCGTCCAGGAAGCTGGCCGCAAAGCCCACGCACTGGGTCTCGCCCTTCTTGCGGACCGCCGGCTCAATGGCTCCGCCGTACAGTCCGTCCAGCGCGGCGGACAGGGACTCCATGTCCGGGTGGACCGCGGTGCCCCGGCGCAAAACCGAGGGGATCAGGGCGTTGGCCCCGGCGGTCTCCGGGTCCAGAGGGGACATCAGCGTGACGGACAGGTAGGCGCTTTTAAATTTATTGGTGTGGACTGCACGCAGCCACACGCCGGGGAACAGCTCCCGGCGCTTCACTTGTGACATAGAATAATGTTCCTTTCTCCGGGGGAATGGCGAGGAAAGTCCTCCCTCGCTGCATACAGAATATGGTTTTGTTATCATACCACGACTGGCCGCCAAAAGTAAAGTGTATTTCCTACGGACCCGCTGGGGAATAACGCCTGATTTTTGTCTGACGCGGGAGAAAATTTTCTCAGAACGGTGGTCTTTTGCCGGAAGATACGATATAATAGGCTAACAAGCCTATATTTTGGAAAGGACGTGTCCCCCCATGATCAGCTGCAAGGATTTCTGGAATATGCGCTCCCAAAACTACGATACCCAGATCGGCCCGTTCTATGAGGAGGCCTATGCCCGGACAGCGGCCAACACCCTGAAGTACCTGAAGCCCCAAGACCGGGTGCTGGATTTCGCCTGCGGCACCGGGATCGTGACCTTTCAGATGGCCCCCCATGTAGCCCAGATCCGGGCCATCGACATCTCCGACGAGATGGTGCGCCATGCCAAGGAAAAGGCCGAAGCCTTGAAGGTCCCCAATGTGGAGATCTCCCAGACCGACCTGTTTGACCCCTGTCTAGAGCCCGGCAGCTTTGACGTGGTCACCGCTTTTAACGTTTTGTGCTATGTGGACAACCCCCGGGAGGTGCTGGCCCGCATCCGCGAGCTGCTGAAGCCGGGCGGCTTGTTCCTCTCCGCCACTGACTGCCTGGGCCAGACCGTCACCAAAGTGGGGATCAAAAAGTTCATCAAGAGCCGCACCGGCTCCATGCCCTATGTGGCCTTTTACCGCATGAAGGGCCTGGAGCAGGCCGTCGCCCAGGCCGGCTTCACCGTGCTGGACCGGGAAAACCTCTTCCCCGCCCCGCCCAACCTGTTTATCGCCGCGAAAAAAGAATAACCGCTCCGCCCTCCCGCCGGCCTCTGGCCGGCGGGAGGTTTTTTCTTTAAACCGTGACCTCCAGACGGTGTTCTCCCGTGATCTCCGGCAGCGCCACACCCTGGGGTGTCGGTACTCCGTCCAGCAGGACGGAAGGACTGCCCGTCCGCTTCACCTCGATGCGGAGCAGGCCTCCGGGCAGGGTCCAACGGGCGGAATAGCCCGGCCAGTCCGGGGGCAGGCGGGGCTCCACCCGCAGGACTCCCTCCCGGACCTCCAGACCCAGCAGCTCCCGGACCGCCGCCTGCCAGTACCAACCCGCCGCCCCGGTGTACCAGCTCCAGCCCGCCCGGCCCTCCCGGCCGGGGGCGTGGGACACATCGGCGGCAATGACATAGGGCTCCCCCCGGTAGTGCTCCGTCGGGTGGTGCTCGGGCAGCAGGGCTTTCAGGATCTCCCAGCCGTCCCCGGGCCGGTCCAGCCGAAAGCAGGCCAGCGCCAGCCAGACGGCGGCATGGGTGTACTGCCCCCCGTTCTCCCGGACGCCGGCGGGGTAGCCCTTGATATATCCCGGGTCCCGGTCCTCTCCGCCGTCAAAAGCCGGGTCGAAGAGCCGCACCACCTGGCGCTCCCGGTCAAAGAGCCGCTCCAGAGCGGCGGACACCCCCTGGTCGGCCCTGGCCCGGTCCGTCCCCCGGGGCAGGGCGGCAAAGGACTGGGCGATGGAGTCGATCTGGCACCGTCGGCTCTGGGCAGAGCCCAGAGGGTTCCCATCGTCATAGTAGCCACGGCGGTACCACGCCCCGTCCCAGGAGCGGTGGGCGGCAGACAGATACTCCTCCGCCCGGTCCAGCAGCTCCTCTTCGGTTTTCTCCTCCCCCATACGGCGGCACAGGGGGGCGAAGTCCTGCAGCACCACCACCAGAAACCAGGTGAGCCACACCGACTCTCCCCGGCCTCCCGCGCCTACCCGGTTCATGCCGTCGTTCCAGTCGCCGCCCCCCATGAGGGTCAGGCCGTGGACCCCCGGCCCCCGCTCCAACACCCGGCGGATAGCGGCCAGTGCGTGGCGGTACAGGGTGTCTGTTTTTTCGCTGACTTTGGGCACCTCGTACCGCTCCATCTCCTCCGCGGCCAGAGGCGGGGAGGTCAGATAGGGAACGGGTTCCTCCAACACCCCCCAATCCCCGGTGACGGTACAGTATCGGCACAGCACCCAGGGCAGCCACAGCAGATCGTCGCTGATCCGGGTCCGCACCCCGGCCCCCTTGGGCGGGTGCCACCAGTGCTGGACGTCTCCCTCCTCAAACTGGCGGGATGCGGCCAGCAGGAGCTGCTCCCGGACCCGGTCCGGGCTGGTGTACACCAGGGCGGCCACATCCTGAAGCTGGTCCCGGAAGCCGTAAGCCCCGCCGTTCTGATATTGGGAGGTCCGGGCCATCAGCCGGCAGGCGATGACCTGGTACAGGCACCAGCCTCCCAGATACCGGTCCAGAGCCGGGTCCGGCGTGGCGACGGTCAGGGCGGACACCCGGCCCTTCCACCAATCCAGGGTCTCCCGGCAGGTCTGGACATACCGGCGGGCGGAAAACCGGTACTCCGGCCCCCGTTTCCCGGGGGTGGTCACCAGGGTCATGGGCAGGTCCCGGGACAGGGGATGGGTCAAAGGCTCCCGACCCGCCGGACAGACCTTCAGCACTCCGGAGGTCCCCGTCAGCTCAAAGGTCAAAATGCGGCAGTTCTCCGCCGCCGGGACGAAACCCCGGGTGGTCAGGGAGGCCCCCTTCAGTTCCTTTTCCCACCGGGCGAAGCCGGGGCCGTAGGTGACCGTGCAGGGAAAGCCGTCTCCGTCGGCAAAGACAGAGATCTCCTCTCCTTCCAGCTCCAGGACGATCCGCTCCGGACCGCCCACCGCCAGGGGATCGTTGGGCCAGGGGGTCAGCCTGCTCTCCCGGGCGTTGCCCCCGGTCCACAAAAAGCCCGCTCCCGTCTCATCGGTAAGCCAGCCAAACTCCGGGTTGCACAAGATCTGGCTCCAGCCTACTGGGGGCAGCCGGTCTCCGGTCCGGATGGTGAAGGCGCCCTCCGCCGCCGTCCAGGGTGCGGGACCGGAGGACAGCTTCACAGGCGGAGGGGGAGCTGTCTCTTCTTTCCCCGCGCTCCCCGTCTCCTCCCGGGGCAGGGGCAGCACCGCCTTGGCCCAGGCCAGCACCGCCGGAGTCCCCTCCGAAGCCACCAGATGGACGCCGCCTTTAGCTCCCAGGGCGGACTCGGCTCCCAGTTCCTTCAGGCCCTCCAGAATGGCGGTACGCAGGGGACGGCGGTAATCGCCCCCCTCCTCCACCAGCAAAACCAGGTCAAAGGGATAGCCCGAGCGGGTCAGCATCTGGTGCCACCGGCACCACAGGAGGGCCTGCTCCCCCTCCTCCCGCCCGGCCACCGCTCCGGCGGCAATGGGCAGGTCACCGGAGATCCCGAAGGGCCAAAGAGCGGACTGGGGCGGTCGCTCCCGCGCCTCCTCCACCGCCGCCAGCTTGTCCAGCAGCCGAAAGCCCTCCAGGGCCTGGCGCTCCGACAGGGCCAGCCGCCGGACCAGCGGAGCCAGACTGCCCGGCTCTTCCCCCCTGAGGACCCGGCGGGCTCCCTCCAGAGCCGCGGCGGGGCTGTCCCCCACCGCCAAAGCCATGGCAAAGTCCGCCCGCTCCCCGGGCTGCAAGGCAACGGGGAAGCGGACCATGAGGCATGGGTCCGCGCCGATCCCCCGGCCCAGCTCTCCCTGTCTTCGGGAGGGCAGGGCCCGCAGGCCCCCTCGGCCCAGGGCGGCGCTCCGGTCCAGAGCCAGGCTGGCCTCCTCCCCCTCCCAGGCCAGAGCCAGGACAGGCTCCCGTCCCCCGCTCCGGGACCGGCGATGAAAGACGGCCCCCTCCCCGGTGGCCTGTCCCTCCAGAAACAGGCGTGAAAAGGCCGGGTGGGCCTCAAAATCCGCCAGCGGGCAGAGGACCGGCTCCAGGTATACCAGCAGCTCTCCCTCCAGAGGAGCCCGGCCCTCCCAGCTCAGCTCAACCCGGCGCAGTTCCCCATTCTCCCGCCGGGGGACAGACAGCTCGGTCCGGGCGGACAGCTCTCCCCGCTTCAGCGTCCAGGCGGCACCGGAGGCGTAAAACTCCCAGCGGTACTCCCCCTCCTGGTACAGGGGCGCCGGGGTCAGACCCACAAGGCCCTCCGCCCCCTGAAAGAAGAAGGATACCCCCGCCGGTCCATAGTACTCCCCCGGCCGTGCCAGGGTGATCCGGTCCTCCCCCAGCCGGGAGTCGGTGAGGCCATTGTCCCGGACCAGGACGGACCAGCTTCCGTTGGACACCAGATGGCACCGGGACTCCAGACGGCCCCAGCGCTCCCCCGCCCGCTCCAGACCGGGGCCGGCGGCCGGCTTGGGCTTTTCCGGGATGTCCCGCTCCCCCTGGCGCATGACCGGCGCGCCCACGGGCACCCGCTCCTGGAGCAGCTCCCGGTAGGCGGCCATGTCCCGGTCCCTCATGAAGCGGCGCTGCATGATGTTGTCCCGGAGGACGTTGTCCACCGCCACAAGGCTCATGCCCAGGTGGTGGGCCATATAGGAGCGGACCACCTCGTAGGTTTCTCCGGCGGGCAGGCGGGAGGGGGTGTAGTCCACCGCCTCGTACAGGCCGCAGCGGCCCTCCAGCCCCATGTCCCGCAGACGGCGCAGATTCCGCAGGGCACTGCGGGGGGCCAGCAGCAGGGCCAGGAAGGAGGAGTAGGGGGAGACCACCAGCTCGGAGTCCAGCCCCCGCTTCAGCCCCAGGGCCTGAAC
Organism: Pseudoflavonifractor phocaeensis; assembly: GCF_021531375.1. Lineage (GTDB taxonomy): Bacteria > Bacillota > Clostridia > Oscillospirales > Oscillospiraceae > Lawsonibacter > Lawsonibacter phocaeensis_B. The sequence goes on from NZ_JADYTU010000008.1 coordinate 19,799, forward strand.
TCCGTGGGCCTTGTACTGGTAATTCATGGCCGGGTCGAAGGCGTAAAACCCCGACTCGGAGATGCCCCAGGGGGTCCCGGTCCGGCTTCCCCGCCGCTTCTGGGCATAGACGCAGAAGGCCAGGGTCTCATAGAGGAAGGAGTTGGGCTCGCAGGGCAGCAGCAGGTTGGGCATGAAGTATTCAAACATGGTGCCGGTCCAGGAGGCCATGCCGCTGTAGTCGTTGTCCCCCAGCAGCATCCGGCCCAGCCGCCGCCAGTGCCGGGGCTCCACCTCGCCCCGGGCCACGGCGATATAGCTGGTCTGCCGGGCCTCGCTGGCCATCAGGTCGTAGTACCCGTCAGTGAGCTTGTCCCGCTCCGCCTCATAGCCGATGGAAAATAGTTTCCGCTCCCGGTCATAGAGAGGGGCGCAGTCCATGGCCTCAGCCAGCTCCCCCGCCCGGCGGGCCAACTCCCCTTCTTCCCACTCGTACAGGCCCTCCCGCAGGGCGATGAGGCAGCCCCGCAGGTTGCCGCTGTCCACCGTGGACACATACCGGGGGTGAAGGGGACGCAGGGAGCCGGTGTCGTACCAGTTGTACAGGTGCCCCCTCCACTTGTCCAGCCCCTCCACCGTGTCCAGAATATGGGCGATCAGCTCCACCGCCCGTTTTCGGGGCAGCAGGTCCAGATCCGCCGCCGCCATGGCGGACAGCAGGGCCAGGCCGATGTTGGTGGGGGAGGTCCGCCGGGCCAGCAGGGGGCCGGGCTGCTCCTGCCAGTTATCCGGCGGCAGCCAGTGGTCCTCTGGCCGGAGGAAGTCGGCAAAATACCGCCAGATCAGGGTGGCCTCGTGGAGGAGGAAGGCCCGGTCGGCGGGGGACAGCTTCGTCCGCCCGGCGGCGGGCTGGCTCATCGCCCAGGCCAGGGCGGGAGCCAGCATCCACAGGAAGCCCACCGCCATCCCCAGGCGCAGCCGGGCAAAGATCAGGGTGAACAGCCCCACCGCCACGGAGAACCACAGGGCTTTGAAGCAGGACCACAGGCCGTCCTTCCCCTTTTCCGTCTGGGCCGCTGTCACCCAGGCCAGCAGGTCCCGGTGGGAGACTCCCATACGCCACAGGGCGGTGCAGGCGGCGGTGGCGGAGATATAGGCGTGGTAGGGCAGGAACAGCAGCTGGAGGGCGGTCTGGAGCACCGCCCCCGCCAGTCCGGCGATGACGGTGGAGTGGTAGCGCCGGTGTCTGCCGCTTCGCCGCCGGGCGGCCAGCTCGGCCCCGGACAGCAGCAGATTGGAGGCGGCGGCCACCACGGCGATGCCCCCCGCCCAGGCAAAGGCCGCGTCCCACCGGCAGATACCCAGCACCAGGGCGGTCAGGGTGAACACTGGAGACAGGGACCGGCGCAGGTTGTCAAAGATCTTCCACCGGGCCAGCGGGGTCAGGGGGTTGTCCTCCTTCCCGCCCCGGCCGTCGGGCACCCGGCGCGGCAGCCAGGGCAGCAGCTGCCAGTCCCCCCGGACCCAGCGGTGGAGGCGGGCAAAGTAGCTGTACACCTTCCAGGGGCAGCCGTCGGTAAGCTCCACCTCCCCCAGCAGGCCCGCCCGCAGATAGCTGCCCTCCAGCAGGTCATGGGACAAAACGGCGTTGTCGGGGAAGCGGCGGTCCAGGCAGGTATAAAAGGCGTCCACCTGGAAGATGCCTTTTCCGGTGTAGGTCCCCTGGTCAAAGAGGTCGTGGTACACGTCGCTGGCGGTGGAGCCGTAGGGGTCCACACCTCCCAGGCCGCCAAAGACCCGGGAGAAGAAGGAACGGTTGGCCGCCTCCAGATCCACCGCCACCCGGGGCTGGAACAGCCCGTGGCCCGACGTCACGATCCGCCGCTTTCGGTCCACCACCGGCTGGTTCAGCGGATGGAGCATGGCTCCCACCAGTTCCCGAGCGGTGCCCACGTTCAGGCTGGTATCCGAGTCCAGGGTAATGACAAACCGGGTGCCCTTCAGCGCCTCCCGGTCCCCCGCCTCCACCTCCAGACCGGTGGGCCGGTCCTTCAGCAGGCGGACCAGCTGGAGCAAGGCCCCGCGCTTCCGCTCCCAGCCCATATACCGCTCGTCCCGGGGGCTGAACTGAGGCCGGCGGAAGAAGAGATAGAAGCCCCCGCCGTATGTCTCGTTCAGCGCCTCCACCGCCCGTTTGGCGCTGTCTTTCCAGACGCATCCCTCCTCCCCCATGGGGGTCCCGCTGTCGGGCAGATCGGCCAGGATGCCAAAGCGCAGCTCCTCCCCCGCGTCCCGGTTGGCAAGGCGGTACCGTTCCAGGAGTGTGGCCAGCTTGGGACCGCTGTCCTCCCCGGTGAGCAGGGCCACCACGACACAAAGAGTCCGGCCTTCGGTTGGGATTCCCTCCCGCAGCTCCATCCGGGGCACCGGACGGGGAGGCACCAGCCGGACCAGAGCGAAATCCAGGGTATTTTTCACGATGTCGGACAGGGGGAACAGCAGAAGCACGGCGATGGCAAAGGAGCCCGCCCAGATCCCAAGCGCCAGGGCCGCCAGCAGGGACAGGCCGCACACCGCCCAGATATAGCCCGCCCCGGAAGGCAGGTACTCTCTCCGTCCCAGGGGCTGGCGGTAGAGATACCAGCCGATGTGGCGCCGGGCGCCTTCCCCCTTCCGGGCCAGATCCAGGGCGCGGCGGGCCGCCTGGCTCTCCTCCATACGGTACCGTCTGGCCAGACGGCATACCCGCTGGCGGTAGCGGCGGCGGCTGTCCTCGTCCATGTGGGGGTAGTGGCCCGAGGGGTCCTGGCGCAGGATGGCCTCCACCCGGCTGGCATTCTCCAGCACCGGCCCCCAGTTGGCGGAGGACAGGGCCCGCAAGGCGGAAAACAGCGTCTCAAAATCCCGCGCGTCCCCCTTTCCCGCCGTTAAAGCCTCAACATTGCCGCACAGGTCAGCCAGACGCTGGACCAGTACGCCGGCCAGGGCGGGGACCATCAGTGACAATTCCCGCTCGGTCAAGGGCCGCTCCCCCTGGAACGCGTCCAGATACCGGGCTACCCGCCCGCTGTCCAGGTCGGGGGCTGCCCACAGCAGTCCCTGGGCGCAGCGCCAGAGCAGACTGCCGCCCCCCTTCGCCCCACGGAGGGGACGGCCCCGGCGAAAGGCCAGCACGGCCTCCCGCCCCTCCCGCACAGCCAGATAGCGGTTGTCCAGCAGCCATTCCACCGCCGGGGGCAGCGTGGTCCGGCCGGCGCTCCATTGGATCAGCCGGCGGCAGCACGCCTCCGTCTGTATCAGGGAGGCGCGGATGGTGCGCTCCAGCTCTCTGACGGAGACAGCGCCCCACGGTTTCAGTTCCCGGGCCGCGTTCATTGCATGGTTTCTCAAATGTGCGTCGTCCATTGGGACGTTTAGTGTGTTGGACATGGAATACCTCCCGGAAACGAATAAATTTTAGTTTATCGTTTCATGTAGGGTGAGGGCTTGGTAGGGCGGGGGCTTATTCCTCCCCCTTTTGGCCTTCGGCCATTTCCCCCCGACGGGGGAATCGTCCCCCGCCGTCTGACGGCTGCCATTTTGACGGCGGCCCCAAAGGGCCGCCCTACGGGCGGGGCGTCCAGAGGCCGCCCCCTACGAAGCCATATTGTAAACCGTGCGTAGGGGGCGGCGTCCCCGACGCCCCATAATACATCCATAAACTAAAACTAAAATTTATCCTTCGTTCATTTCGGTTCAGTTTTCCCCTGTCTCTGGGTGAATATACCAAAGGTGGGGTCATTGGTTGACAAGGAATTTGGCTTGACAAACAGAACGAAATGTGCTATGATTCCGTTTGTAAAGTTAATCAGCTTTACATTTTTGAGTTTAAGGAGGTCGGGAGCTATGAAAAACCAGGCGTACCGCATGGCCATGCTGTTCGATTTTTACGGCGATGTGCTGACGGACCGGCAAAAGGAGTTCTACGACCTCTACTACAATGAGGACCTGTCCCTGGGGGAGATCGCGGAGAATTACAACATCACCCGCCAGGGGGTCCGGGACGTCATCGTCCGGGCCGAGGCCATCCTCACCGATCTGGAGGACAAGACCGGGCTCATCAAGCGGTTCCACACCATGACGGAGCAGCTCCGGCAGGTGCGGGACGACGCCCAGCAGTTGGCCGATCTGGCCGCCCGGCGTGACGACGAGGAGATGGAGGGCCTCTCCCTCCGCATCCGGGACACCGCCGACGTCCTTTTGAAGGAGTAACCCATGGCATTTGAAGGACTTTCCGAAAAGCTGTCCGCGGCCTTTAAAAAGCTGCGGGGCAAGGGCCGGCTGTCCGAGGCCGACGTCAAGGAGGCCATGCGTGAGATCCGTCTGGCTCTGCTGGAGGCCGACGTCAGCTACAAGGTGGTCAAACAGTTCATCGCCCAGGTCACCGAAAAGGCGGTAGGGGCCGATGTACTGGAAGCCCTCTCCCCCGCCCAGATGATCATCAAGATCGTCAACCAGGAGTTAACCGAGCTGATGGGCGGCACCAGCGCCAAGCTGACCATTGCCTCCAAGCCCCCCACGGTGATCATGATGGTGGGTCTTCAGGGCGCCGGCAAGACCACCAACGGAGCCAAGCTGGCCGGCCTGATGAAAAAGCAAAACAGCAAGCGGCCTCTGCTGGCCGCCTGTGATATCTACCGCCCAGCCGCCATCAAGCAGTTGGAGGTCGTGGGCGAGCAGTTAGGCATCCCCGTTTTCCAGATGGGACAGACCGATCCGGTGGACATTGCCAAGGCTGCCGTGGAGCATGCGGTCAAGCACGGCAACGACATGGTGTTCCTGGACACCGCCGGCCGGCTCCATGTGGACGAGGAGCTGATGGACGAGCTGCGGAACATCAAAGCCGCCGTCAACCCCACCGAGATCCTGCTTGTGGTGGACGCTATGATCGGCCAGGACGCGGTGAACGCCGCCAAGGCCTTTGACGACGCCCTGGACATCGACGGCGTGGTGCTGACCAAGCTGGACGGCGACGCCCGAGGCGGCGCGGCCCTGTCCATTAAGGCTGTCACCGGGAAGCCCATCAAGTTTGTGGGCATGGGCGAGAAGTTGGACCAGATCGAGGTGTTCCACCCCGACCGGATGGCAAGCCGCATTCTGGGCATGGGCGACATGCTCTCCCTCATTGAGAAGGCGGAGCAGAGCTTTGACCAGCAAAAGGCCCTGGAGCTTCAGGAGAAGCTGCGGAAAAACAAATTCACGCTCACTGATTTCTACGACCAGATGACCCAGCTGAAGAACATGGGCTCTCTGACAGAGATCGCCGGGATGCTCCCCGGCGTCAAGGCCTCCGATCTGGAGGGGGCCACCATGGACGAGAAGCTTCTTCAGCAGATGGAGGCCATCATCCTGTCCATGACTCCCTACGAACGTGAGAACCCCAACGTCCTCAATTCCAGCCGGAAAAAGCGCATCGCCGCCGGCTCGGGCACCCAGGTGGTGGACGTGAACCGTCTGCTGAAGCAGTTTGAGATGCTCCAGGCCATGACAAAGCAGTTCTCCGGCGGCAAGCTGCCCAAAAATCTGCGGAAGATGATGGGCAAAAAAGGCGGCCGGGGAGGTTTCCCCGGAATGGGCGGAATGCCTGGGATGCCCTTTTGATCGTTGGTGAAGCGCCGCGGGCGCTTTCCATATAAAATTTACAAACACATTTGGAGGTGAATATAAATGGTTAAAATCAGACTGCGTCGTATGGGCGCCAAGAAGGCTCCCTTCTACCGCATCGTGGTGGCTGACTCCCGTTATCCCCGCGACGGCCGTTTCATCGAGGAGATCGGCACTTACAATCCCGTTGTCACCCCCGCCGAGCTGAAGGTGGACGTGGACCGCGCTCAGGCCTGGATCAAGACCGGCGCTCAGCCCACCGAGACCGTCCGTGACCTGCTGAAAAAGGCCGGCGCGCTGTAAGGCTGGAGGTTTTACACGCAATGAAAGAGCTTCTGACCTACGTGGCCCAGAACCTGGTGGAGCACCCCGAACAGGTCTCCGTCAACGAGGTCGAGGGCGATGGAGAGACCGTTCTGGAGCTGCGGGTCGCCCCTGAGGACATGGGCAAGGTGATCGGCCGCCAGGGCCGCATCGCCAAGGAGATTCGTGTCCTGATCCGCTCTGTGGCTCAGCGGTCCGGAAAACGCGTCTCTGTGGAGATCGTAGACTAAAACAAAGGCGCAGGTAGTTTTCCTGCGCCTTTGTTTTATCTGAATTACTTCAATCAAGTGTAAATTTTAGTTTATCGTTTCATGTAGGGTGAGGGCTTGGTAGGGCGGGGGCTTGCCCCCGCCGTATTTTGGCGGCGGCCCCAAGGGGCCGCCCTACGGACGGGGCGTCCAGAGGCCGCCCCCTACGAAGCCATATTGTGAACCGTGCGTAGGGGGCGGCGTCCCCGACGCCCCATAATACATCCATAAACTAAAATTTACACATCACATCATATACAACTTACCACAACGGAGGATCATAATATGCCGGAACAATATCTGGAAGTGGGAAAGATCACCAACACCCACGGCATCATGGGCGAAGTACGGGTCCAGCCCTGGGCGGACTCTCCGGAATTTCTGTGCCAGTTCAAGACCCTGTATGTAGACCAGGCCCACTGGCCCATCAAGGTGGAGCGGGCCAGAGTTCACAAAAACATGGTCATCCTGAAGCTGGAGGGGGTCACCGACGTGCCCAGTGCCCTGTCCATGCGGAACGCCATCCTGTATATTGACCGGAAGGACGCGGCCCTGCCTGAGGGCAGCTTCTTCCTGGCCGATCTCATGGGGCTGGAAGTCCGGGACGCCCAGTCCGGCAAGGTGCTGGGCAAGATCGCCGACATCATGAACCTGCCCGCCAACAACGTCTATGTGGTCCGGGGCGGTGAGCGTGAGATCCTGGTCCCCGCCGTCCCCCAGTTTATCGCCGAGACCAATGTGGAGGGCGGCTATCTGCGGGTCAACATGATGGAGGGCCTGTAAGCCGCCCCAGTCCCCCGAGTTTTCCGTGATCCCGGAGGTCACTATGAAGCAAGAATGGAAGCTTTGGCTCCGGTGTGGAGTCACTCTGTTTATCCTGTATCTGGCGATCCACTATTGGGGACCCTTCTGCCACCTGGCTTCCCTGGCGGTGGGAGCCGCCTCCCCCCTTCTGCTTGGCGGTGTCATCGCCTACGCGGTCAATATCCTGATGAGCTTTTATGAGCGGCACTGCTTCCCCCGCGGGGCCGGAGCCGCCGCCGGAATCCGCCGCCCCGTCTGTCTGCTGCTGGCCTTTGCCAGCTTGGCCGGTCTGGTCTTTCTGATCGTCCGAATGATCCTGCCGGAGCTGGTGCAGTGCGTGGGGCTGCTGCTCCAAAAGGCCGCCCCCCTGGCGGAGGAGTTGGGCGTACTGCTGAACAAGAATCTGGATCTGTCCCTGATCCTCAATTCCTACGGCGCCGCCCTCACCGACGGCACCGTAGACTGGCGGGAGGCCCTGTCAACCGCCCTGAAATGGCTGGGCCAGGGGTTGGGCGGCGTCATGGGTTCGGTCCTCTCTCTGTTTTCCTCCCTGTTCTCCGCCGCCTTTACCTCCGTCATCAGTCTGATCTTCTCCATCTATCTGTTGATGGACAAGGAGCGGTTGAGCCGCCAAGCCTCCCTGCTGCTGCGGACCTATCTGAAGCCCGGCTGGTACGAACGGCTGATGTATTTCCTGCGGACCTTGAACGGCTGCTTCCGCCGCTTCCTGGTGGGCCAGTGTACCGAGGCGGTGATCCTGGGCCTGCTGTGCATGGCTGGGATGCTGCTGTTCCGCTTCCCTTACGCCACTATGGTGGGAGCCCTGATCGGCTTCACCGCGCTGATCCCGGTGGCGGGCGCCTACATCGGCGCGGGGGTGGGCGCCTTTATGATCTTCACCGTCTCCCCGGTCAAGGCCCTGCTGTTTCTGGTATTCATCGTGGTACTCCAGCAGCTGGAGGGCAACCTGATCTACCCCAAGGTGGTAGGCTCCTCCATCGGTCTGCCCGGCATCTGGGTGCTGGTTGCCGTCACCGTGGGCGGCGGTATTCTGGGCATCTTCGGTATGCTGCTGGCCGTCCCCCTGGCCGCCGCCTGCTACCAAATGGTGCGGGAGGACGTGAGAAAGCGGACCGCATCTCTCCCTGAGGACATTCCGTCAAAGGCTCCGGCAGATGACCCGGAGCGGCCTGAATGACATAAAAAACGCGCTGAGTATCATGATACTCAGTGCGTTTTTTATCGCAACCCAAATAATGCCAAAGGGAGCGCTCAAGCTAATCGCTCCACCTTCTCTTCCGCCGTTCTCTTCCCCCGCAGAGCGTCCCACTGGGACAGGATCAGGCCCAGCAGAGTCAGGACCGCGCCTCCCAGGGAGGCGGGGGTCATGGACTCGTGGAGGACTGCCGCTGAGCAGACCAAGGTGATGACCGGTGAGAGATAGATGTACACGCTGGTCTTCACTGCACCCAGCACACCCACGGCAAAGCCCCAGGTAACGAAACACAGGGCGCAGGCCCCGATGCCCAGATAGAGGAAGGTCCCCGTGTAGAGCGGGTCGGCAAACCGCTCCAGCCCCCACCGAAAATCCATCAGAAAGACAGCGGGGAGCATAAAGACCAGACCGTACAGGAAGGTGCGCCGGGTGGTCTGGAGCACCGAGTAGCCGTAGGTCCCGATCTGCCGGACCAGCAGGGAGTACACCCCCCATACCGCCGCAGCCCCCAAAGCCAGCAGATCGCCCCGCCAGTCCAGAGACACCGCGGACAGGCTCGGAAAGCTGATGAGGCAGATGCCCGCCATGGCGGTGACGAAGCCCAGGAAGAACCGGACGCTGGGCCGCCCCTCCTCCTTGCCCGCCGCCCAGGCGAAGAGGGCAGTGAACAAGGGGGCGGCGGTGACGATGACCCCGACGTTGGCGGCCGTGGTATAGGACAGGGCGATATTTTCCATCAGATAGTAGAGACAGGCTCCCGTCAAGCCGGCGGCGGCAAAGGTCAGCTCCTGCCGCCGGTCCCGCACCCGAAGCAGATGGGGACAGGCCACGAACAGGGCCGCCACACCCAAGACAAAGCGGAAAATCAGGATCTCCGCCGGGGTAAAGGCCCGCAGCAGGATCTTGGTGGCGATGAAGGTAGTGCCCCAATTCAAAACCGTAAACAGAGCGGCCAGGTGGCCCAGCGCCCGTTTGTCCATAACATATCCTCTCCCAATTGCAGCATACAAAAAGGTCCGGACCGCGCCGCGGTCCGGACCTTTGATCCAGAAACGCTTTGTCAGCAGACAAAAGCAAGTATACTTGATTCTGCCGGAAAAAGCCAGTCTCAATTTTCCTTTTTTTCGCCCGACAGGCCGGCAGCGGCCAAAATAATGTCCGGGCACCGCTCCACGCCCAGCGCCTGGCTGTCCAGGGACAGATGATAATTCTGGCACACGCCCCAGTCCCTGCCGGTATAGTGTTTATAGTTGACCCTGCGCTTTTTGTCTTTGTCCTGGAGGCGCTGCTCCGGGCTCCGTTCCGACTGGCCGTACAGGCGGACGATACGCTCCGCCCGGAAGGCCATGGGCGCGTGGACAAAGACGTGGAAGCAGTCCTCCCGCTCCCGCAAAATATAGTCGGCGCAGCGGCCCACGATGACGCAGTTGCCTTTCTCCGCCAGCTCCGCGATCACATCCCTCTGGATGCACCACAGAAAGTCGGAGGCGGACATGCCCTTCATAACCCCCGGCGTTCCCTGGCCCGAGAGGACATAGGACAGGATGCTGCCGGTGGAGGCAAACTCTCCCCGGTCCTCAATGAAGGCAGGGTCGAAGCCGGTCTTGGCCGCCACCTCCTTCACCAGTTCCTTGTCGTAATAGCTCCAGCCCAGCCGGTTGGCCAGCTCCTTGGCGATGCTCCGACCGCCGCTGCCAAATTCCCGGCTGACGGTAATGATCTTCTTCTCCATAAAGTGTTCCTCCTTGACAGTTCCTGCCGTTCAGTTCTTTTCTTCCCGAACGCTGCTCTGCTCCAGTTCTTCCACCCGGCGGCTGATATACTCCGCCACCCGGTCCGGAGCAATGCCCAGGGCCGCGGCCAGTTCCCCGTGGAGCATATCCTGGGCCCGTTTGAAGGTCCGCTCATCCACCTGGCCCAGATGCCGCCCCCGCTGTGCCGCACCCCGGCCCTTGGCGTAGATGGCCCGGATCAGCCGCACCAAGTCCACGCAGTCATAGCTCTTCAGCAATGCCTGGTAGTGCTCGTTGAGCAGGCGGGGGTTGTTGCTCTCATAAACTTCCGCCGGGATCTCCGGGATCCGGTCGATGAGGGCCTCCGCCTCCTCCCGGGTCATGACCGGTCTGGTATAGACCGTGGTATCCACCGGCGTGAAGATCTTTCCCGCCCGGAACAGGGGGGCCAGAGTATAGTAGCTGGTCCCCTTCTGGGCTCCCCGCATCTCCAGCGGGCCTACGGACTCCACCCGGCAGACGCCCTCCGCGCCATAGACGATCAGCGCTCCTACCTGATACATCTGTCCACACCTCCTGCTGTTTCTGTCAATGACAGCAACGTGCGGCTTACACTGTCCCTTCCGGGGCGCACTCCTGTAAACCACACGCTGTTTTAATTAAAATATAGCATATTTTCACAGGAGATGTAAGAAAAATTTTTGTGATTCCCTTGTTTTTGTTATGTTTTGGCTTTTTCCGCGGCGATTGCCTTCTTCAGCTGCCGGTCTGTCTGAAGGACGATCCAGACCGACGCGAAAAAGGCCGCCACATCGGACACCGGCATGGAATACAGCACACCCATCAGTCCAAAGGCCCGGGGCAGCAGCACTACCAGGGGGACCGCCAGGATCACTTCCCGGAACAGGGACAAAAAGGTGGATTGGATCGGTTTCCCCAGGGATTGCAGGAAAATGAAGGAAGCCTTGTTGACGCAGGCCAGCACGATCATACACAGGTAGATCCGAAAGGTGAGGACGGCAAACTGCTCGTACAGCTGGCTCTCGCTGCCAAAAAGCCCGATCAGCTGCCGGGGAAAGGCCTCCACCAGCACAAAGGAGATCACGCCCAGAACCGCCTCGGCGGACAGCAGCTTCCACATCAGCTCCCGGACCCGTTCAAACCGCCGGGCGCCGAAGTTGAAGCCCACCACAGGGATACAGCCCGCCGCCATTCCGATCACGATGGAGATGACGATCTGGAACACCTTCATTACGATGCCCAGCACCGTCAGGGGAATATCCTCTCCATAGATAGACTGTCCGCCGTAGAGCCGCAGCATATTGTTGGTAGTGGCCATGGCGATGACCAGGGAGATCTGGCTTAAAAAGCTGCAGAAGCCCAGGGGGATAAATTTCCCCATCAGCGACGCGCGCAGCGGGAAACTGCCCCGTCTCAGCCGCACCGCCTTCATCCGGCCCAGGTACCAGAGCGCCAGCCCAGCCGTGATGATCTGGCCCGCCACGGTGGCAATGGCCGCTCCCTTTACGCCCCAGCCCAATACAAAGATGGCAATGGGGTCCAGGATCACGTTGGCAACCGCTCCCGCCAGGGTGGATATCATGGCAAACTGGGGGCTGCCGTCGGAGCGGATGATGGGGTTCATGGTCTGGCCGAACATATAGAAGGGAATGCCCAGGCTGATCCAGGTGAAGTAGTCCCAGGCATAGGCGTAATTGCTCTCCGTGGCGCCGAATAGGCGCAGGATGGGATCTCTGGCCGCCAGATAGACCGCAGCCAGGACCAGACCGCTGCCCAGGGCAAGGACCACGGCGTTGCCCACGGTGCGGTGGGCGCTCTCCTGGTCCCGGCGGCCCAGGCTGATACTGACGAAGGAGCAGGCGCCGTCCCCGATCATGGTGGCCACGGCCAGCGCCGCTACCGTCAGGGGAAAGACCACGTTGGTGGCTCCGTTGCCCAGCATGCCCACGCCCCAACCGATGAAGCCTGGTCCACAATGTTGTAGAGGGCCGCCACCAGCAGGGATATGACACAGGGGACCGCGAACTTCAGCATCAGCTTCCCCACCCGCTCGGTGACCAAAAATTGATTGTTCTCTTGTTCCATGCTATGATCTTCCTCCTATGAATCGAATGCCGCGCAAAACTCCATGGGGCCCAACGCACCTCGGAGCAGAACTCGGCGCATTCCCCATTTGAATTTTGGTTTGCGCAACAAAAAAAGAAATGCGCAAGTCCGGTTCGGACTTACGCATTTCTGCTACACAACAGCTATATTTTAGAAAAAAATTTTGATTTTGTCAAGTTTTTTCTCCTATGGCGATTTTGCGGGCAAAATCTGATATAATATCAGCAGCCCCCTCCCCTGTTCTGGGTGGCCATGACGGGAGTGTGCGGCATGGAATCCATATTTCAGAAAGGACAACGCCCCTCAGCGGGCTGGAAACTGCCATGAGACTGCAAGGCGCGATTTTTGACCTTGACGGAGCCCTGCTGGACCGGGCCGGGGCTTCCCTGCCCGGACTGGACCCCTTCCTCTCTCTGATGAAGGTGGAGGACGTCTGGATGTACCTGGTCACCGGGGGTTCCTCGGCCCAGGCCCGCCGGGTTCTGGACCACAGCGGCCTGTCCCCCTTCTTTCGGGGCATTTTGTCCGCCCCTGAGCATGGGGTCTCCGTCACGGCCCCTGCCCTCTATGAAAAAGCGGTGCGGCGGCTGCGGACCGCCCTGCCCGCCACGGCGGTCTTTACCGCCAGGGAGGACATGGTCCCCGTTCTGAAGGCGGCAGGTTTTCCTGTGGTCCTGGTGGGACCGGGACACCCACCCGAACTCCAGGCCATGGCGGACCAGGTCATCGAGGACTACGGCGCCATGACCCGCCGGGTGGAGGGCTGAAGCCTGCCGCCCCGGAAGCATTGCTTTTTTCCAGTATCTGTGTTACACTCAAGAGCAGGTTTATGCCCGGCGGCGGTCTTGCCCGGCCGCCGCCCAAATATTGCGCTGCATCCATGGATTTGGAGCGGCAGCAGGAGGAATTGAATATGAATCGCAAAATGAACGTACGCTACCTGGCAGAACTGGCCCTGCTGACGGCCATCGTCCTCATCATGGCCTACACCCCCCTGGGTTATCTGAAGACCCCCTGGGGTGTGGAGATCACCTTCATCGTCATCCCTGTGGCGGTGGGTGCCGTCATTCTGGGCCCCGCGGCCGGCGCTTTCCTGGGACTGGTCTTTGGTTTGACCAGCTTTGGTCAGTGCTTCGGCGCCAGCCCTCTGGGCGTGATCTTCCTTCAGGAGAACCCTGTGGGCACCTTTTTCTGCTGCGTCGTCAACCGCGTGCTGGTGGGACTGGTCCCGGGCCTGCTCTATCTGGTCCTGAAGCGCTTTGACAAGACCCGCATTGCCGGGATCGCCGTGTGCTGCTTCCTGACTCCCGCCTTGAACACGCTGCTGTATATCGTGGGCAACTGGATGATCTTCTCCGACACCTGGCTGTCCCTCTCCGTCAGCACCTACGGCTACGCCGGTGAGGGCGGGATCAGCCTGCTGGGCTTCATGCTGAGCCTGGTGGCTGTCAACGGCCTAGCCGAGGCCATCACCTGCACGGTGCTTGGCACCGCCGTCTGCAAGGCCCTGCAAAAGACCTTACATCGAAACGAGGTGTCCACCGCCGCATGAAAGAGATCGGCATTATGGACGTAGGCGGCTTCCGGGTGGGACATGCCCAGAACGAAGAGGCCGCCACCGGCTGCACCGTGATCCTCTGTGACCAGATGAGCCCCGCCGGTCTGGATGTTCGTGGCGGCGGCCCCGCCTCCCGGGAGTCCCAGATCCTGAACCCGGTGGCCAACGCCGAGGGCATCAATGCGGTGCTCCTCTCCGGCGGTAGCGCCTTCGGGCTGGACGCCGCCGGCGGCGTTCAAAAGTACCTGGAGGAGCGGGACATCGGCTTTGACGTGGGGGTTACCAAGGTCCCCCTGGTCAGCCAGTCCTGTCTGTTCGATTTGACCGTGGGGAGCAAGGACGTCCGTCCCGACGCCGCCATGGCCTACGCCGCCTGTGAGAATGCCCGCGCCGACGCCCCCAACGAGGGCAATGTGGGCGCCGGCACCGGCTGTTCCGTGGGCAAGTACCGCGGGATGGAACGGGCCATGAAGTCCGGCTTCGGCACCTACGCCCTCCAGGCGGGCGCGCTGAAAGTGGGGGCTCTGGTGGCTGTCAACGCTCTGGGCGACATCTACGGACCGGAGGGAACGCAGATCGCCGGTCTGCTCAATCCGGAGCGGAACGGCCTGTCCAGCACTCTGGATGAGCTGTTCCACGACGTCACGCTGGCGGAAAACCTCTTTACCGGAAACACCACCCTGGGCGTGATCGTCACCAACGCCAAGTTCCATAAGACCCAGCTGACCAAGATCGCCGGCATGACCCACAACGGCTACGCCCGGGCCATCCGTCCCGTCCACACGACAGCGGACGGCGACAGCATCTACGCCCTGTCCCTGGGCCAGATCCCCGGCGACGTAAACGTGGTGGGCGCCATGGCCGCCATGGCCATGGAACGGGCCATCGTCCGGGCCGTCCGGGCCGCCGGCTCCGCCTACGGTCTGCCCGGCTATGACGCCATCCACGGCGGCTGAATCATCCAATATCATAATCAAATACGGCAGCGAGGGGGCAAACTCGCTGCCGTATTTTTACGCAAAAGCCCCCGGAAACGGCCTGTTTGGGCCGCTTCCGGGGGACTTTTATGGTTGTTACCCTGCCTCAGCCCCACAAGCTGGTCAGCATGGGGATAACCTGCTTCTTCCGGGAGAGGATTTTGGGCAGGAAGGCGCAGTTGCCCTCCTTGCTGCGGATATGGAAGGCCTGACAGATATTGTCCTCGTCCCCCACGAACAGCAGCTGGGTGCCGTCCAGCAGCACGTCGGTGATCATCAGGAGCACCATATCCAGCTTATTTTTCCGCCGGTTCTCCCGCATGGCCTCCAGGAACTCGTCGGTGCGCTTCAGCAGGCGCTCAGAGTCCATACAGGTGATCTGGCTCACCGCCAGGTTGTGCCCGGCGATGTGGAACTCCTTATAATCAGTGCCCAGCATCGCCTCCACCGTCTTGTCGTCGCTGCAGGTGGCGGAGAAGATGGCCTGGCCCAGCTCCTCCAGAGAGACGTTGGCGATCCGGGCCATCCGGTTGGCCACGTCGATGTCCCGCTGGGTGCAGGTGGGCGACTTGAACATGACGGTATCGGACACGATGGCCGCCGCCATGAGGCCGGCCATGGTCTCGGTGGGCATCAAGCCCTTTTCCTGGTACATCCCCGCCACGATGGTGGCCGTGCTGCCCACCGGCTCGTTGCGGACATAGATGGGGTTCTTGGTCTCAATATCGGCCAGCCGGTGATGGTCCACGATCTCCAGGATCTCCGCCTGCTCCAGACCCGCCACGGACTGGGCCCGCTCATTGTGGTCCATGAGGATCACCTGCTTCCGGCGGGGGCGCAGCAGGTGGAAACGGGACAGCATACCCACCACATGCTCATTCTCATCCAGAATGGGATAGGCGCGGAACCGGCTCTCCAGCACCTTGTTCTGCACGTCGTCGATGTAGTCCTCCAGGTGGAAATAGACCAGATCCTCGCTCTTGCAGATCCCGCTGATGGGCAGGGCTTGGCAGATCAGACGCACCGCCCGGTAAGCGTCAAAGGGGGTGGAGACGATGCAGGTCTCCGTCTCCTTCTCCAGCAGTTCCTGGCACACCTCCGCCTGGCATACGATGACGCAGTTCACGTTCAGCTCCAGGGCCCGCTCGATCATGTCGGGCTGGTTGCCGCAGATGACGATGCTGTCCGGTTTTGAGAAGATCAGATTTTCCCGCCCGGTGGGGAGGGCGATGGTCACCTCGCCGGAGATCACGTCCTTCATCTCTCCGCTCTTGTTCAGGATCCTGCCTTCCAGTACGGACAAGAGGTTATAGACGGGAATCCCCGTTATGTACGGATCGCCTACCGAAGCCACGTCGCTGCTGGCCACATCTCCCGCCGAGATCGTGCCGTACAGGGTGCCGTCCTCATTGCCAACCGGCAGGACGGAGATCTGATCCGACTGCATGGTCTGCCACGCGCGGCTGATGGTGGCAGCCGGAGACAAGATCGGCGGGGTATCATAATCCAGATCCTGGACCTGGGTGCGCAGATTGGTGATAAGCTGGGGGGGCTTTACCCCAAAACGTTCCAGCACGGCCTGGGTCTCGTCGCTGATCTGACCCAGACGGGCCGCCTGGTACCGGCGGTCCCCCAGGGCGTTTTTCAGCGCCGCGTATGCCATGGCCGAAACAATGGAATCCGTATCCGGATTGCGATGACCGGTAATATAGATCGTATCCATCAGACCACTCCTTCAAAATCCTCCGCCGTCAGCCGCCCGCGGGGGCCGGGAAGAGGCTCTCTTTTCATCCAGTATAAAGCCTCCCGCCGGTCTTGGCAAGGAAAAACTGGGAAGGTCCGCTTCTTTCCTTCCGGATTGGTTCCTTCTTCTGGCAACATCCTTTGGCCGAAGGATGCAAGCCAGACCCATCAGGCCGGAGCAGAAACATGCTCAGGCTTATTTGCAGTGGCAGCCGCCGTCACAGCCGCCGCAGGCGGAGCAGTCTCCCCCGCAATGTCCGCCGGACTTGTGGGATTTCCACAGGGACCGGACGGCCAGGGCCACCACCGCGACCAGCACCGCCAATACAATCACATTTCCCCAGATACCAGACATCGTCACGTCCTCCTTTTTCTTACTTCGCAGCCGCGGCGGCCACAGAGGTCAGGTTATGGGTCTCATGTTCCCCCTGACAGCCCTTGCGCAGCAGCAGGTACAGGATGCCCACCAGGGCGGCGGCTGCCACCACGGTCCATAGGCTGAACGCCGCCTCACCGGTGATGAGGCCGCCCAGCTGGTAGACGATCATGGACACCACATAGGCAAAGCCGCACATGTAGCCGATGGCGCCCAGGGTCCACTTGGTATTGTTCATCTCCCGCTTGATGGCGCCCATGGCCGCGAAGCAGGGAGCGCACAGCAGGTTGAAGATCATGAAGCTGTAAGCGGTGACGGCGCCGAAGTCCGCGCCGATGGCCATCCAGATGTCGTGGCTGTCCTCCAGCAGGTCGGCGCTGCCGGCATACTGGTACAGCACGCCGAAGGTGTTCACCACTTCCTCCTTGGCGATGAGGCCGGTGATGGTGGCCACGGTGGCCTTCCAGGCCATGTCGCCCATCCAGCCCAGGGGGTAGAAGATCCAGGCGATGGCGCTGCCGATGGCGGCCAGCAGGGATTCGTTGTTGTCCTCCACCGCGGCAAACCCAGCCTCCGTAAAGCCGTAGCCCTGGAGGAACCAGAGGATGATGGAGGAAAGCAGGATGATGGTGCCCGCCCGCTTGATGAAGGACCAGCCCCGCTCCCAGGTGGCCCGCAGCACGTTGCCCATGGAAGGCAGGTGGTAGGTGGGCAGCTCCATGACGAAGGGGGCGGGCTCCCCGGCGAAGGCCTTGAACTTTTTCAGCATGATGCCGGAGACAACCACGGCGGCGACGCCGATGAAGAAGGCGGAGGTGGCGACCCAGGGAGACTCGCCGAACACAGCCCCGGCGAACAGGCCGATGATGGGCATTTTGGCGCCGCAGGGGATGAAGCCGGTGGTCATGATGGTCATCTTCCGGTCACGGTCCTGCTCGATGGTGCGGGAGGCCATGATGCCGGGGACGCCGCAGCCGGTAGCCACCAGCATGGGAATAAAGCTCTTGCCGGACAGGCCGAAGCGGCGGAAAATACGGTCCATGATGAAGGCCACACGGGCCATGTAGCCCACGTCCTCCAGAATGGCCAGCAGGAAGAACAGCACCAGCATCTGGGGCACAAAGCCCAGTACCGCGCCCACGCCGGCCACGATGCCGTCCATGATCAGGCCGTACAGCCAGCCGCTGACGCCCAGAGCGGTCAGGATGCTGTCAAAGAAGCCGGGAACGATCTCACCGAACAGCACATCGTTGGCCCAGTCGGTGCCCATGGTGCCGATGGAGAAGGCATAACCGCCCATGGCGATGGAATAGATGCAGAACATGACCACCGCGAAGATGGGCAGGGCCAGGACGCGGTTGGTGACGATCCGGTCGATCTTGTCGGAGACGGAGAGACTGCCCTTGGGCGCCTTCTTCTTCACCGCCTTGGATACCACGCCGCTGATGTAGGCGTACCGCTGGTTGGTGATGATGCTCTCCGCGTCGTCATCCAGCTCCCGCTCGCAGTCGGCGATGTGGGCCTCCAGGTGCTCGGACAGTTCCTTGTCCAGCTTCAGGTCCTCCAGGACCTTTTCATCCCGCTCGAAAATCTTGATGGCGTACCATCGGAGATACCGCTGGTCCACCCTGCCCTGGACAGACTCCTCAATATGGGCCAGGGCGTGCTCCACGCTGCCGGTGAACACATGGGGCAGCTCCCCAGCCTTGTGGCTTTGAGCCAGGGCCACAGCCGTTTCGGCCGCGGCCTGACCGCCCTCACCCTTCAAAGCGCTCATCTCCACCCCCCGGCAGCCCAGGGTCTTTCCCAGCTTTTCCAGGTCAATGGCGTCGCCGTTCTTCCGCACCAGGTCGATCATATTGACCGCCACCACAACAGGCAGGCCCAGCTCGATGAGTTGGGTGGTGAGGTACAGGTTTCGCTCGATATTGGTGCCGTCCACGATGTTCAAAATGACATCGGGCTTCTCATTCACCAGGTAGCTCCGGGCCACCACTTCCTCCAGAGTGTAGGGGGACAGGGAATAAATGCCGGGCAAGTCCTGGATGACGACATCCTTGTGCCCCTTCAGCTTCCCCTCCTTTTTCTCCACGGTGACGCCGGGCCAGTTGCCCACATACTGGTTGGAACCGGTCAGGGCGTTGAACAGGGTGGTCTTTCCGCAGTTGGGATTGCCTGCCAGCGCGATTTTGATATCCATGGTTCTCTCCTTCCACTTGTTAGTTACGGCTAACTTATTTTCTTAAAAATTGACGGCATGCGCCCGCCATTCTTACTGCACTTCGATCATTTCCGCGTCGGCTTTGCGGACACTCAGTTCATAGCCCCGAACGTTCAGTTCCATGGGGTCCCCCAGAGGGGCGACCTTGCGTACGAAGATCTCCACACCCTTGGTAATCCCCATGTCCATGATCCGCCGCTTGACAGGGCCTCCCCCATGGAGCTTCACCACGGTGACTGTCTGACCAACCTTCACATCCTTCAGTGTCTTCATTCTGCTTCCTCCTCAAATCATAATACGGTTCGCCATCGTCTTATCCAGTGCGATCCGGCTGTCCTTCACCTGTACGATCAGATTCCCAGCAATCTCACTCACCACCGTTACGTCACTGTCCACCACAAAGCCCAGACCCGCCAGATGCTGGCGGACCTCGTCCTTACCGGAAATCTTACGAACGGTGACGATCTCGCCCGTTTTCGCCATTGTCAACGGCATCATGCTTTCGCCTCCCCAAGCAGTTAGTTAATGCTAACTTTTATTCAAAAAACATAGGTTAGCACTCTCTAACCCATAAATCGGCTTTAGTTTACCACTGCTAACTCTCTGTGTCAAGCCTGCCTTTTAAAAAAATTTGCAAACTCGGTTTAACTATGCAACCCCGCAAACAGGACGTTGCGTTTAAATAAAACCTCCAAACTGAGTAATTTTATCTTACATCAGTTTGAAGGTTTACACAAACATTGGGATACTACCTGATTCTCTGTTTTACTCTTCAGCCATGCCTTTTTCCACTTCGTCACAAACCATTCTAACAACGAAATTAGCATCATGTCTGCATTTGGAAATGATATACCCACGCCAGCTTGCTGATTGATATGGGCTGCACACCGCTTCTGGTTGCGGAACGCTTGGGACATGAAAGGGTACAAACTACCATGGAAACCTACAGCCATCTGTACCCGAACAAGCAGACCGAAGTAGCCGATCAGCTTGATATGATGGCCACAAAAGACGATGGCTACGAAAAAATCGGTTGATGTAGCCATTTTGTAGCCAGTAAAAAACAAGAATCCCGAAAACCCCTGTATTTTCAAGGGTTTTCGGGACTCGAAAGACTAAATTAACTTACTCCCATTCGATGGTCCCGGTGGGCTTGGGCGTCAGGTCATAAAGCACCCGGTTGACACCGGGGACCTCACTGGTGATGCGGGCGGTGATATGCTGAAGCAGCGCGAAGGGGACATCCTCCACGGTGGCGGTCATGGCGTCCCGGGTATTGACGGCACGGATGATGACCGGCCAGTCATAGCTGCGTTTGTCATCCTTCACACCGGTGGACTTGAAGTCGGGCACCACGGTGAAATACTGCCACACCTTGCCCTCCAGGCCGTTCTTGGCAAACTCCTCGCGCAGGATGGCGTCGGACTCCCGCACCGCCTCCAGCCGGTCGCGGGTAATGGCGCCCAGGCAGCGAACGCCCAGACCGGGACCGGGGAAGGGCTGACGGAACACCATGCCGTCGGGCAGGCCCAGAGCCTTGCCCACCACGCGCACCTCGTCCTTGAAGAGGAACTTCAGCGGCTCCACCAGTTCAAACTTCAGGTCCTCGGGCAGACCGCCCACGTTGTGATGGGCCTTGACCGGGCCGGACTCCAGAATATCAGGGTAGATGGTGCCCTGAGCCAGGAACTCGATGCCCTCCAGCTTTCTGGCTTCCTCCTCAAAGATACGGATGAACTCCGCGCCGATGATCTTGCGCTTGCGCTCCGGCTCCTCAACTCCGGCCAGCTTGTCCAGGAAGCGGTCCACCGCATCCACATAGACCAGGTTGGCGTCCATCTGGTCCCGGAAGACCTCCACCACCTGCTCCGGCTCGCCCTTTCGCAGCAGGCCGTGGTTCACATGGACGCAGGTCAGCTGCTTGCCCACCGCCTTGATGAGCAGCGCGGCCACCACAGAGCTGTCCACGCCGCCGGACAGGGCCAGCAGCACCTTCTTGTCCCCGATTTGCGCCCGCAGCTGCTTCAGCTGTTCTTCGATAAAGGCGTCAGCCAGAGCCTGAGTGGTGATGCGCTCCATGGTCTCCGGACGTTTGTTGTTCTCCATATCGTTCCCTCCATCAATGAAAAATAGGTTACAGATGGGGACATTATAACGGTTTTTTCGTCAAAATGCAAGTACTGATGCACAAGCCCCCGGAACCGCGCAGGTCCGGCATCCCATACAGCCCAGGTCTCCCCCGCCCCGGACCACCGTGGGGACGGATGTGCTCCCCTCGATCCCAACGTCTAATTTTTTCTAAAAAGATTGAGATATTTGAAAAAAAGGAATATAATGCTCTTTGTATCATACCAAGAGACGATTCGGTTGTCTCGGATAGGAGTAATATGAATTACACGGAAGCAAGAGTATATTTGGATGAAGTTTCCAAATACGGAAGTGTACTTGGCTTGGAGAGTATGAAAGAACTGCTTAGCAGACTTGGTAATCCCCAGGACAGCTTGAAATTCATTCACATTTCCGGAACCAATGGGAAGGGGTCTGTGCTGGCGTATCTTTCAACCATATTATCCGGCGCAGGCTACCGAACGGGGAGATACATCTCCCCCACGCTGTTTTCTTACCGGGAACGGATCCAGGTCGATGAGGCGTACATCGAGAAGGATTCCCTGGCCCGCCATGTGACGGCCATCGCGGAAGCAGCGGAAGATATGAAGGCAAACCATCTGGGAAGCCCCACCGCCTTTGAGATCGAGACCGCGTTGGCATTTCTCTATTTCAAGGAAAAGAACTGTGACATCGTGACGCTGGAAACCGGAATGGGCGGCGCTCTGGACGCCACCAACGTCATCCGTACCTCCGTGCTGGAGGTGATCGCCTCCGTCAGCATGGATCACATGGACTGTCTGGGCGACACGCTGGAGAAGATCGCCCGGCAGAAGGCGGGGATCATCAAGCCCCACACAAAGGTGGCCTCCGCCGCCCAGCTGCCGGAAGCCGCCTGGGTCATTGCGGAGACCTGCGAGAAAAACGGCTGCTCCTGCCGGACGGTGGACCCGGCGCAGATCACAGACGTCTGCTATGGATATGAGACGCAAACTTTCTCTTACAAGACATGGAGCAATGTGAAGATCAGTCTGGCGGGGAGCTATCAGATCCTCAACGCGGCCCTGGCCCTGGAGGCCGTGGAGGCCCTGCGCGAACTCGGCTACCGCCTTTCCGATGACCAGGTTTATCAGGGATTTCTCAACACCCATTGGCGCGGCCGGTTCACCCTGCTGCAAAAAGATCCGGCGGTCATCATCGACGGAGCCCACAACCCGGGCGCTGCCCAGGAGCTGCGCCGCTCCCTGGAGCTCTATTTCCCCGGAAAAAAACTCCACTACATCATGGGCATGTTCAAGGACAAGGACTATGACAAAGTGATCGAATTGACCGCGCCTCTGGCGGAGCACATCATCACGGTAGAGACGCCCAACAACCCCAGAGCTCTCCCAGCACACGCGCTGAAAGAAGCGGTGGCCAAGGTAAATCCCTCTGTGGAGGCGGCGGGAAGCATCGCCGAAGCGGTGAAAAAGGCCCTGGACCAGGCAAAGAAAGAGGACGCCATCATTATTTTCGGCTCCCTGTCCTTCTTAGGCGAGGCGGAAAAGGCAGTTCAGAGCGGAGGGAACAACCATGGATAAAGAAAAGATCATGGAAGGCGTGCGGCTGATTCTGGATGGGATCGGCGAAGACATTACCAGAGAAGGACTTCTGGAGACCCCGGACCGCATCGCCAGAATGTACGAGGAGCTGGCCGGAGGTTATACCGACGACGCAGCCAAGCACCTGCAGAAGAGATTCCATGTGGACAACAACGACATGGTCATCGAAAAGGACATCCATTTCTACTCCTTCTGCGAGCATCACATGCTGCCCTTTTACGGAACGGCGGCCATCGCCTACATCCCCAACGGCGAAGTGGTGGGTCTGAGCAAGATCGCCAGAACGCTGGAGGTCTACGCCAAGCGGTTCCAGCTGCAAGAACGGCTGACCGCCCAGATCGCCGACGTTTTCATGCAAGAGCTGAATCCCCAGGGCGTCATGGTCCTCATTGAAGCGGAGCATATGTGCATGACCATGCGGGGCATCAAGAAGCCGGGAACCAAGACCGTCACCGTGGTCACCCGGGGCGTATTCGACGGGAACGAAACCCTCCAGAACAGCTTCTACCGGATGCTGGAGCGGAGATAATTGATGGAGCGGGTCAATCAGATCTGCCGCCATCCCCTCTGGACGGAAAGCGTGGACAAGATCCGGGAGCTGGAGCGGGACCGGATCTTCTGCAAGCACGACGTCGCCCACTGTCTGGATGTGGCCAGGATCGCCTACATTGAGAATCTGGAGCGTGGTCTGGAGATCCCCAAAGAGCGGATCTACGCGGCTGCCCTGCTCCATGATATCGGACGGCACCTGCAGTACCTGGAGGGGCTCCCCCACGATCGGGGAAGCGCCATGGTGGCAGAGACTATCTTAGTAGACTGCGGATTTTCACAGGACGAGCGGGAGGAGATCCTCTCCGCCATTCTGCAGCATAGGACTCAGGAGACCAAAACAAAAGAAGACCTGGCGGGGCTTCTCTACCGGGCGGATAAGGCTTCCCGAAGCTGTCTGTTTTGTCAGGCCCAGAAAGCATGCAACTGGAGCCAGGAAAAGAAAAATCTCACCCTAAAGGGATAAGAATGGGAGCGCAAAATGATGATGAAGATCGGAAACCGTATGTTCGATGTGGACAACGACTGCTATATTATGGGCATTTTGAACGTAACGCCCGATTCCTTTTCTGACGGCGGAAAATGGACAGACATCGAAAAGGCGAAGCAGCACACCGCGGATATGATCCAGGAGGGCGCCGCCATTATCGACGTGGGAGGCGAGTCCACCCGCCCCGGCCATGTACAGATCAGCATTCAGGAGGAGATTGACCGGGTCGTCCCTGTCATTGAAATGGTGAAGAAAAACTTTGACATCCCCGTTTCCATCGACAGCTACAAGGGTCCGGTGGTGGAGGCCGCTCTGAAGGCGGGCGCGGACCTGGTCAACGACATCTGGGGATTGAAGTATGACCGGAAGGTGGCGGATCTGATCGCCCAATATCAGGTGCCCTGCTGTCTGATGCACAACCGGGAGAAGGCGGAGTACAACAACTTCCTGGACGACATGTGCCAGGATATGCGGGACTCGCTGGCCATCGCGAAGGAGGCCGGGATCGCGGACAGCCAGATCATTCTGGACCCCGGCGTGGGCTTCGGAAAGACCTTTGAGCACAATCTGACCGCCATTTGGCACCTGGAGCGTCTGGTGGAGCTGGGCTATCCCGTTCTGCTGGCCACCTCCAGAAAGTCCGTGATCGGCAATGCCCTGGACCTGCCCACCGATGAGAGAGTGGAGGGCACTCTGGTGACAACGGTCATGGGCGTGGAGAAGGGCGCGGCGTTCATCCGCGTCCACGACGTGAAGGAAAACCTCCGCGCCATCCGCATGACCCAGATCATTATGCGGGAGAGAAAGTGAGCCGGCCGTGAATACGACATGCTACGACGAGATCCATGTGGAGAATTTGGAAATTTTTGCCCATCACGGAGTATTTCCGGAGGAGAACCGGCTGGGGCAGAAATTTCTGATCTCGCTGACCATGTATGTGGACGCCAGGCCCGCGGGAAAAGCAGACTGTCTGGAGCAGTCGGTCCATTACGGAGAAGTCAGCAGTTTTATGACTGCCTACATGCACGAACACACCTATCAGCTCATTGAGGCCGCCGCCGAGCATCTGGCCGAAGAGCTGCTGCTGCGGTATCCCCTGCTGAAAGGCGTGACTCTGGAACTGAAAAAGCCCTGGGCTCCGGTGGGCCTGCCCCTGGAGACCGTGTCTGTGAAGATCACCCGGTTCTGGCACACAGCCTATCTCGGACTGGGCTCCAATATGGGAGACAAAAAGGGCTATTTGGACCAGGCGGTGAAAGTTCTGGACGAGATCAGAGGCTGCCGGGTGGAAAAGGTGTCCTCCTACCTGGTGACGGAGCCTTACGGCGGCGTGGAGCAGGACGATTTCTTAAACGCCTGCCTGATGCTGCGCACCTTCCTTCCCCCCCGGGAGCTGCTGGATCGGATGCACGAGATCGAGCAGGCGGCCCACCGGGAGCGGACCATCCGCTGGGGGCCCCGGACCCTGGATCTGGATATTCTGATGTATGACGACGAGATCCTGGAGACAGAGGAACTGGTGATCCCCCATGTTGAGATGCACCTGCGGGATTTTGTGCTCAAACCCCTGTGTGAGATCGCGCCCAACAAACGGCACCCTATCTATCATAAGACCATAGCTCAGCTGGCTGCTGAGGTCTGCAAGGATTGAGTCGCCGGTCCGAGGGCGGAGATAAACGCCTTGTGTACGGACCGGATTGATTCGCTCCTCAGCGGCATCCATCAGGTCAGGAATATGGAGCGAACAGGCACGGCTGCAGGTCCCCGGCAGAGGGAAGCTTTCACACCCGATTCTGAACGGGGCTTCAAGCCGTGTTTTGGTTTTATGGCCAAACGCACCGAAGAAAGCCGCGGATCCATTGCGCTGCAATGGATCCGCGGCTTCTTACACTTATTCCCACTCGCAAAATGAAACTTAATTCTAAACGCTTTTGTTTGGGAGATTTGATATCATTTGATTTTTCCTGATACCTATTATCCTTATCCTATGGGCTTGCCGAACTTTTGCTATCATTTGGCTATCAAGGAAATGGCTATCAACGGTAAAATTAGATTGGTTTCTCTGGTGGTTTACAACTACATTTTACCACGAAAGACAGGGAAATGCAATAACCTTCCTCGCTGTGGTGTATCAAGTGATCTTACTGAACATATGGCGCACCTTGTCCAGGCGGCTGTTTGGACGGCGGGGCTGGATGACCGGCTGGCCGACAGCGGCCTGATACCCTTTTAGCTCTGTAAGGCATACGCTCTGCCCGTTGGTGTAAAAGGCCAGATCAGTACGGTATGCCTGTATACAGCGGGCGGGAATCTCGCCAGTAAAGACAACTTCATCCTTTTTTACCTGGGCCGTTTCGATGGTGGCACAGTATTTCGGTGCATCATGATAAGCCCTGGAAAGGTATTCCTGGGGCGCATAGAGGGTGAAGGAGAGATAAGGTTCCAGCAGCTGCGTCCCCGATTCCTTCAATGCCTGTTCCAATACAATCGGGGCCAATGAGCGGAAGTCCGCCGGCGTGCTGACTGGACTGTAATAAAGCCCGTATTCAAAGCAAATCTTACAGTCCGTTACGTTCCAGCCGAACAAGCCCTGCTCCAGCCCGTAACGGATACCATCCCTGACAGCGTTTTGAAAACTCTGGTTCAAGTATCCCAGCGAAACCCGGCTCTCGTATTGTACGCCGGAGCCAAGCGGGAGTGGTGTAACAGACAGTCCGATAGATGCCCAAAACGGGTTGGGCGGCACCTCGATATGGATGGTGTGGCTGGCTGCTTTGAGCGGCCGCTCCATATAAATGACGGTGGGTTCCTTTACCACTGTTTCAATCTTGTATTTTTCCGACAGCAAAGCGGAAACGACCTCCAACTGCACCCGGCCCAAAAAAGAAAGAATGATCTCATGGGTGATGGAATCCACTTCGCAGCGCAAAAGCGGGTCAGTATCCGCAAGTTGCGTAAGAGCGTCCAGCAGCCGTTCTCTTTGCGCTGCCGTTTTCGGCGCAATCGTCGTCCGCAGCATGGGGAGGGGGGCCTCGCGCCACCTTTTACGAGGGAGCCGGGTGTTGTCCCCCAATACGTCGTTTAATCCCACGCTGTCGCTGGGAAGAATGACAATTTCGCCCTTGTGGGCGGTGTCTGTCCGAACAATCTCCCCTTTGGATGGAATACGCATCTCTGTGATTTTCAGCTTTTCTCTCCCGGCCAGAGCCACCGTATCCCGCAGGCGCAGCGTTCCGCTGTATAGCCGCAAATAGATGAGCCGCTGGCCACAATCTGTATACTCCACCTTGAAAACGCTGCCGCATAGGGCGTCGCTCCCCTGTTCCCCAATCGGTTGGAACAGCCCTGTCACCGCATCCATCAACGGTTGAATGCCAAGGCCCTTTTTGGCGCTGCCATGATAGACCGGGAACAGGGAGGCGTCTTGAACCCGCCGCTGTTCCTCCTGCGCAAGTTCTTCCCGGCTGATTGGTTCTCCTGCGATATACTTTTCCAATAATTCATCGTTATTTTCGATGACCGCATCCCATGCTTCTATGTCGGTATTTTCCTCCAGGACTATTTCCGGGGACAGCGACACCGTCTGCTTGATGATAATATCGGCGGAGAGCTTATCCCGAACAGACTGATACACGCCCTGCAAATCAACGCCAGCCTGGTCGATCTTATTGATAAAGATAACGGTGGGAATGTCCATTTTCCGCAGGGCATGGAACAGAACACGGGTCTGGGCCTGCACACCATCTTTAGCGGAGATCACCAAGATGGCCCCATCTAAAACAGCCAAAGAGCGGTACACCTCCGCCAAAAAATCCATGTGGCCGGGCGTATCCACAATGTTGACTTTACATCTGTGCCACTGGAAGGAAGTGACTGCCGCTTGAATGGTAATCCCACGCTGCCGCTCCAAAAGCATGGTGTCCGTCCTCGTTGTCCCTTTTTCGACGCTCCCCGGTTCTGAAATGGCTCCGCTGGCATATAGCAGGCTCTCCGTCAAGGTTGTCTTTCCAGCGTCTACATGGGCAAGAATCCCGATATTGATAATGTTCATGTCTATCCTCCATACAAGGCCCAAATGGGCGCAAAAATCCCCAGCGGCTAATACTTTTACCGCTGGGGATCATGACTTCGGACAAACAGAAGTATGACGGCTTACATGAGCCGCTGTCCGTCACGATATTTACTAAAAAGGCAAAAGTATTCTTAAATTGGGTACAAAAACTAAGCCCCTGCAAGGGGCAATCATTTTTGCGCCCATTATCAAATTTTATTTAAGAATACCTTGCCGCATATTTGGTAGACTCCTCAAATCAGGATAATAGCAGTATATCATAGTACACTCTAAAATGCAAGAAGTTTTTACCCGCTGTCCCAAATAAATCAGGAGGGCATTCACCGGGACACCCTCCGATTTGGGGCCTCATGCGCAAATAATTTCTGTGTCCACGATTTCCGCCGCACACGCCCGAATATTGTTAGTCCCTCTGCAACTCATACCACAGACCGTTGCCCTCGTCAAAGATGTACTTTTCCATGAAATTACCTCCATTTTTTGTGATTATCGTGCGCCTACCCTTATTTTTGACCTTGCACCCCATTTCTGCTCCTTTTCGACCTGTTCCTGCTGGTAAGCTGCCTCCAGTATCCTGTCCGCCTGTTCCGGGCCAATGGCCCGTCTGACCCGCTCATAGTCCCTGACTTGCCCTTTCAAGCCGTCCCTCTCGGCACAAACCTCATAAATCCTGGCTGACAGGGAGCCGTTCTTACTGACCTCACGATCATAGGCGCTCTGCAACCGCTCAAACTTGCTCTTGAGGTCGAAGTAGGCCCGGTAGACGGAGCGCAGCACCTTGACGATCTTCTCCCAAAGGGGCTTGGCCTTTTTCTCCCGGTAGGACTTGGCCGATTCCAGCGGCCCCGCCTCCGGCAGCGTCCGCTCCGGGTCGTCGGAGAAGTCCGCCGCCAGTTTCTCCATGCCCTTGAGCAAGGGCGCTACATCGTCCAGCTTAGCCCTGGCCTGGGCCGCTTTCTTCTCAGCTGATGCTGCCTCCTTATTCTTTTTGTCGGCCTCAACCTGGGCCAGCGCCGACACCTCTTGAAGCTGTGCAAGCCGTTCCTGCTCACGCTCCGTCTTGAACTGCGTAACAGTCAAATGTTCTTCGGAACTACCACGTTCCCCACGCTCTACATCGTCATAGCCAGCGGAGCGCATATGCTCAAAGAAATCATCTTGCAGGACACTGTACGACTTTCGTAGAACGGGTTTGCCCTTAGCTGTGCGTAACGGCTCCCCGGTAGTTTCGTCCAGAATGGGCTTGGACGCCCACTTCTTGCTCATGCTCACCTGCATGATCGTTTCCTTGACCTTGCCCACCAGGGACTTGTCCTTGCACCGCTTTGTCCAGCGTATCTCCTTCTCCACTACCGGGATATAAACCACATGGAGGTGGTAGTGGTACACGTCCTCCCCCAGCGCCTCGGACATGGCCCGGTTGCGCTCGTCAGCGTGCATGACCGCCGACAAAATATACTGCTCTCCGCCCACGATTTTGATTGCGGCTTTATAGGCTTCGGTGTAAAATTGTTTTGCGAAGTCATACCCGCCGTGATTGTAGAAGTAAGCGGAGTTTACATCAAAGACCAACTCACCGTATCGAAAGGCATCCTCCTTGATGCCACGGGTGGAGATCACGCCGTCGGCCTCCATTTGAGCAAACATCTCCCGATACCCGGCAGACGGGGTTTTGAAATGGACATTGAGCGGCGTCCGCTCCAGTACAATGTCCTGATTGACATAGGAATCCTTCTCACGCTCGTTGTGCTGCTGGGTGTTACCGATCTTGGTTTCGGTCAGCCTCATATTTCTTGCGTTGGTACGGTCAATACCGTCGCCTCTCGCCATAGGCAAAAATCCTCCCATTTCAGATGTTTGGTTGTTGAAAATGGACGGGGGTTCGGGGAAGGCACTTCCTGCGGGAAGTGTAATAACCCACTATGACACTTTCGCCCCGTTGGTGCGAAAGTGCCGTGGGCTCTCCGAGGGGGTGCGGGGGCTTTGCCCCCGGCAACTGCGGTTGCCTCCCCCAGCAGGGCCGCCCTTTGAAAAGGGCGCCCTGCACCCCGCCTAAACTTTTCCACTCGCCGTTGGGCAGGTGGAAAGGCACAGCCTTTCCACCACCCGGCAAGTGTCCTCCGTGGGCCAAATATCAAGGGGTTCGGGTTGTATTGCCTTGCGGCAATCTCCACCCACAGGTATGCCCCCTTGACATTTGACCCCGCTCCCCGTGACAGCCGTGACGACCGTGACGATGTTTTGGACACCGCCCCCGCTCTCAAAAAAGCCGTCACAGCCGTCACGGTCGTCACGCTTGGGGAGGATCCAGGGTCAGGCTGATACTTCTCCCGGCGTGGGTGCGGGTGTTCTCATAGCGGATATGATAGTCCGTTGCCAGTTTCCCGGCCCGGACGTTCAGCCGCATCGCCAGGGCATTGGGCTTCATATCCACTTGCAGGGCTGCCGCCAACTCCGTGGCCGTACCGCCCCAGGACGGCCTCTCCGCCGTGATAAAGGCGGCTACGGCCTCCAGCACCGGGTCGGGGGGTTCTACCCACAACTCCGTTTCCATCCGCTCCAGTGTCCATGTCAGGTGTTCCTTGTCCTTAATGAGATAGAGCCGCTGGTCTTGCTGGTCACGTCCTACCACATCCAAGGTGGCGGTGCCGTCCGTCCGCTTCTCCTTCTGAAGAAGAAAGGCCCCGTCTGCTGCCCCCGACAGGCCGTTGGTGCCGGAGATCATATCAAACTTGTCGTCGGCCTGCTGCTTCCGAGTGTGATGTACCAGTAGGAGGCAGACGCCGCAAGCGTCAGCAAGGCGTTTCAGCTTTCCTACCACCTCATAATCGTTGGCGTAGCTGTACTTATCCCCGCCAGCCTCCCGAATCTTCTGAAGGGTGTCAATGATAATCAGTTTGGTGTCTGGGTGTTCCTGCACGAATCGCTTTAGCTGTTCCTCCAGCCCGTTGCCGACCTGCTTTGCGCAGATGGAAAAGAGGAGGTCGTTGGTGCCGTCCATGCCGAACATCCGGTAAAGCCGCTCCTGCAAGCGACGGTGATCGTCCTCCAGCGCCAGATAGAGGACAGTCCCCTTGTGAACGGGATAGTCCCACAGGGGGAGGCCCATGCTGACGTGGTAGGCAAGCTGGGCCATCAGAAACGACTTGCCTACCTTGGGCGCTCCCGCAAAGAGGTACGTCCCCGGATAGAGCAGACCGTCAATGACGGGCGGTCTGCTCTGATAGACGTTCTCGTACAACTCGTTCATGGAAATCGTGGGGAGATACGCCGGGTCGTTCATGCGCTGCATTTTCCGCAGCAGTTCCGCATAATTTTTTTCAGGGGGATTGTTTTCTGTCGTTTCCTCTGTTATACTTGCGGTAGGTGTTTGTGAAATGGGCTGTTCCCCGTCTGCGCCAACAGACGGAACCGGGACAGTCCTTTTCGTTTCTCTGGAATCCATCAATCTATCAATCCTCCTTCATGCCGCCCATGATAGCGGCGATCATCTGAATGGTGTCCAGCAGTTCATCGTCCACGCCAGCCCCGTCCTCGGCCCGCCGCAGTTCGTCCAGAACGGCGGCAAGCTGGTCACGCAGGGCTTTGTAGACCTTGGGATTACCCTGTACCACTACGTCCCGGCACAGGAGGCGTCTTGTGATGTAGTCCTGCTTTGTCAGGCCGGAGAGCCGCACAGCGGCCTCGATCTGTTCATCTTCCTCCGGGGACACCCGGAAGGCCACGGTCTTGTTCCTCCAGCGATTTTTGTTGTCTCGGTTTTTCAGTGACATGGTTACGTTCCCATCCTTTCAAAGTCCAGTTTGTCCGCCATCTCCGTCTGCCTTGTAGGAAACAGATGGGCGTAGCGGTAGGTGATATCGATACTCTCATGCCCCACCCGGTCAGCGATTGCCAGGGCGGTGAAGCCCATATCAATCAGCAGGGAAATGTGTGAATGTCGGAGGTCGTGAATTCTGATCCGCTTCACTCCCGCCGCTTTCGCACCTCTGTCCATTTCATGGTGGAGATAGTGCTTGCTGACAGGGAAAATCCGTTCATTTGCCCCGGTGCTGTAAAACATCTTTAAGTAGTCCTCCATCTCTCCACAGAGGAATTTGGGCATCTTAATGACACGGTTGCTCTTTTTCGTCTTAGGAGTGGTAATCACGTCCTTGCCCTTGAGCCGCTGATAGGATTTGCTGATGGACACTGTACCCGCCTCAAAGTCGAAGTCTGTTGGGGTGAGGGCCAGCAGTTCCCCCTCCCGGATACCGCACCAGTAGAGCATTTCAAAGGCATAGTAGGAGAGGGGCTTGTCCATCATGGCGTCGGCAAATTTCAGATACTCTTCCTTCGTCCAGAACAGCATTTCACGCCGTTCCTCCACCCCCATGTTCCCGGCCTTGGCCGCAGGATTGACCTGGAGGCCGTAGTAGCGGACAGCATGGTTAAAGAGGGCACTTAACTGATTGTGGACGGTTTTGAGATAGGTAGGGGAATAGGGTTTTCCCTTGGCGTCCGTTAACCCTCGGATCGCGTTCTGCCAGTCCATCACGTCCTTGGCGGTGATTTCCGACAATTTCCGTTTTCCAAAATACGGCAGGATTTTCTTCTGGATGATGCTTTCTTTTGTCAGCCAGGTGTTCAGTTTCAGCTTGGGCTTCATATCCTTCTCATAGAGCTGGGCGAAGCTCTCAAAGGTCATGTTCACATCGGCCTGCTTTTGCATCAGAAACTCCCGTTCCCACGCCTGGGCCTCTTTCTTGGTGGCAAAGCCACGCTTTAACTTCTGCTGGCGCTCTCCTTTCCAGTCCGTATAGCGGAATTGGACGTACCAAGTGCCGTTGGCCTTGTTCTTAAACGCCGCCATAGGTTAATCACTCCTTTCGCTCTGGCTTCTTGTGCCATAAAATTTTTCGTGGAAGAATTTGCGGTCGATGCGGCCTGAAATGGTAATACAGCCCGTCTTTTTCAACTCCGCATTCATAGAACGAATCAGCTTATAGGCATAGGGGACAGAAACCCCTAATTCCTCCGCTACCTCGTCCACCCGCATGAACATGGTGCTTGCCATTGTGCGCTCACCTCCTTTCATGGCCCCAGAACTAAGCCTTTATGCTTAACCTATTATAACTAAGCAAATTTGCTTTGTCAAGTGGCTTGCGGAATAATTTTTAACTTTTTTGTTTAAGATACTCTTGACTGTTACTAAGCGAATATGTTATACTACTTTCGACAGAAACCACCAGATAGGAGTTGGCATTTATGGCAATAGGAGAGCGCATCCATTTTTTCCGCACCCTCCGGGGTATGACACAGAAGTATCTTGGTATGGCGGTGGGCTTTCCAGAGCGTTCCGCCGATGTTCGTCTGGCACAGTACGAAACAGGCACCCGGACGCCGAAGGCCGACTTGACCGCTGCCCTGGCGCATACATTAGATGTATCGCCCCAGGCGTTGAGCGTCCCGGACATAGACAACTACATAGGTTTGGCCCATACGCTGTTCGCCTTGGAGGATGTTTACAGTCTGAAAGTGGTAGAGGCGGATGGACGTGCCTGCCTGCAAGCAGATATTTTTCAGGGAGGCCGTCAAGCCAGTGAGCTGAACAAAATCTTGATTGCGTGGCGGGAACAGGCGGCGAAGTTGGAGGCCGGGGAGATCACCAAGGAGGACTATGACCGCTGGCGCTACAACTACCCGAAGTACGACACCACCCAGCGGTGGGCCAAAGTCCCCTCGAAGGAATTAAGCGATGCTCTGATAAAAGGATTGAAGAAACAGAGAAAAGACAAATAACAAAAAAGGTCTTGCCGACTGGTGAAAGTCAGCAAGACCTTTTTCTTAGGATATGGAGGATTTACCCGCAAGCCACCCGTTATACGGGAGTGAACAAAGTAAATCCGGTTTTGGTATCTGCTATCAATTTGCTATCAAATGCCCCGTTTCCGCTTTAAGACCCCAGTGTTTTCAAGGCTTTGCGGGTTTTGTCAGTTATTCCCACTCTATTGTGGCGGGGGGCTTGGACGTAATGTCGTAGCAGATGCGGTTGATGCCCTGGACCTCGTTGACGATCCGGGTGGAGATCTTGTCCAGCACGTCGTAAGGGATGCGGGCCCAGTCGGCGGTCATGAAGTCCGCCGTGGTGACGGCACGAAGGGCCAAGGTGTAGTCGTAGGTCCGGCCATCGCCCATGACGCCCACGGAGCGGGTATTGGTAAGGACGGCAAAGTACTGGTTCAGATTCTTGTCCTCCCCTGCCTTGGCGATCTCGTCCCGGAAGATGAAGTCGGCCAGCCGCAGGGTATCGGCCTTCTCCTTGGTGATGTCGCCGATGATGCGGATGGCAAGGCCGGGACCGGGGAAGGGCTGGCGGGTAACCAGGTACTCCGGCAGGCCAAGCTCCCGGCCCAACTGACGGACCTCGTCCTTGAACAGCAGGCGCAGGGGCTCGATGATCTCCTTGAAGTCCACATAGTCGGGCAGACCGCCCACGTTGTGGTGGCTCTTGATAACAGCGGCGTCGCCGGCGCCGGACTCGATGACGTCGGGATAGATGGTGCCCTGGGCCAGGAAGTCCACGGCTCCGATCTTTTTGGCCTCTTCCTCAAAGACCCGGATGAACTCCTCGCCGATGATCTTCCGCTTGCGCTCCGGCTCGTCCACACCGGCCAGCTTCAGCAAAAAGCGGGTCTCGGCGTCTACCCGGACAAAATTGATGTCCCACTTGGCGAAGGCCGCCTCCACCTCGTCACCCTCGTTCAGGCGCATCAGGCCGTGGTCCACGAAGACGCAGGTCAGCTGTCTGCCCACCGCCTCGGCCAGCAGAGCGGCCACTACCGAGGAGTCCACACCGCCGGACAGGGCCAGCAGCACCTTACCGCTTCCGACTTTTTCACGGATAGCTGCAATGGCGGTCTTCTTATAGTCCTCCATGGTCCAGTCGCCCACGGCCCCGCAGACCTCATAGAGGAAGTTGCGGATCATCCGGATGCCGTTTTCGGTGTGATTGACCTCGGGGTGGTACTGCACACCGTAGAAGCCCCGCGCCTCGTCGGCGATGGCCACGTTGGGGCATGCGTCGGAGTGGGCGGTCAGGGCAAAGCCCTCGGGCACCTTGGCCATATAGTCCCCGTGGCTCATCCAGGAGATGCCCTCAGCGGGCAGGCCCTTAAACAGCTTGCAGGTAGTATCATAGTAGGTGACGGTCTTGCCGTACTCCCGGGCGGAGTCATCCTGTGCCTCAGTCACCTGGCCACCCAGAGTGTGGGCCATGAGCTGGCAGCCGTAGCAGATGCCCAGGATGGGCACGCCCCAGGTGAAGATCTCAGGGTCCACATGGGGAGAGCTCTCCAGATAGACGGAATTGGGCCCGCCGGTAAAGATGATGCCGATGGGGTCCATGGCCTTCAGCTCTGCCAGGGGGGTGGTGTAGGGCTTGACCTCGCAGTACACATTGCACTCCCGGACCCGGCGGGCAATGAGCTGGTTATACTGGCCTCCAAAGTCCAGCACGATGACAGTCTGGTGGGACATACGCTCAACCTTCTTTTCTACTCAGATTTAACAGATATTTAACTCCACTCTCCTTGTCTTTCCCACTGGGATAGCGTATCATACAGACAGTTTTAAAGAAAGGAGGGCGATCACATGACTGAAGTACCTTGGAGCAGCCTGGTCGATCTGGAGGATCTGATCTATGAGGCCGGCTACGATACCGTCAGCGAGCGGTAATTTCAAGCTTTAGAAACAGGAAACCACACCAAATGGTGTGGGTTTTTTGTTGATAGCGTCAATTCCGTCAGAGTGTGACGTTCTATGTTCTCCCTGCCCTTCCCAAGAGGAAAGGGCAGGGAGATTTGATTGATCCGAATGACCGGAGGGCGGCTTTAAATCTTGGTAATGTCGATGGGCTCCAGTTCCTCGGAGCGGCTCTGCTGGCGGACGGTGAGCAGGGCCCGGGCGGTGTCGATGGCGGTGACGCAGCCCACGCCATGCTCCACGGCGGAGCGGCGGATCTTGAAGCCGTCGGTATCTTGCTTGCGTCCCTTGGTGGGAGTGTTGATGATGAGGTCCACAGTGCCGGAGGCGATCATATCCAGAATGTTGGGGTGGGCCTGGGACACGCGGTTGACCCGCTTGCACTCGATGCCCGCCTCGGTGAGCACGTCGCAGGTGCCGGAGGTGGCGAACAGCTCGATGCCCATCTCCTCAAAGCCCCGGGCAATAGAGACGATCTCCCGCTTATCCTCGTCCTTGACGGTGAGGATGATGCGGCCGCCCCGCTTGGGAGCCCGCATGTTGGAGCCCTTAAAGGCCTTCAGCAGAGCCTGGGGGAAGGTCTCGGCCAGACCCAGCACCTCGCCGGTGGACTTCATCTCGGGGCCAAGACCGGTATCCACATCGGTCAGCTTCTCGAAGGAGAAGACGGGGGCCTTGACGGCGAAGTAGTTGGCCTCTTTATAGATGCCGGTGCCGTACTCCAGGTCCTTCAGCTTCTGACCCAGCATGACCTTGGTGGCCAGGTCAATAATGGGCACGCCGGTGACCTTGGAGATATAGGGGATGGTGCGGGAGGAACGGGGGTTGACCTCGATGACGTAGATGTCGTCGTCATAGAGGATATACTGGGCGTTGATCAGGCCGATGACCCCCAGGTGCTTGGCCATGTTCTTGGTGTGCTGCAGGATCAGCTCCCGGTGCTTCTCCTCCAGGTGGAGGGGCGGGTAGACGGCGATGGAGTCGCCGGAGTGGACGCCGGCCCGCTCCACATGCTCCATAATGCCGGGGATGAGGATGTCCTCGCCGTCAAATACGCCGTCCACTTCCAGTTCCCGGCCCATGAGGTACTTGTCCACCAGGACGGGATGCTCCTGAACGGTCATGTTGATGATGCGCATGAACTCCTCGATGTTCCGGTCAGAGTAGGCGATCTCCATGCCCTGGCCGCCCAGGACGTAGGAAGGACGGACCAGCACGGGGTAGCCCAGCTCATGAGCGGCGGCCAGAGCCTCCTCGGTGGTATAGATGGTGCGGCCCTTGGCGCGGGGGATATGGCATTTCTCCAGGATCTCGTCGAAACGCTCCCGGTCCTCGGCGGCGTCCACGCCGTCAGAGGAGGTGCCCAGGATCTGGACGCCCATGTCAGTGAGGGCCTTGGCCAGCTTGATGGCGGTCTGGCCACCGAACTGGACCACGGCGCCCCAGGGCTTCTCCTGCTCCACGATGTTCTGGACGTCCTCGGCGGTCAGAGGCTCGAAGTACAGCTTGTCGGCCACGTCGAAGTCGGTGGACACGGTCTCGGGGTTGTTGTTGACGATGATGGTCTCATAGCCCAGGCGGCGGAAGGCCCAGACGGAGTGGACGGAGCAGTAGTCAAACTCGATGCCCTGGCCGATGCGGATGGGGCCGGAGCCCAGCACCAGAACCTTCTTCTTGCCGGAGCCGGAATCCACAGCCTCGTTCTCTCCGTCGTAAGAAGAGTAGTAATAGGGCGTCTCAGCGTCAAATTCGGCGGCGCAGGTATCCACCATCTTGAAGGAGGGGATGATGCCGTACCGCTCGCGCAGGGCCTTGACCTCGGCCTGCTTCATGCCGCAGAGGGTGCCGATATAGCTGTCGGCGAAGCACATCTCCTTGGCCCGCTTCAGAACGTCGGCGTCGGGCTCGCCCTTGCAGCGCTTCAGCTCCTCCTCCATATCGATGATCCGCTTGAAGCCGTCCAGGAACCAGATGTCCATCTTGGTGATGAGGTTGATCTTCTGGGGAGAGAAGCCACGCCGCAGCGCCTCGGCCACCACGAACAGCCGCTCGTCGGTGACGTTGACCAGCAGGTCCTCGATCTCGTCGGTGTACAGGTTCTCCAGCTTGTCCAGCTTCAGCGCCCGGACGTTCAGCTCCAGGGAGCGGATGGCCTTCATCAGCGCGCCCTCGAAGGAGTTGGCGATGGCCATGACCTCGCCGGTGGCCTTCATCTGGGTGCCCAGAGTGCGGCTGGCGGTGGTGAACTTGTCGAAGGGCAGACGGGGGATCTTCAGCACGCAGTAGTCGATGGTGGGTTCAAAGCAGGCGGTGGTCTTTCCGGTCACCGCGTTGGGGATCTCGTCCAGGGTGTAGCCCAGGGCCACCTTGGCGGCCACCTTGGCGATGGGATAGCCGGTGGCCTTGGAGGCCAGGGCGGAGGAACGGGACACACGGGGGTTGACCTCGATGACCGCATACTCGTAGGAGTCGGGGTTCAGAGCGAACTGGCAGTTGCAGCCGCCCTCGATCTCCAGCGCGGAGATGATCTCCAGCGCGGCGGAGCGGAGCATCTGGAACTCCTTATTGGCCAGGGTCTGGGTGGGGGCCACCACGATGGAGTCGCCGGTGTGGACGCCCACGGGGTCGATGTTCTCCATGGAGCAGACGGTGATGACATTGCCGGCGGAGTCGCGCATGACCTCGAACTCGATCTCCTTCCAGCCGGCGATG
This sequence comes from Pseudoflavonifractor phocaeensis, assembly GCF_021531375.1. Lineage (GTDB taxonomy): Bacteria > Bacillota > Clostridia > Oscillospirales > Oscillospiraceae > Lawsonibacter > Lawsonibacter phocaeensis_B. Next base: position 58,021 of record NZ_JADYTU010000008.1, read on the forward strand.
CACCGCTCGATCAGGACCTGGCCCACGCGGGACAGGTTGATGCCCCGGTCGGCGATCTCCTCCAGAGAGGCCCGGTCATAGGCGATGCCGCCGCCGGTGCCGCCCAGGGTGTAGGCGGGACGGACGATGACGGGGTAGCCGATCTCCTCGGCGAAGGTGACCGCGTCGGTCACGCTCTCCACCACCAGGGAGGTGACGCAGGGCTGGCCGATGGACTCCATGCAGTCCTTGAAGCCCTGGCGGTCCTCCGCCTTGCGGATGGACTCGGGGCTGGTGCCCAGCAGCTTGACGCCGTATTTCTCCAGGGTGCCGTTCTCATACAGGGCCATGGCCATGTTCAGGCCGGTCTGGCCGCCCAGAGTGGGCAGGATGGAATCGGGCCGCTCCATCTCGATGACCTGAGTGATGGAGGGGATGTTCAGAGGCTCGATATAGACGTGGTCGGCGATGTCCTTATCGGTCATGATGGTGGCGGGGTTGGAGTTGACCAGCACAACCTCCAGGCCCTCTTCCTTCAGGGCGCGGCAGGCCTGGGTGCCGGCGTAGTCAAACTCGGCGGCCTGGCCAATGACGATGGGGCCGGAGCCCAGCACCAGGACCTTCTTGATATCAGGATTCTTAGGCATTACTGGTCACCTCCCATAGACGCGACAAAGCGATTGAACAGGTACTCGGTATCCTTGGGGCCAGCGTTGGCCTCGGGGTGGAACTGCGTGGTAAAGCAGTTGGGCCGCTTGTAGCGCAGGCCTTCACAGGTGCCGTCGTTGACATTGACGTGGCTGACCTCGGCCACCGCCGGGTCCACAGAGTCGGACAGCACCATATAGCCGTGGTTCTGGCTGGTGATATACACCCGGTTCATCTCCAGATCACGGACGGGGTGGTTGCCGCCCCGGTGCCCGTAGGCCAGACGGCCGGTCTTGGCGCCGGTGGCCAGAGCCAGCAGCTGGTGGCCCAGGCAGACGCCGAACATGGGGATGGTGCTCTCATACAGCTTCTTCAGCTCGGCGATGATGGACACGTTCTCGGCGGGGTCGCCGGGGCCGTTGGACAGCATCACGCCGTCAAAGCCGCCGGCCAGGATGGTCTCGGCGGGGGTGAAGGCGGGGAGCACGGTGACCTTGCAGCCACGGCGGCGCAGGCACTCGATCATGTGCTGCTTCACGCCGAAGTCCATCATGGCCACATGATGCTTCTCCTCGCCGCAGGCCTCAAAGACCTGGGGCTCCTTCCGGGTGACCATGGCCACGGTGTCTTTCACCTGATAGGCCTTCAGTTTCTCCAGCACCTCGGCTACATTAAAATGCTCCGCACAGGTGAGCATGCCGTTCATGCTCCCCTGACTGCGGAGTATTTTTGTCAGCGCGCGGGTGTCCACACCCTCGATGCCGGTGATATCATGCTTCTTCAAGAAATTGTTCAGAGTGTCCTCACAGCGGAAATTGCTGCCGCGGGGGGACAGGTGACGGACCACAAAAGCCTCCACCCAGGGGCGGTCGGACTCGTTGTCCTCGCTGTTCACGCCGTAGTTGCCGATCAGCGGATAGGACATGACGACGCCCTGTCCCGCATAGGAGGGGTCAGTCAAAATTTCCTGATAACCGGTCATGGAGGTGTTGAACACCATCTCACAGATCCGGTCAGAGGTACCGCCGATGCTGGTGCCGGAAAAAATGCTTCCGTTGGCCAGGATCAAGGTCGCTTTCATCAATCTTCACACGCCTTCCGTTCCAGTTCTCAGTTGCCTGTTTTCACGTGCAAACCGTTTCAAGATATTGTATCGAAAATCCGCCTGTTTTGCAAGATGTCGAATCCCCTTTTTCCACATATTTTTCTCTGAAATATTTGGGCAGTTCGTGGGATAGACCCGGGGCGTTTGGGAAAGACTGCATGGAAACGGCCTTTCGTCCCCGCGGGCCGCGCCCCACCATTTGACCTGAGGTGACCACATGTTTACCGGACTGATCCGAACCGTCATTTTATACCTGCTCATCATCAGCGGCATCCGGCTGATGGGCAAGCGGCAGGTGGGCGAGCTGGAGCCCTCGGAGCTGGTGCTCTCCCTCATCATCGCCGATCTGGCCTCGGTGCCCATGCAGGACTTCGGCATCCCCCTGCTCACCGGCATCATCCCCATTCTGACCCTGCTGTCCATCACCATGATCCTGTCGGTGCTGACTACAAAAAGCGTCCGGTTTCGGACGCTCCTCTGCGGCCGGCCCAGCATCATCATCCGGGACGGCCTGGTGGACCAGCATGAGATGGCCCGGAACCGGCTGACGGTGGACGAGCTGTTGGAGGAGCTGCGGTGCAAGGGCTACACCGATCCCTCGGTGGTGAAATACGCGATTCTGGAGACCAACGGTCAGTTGTCCGTCCTCCCCTACGCCAACCAAAAGCCCCCCACCGCCCGGCAGCTGAAGGTTTCAGTGGAGGAAGGGGGGCTGCCCCTGGTTGTGGTAAGCGACGGACACCTGCTGGAGCACAACCTGACTGTCCTGGGAAAGGACCGCCGCTGGCTGGATAAGCGGCTGCGGGAGCGGGGGTGTACCGGTCCGGAAAGCGTGTTCCTCCTGCTGGTGGACCAGAACGGCGCCATCTATCTGGCCCGTAAGAACAAGGACGGTTGAGGAGGAGCATTCATGAAGCGACTTTGGATCGCCGCCGCCCTGCTGGGGGTGATGCTGGCCGGCAGTCTGACCAACGCCTGGTACGCCCAGTCCATGACCGAGGGCTTCAACCGGCGGCTGGAGCAGGCTCAGTCTCTGGCCCGGGAAGAGGAATGGGACCGGGCGGCAAAAATCACCCGGGCGGTCTATGAGGACTGGCAGGGGCGCCACTTTTATCTTCATACCGTCATGCGCCATTCGGACACCGACCAAATTTTAAGGACGTTCCGCTCTGTGATGCAATATCTGGACCTCCAGGAGATGGACCAGTACGCCGCCGCCAACGCCGATTTGATGACCCAGCTGGAGCTGCTGGCCGAGATGGAGCAGTCCAGCTTTACGAATGTTCTGTAGCTCTTATTCATGACAGCGCAAAAAGCGGAGCGGCCCGCCGTCTGTAGCAACGGCGTTCCGCTCCGCATTTGATCCATATTTCGATCCCGCTGAGCCATCAGGCCTCCACGGGCTTCTCCTCACGCTCGCCTCTGAGCCACTCGTCCTCTTCTCCGGTCTCGCGCCAATGCTCGTAGGACTGGCGGATGGAGGCCCAGACGGAGACCCAGTCCACCTCGTCGATCTGCTGCTCATTCTGGAACAGCTTCTCATAGAAATCGTGGACCTCGTCCTCGCTCTCGTCTACATACTTCTCATAGAAAGCGTCCATGTAGTCCCCAAACTTGGTGTCGTCCTGGTCCGCAGGGCCGGCCAGAACGGCGGTAAACTCTTCCCGGCTCCAGCGCTTGCCCGGGCGGAGGGACTGGGGCATCTTCCCAACCCACTCGGTCATCTTATCCACGTTCTTCAGGAAATCCTCCCGTCCCTGCCCTTCCTCCAATTTAGGAAGGATCGACTCAATGATTTTGCAGACAGCCTCTTCCATCTCGCGGTCTGCCCCGCCGTCCGACTTCTTGAGTTGGAGGGAACTGACCATCTTCTGCGCCTGCCGTTTGATTTCTTCCTGTTTCATAATAAGAGCCTGCCTTTCTGTATCAGTTTTACTGAACATTTATATTTTTTAGCCTGGACAATTGATATTGTCCTCCTGTTTTCAGCATTCCTATCGTCGGTTTCCGCGACGCGGCGCCGCGCTTACAACAGGTCTTTCGCTTTTGTGTCTTTATTGTAAAATGCAGTCGTCAAATTTCCGTCTGTCAATTTGTCCAATGTCGCAGGGGACGGCGCCCGTCTGTTTTGTGGAATTGACGTTTTAGCCCCTCAACCCCTGCCTTTTTCCGGTGTGGAACACGGTCAACCGAAAAAAAACGCCTCTGACGTATAATTTCCGTCTGTTCCCCTCCCCCTCTGTCTTCCGCTGTTTGCGGCGCAGAAAAATTTTATAAAAATTTTTTCTGTGCCCAGTCCCGCGCTGCGCTGTCCGGGTTCTTTTTCTTCTGTAAATGCCGTCCGGCGCGCTTTCCATCCAAGGACCGAAAATAGTGCTTGACTTCCGGAGCGTTCAACGGTATAACCGTTACGGTCCAATTTCGACACCCATATCACAGGGGGCGGTTCGCGCGATGAAAAAGGAATATCTGTTTGCAGGGCTATCCATCCTGTTCTGGGGATCTACCGCCGCGGTCAGTTCCCTGATGATGGATTCCCTTTCCTCCATGGCCCTGGTCTTCTATAACGGTTTGACGGCCACGGTGTTTCTGTTCTTGGTCAATCTGTTTACCGGCCGTCTGAAGCTCCTGCGCTCCATTTCCCCGAAGGAATGGCTGAAGCTGAGTCTTCTCGGACTGGTGGGCATGTTCTGCGTCTCTTTCTTCCTCTACTGCGGTTTGGCCCGTCTGAAGGCCCAGCAGGCATACATTATCAACTACCTCTGGCCCATCCTGATCGTGCTGTTCTCCTGGCCGCTGCTGGGACAAAAAATGACCAATCGGAAGGCGATCGCCCTGCTGGTCTCCTTTCTTGGGGTGGCCATTGTGGCCTCCGAGGGTGATTTTTCCGGTCTGGGACAGACCGACCTGGTCGGCGTACTCGCCTGCGTCGCCGCCGCTTGCAGCTATGCCATCTTTTCCGTGCTGAACATCAAGGTTACCTGCGACAAATTTGTCGCCATGCTGATCTACTACATGGCCACCATGGCCGCCGGCCTGCTGTTTCTTCTGATCCGTGAACCCATTCCCGTCCTTACCGTTCCCCAGTGGGGCGGCATTCTCTGGCTGGGCGTTCTCACCAACGGGCTGGCATACACCACCTGGGCGCTGGCCATGGACATCGGCGACACGGCAAAGCTGTCCAATCTGGCCTACCTGACCCCCTTCGTCTCCCTGATCTACATCTATGTTCTGCTCCATGAGCCTATCACATGGTCTTCCTACGCGGGACTGTTCTTCATCCTCTCCGGCGTGGTCATCCAGCTTTCCGGAGACCGCTCTTCCCATTCCCATGCCCGGTCTCCGCACTTCCACAGTAGGCAGGAGCGGGGCGGCAACATTTAAAAAAGACAGGCTCTCTCCTGTATACCTGTCATAATCGTGAAAAAATGACCGGAACAGGACCTGACGCGAAAATTACGCATCAGGTCCTGTTCCTGCTTTTTTATTCCACTGTCACGCTCTTGGCCAGGTTTCTGGGTTTGTCAATATCACAGCCCCGCATCAGGGCGGCCCCAAGGACCTTTCGGTCCTTGGGGACCCCTTTCTTTGAAACCCTCGGGCCAAATGAATTGGCCCTCCGGAAATTCTTCGCTCCGCTCCGAATTTACGCGCCAAAAGGCGCGGATATGTGGCCCCGGGAAAGGCCTCACTCCACTGTGACGCTTTTGGCCAGATTTCTGGGCTTGTCAATATCACAGCCCCGCATCAGGGCCACATAGTAGGCGAAGAGCTGGAGGGGCACCACGCCCAAAGAGGGGAGCAACAGGTCATGGGTATCCGGGATGGTCATGACCGCGTTGGCGGTTTTGGCCATCTCCGCCTTATGGCGCTCGGTGGTCAGGGCCAGCACGTCGGCCCCCCGGGATTTCACCTCTACCACGTTGCTCATGGCCTTCTCAAACAGCTTGCTGTAGGTCCCCAGCGCCACCACCAGCGTGCCGTCCTCAATGAGGCTGATGGTGCCGTGCTTCAGCTCGCCGGAGGCGTAAGCCTCGGAGTGGATATAGGAGATCTCCTTCAGCTTCAGGGAGCCCTCCAGCCCCAGGGCGTAATCCACATTCCGGCCGATAAAGAACACGCTGTTGTGGTTGAAATACTGAGAGGCGAAATACTGGATGTCATCCCGGTCGGCCAGCACGGCCTCTATCTTCCCGGGCAGGCGGAGCATCTCCTCCAGCACGGCCCGGTACTCCTCCTCCCCGATGGTGCCCAGCACCCGGGCGAAGTACAGGGCCAGCAGGTCGATGACCGCCATCTGGGTGGAGTAGGCCTTGGTGGTGGCAACGGCGATCTCCGGTCCCGCCCAGGTGTACAGCACCACGTCGGACTCCCGGGCAATGGAGCTGCCCACCACGTTGACGATGGACAGCACCTTGGCTCCCAGCCGTTTGGCTTCCCGCAGGGCGGCCATGGTGTCCAGCGTCTCTCCCGACTGGCTGATGACAACCACCAGCGTGTTTTCATCCACAATGGGGTCCATGTACCGGAACTCGGAGGCCAGCGCCACCTCCACCGGCTTGCGGGTCAGCCGCTCGAGGTTGTATTTGCCCACCATGCCCACATGGTAGCTGGAGCCGCAGGCCACGATATAGATCTTGCGGATGGCTCTGATATACTCCTTGGTCAGACCGAAGTCCTCAAAATAGACCTCTCCGTCCTTGATACGTGGGAAGATGGCCCGGCGCATGGCCTCCGGCTGCTCCATGATCTCCTTGAACATGAAGTGCTCATAGCCGCCCTTCTCCGCCGCGTCGATCTCCCAGTCCACATGGGAGATCTCCTTCTGGATGGGCTGCATCAGATGGTTGTAGCACTGGATGCCGTCCCGGGTCAGGACCGCCACCTCGCCATCCTCCATGTAGCCCACGTCCCGGGTGTGCTTGATGATGGCGGTGACGTCACTGGCCAGGAAGCTGCATCCTTCCCCGTAGCCCAGAATCAGAGGGCTGTCTTTCCGCACGGCTATCAGCTGGTCCGGGGCATCGGCACAGATGATGCCCAGGGCATAGGCCCCCTGGATCCTGTGGAGCACCCTCACCACGGCCTGCAGAATATCCCCCTCATAAAAGTAGTCAATGAGCTGGGCCACCACCTCGGTATCCGTGTCCGAGGTAAAGGGGACCCCCTTATCCATCAGGAACGCCTTCAGCTCGGCATAGTTCTCGATGATGCCGTTATGGACCACCGCGATCTTGCCGCTGCGGCTCACCTGGGGGTGGGAGTTGACGTCGCTGGGCGCTCCGTGCGTGGCCCAGCGGGTATGGCCGATGCCCACGGTGCCGTCCAGCGCCGCGCCCCCCTGGAGCATGTCGGACAGCACCTGGAGCCTGCCCTTGGCCTTGTGTACGGACAGGGACTCCGCTCTCTCTGAATAGACAGCCACGCCGGCGGAGTCATATCCGCGGTACTCCAGGCGGGCCAGACCGTCCAGCAGGATGGGAGCCGCCTGTTCCTTTCCAATATAGCCAACGATTCCACACATATTAAATTGTTCCTCCTGATTTTCATTCCATAGTCCATTGTCAGTCAAGAGGACAAACTCGCAGCCATTTGCCTCGTTCCCCGGTCACAGTCCCTTTGTTTTGCGGTCACCCGCATATTTTCTGACTGCGCGCGCATCCGGAGCGATGCGGAGGGGCATCCGCCGAATCCTTCGATACTCCCCTCTCCTCGTCGTCCCAAAGGCCGGCTGGCTGCCGGCTTCCGGGCGCTGGCGCTTGTGTTGGGCCGAACCCAATGTCCTCCTTTCCTTCTGCGATCCCTTTGAGAAAAGCCCTCGGCTTTCCCCGCAATGCATTATACGGGATTGCGCCCTCAGAGTAAAGTGGAAATTCTGCGTTTCAAAACCCGACTGTCCATTTACCGCTTCTCACTATGGCAGAACAGGCCAAATCGTGTTATACTATCTTCATAGGATAAGGACCTATTTTTCTGGTGCCGGGAGGTTATGAACATGACGTCTGAAACAATACTCCGGGAGGCGGAAGCCATCCGCCACCATATTTCTGACCAGCGGCGGCAGCTGCACCAGCACGCCGAGACCGGATTCGATTTGACGGAGACCCTCGCCTTCGTAAAGCGCGAGCTGACAGATATGGGGCTCCACCCCGTCGACTGCGGCCGGGCCGGCGTCGTCGCCCTGGTGGGGGGCAAAAAACCGGGCAAGGTATTCCTCCTGCGGGCGGACATGGACGCTCTGCCCATCCGGGAGGAGGCCGACGTGCCCTTTGCCTCCCAAAACGGAAACATGCACGCCTGCGGCCACGATATGCACACCTCCATGCTGCTGGGGGCGGCCAGGCTGCTCAAGGACCACGAGGACGAGATCCAGGGGACCGTAAAGCTGATGTTCCAGCCCGCCGAGGAGATCTTTGAGGGCTCCCGGAACATGATCGGCGCCGGGCTGCTGGAGGACCCGAAGGTAGACGCGGCGCTGATGATCCATGTGATGGCGGGGATGCCCTTCCCGGCGGGAACGGTCATTGTTTCCGCCCCCGGCGTCAGCGCCCCAGCGGCGGACTATTTTGAGATCAAGGTACAGGGCAAGGGCTGCCACGGCTCCATGCCCAATACCGGGATCGACCCGCTGACGGCCGCCGCCCACATTCTGATTGCCCTGCAGGAGATCCACGCCAGAGAGCTTGCCATGGACGACCGGGCCGTGCTGACCATCGGCACCATGCAGGCCGGCACCGCCGCCAACGTGATCCCCGACACCGTGGTCATGGGCGGCAGCCTCCGCACCTTCGACGAGGAGACCCGGGCGCTGATTAAAAATCGGATGACCGAGATCGCCGAAGGCACTGCCAAAGCCTTCCGGGCAGAGGCCTCCGTGACCTTTGGAAGCGGCTGTCCCACCCTGGTCAACGACAAGGACCTGTCCCGCTGCTGCGAAACCTATGTGAAGGAACTGCTGGGGCCCGGGAAGGCCTTCTCCGTCGCCGAGCTCAACGCCATGGGCGGCGGCGGAAAATCCTCCAAGAGCGCCGGCTCCGAGGATTTCGCCTATGTCAGCCAGCAGGTCCCCTCCATCATGCTGGCTCTGGCCAGCGGTCAGCCGGAGCAGGGCTACGGGTATCCCCAGCACCACCCCATGGTGAAGTTTGACGAAAGCGTCCTGCCCGGCGGCAGCGCGGTGTACGCATACACGGCGCTGCGTTGGCTGGAGGACCACAAGGCGTAATCCTTCCTTTGGAGATGGACAAGACACACAGGGCGGGCGCATCCGGCGTGATGCGTCCGCCCTGCTTCGTCTCTTTCGCTGGACTTTTTGCTCCGCTTCCGTTAAACTAAGGAAGACTTTTATTGACCAAGGAGATCGAGAACCATGGACCCCATGATCCAAACCCTGGCCCGGGAACTGGGCCGCACCGAGGAACAGGTGCAGAACGTAGTGAATCTCATCGACGAGGGGGCCACCATCCCCTTTATCGCCCGATACCGGAAGGAGCTCCACGGCTCCATGGACGACCAGCTTCTGCGCCAGCTGGCCGACCGCCTGCAGTACCTCCGCAGCCTGGAGCAGCGCAAGAACGAGGTAAAAAACTCCATTGAGAACCAGGGCAAGCTGACTGAAGAGCTGACCTCCGCCATTGACAGCGCCGCCACTCTGGCTGAAGTAGAAGACCTTTACCGTCCTTACAAACAAAAGCGCCGCACTCGCGCCACCATCGCCAGGGAAAAGGGACTGACCCCTCTGGCAGAGCTGCTCTTTGCCCACGGCGGTCCCGCCGTCATCCCCGAGGAGGCGGCCGCCGGTTTTCTGGACTCCGAGCAGGGGGTGGAGACCATCGAGGACGCTCTCCAGGGAGCCAGCGACATCATCGCCGAGGAGATCTCCGATGACGCCGACATCCGAAAGGAGCTGCGGGCGCTGTACCTCCGCCGGGCCGTTCTGGTATCCCGGGCGGCGGCCAAGGAGCCGGAGGACACGGTGTACCGGCTGTACTACGACTTCAAGTGCCCGGTGGCCCGTCTCCAGGGCCATCAGGTGCTGGCCATCAACCGCGGAGAGCGGGAGGAGATCTTAAAAGTCAGCGTGGAGCTGGACCCGGAGACCGCCCACGTCGCCGTCCGGCGGGCTGTGGTCCCCGGAGCGGCAGCCATGGCCTTTGTCCGCGCCGCCGCCGACGACGCTTACGACCGTCTCATTCAGCCCTCCATGGAGCGTGAGATCCGGAACCACCTCACCGACCAGGCCAACGAGGGTGCCATCCACATGTTCGCGCTGAACCTGAAGCCCCTGCTCATGCAGCCTCCCGTCAAGGGCAAGGTGACCATGGGCCTGGACCCCGGATACCGCATGGGATGTAAAGTGGCAGTGGTAGACGGCACCGGCAAAGTGTTGGACACTACGGTAGTCTATCCCACCCACGGGGAGCGGCAGAAACAGGAGTGCATCGCCAAGCTGGCCGCCCTCATCAAAAAGCACGGCGTGGAGCACATCGCCATCGGAAACGGCACCGCCAGCCGGGAAACGGAACAGATGACGGTGGAGCTGATCCGCAAGGTAGGCGGCGGCGTCTCCTATATGATTGTCAGCGAGGCGGGGGCCTCGGTGTACTCCGCCTCCAAGCTGGCCGCCGAGGAGTTTCCCCAGTTCGACGTGAATCTGAGAAGCGCCGTCTCCATTGCCCGACGGCTCCAGGACCCCCTGGCCGAGCTGGTCAAGATCGACCCCAAGGCCATCGGCGTGGGCCAGTATCAGCACGACATGCCCCAAGCCCGGCTGGGCGAGACGTTGGACGGGGTGGTGGAGGACTGCGTCAACGCCGTGGGCGTGGACGCCAACACCGCCTCTCCCTCCCTGCTCCAGCGGGTGTCCGGCTTGACCGCCGCGACGGCCAAGAATCTGGTGAAGTACCGGGAGGAAAACGGCATTTTCACTACCCGGAAGCAGCTGCTGAAAGTGCCCAAGCTGGGCCCCAAAGCCTTTGAGCAGTGCGCCGGCTTTATCCGGGTCCCCGAGAGCAAGTCCGTTCTGGACAACACCGGCGTCCACCCGGAGAGCTACGGTGCGGCGGAAAAGCTGCTGGCCGCCTGCGGCTACACCCTGGCCGACGTGAAGGTGGGGGCCATAGGCGAGCTGAAAAGCCGGGCGGAGGCTATCGGTCTGGAGGTTCTAGCCGAACAATGCGGCGCCGGCGCTCCCACCCTGGCCGACATCGTGAAAGAGCTGATGAAGCCGGGCCGGGACCCCCGGGACGAGCTGCCGGCGCCCATTCTCCGCACCGACGTCATGGAGGCCAAGGACCTGAAGCCCGGCATGGAGCTCCAGGGCACCGTCCGCAATGTCATCGACTTCGGCGTGTTCGTGGACATCGGCGTCCACCAGGACGGACTGGTCCACATCTCCAAGCTGCCCCGGCGGGTCAAACACCCCTCCGAGCTGCTTCGGGTGGGGGACGTAGTTACCGTCTGGGTAATGGAGGTAGACGAGAAGAAAAAGCGGATCAGTCTGACCATGAAAAAGCCCGGATAAAGGGAGTATTGCAGATAAATTTTAGTTTATCGTTTCATGTAGGGTGAGGGCTTGGTAGGGCGGGGGCTTGCCCCCGCCGTATTTTGGCGGCGGCCCCAAGGGGCCGCCCTACGGGCGGGGCGTCCAGAGGCCGCCCCCTACGAAGCCATATTGTGAACCGTGCGTATGGGGCGGCGTCCCCGACGCCCCATAATACATCCATAAACTAAAATTTATCACTTCCTTTGCGCATAAAATTACAGGATACCCAGTTCCTGCCGGAAAGGAGCCTAACTTATGTACCCTCACGCGCTGATCGACCTCCACTGTGACACCCTCACCGCCTGCGGCGCCCCGGCCCAGGGACGAAACACCCTGGACGACCCCTGCGCCGCCCTGTCTCTGTCCAACCTCCCCCGGCAGGTGCATTGGTGCCAATGCTTTGCCATCTTTGTTCCCGACGGCCTGTCTCCGGAGGAGGCCTACGCCTACTACCGCTCCCACCAGGAGAGCTTTGTCCGGCAGATGGAGTGTTTCGCCCCCCGGGTCGCCCCCTGCCGTACCGCCGCCGATATCGAAAACGCTTGGGCCTGCGGGAAAGCTGCAGCCCTCCTGACGGTGGAAAACGGCGCCGCCCTGGCCGGGGACCTGGACCGGGTGGAGGTCCTGGCTCGTGATGGGGTCCGAATGATGACTCTCACCTGGAACGGCGAAAACGAGATTGGCTCCGGAAACGTCTCCGACCACGGCCTTACCGCCTTTGGGAAGGCTCTCATCCCCCGCATGGAGGAGCTTGGGATTCTGGTGGATGTGTCCCACCTCAATGACCGGGGCTTTTACGATCTGCTGGAGATAGCCCGCAAGCCCTTCGTGGCCTCCCACTCCAACGCACGGTCAGTGTGCGGACACAGGCGGAATCTGACCGACGACCAGATCCGGGAACTGGCGACCCGCCGCTGCCTCATTGGTCTGAACTACTATGTGGACTTTCTCCGGGAAGACAGCCGCCCTACTGTAGAGGACCTGTTTGCCCATGTGGACCATTTTCTGGAATTGGGCGCCCAGGACTGCCTTGCTTTGGGCTCCGACTTTGATGGGGCCAAACTGCCCCTCTGGCTGGACTGCCCGGAAAAGGCGGCAGGGCTGTACGCATGCTTCCTGGACCGCGGGTACCCGCCCGCTCTGTGCGACCAGATCTTCTTCGCCAACGCTCTGGCCTTCTTCCGGACGAATCTTGGCTGACCGTTGTTGAAACCCGCCCGTTTTCGCGGTATACTGGGAGTACAAACAGACAGGAGGGATCGGCCATGTCCGCCTTGGAGCATCTGGACTTTCTTGAGGAGTACCGCGAGGACAACCGCGTTGAGGCCAAGCGGGCCCAGGGCGGTCTGCCCCACAGCCTCTGGGAGACCTATTCCTCCTTCGCCAACACTTTGGGCGGCGTTATCCTCCTGGGCGTGGCCGAGGCGGAGGATAAATCTCTGTATTCCGTCCCCCTCTTCGGCCCTCAGGAGTTGGTGGACGAATTTTGGTCCATGGTCCGGGACCCGGCGGTGGTCAGCGCCAACATTCTCCAGGACGAGGACGTTCAGATTTTGAACAGCGGCGGCAATCCGGTGGTGGCGATTTTCGTTCCGAGAGCCAACTTCCGGCAGTGTCCGGTCTATGTGGGAGCTGACCCTTATACCGGCACCTACTACCGCCGGGGCGAGGGCGACTGCCGCTGCCCCCGCTGGGAGGTTGAGGCCATGCTCCGGGACCGGGACGATCCCGCTCCCCTGTCCGGTCTGGCCCCCGAGCCCACTGCATCTTCAGGCTCCACAGACAAATCAGATTGAGATACATGGTTTTGGAGCAAGCAGATAGGACCTGGACAATGTCCAGGTCCTATTTTAACTTTCCATGTGGCGGCCCAGAAAACTGGCGATGGACTGGGCCAGTTTATACTCCACTTCCCCGTTCTTCAGCTTCTCCCCTTCCCCCGCAAAGATGACACAGCCCAGCACGTCTCCCTCCGACAGGATGGGAGCAGCGGTGGCCAGGGAAAAGCGCGTCTCTCCAGCGCATAGGGGAACGGCCTCCTCCCCTTCCTTGTGCTGGTAGATCTGACGCCCCTCCATCAGCCGCTCCAGCTGCTGTGAGATCGCCTTGTCCATCAGCTCACGGCGGGGTGCGCCAGCCGCCGCGATGCAGCTGCCCCGGTCAGTAATTACTGTGATCTGCCCGGTGGTGCGGTTGAGCGTCTCGCACAGCTGTCCTGCAAAATCCACCAGTCCGCCCATCAGGGAATACTTCTTAAAAATCACTCCGCCGTCCTTGTCCGTGTAG
>NZ_JADYTU010000009.1 GCF_021531375.1 Pseudoflavonifractor phocaeensis
ACCCCCTGACGTAGTCTATTTTCCTACATCAGGGGGTCTTTTGTCACTGTCCGTTTTTACTGGACCTGTTCACAGCCGGAGGGAGGTCTTTTTTGTGGCGGTTTACTTGCTTGCAGCTTCCCCGGTGGGAGGGCGGAAAAAAGCGTCAAGTTTCGGTTTTGTTCAGCCGGGAGTGGGGTCCACCTCGGTCTCCCGGTAATACTGGGCGGAGAGGAAGGACTGGAGAAGCTCTGTCTGCTCCTGGGGCAGGGCGTTGACGATCCCACCGTTTTGCAGGAACAGGCCCTGGCTGTGGACCAGGGGGGTGGCCGCCCGGACCTGCCGGGACAGCTCCATAAAGCCGGGGCCCTGCCAGCCGCACTGGTCAAAGACCTCCGTCATCAGGAAGCAGGGAGAGAAGTCCCCTCCCTCCCCCATCAGATCATTGCCCAGAACCCGCTTGGCGGCGGAGTTGCCCCAGATCAGGTAGGGAGTGGAGTAGTAGTCGTAAAAGCCCTCCAGGGTGGAGATGTCGAAGTCGGCCCCCAGATCGGCGTAGGCGGAGTTGCCGTTGCCGCCCCAGGGCTTGTGGTCGCCGAAGAGGACCAGCACCACCGGCTCCTCCAGGGCTTCCAGCCCCCGGGTCAGCTCGGTCATGGCGTCGATGGTGTCGGCCACCCCCTTCAGATAGTTGTTCCAGACGTGGCAGGTCTCCTCCCCAAAGCCGGTGGCGGCGGGGGTCAGGTAGGCCTCCCCGGCGGTGTAGGTCCACTCGTAGGGGCCGTGGTTCTGGTAGGAGACGGAGAAGGAGAAGCAGGGGCCGTCGGCGGACCGCTCCTTCAGCTGGGCCAGCAGCTCCGCCGCCAGGATGTGGTCGGAGTTGTAGATGGCGGAGGTGGGGTCCACCAGATTGCTGTAGTGGTTCTCGGTGAACCAGTACTGGTCAAAGCCCAGGTATTGGTTCACGTTCTGCCGGTTGTAGAACCAGCCGTATCCCGGATGGCTGCCGAAGGTCTGGTAGCCCTGGTTTTTCAGATACCACACATAGGAGTCGGTGTCCTTCCGGAACTCGTCGTGCCGGGAGTAGCCGGTGAGGAACGCCCACTCGCTGTCCACCGTGCCTCCGGCAAAGATGTTGGTCAGCAGGTTGCCGGACACGGACTGCTCCTCCAGGGCGTGCCAGGGCGCGTAGACCCGGGCAACCGCCTCCTGTTCCGCCAGGGCTGGGAAGTCGGTCAGATCGCAGAAGGCCTCCAGCATGATCCCCAGGACGGACACCTGCTTGTCCTCCGGAATGTCGCTGTCCGGGTACTGCTCCAGCAGGGCGGCGGCCGCCTGCCGGTCATAGCCCTGGGGCGGGGTGGGAAACATGTCCCGGAAGCTGTACAGGAAGGGATAGACGCAGCCCTTGGACACAAAGACCTCCACGTCGGACCAGGGGTTGATGAGGTCGTTGTTGGCGGTCTTCTGGTAGATCTGGGGGTTGAGGAACAAAGAGACAAAGGCCACCGCCAGCAGAGCCAGACAGGACCCGGCGCCGAAGGCCCGGGTCTTCCACCCCCGCAGGCCGTTGGGCAGAAGAAAAACGGAAAAGAGCAGTCCGGCCGCGAAGCAGCCCAAGGCGAACCACACCAGCCAGGTCAGGTCCAGGGCGTAGTTGCCCACAATGCCTCCCGCCTCGGCGGCCAGCCGCAGATCGGCGGCCAGCAGGGGGTCGGACCGCAGGCGGATCTTGAAATAGTTCACCACAGCCACCCCCACCGTGGGGAGAAAGCTGCCCAAAAAGCCCACCCAGGCCCGGCGGGAGAGGAAGTAGAACAGCCAGATCAGCAGCACCGGGGGCAGCAGATTCAAAAACAGGATCAGCGGGCTGTGCAGATAGGAGAGCAGCATGGCCTTGCCGGGCAGCTTGACATAGGCGGTGGCGGCAAAGAGCAGGGACAGCATCCCCGCGCAGCAGCCCAGACCCGTCAGAGCCGCGGCCAGCCAAATGTGGTGGGCGGTCCGGTATTTGGGGTCCGCTCCGGCGGGGAAGCGCAGGATCTGAAGAAGTGTTTTCATAGAGGAGACCTCGTTTGACGAAAAATGGGGGAATTTTAACAGCAGGAGTATATCACAGTTCGGGAAAAAAGAAAAGCCGGAGCGCGGGGAAAGACGGGGCAGGCGCCGCGCGGGGCGCCCCTCCCCCGCTGCCGCGCCTATGACCGCCGGGATAGGCATGGCCCTTGGTCCGGATCTGGGAAAAGGATGAAAAAACCGGGACGCGCATACACACGTCCCGGTAAAATGTGGAAAAATGTTTGGAAAATGTGGAAAACCGATCAATAGGCCAGCTTCTCGTCTAGCCAGGCCTTCAGTTCGCTGATGGGCACCCGGACCTGCTCCATGGTATCCCGGTCGCGGATGGTGACGGCGTGGTCGGCCTCGGTCTTGTCGTCGCCCACGGTGGCAAAGTCCACGGTGATGCAGTAGGGAGTGCCGATCTCGTCCTGGCGGCGGTAGCGCTTGCCGATGGAGCCGGCGTCATCATAGTCCACCATGAAGTACTTGGACAGCTCGGTCTGGATCTCGCGGGCCTTGTCGCCCAGCTTCTTGGACAGGGGCAGGACGGCGCACTTGAAGGGAGCCAGAGCGGGGTGCAGGCGCAGGACGGTGCGGACGTCGTTCTTCTCGGCGTCCACCACTTCCTCGTCGTAGGCGTCCACCAGGAAGGCCAGGGTCACGCGGTCGGCGCCCAGGGAGGGCTCCACCACAAAGGGGATATAGTGCTCGTTGGCCTCCTGGTCGTAGTAGGTCTGATCCTTGCCGGAGGTGTTCTGGTGGGCGGTCAGGTCAAAGTTGGTCCGGGAAGCCACGCCCCACAGCTCGCCCCAGCCGAAGGGGAAGACGAACTCAAAGTCGGTGGTGGCGTTGGAGTAGTGGGACAGCTCCTCCTTCTCGTGGTCGCGCAGACGCAGGTTCTCGTCCTTCATGCCCAGATTCAGCAGCCACTGGTGGCAGAACTGCTTCCAGTAGGCGAACCACTCCAGCTCGGTGCCGGGCTTGCAGAAGAACTCCAGCTCCATCTGCTCGAACTCACGGGTGCGGAAGGTGAAGTTGCCCGGGGTGATCTCGTTGCGGAAGGACTTGCCGATCTGGCACACGCCGAAGGGCAGCTTGCGGCGGGTGGTGCGCTGGACGTT
Organism: Pseudoflavonifractor phocaeensis; assembly: GCF_021531375.1. Classification (GTDB taxonomy): domain Bacteria; phylum Bacillota; class Clostridia; order Oscillospirales; family Oscillospiraceae; genus Lawsonibacter; species Lawsonibacter phocaeensis_B. Next base: position 3,162 of record NZ_JADYTU010000009.1, read on the forward strand.
CTGGAAGTTGACGAAGATGCCCTGGGCGGTCTCAGGACGGAGGTAGACGGTGTTCTTGGCGTCCTCGGTAACGCCCTGGAAGGTCTTGAACATCAGGTTGAACTGACGGATGTCGGTCCAGTTGTGCTTGCCGCAGGTGGGGCAGCAGATCTCATGCTCCTCGATGAAGGCCTTCATGTCGGCCTGGCTCATGGCGTCCACGCTGTGGCCCAGGTCGAAGTTGTTCTCCTTGCACCAGTCCTCGATGACCTTGTCGGCGCGGAAGCGCTCCTTGCACTCCTTGCAGTCCATCAGAGGGTCGGAGAAGCCGCCCACGTGGCCGGAGGCCACCCAGACCTGGGGATTCATCAGAATGGCGGCGTCCAGACCCACGTTGTAGGGGTTCTCCTGGACGAACTTCTTCCACCAGGCCTTCTTCACGTTGTTCTTCAGCTCCACACCCAGAGGGCCGTAGTCCCAGGTGTTGGCCAGGCCGCCGTAAATTTCGGAGCCGGAGAAGATGAAGCCCCGGCCCTTGCACAGGGCCACGATCTTTTCCATGGTCTTTTCGGTGTTTTTCATGTTTGTCGTCTCCTTTTTGATTGGATTTTGGCTCAGAGACACTCATTCACGCCTCGGCACGCTCGCGGCCGGGTCGATAACTTCTCCGCCTCCGGGCAGACCCGGCCAGCCTGTGGCCGTCCTGGGCTCTGCCCTGCGCTCCGACGTTATCTCCCCTGCTCACGGCCTCAGACGCTATACGAAAAAACGCCCTGAGCCGGTTAGGGCTCAGGGCGAACATAAACAATGTCCGTGGTTCCACCTGAATTCGCGTCTGGCTGACGCGCACTTCCTTCCCGGTAACGGCGGGGACCGGCGGGCCATTTCCTGCCCGCAGCTCCAGAGGGCCTTCCCACCATGCCGTCGGAGGATTTTCACCGGCCATCCTCTCTCTGGACCCAGGACATGGGGTACTGTTCTCTGTCGTCGCTTGTTCCACATTTTAGTACACAAATGTGGGGCTGTCAAGGAAAATTTCGGGAGTACCCGGATGATCTGAGATATAATGCTCCACACACTGAACCACCAGCTCTTCGGGTGTGCAGTGCATTTTTTCCGCAATAAATTCCAAGCGGCGAAAAACGGCGTCCTCCAGGTCTACTTCAATGTCTGCGTAATCAGAATTCATAATTGCACCTCCTTGCACTATGATACACCATATGAAGTAAAATGCAATCACTTGTTTTTTGCGGCGGCACTGGATACACTATTCAGTGTAAAATGGTGCAAGGTGGTGGAAGCGGTGGCCGAAGCGCTGTTGGTGAACCGGACAAGGTTCACTTCTTCCTTAAAAAACGAATTGATGAAGGATTTCAACCGGTTGGCGGAAGAGACCAGAATTCCCAAATCCCGGCTGATCGACGAAGCGATCGAAGATCTTTTGAAAAAGTACGAAAAAAGGATGGCCGAGTGACCGGCCATCCTTTTTATCATGTTTTTTTGATACGTTTCTTACAAGAAAGGTATCCTCAACTACCCTGTAATGGTGGTCCCCTGAACCCGCTGTCCCAGCATCTCCAGCAGCAGGGCGTGCTCCACCCGGCCATCCAGGATGGACACCTCCCCTACCCCGGCCCGGACCGCGTGGACGCAGCCCCGGACCTTGGGCACCATGCCTCCGGCGATGAGGCCGGCTTCGATGAGCTCCTCCGCCCGCTTTACGTCCATCCGGGGCACCGCTGTCTTGGTGTTGTGGCTGTCGATGAGCACCCCGCCGATGTCGGTGAGGAAGATCAGCTTGTGGGCTCCCATGGCCTCGGCCACCGCCCGGGCGGCGTCGTCGGCGTTGCAGTTCAGCCCCCCGCCGTCCTCCCCCAGGGCGATGGGAGAGACCACGGGCAGGAAGCCCCCGTCCAGCAGGGTGTTCAGCACCTTGGGGTCCACTTTGGTGATGGAGCCCACCCGGCCCAGGGCCGGGTCCTTGACGGCCGCGGTGATGAGGCCGCCGTCCTTGCCCGAGATGCCCACGGCGGACACCTCCAGCCGGGCCAGATCCTGGACGATGGCCTTGTTCACCTGGGCGGACAGGGCCATCTCGGCGGTGCCCAGGGCCGCCTCGTCGGTGACCCGGTAGCCGTTTTCAAAGCGGGTGGGCACCTGGAGCTTGTTCAGCAGGGCGGTGATGTGCTTGCCGCCTCCGTGGACCAGCACCACCCGGACCCCCACCATCCGCAGGGCGGCCACGTCCTGGAGGGTGGTGTCGCCGTCGGCCTCCGCCCCGATGGCGGAGCCGCCGTACTTGACCACCACGGTCTGGCCCTCGGCCCGGTTGAGGATGGGCAGGATGGACAGCAGGCTGCGTACCTTCTCCATGCCGTCCAGACCGTGCCGTACGTCGTACTCCTGCAAAAAGCTGTGGACGTAATCCACGTCGGAGGGGGTGTCGATATACTGGGTGCCCCGCTTCTGGCGGGTCTCCGCCCCCTTGCCGGTGATGAGGAGGACGGTGGGCCGTCCGTCGCAGCCCAGGATGGCCTGGCGGATGGCCTCCCCCCGGTTGGGCTCGATGGAGTATTCGCAGCCCTGAGCGGCCACATGCTGGGCCACCTCACGGCAGATGGCCTCGGTGTCCTCCTCCCCGGAGTCCTCCTCGGTGAGGACCACCAGGTCGGAGTATTGGCCCGAAACCTCGCCCAGGTCTTTTCGCCGGTCCAGGGCCTTCTTGCCCGGACAGCCGAAGACGGTGACGATCCGCCGGCCGGGGTACTCGGCCCGGACGGAGCGGAACAGGGTCTCGAAGGACATGCGGTTGTGGGCGTAGTCCACGATGGCGGTCACCGTCTCGTCGGCGTTGGAGTAGACCTCCATCCGGCCGGGGACCCGGGCCTTCATCAGACCCACATAGATGTACCGCTCGGGGATGTTCAGCCCCTCGCAGACGGTGATGGCGGCCAGCGCGTTCTCCACGTTGAACAGCCCCGGCATGGTCAGCCGGAACTCCCGCAAAAAGCGGCGGGTCTTTACCCGGAACAGGATGTCGTTGCCCCGCTTCCGGACCTGGGAGGCGTAGACGTCGGCCTCCTCATTCTTCTGGGAGAAGGTGTAGACCGGCTTGCCGCTGGCCCGGGCGGCCGCCAGCACCCGGTCGGCGTGGTCACAGTCCAGATTGACGCAGCAGATCTTGGCCTGGGCGAAAATGCGGAGCTTGGAGGTGAAGTAGTCCTCAAAGTCCGGGTGCTCGATGGGCGAAATGTGGTCTTGGCCGATGTTCAAAAAGCAGGCGGCGGCGAAGTCGGTGCACAGGGAGCGGTGGTACTTCAGAGCCTGGCTGGACACCTCCATGGTCAGGTACTCCATCCCCGTGGAAACTCCGTTGGCGAAGTGGCGCTGGAGGTCCAGCGGCTCGGGGGTGGTGAGGTGGGACTCGAACTGCTCCACCCCGTCGTAGGTGTCGATGGAGGAGACCACGCCGGAGGCGGGCTTCCCCTCCCCTTCCATATACTCGTCCAGAATATACTTCAGGTAGTAGGTGGTGGAGGACTTGCCCTTGGTGCCGGTGATGCCGATGACCTTCAGCTTTCCCGAGGGGTGGTCATAGAACAGGTCGGCCAGGGGGGCGATGGTCAGGCGCATGTCCGACACCAAAATGCAGGGCAGGTCCACTTCGGGATAGGGGGTCAGGCTGACATAGGCCATGGCGCCTTTGTCCTTGGCCATTTGCAGAAACTCGGCCTTGAAGTGGGCGCCCTTGCAGAGAAACAGGGTGCCGGGGACCACCTCCCGGGAGTCGTAGGACACCAGAGCCACCGGGGCCGTCCGGTCCAGTGACCCCGGGATGGGGGCGGCCAGCAGGCCCCGCCCCTCCAGCAGGTCGATATAGTCGCTGAGGGTGTGAAGGGTGTGTTCCATAATGCACCTCGTTTTTTGAGTTGGGAGTTGATGTGCCGCCCGGGCGGCAGTGGAAAAGGACGGCCGCCCTAATTATTGAAAGAAATCCCGCAGGGGCTTGTGGCAGGCCTGGATGGCCCGGACGGCCAGAACGGCCATGGCGTCGGTGTAGAAGGGCGGCAGGCGGGTCTGGGCGGCGAAAACGGACAGCTCGGTACAGGCCAGCACCCCGCAGTCGCAGCCCTGGCCCACCAGGTCCCGGTGGATGGCGGCAAACTTCTCCGGGTCTCCGTCCCGGCCCGCCTTCACGTCGTCGTAGATCAGGGACATGACCAGGTCCTGGGCCTGGGGAGAGGGGACAACGGCCTGGATGCCCAAGGCGGCGAACTCCTTCTGGTACAGGCCGGTCTGGATGGTGCCGTCGGTAGCCAGAATTCCGGGGCGTTTTTTCCCCTGGGCGGCCAGAACCTTGGCCGTCTCCCGGATCATGTGGAGGATGGGGATGCCGATCTGCTCCTGGACCCGGTCCAGAAAGTAGTGGGAGGTATTGCAGGGGACGGCGATGGCGGTGCAGCCCGCCTGCTCCAGCAGCCGGGCGTCGGAGAGCAGGCGGCGGTACACCCGCTCCCGGGCCTCGCCGCTGCCCAGAATGGCGGCGGTGCGGTCGGGCATGTCGCTGTCCGACAGGATCAGGGCGTTGACGTGGTCCTGGTCCCGCTGGGCGTCGGTCCGGTCGATCACAAATTGATAAAAGGTGTTTGTCGCTTGCGGCCCCATGCCGCCGAGCACGCCGAGACGATAATTCACAAGATCACTACTTTCGAGAAAGGAAAATTACAGTAACGTGGGCCGCAAGCCCCAAGTGGAAGCCCAGGCGCGGCGGGTGACTCAGTTCTCCGGCCCCACGCCGTCCTTTCTTACCAGTTCAATGGCTTCCTTCCCGGTCATATGCTCCACCGCCAGTTCCAGCATGGTCACGGATGCGATCGTCTTTTGGATCTCAGCCTCCCGGCCTTCGGGGTCATCAGGGAAATACTTTCCGGCCAAAAGCCGAAGGGCTTCCCGCTTTTCCGCCGGGTCCTCCAGCACCCGGATCGTCCCGAAGGCAATGACACTGCGGAAATAGGAGGTATACTCCTCCGGGGCGATCTGATCCTGGTCGATTACACAGAAGGAAGCCCGGTCACAGTGGGCAATGGCCTCCAGTTTATGCCCCGCCCGGGCGCTGTGAAAATAAACGCGGCCGTCGCGGCAGACATAACTCAAAGGGACGGCATAGGGGTATCCGTCCTCCCCCAGCAGAGCCAGCACACCGGAGGTCCCTCGGTCCAGAATGGCGCTGCACGCCGCCTGGGACAGCTGCTGCTTATACCGCCTCATAGCATAGGGCATGGTTATCGCTCCTTATTCCTCGGGTATTTTGTTGTACTGGTCGAAGCGCTTCATGTTGCCCAAGTGGTTTTTCATCACCCGCAGGCGGCGCTTCAGAGAGGCGTCCTTTTCATAGACCAGGGAGTGGGAATCGGCTCCCGCCCGGATGAGGGCTTTCATCTCCTGGTGGTACTTCTTGGGGGTGAATTTAAAGGCCACCTTCCGGGGCACCATCCGCCACAGGGAGCGGTTTTTGGTAATTTCCAGCTCCTTGTCCTTCCCCTCGATCCGGTCCTCCACCACCAGCTTGGCTATATTATGCCCCGCGCCGGTGACATAGTAGTTGCTCCGGCCCTGGCGGCAGTTGATCTCGAAGGCCTTGTACTTGCCGTCCCGCTGGTCGTATTTGATGTCGAAGTTGGAAAAGCCGGTAAAGTGGAGGCTCTCCAGCAGGTCCTTGATCTTCTCCTCCAGCGCCTGGTCGTACTCGGTGATGATGACGGCGTGGTTGCCGATGCCGTGGGGGGAGTGCTCCTCCAGCAGGACGTGGCCCAGGCACATCATGGTGACCCTGCCGTTGCGGTCGGAGTAGTTGGTCAGCACCCGCATGTAGCTGTCGTCGCCGGGGATAAACTCCTGGAGGACCATGTGGTCCTGATACCCGGCGGCGTAGACGTGGTCCAGAGCCTCCAGCAGCTCCTCCCAGCTCTGGCAGATATACACCTTGGCCAGGGAGTGGTCCCCGCAGGCCCAGTAGGCCACGGAGTCGGCGGGCTTGGCGATGTAGGGCGGGCCCCAGGGCAGCTGGAAGTCATGGCCCATGGACTTGTCATAGATGAAGGTGGCCGGGTGGTCAATGCCGTGCTCGTCACACAGCTGGTAGAACTTCTCCTTGTTGATAAGGGTGTTCAGCAGGGATTCCTCAATGTAGGGGGCAATGACGTTGCCGGGCAGGTGGTCCCGGTGGCGGGCGGCCAGCTGGACATAGCTGTCCCCGCAGCCCAGCAGGAGGACCGTCTTGTCGGAGAACTCCTCCGCCACCGCCCGGGCGTTGCGGAGGAAGGCCTCGTCGCTCTCGTTGTCGGGGCACACCCGGTAGTCGATGACGGCGCTGCCGTGGCAGGGGAAGGAGGGATACTTGCCGAAAGCGACGGATTTCACGCCGTAGGCCTCGTGGAAGGCCCGGGCCACGCTGTACACGTTGATGTCGCCGCCGAAGAGCAGCGGCTGGAAGGTGAGAGACTGGTTCATAAAACAAATGACTTCCTTTGTGTTTTTTATTTGCGGGATAGGAAAGATAAATTTTAGTTTGTTGTTGCGTCATTGAGAGGGATTCCGCTCTGCGGAGCGGGTTTCTTTCTGAGCGATCAGAAAGAAACCAAAGAATCACCGGGGCGGCCACGCGCAATTCCATTGCGCTATCCGCGCCGCCCCGGACCCCCATTACGGGAGAGCAGGCGGCCTTGCGTTGTTCGCACTTCGCAAAATATGCCACCCCTCACACCGCCTTTTGCTTCGCAAAATGGAGAAGGTTTTACGGGGGATAAGCAATGCAACCCGCCTCGATGGCGTCAAAGCCTGTCAGCAGTTACTTCTTACCCACTTGGCCCGCCGGGGCCGCCCGAGGGTGCTTCGTATCGCCAGTAACCTGATGCAGAACGGCGTGCTTTCAGTCCTTGCGGAGGGCACCCCGCGATTGTTGACGCCGAGGTGCGCTTTGAACAAGGAGAAGCAGAGGCCAATTTCATTGAGCAAAGCGGCAGCGGGCGGAGTTCAGAAAGGTATCCTGTCCTTTGTCCGCACCGAACAGTATTCTGCATATTCTTTGATGGCTCCCCACAGGGTCCGGGGCCGAAGCCCCGGGGATCTTTGGGTACTTTCCATCCCTGGAAAGTACCGCGCCGCAAGCATGACAAGTCATCGCCTTTTGCCAAGCTATCATGTTAAAACATGAGACTATAAACTAAAATTTACCGGTATTCCGTGGTGAATCCCTTGGCAAACAGGGGGTCGATCTCAAACACGGCCAGATCGCCGGCGGAGCACTTCATATTGGTCACGTTCAGAACGGTCTCGGTGGCGCCGACGCCGCCCAGAACCCGTACCCGCTGGTCTCCCACCCGGACGGTGAGCGCCCGGGCCTTCCGCCACCGGCGGACCATGGCCCAGAAGCCGGTCTCCCGGGGCCAGGATACCCCAAAGCCGTTCTGATAGCCCACGGGGAGGACGGCCACCCGGGTGGGCTTTTTCAGCACCACGGGCTTGTCCGCGCCGATGGTGTGGCCTTTGGGCAGCCAGCGGACCTCGGCCACGGGGACCTCACCGTAGCCCACGGTCTTCAGTCCGTCGTCCCGGGTGCGGCGGCACCGGCCCAGAATGGCGGAGCCGGCCCGGACGCCGTCCAGGCGGGCCTCCTCGTTGTGGAGCAGGGCGAAGGAGCCGGCGGCGTGGACCATGCCGGTCTCAAAGCCGGCGGCGTGGATGGTGTCCAGAACCTGGTGGAACTGCTCCAACTGCTGTTTGGACTCCGGATCGTTGAGGCGGGCGGCGTGGAGCTGGGTGTAGATGCCCGACAGAGCCACATTGGGCAGGGAGCGGTAGGCCAGCAGAATCTTTTCCGGCTCGCTGACCAAAAAGCCGCCAAAGCCCATGCCGGTGTCCACCTGGATGTGGGCCTCCACCACGGTGGAGCGGTTCTCCGCCAGGGCGTTGAGGGCCATCCCCGTGTCCACCGAGGACACGGTGCACACCACGTTCAGATCCACCAGCCGCTCCAGCTCTTCCCGGTCGGTGGTGGAGCGGAGCATGAGGATCTCCTCGTCCACAAAGCCCGCCTTGCGCAGTTCCTCGGCCTCGGCGATCTCGGACACGGCGAAGCGGCCGATGCCCTCGTCCCGCAGCAGCTTGGCCAGACGGACGGCGCCGGCCCCGCCGCCGTCTCCCGTCAGCACCCCGTAGACGGCGGCGCCGGCGGCCCGTTCCTTGATGACGGCCAGATTGTTCTTGACGGCGGACTTTTCGATGACCAGCTTTCGCATATGGATGGCTCCCTTCTGTCTGTATGGGACGCCGGCCGGAGCCGACATAACCATTGTAACCATGTAATACTTTATTTTACCACTTTCCCGGGAAAAAGGCAACGCAAAGCTACCCCGCCTTTTAAGGAACCGCGGCCCCTTGCCCTTGAGTTTTGGCGAAAAAAATGGTACAATAAAAAATCTGGATACAGGCCCGTTCCGGGGCCCCAAATACCCTGAAACGGGAGGAACAATATGGAACGCACAACTACCGTCATCCCCCAGGCCGACGTGGAGCGGCAGCTGGACTGCTGCCGCAAGATCGCCGCCCTCACCGCCCAATGGGACAAGCAGCCCCTGGCCTTTGTGGACACCTACGGCTGCCAGCAGAACGAGGCCGACTCCGAGCGCATCCGGGGCTATCTGGCCCAGATGGGCTTCGGCTTCACCGACGACGAGGAGCAGGCCCGGATCATCGTCATCAACACCTGCGCCATCCGGGAGCACGCCGAGCAGCGGGTGCTGGGCAACGTGGGCGCTCTGGTCCATGTGAAGCGCCGCCATCCCGAGCAGCTTATCTGCCTGTGCGGCTGCATGATGCAGGAGCAGCACGTGGCCGACAAGATCCGCCAGTCCTACCGCCATGTGGACCTGGTCTTCGGTCCCCATGCCCTGTGGAAATTCCCCGAGATGATCCACACCCTGCTGACCCAGCGGGGACGCATCTTCTCCAACGCCGACGAGGCGGGCTCCATCGCCGAGGGCATCCCCGTGGTCCGGCAGGACAGCGTCAAGGCCTGGGTGTCCATCATGTACGGCTGCAACAACTTCTGCGCCTACTGCATCGTCCCCTACGTCCGGGGCCGGGAGCGCTCCCGGAAGCCGGAGGACATCCTGGCCGAGGTGCGCGCGCTGGTGGCCGAGGGCTATAAGGACATCACCCTCCTGGGCCAGAACGTCAACTCCTACGGCAAGGACATGGAGGAGCCCATGGACTTCTCCGACCTGCTGGAGCAGGTCAACGCCATCCCCGGGGACTTTCTCATCCGGTTCATGACCTCCCACCCCAAGGACGCCACCCACAAGCTCTTTGAGACCATGGCCCGGTGCGAAAAGGTGGCCCCGGTCCTCCACCTGCCCGTCCAGGCGGGCAACGACCGGGTGCTGAAGGTGATGAACCGCCGCCACACCCGGGAGCAGTACCTGGAAAAGATCCGGGACCTGAAGTCCCTGATCCCCGATATCGTCCTCACCTCCGACATCATCGTGGGCTTCCCCGGGGAGACCACGGAGGAATTTGAGGACACCCTGAAGGTGCTGGAGGAGGTGCGCTACGACGCCCTGTTCACCTTCATCTTCTCCCCCCGGGTGGGCACCCCCGCCGCCAAGATGGACGACCCCATGTCCCACCAGGAGAAGCTGGCCAATTTCAACCGCCTGCTGGCCCTCCAGGACGCCATTTCCGAGGAGAAGCACGCCGCCTATATCGGGAAAACGGTGCGCTGCCTGATCGACGGGGAGTCCGACGACGCCCGCTACGACCTCACCGCCCGCACGCCTGGCAACCGCCTGGTCCGGGTGGTGGGAGACAAGTCCGCCATCGGCCAGTTCCGGGACGTGAAGATCACCGACGCCAACAAGTGGTCCCTGTTCGGGGAACTGGTGTGATGGCGAGGCTGCCGGAACGAAAGCATACCCGCCTGAGAAGCTATGATTACAGCCGGGATGGGGCGTATTTTGTCACGACCAATGTGCGGGATAACCGCTGTCTGCTGTCTGCCGTTCGGGTAGGGCGGGGGCTTGCCCCCGCCGAACCTGAATTGACCGCCTTGGGAGAAATCGCTCAGACGCAGATTTTGGATCTCTCCCGGCGTTATCCCTATGTGGCGGTGGATAAATATGTGGTTATGCCAAACCATGTCCATATGATCCTGCTTTTTCAGGACGGGGCGGCGGGGGCCAGCCCCCGCCCTACCCTGATGCAGGTGATCGGTGCGTTTAAATCCGTGACGGCCCGCCTGTGCAATCAAGCCCAAAATACTCCGGGCGAGAAGTTTTGGCAGGATTCTTTTTATGAAAGCGTCCTGCGAAGCGACAAAGCTTACCAAAACGCCTGGAATTACATCGACGCCAACCCCGCCAAGTGGGCGGAGGACAAATATTACGTCCCGTGACCGGGCAGGGCGGACGGCGGGGCGTCCGGAGGCCGCCCCCTACAAAAGATGAGAATACGCGCCTGCGCAGGGGCCGGCGTCCCCGACGGCCCGCCGTCGAATTCCCCCATTCCAGACAAGAACGACCTTTAACCACACAAAACAGAAAGACGGTGAACCCATGGCTGACCTCACCCCCATGATGCAGCAATATCTGGACATGAAGGCCCGGAACCCGGACTCCATCCTCTTTTTCCGTCTGGGCGATTTTTATGAGATGTTCAACGAGGACGCCAAGCTGGTGTCCAAGGAGCTGGACCTGACTCTGACCACCCGGGACCGGAACAAGCCTCCGGAGGAGCGCACTCCCATGTGCGGGGTGCCCTACCACTCCTGCGACAGCTACATCGCCCGGCTCATCGCCAAGGGCTACAAGGTGGCCATCTGCGAGCAGACCGAGGACCCGGCCCTGGCAAAGGGTCTGGTGGACCGGGACATCATCCGGGTGGTCACCCCCGGCACCGTCATCGCCTCCTCCATGCTGGAGGAGGGGAAGAACAACTATATCTGCGGCATCTACGCCGACTCCGCCGTCTGGGGCCTGTGCCTGTGCGACATCTCCACCGGCGAGGTGTACGCCACCTCCTTCCCCGCCGGGACGGAGGCCCAGGACCATCTGGAAAACGAGCTGGGCCGGTTCCACCCCGCCGAGGCGGTGCTGTCCGACGGGGCCTACCACGCCGACGGCCTGGTGGACTTTCTGCGGGAGCGGCTGGACTGTTCCTGCGAGAACGGGGGCGAAGGCCGCTTCCGGCTGGGCGCCGCCCGTCCCCTGGTGGAAAAGCAGTTCAAGACCGGCCTGGACACCCTCCCCGAGGGGGATACCGGGGCGGTCCAGGCGGCAGGGGGCCTGCTGGCCTACCTGTATGAGACCCAAAAGACCGATTTGTCCCACATCGCCAACTTTACCTATTACACCTCGGAGCAGTTCATGGAGCTGGACCTCACCGCCCGCCAGACTCTGGAGCTCACCGCCACCCTGCGCTCCAAGGACAAGAAGGGCTCCCTGCTGTGGGTGCTGGACAAGACCAAGACCGCCATGGGCGGCCGGCTCATCCGGGGCTGGATGGAGCGGCCCCTCCTCTCCCCTGTCCAGATCGGTCGGCGGCAGCAGGCGGTGAGCGATCTGGTGGAGGACATCATCACCCGGGAGGAGCTGTCCCTCACCCTGCGGGAGGTCACCGACCTGGAGCGGCTCATCGGCCGGGTAGTCTACGGCTCCGCGGGGGGGCGGGATCTGGCGGCTTTGGCCAACGGCCTGGGAAAGCTGCCCCGGCTCCGGGAACTGCTGGAGGGCTGCTCCTCCGCCCTGCTCCGGTCCCTGCGGGAGGAGCTGGACGACCTGCCCCAGCTCCGGGACCTGCTGGGCCGGGCCCTGGTGGACGAGCCCCCCTTCTCCGTCCGGGAGGGCGGCTTCATCCGCTCTGGCTACGACCAGGAGGTGGACCGGCTCCGGGACCTGCTGGACCACTCCGCCGAAAAGCTGGCGGAGCTGGAGGTCCGCACCAAGGAGCAGACGGGCATCAAGAACATGAAGGTCAAGTCCAACAAGGTCTTTGGCTACTACATCGAGGTGGCCAAGTCCCAGATCGACCTGGTGCCCGCCGACTGGACCCGAAAGCAGACCACGGTGAACGCCGAGCGGTACATCTCCCAGGAGCTGAAGGAGCTGGAGCACGCCATCCTCTCCGCCGAGGACAAGGTCACCGCCCTGGAGTACCAGCTCTTCTGTGAGCTGAAAGAGCAGGTCTGCGCCCAGGTGGCCAGAATTCAAAAGTCCGCCGCCGCCGTGGCCCAGGTGGACGTGCTCAACTCCTTTGCCGCGGTGGCCGCCGCCAACAATTACTGTATGCCTCTGGTGGACACCTCCGATGTGCTGAACATCCAGGAGGGCCGCCATCCCGTGGTGGAAAAGGTGCTGAAAAACACCCTGTTCGTCCCAAACGACACCCACATGGACTGCGGCGGCGACCTGTGCGCCATTATCACCGGCCCCAACATGGCGGGCAAGTCCACCTATATGCGCCAGGTGGCCCTCATCGTCCTCATGGCCCAGATGGGCTCCTTCGTCCCCGCCAAGTCCGCCCACATCGGCGTGGTGGACCGGGTGTTCACCCGCATCGGGGCCAGCGACGACCTGTCCGCCGGCCAGTCCACCTTTATGGTGGAGATGACCGAGGTGGCCGCCCTGCTGAAAAACGCCACAAAGAAGTCCCTGCTCATCCTGGACGAGATCGGCCGGGGTACCTCCACCTACGACGGCATGGCCATTGCCCGGGCCGTTCTGGAGTACTGCGCCGACCCCCGGCGGCTGGGGGCCAAGACCCTCTTCGCCACCCACTACCACGAGCTGACCGCCCTGGAGGGCCAGATCCCCGGGGTGAAGAACTACAACATCGCCGCCAAGAAGCGGGGCTCCGATGTGATCTTCCTGCGGAAGATCGTCCGGGGCGGCGCGGACCAGAGCTACGGCGTGGAGGTGGCCAAGCTGGCCGGGGTCCCCGACCGGGTCATACGCCGGGCCCGGGAGATCCTGGAGGAGCTGGAGAGCGGAAACGGGACTGAACCGGTAGGGCGGGGGCAAGCCCCCGCCGCCGATGACCAGATATCCCTCATGGACCTGGGCAGCCAGACCGTGCTGAAAAAGCTGCGCCTGACCGACGTGAACGTCCTCTCCCCCATCGAGGCCCTGAACCTGCTGGCCGAGCTGAAGCAGGACATGAACGGGTGAGGATGCCTGTGATCCCCTTGTATTTTGATGATATATTGTATTCTTTCGACCGTATATAACGCTAAGTAGAGGTGTTGTAATGCCTAAGATCCAAGTATTAGATTCCCATGTGGCCGACCTGATCGCCGCCGGCGAGGTGGTGGAGCGGCCCGCCTCCGTGGCCAAGGAGCTGATGGAGAACGCCATCGACGCCGGGGCCTCCAAGGTCACCGTGGAGATCGCCCACGGGGGGATGACCTTCCTCCGGGTCACCGACGACGGCAGGGGCATCCCCGCCGGCGAGGTAAAGACCGCCTTTCTCCGCCACGCCACCAGCAAGCTGCGCACCGAATATGACCTGGAGGCCATCGGCACTCTGGGCTTCCGGGGGGAGGCCCTGGCCGCCATTTCCGCCGTCTCCCGGGTGGAGGTCATGACCCGGACTCCCGAGGCAGAGCTGGGGGCCTCCCTGGCGCTGGAGGGGGGCGTCCCCGGGAACGTGGAGGAGACAGGCTGTCCCCTGGGCACCACCATGGTGGTCCGGGACCTGTTTTACAACACCCCCGCCCGGCTGAAGTTTATGAAGAAGGACGCCGCCGAGGGGGCCGCCGTCTTCGCCGTGGTCCAGCGGGTGGCCCTGTCCCACCCGGAGGTCTCCGTGAAGTTTATTCGGGACGGAAAGCAGGAGCTGCTCACCCCCGGAGACGGCCAGCTCCAGTCCGCCGTCTACGCCGTCCTGGGCCGGGAGCTGGCCCTGGGCTTCCGCCCGGTGAAGGCCACCGGGGAGGACATGACGGTGTCCGGCTTCGTCTCCCTCCCCGCCTGTTGCCGGAGCAGCCGGAACTGGCAGTTTTTCTTCGTCAACGGCCGCCAGGTCAAGTCCCGGATCATGATGGCCGCCCTGGAGGAGGCCTACCGCAACCAGAAAATGGTAGGGAAATTCCCTGGCTGTGTCCTCCATCTGGAGACAAAGCTCAACGCCGTGGACGTGAACGTCCACCCCGCCAAAACCGAGGTGAAGTTCGGCAATGAGCGGCAGGTGTTTTCGGCGGTGTACCACGCTGTCCTGTCCGCACTGGAGCAGGACCGGAGCCACCCGGCCATAGAACTGCAAAAAGGGGTCCCCGGCGCAGCCCAGCGCAGCGGCAGTGTTGGGGAAAGGACGAGCAACGCAGCGCAGCGGATGTTGGGCGCTAGCCAAACGGAGCGGAGCGGAGTTTACGAGGACGTTGTCACCCCCAACCAGACCCGGCTGACCATTCCGGCCCCGCCTGCCAAGCCCCAGGTCCGGGTCCAGGATACCACCTACAAAATGCAAAATGCGGGCCCTGTCCCCACGGAGCCGTCCCCCGTGGCGGCGCACAGTGTGCGCCTGCCCGTGAACCCGCCTGAGCCGGAAAAGCCCGTCGATTCTGTCGGGGCCGGTATTACCCGCCGCGGCGGGGGCGAGCCCCCGCCCTACCGGGACAGGACGCCTTCCGCAGAAGCGGAGATCATCCGTCCACTGTCGCCGGAACCGGCCCCGGTCCCTGTTAAGGAAGAAGCCTCCCACGCCCTTCTCCCCGAGGAAGCGCCCTGGCGCATGGCCGGGGAGGTGCTGAACACCTACATCATCGTGGAGCAGGGGGAGACGGTGTACTTCATCGACAAGCACGCCGCCCACGAGCGGATGAACTTCGACCGGATGAAGGCGGAGGGCTACCACCCCATGGCCCAGACCCTGCTGGCTCCGGTGACCTGCCGTTTGGCGGCGGAGGAGCAGGAGGCGCTGCTGGCCCACCTGCCCCTGCTGGAGGAGTTCGGCTTCGACGTGGACGAGCTGGGGGGCGCTCTGGCGGTGCGCCAGGCCCCTGACCATGTGGCGGTGGAGGATATCCCCTCCACCCTGGAAGAGATCGCCCTGAAACTGCTGACCACCGGCTCCGCCGACCCCGCCGCCGCCCGGGACGAGCTGCTCCACACCATGGCCTGCAAGGCGGCCATCAAGGGGGGCTGGAAAACCAGTCCCCAGGAGCTGGAGCGGGTGGCCCAGGCCGTGATGAGCGGCAGCGTGAAATATTGCCCCCATGGCCGCCCTGTGGCCATTCAGCTGACGAAAAAGGAACTGGAGAAGCAGTTCAAGCGGGCCTGACGGGCAATATGCCTGACGAAAGGTTTTGTGTAGGGGGCGGCCTCTGGACGCCCCACAGGGAGGGCCGTCGAGGACGCCGGCCCCTACGGCGAAGAGGAAGGCTTATAGGGGCGCATCACGATGCGCCCGTGGGCGGCCACATGGGGCCGCCCCTACGGATTTTGCCCCACCTGTCCGGTTTCGGTATCTGTCTCCGGTAGGACGGGGGCTTGCCCCCGCCGCACAAACCATCTCAACACAAAGGAGGGCGGTACCATGCCCCCGAAAATTTTAGTCATCACCGGCCCCACAGCCTCGGGCAAGACCGCCCTGGCGGTGGAGCTGGCCCTGCGCCACAACGGCGAGGTGGTGTCCGCCGACTCCATGCAGATCTACCGCCGCATGGACATCGGCACCGCCAAACCCACCCGGGAAGAGATGCGGGGGGTCCCCCACCACATGCTGGACGTGGCCGACCCGGAGGAGGATTTCTCCGTGGCCCGGTATGTGAACATGGCCTCCCGCTGCGTGGACGACGTCCTGTCCCGGGGCAAGCTGCCCATCCTGGCCGGAGGGACCGGGCTGTATGTGGACTCGCTGCTGTCCGGCCGCACCTTCGCCGCCTTCTCCCCGGACAGCCCCCTGCGGGGGGAGCTGGAGGAGCGGATGCGGCGGGAGGGGGGCGAGGCTATGCTGGCCGAGCTGGCAAAGGTGGACCCGCACACCGCCGCCCGCCTCCACCCCAACGACGCCAAGCGGATCGTCCGGGCGCTGGAGATCTGGCTCACCACCGGCAAGACCATGACCCAGCACAACGCCGAGACCCTGGCCATCCCGCCCCGGTACGACGCCCTCACGCTGACTCTGGCCTTTGAGCGCCGGGAGGATATGTGGGCCCGGATCGACCGGCGGGTGGACGTGATGATGGACCTGGGCTTGGTGGACGAGGTCCGGTCTCTGCTGGACTCCGGGGTGCCGGAGCGGTGTACCGCCATGCAGGCCATCGGCTACAAGGAGATGGCCGCCGCCCTCCGGGGAGACGGGGACGTGGCTGCCGCCGCCCAGGAGATCAAGCTCCGCTCCCGCCAGTACGCCAAGCGGCAGCTCACCTGGTTCCGCCGGAACCAGGCGGCCAAATGGCTGTTCTGGGGAGAGGACCCGGATTTTGAGAAAGCACGCCGAACTTCGACAGAATATATGGAAGAATTTGGTATAGTATAGAAGCACTCAAGCCCTGTGGGTCCTGCCGACGGCGAGGCTCCGGGCTGTATAGAAAAAGGAGTGCTACTTATGTCGAAAACCAACAATCTTCAGGAAATTTTTCTTACCCAGCTGCGCCGGGAGCGCCGCCCCGTCACCGTGTTTCTGATGAACGGGTTCCAGATGCGGGGATACGTCACCGGATTTGACGCCTTTTCCGTGGTGCTGACCAGCGACGGAAAGCAGATGTTCGTCTATAAGCACGCCATCTCCACCATTACCCCGGAGCGGCCCGTGCCCTTTACCGAACCGGCGGAGAACTAGGCCGGCGGGTCACGGCGCCCCCGGTCCGCCACCCAAACGGCCCCCGCGGCGCGGCCGCGGTTTGGGGAGTAGGCGCGGCGGGACGGAGCCGAGCGGGTTTTGTGCCGACGAAAGAAAGAGAGAACTGCCATGAAGCAAGGAAAATCCCTCATCACTTTTGTGATGGTGGCTATCGCCGCCGCGCTGTGCGTCTATTTTGGATTTTATGTCTTCCGCACCTTCGACGACCCCTTTTCCACCACCCTGACCTACCAGTACACGGTCAACGACAGCGTGGAGGCAGACGGCATACTGGTCCGGCAGGAGCAGGTGCTCACCGCCGACGGCGGCATTGTGGAGGTGACCCGGGGCGAGGGCGAAAAGGTGGGAGTGGGCCAGTCCGTGGCGCTGGTCTACCGGGACGCCCAGGCCCAGGCCGACCAGGCGGAGCTGGACGCCCTGGCCCTGGAGATCGAGCTGCTGGAATACGCCATTGCCGACAGCGGCAGCGTGGAATCCGCCGCCCGGCTGGACGAGGACATCCTCCAGTCGGTGGTGGACCTGCGTGCCTCCGCGGCTCTGGGGGATTACAACGACCTGGAGGAGCAGGTGCGGACCATCAAAAGCAGCGTGCTCAAGCGGGGGTATACCTACGGCGACGGGGTGACCTCCGCCGACCTGTCCGCCCGGCTCCAGGAGCTGAAAAGCAGCTATGCCGCCCTGAACCAGAAGAATTCCGCCGCAACCACCCGGGTGAGGGCCGGCAAGGCCGGGACCTTTTCCAACCTGGTGGACGGCTATGAGGCCAGCCTGACTCCGGAGACCGTCTTTCAGCTGACGCCTGACTCCCTCCGGCAGCTGATGTCCGGCGCCCCCGCCTCCGGCGGCGGTGTCGGCAAGCTCATCACCTCCGACCGGTGGTACTTTGCCGCCGCCTTCCCCGCCAACGCGGCCCAGCGATTGAAGAAGGGGGGCGCCGCCACCCTGCGCTTCACCGGAGACTTCAACCAGGATGTGGACATGCTGGTGGAGCAGGTGGGCGAGGTGGAGGGCGGGCAGACGGTGGTGGTATTCTCCTCCGACCGCTATCTGGCCCGCACCACCCTGCTGCGCCGTCAGACGGCGGAGCTGATCTTTGACAGCTGGTCCGGCCTGCGGGTGCCCAAGGGGGCGGTCCGCATGATCAAGTACACCTACGAGGACGAGGAGACCAAGCAGACAGTGGAGGCCAGCCGCCTGGGCGTCTATGTGCTCATCGGCGGCAGGGTCGAGTTCAAAACGGTGGAAGTGGTCACCGAGGGCAGCGACTACTATGTGGTCAAGGCCGGCAGCTCCGGCAGCGACGCCCTCCGGGCAGGGGACGAGGTCATCACCCGGGGCACCGGGTTCTATGACGGACAGTTACTTGAATTCTGAGCCGGTCCGGGAGAACCCGTGCGGCTGAGACGGAACAAAACCACATTGTCAGACAGAGAGAAGGGTTTATTGTGGATTTGATGCAGCATATCCAGACGGTCCGGACCAGGATCGAGACCGCCGCGCTGGCGGCGGGGCGCGCGCCGGAGGAGATCACCCTCTGCGCCGCCACCAAGGTGCAGACCGACGACACTATCCGGGCGGCCATCGCCGCCGGGATCCGGGTCTGCGGAGAAAACCGGGTCCAGGAGCTCACCGCCCATCTGGCGGCGGACGCCTATGCCGGGGCCCGGGTCCACTTTATCGGCCACCTCCAGACCAACAAGGTCAAGCAGGTGGTGGGCAAGGTGGATCTGATCCAGTCGGTGGACTCCCAGCGGCTGCTCCGCGCCATCGACGCCCAGGCGGACAAGCTGGGCGTGCGGCAGGACATCCTGCTGGAGGTGAATATTGCCGGCGAGGAGAGCAAGGGGGGCTGCCCGGTGGAGGAGCTGCCCGCGCTGGCGGAGCTGGCCGGAGCGCTGGAGCATGTGCGCCTCAGGGGCTTGATGGCGATCCCGCCCATCTCCGGCGGGCCGGGGGCCAACCGGCCATATTTTGCCGCCATGCGTCAGCTTTTTGTTGACACGCGGGGAAAAATGTCGGATAATCAGAATGATATGGATTGCCTGTCCATGGGGATGAGCGGAGACTTTGAGGACGCCATCCGGGAGGGAGCCACCCTGGTCCGGGTGGGCACCGCCTTGTTCGGTCCCCGGCCTCCCATGGGGGCGGCCCGCTGAGCCGGCCAGGGCGCATACATGATATACCTGCGAAAGAAAAGAGGAAGTTGCCATGGGAATCTTTGATGAATTCAAGAGACTGGCCCACCCTTATGAAGATGAGGAAGAGGACGATTTTGAGGACGATTTCGACGTGTCCCCCCGCCCGGTGGAGCGCCGGGAGCGGGCTGACCGCGCCGACCGCACCGACCGGATCAGCCGGTCCGAGGGCGGCTATGTCGCCGGAGACGAGGAGCGCCGCAGCAACAAGGTGGTGAACATCCGGGCGGCCACCCAGCTCCAGGTGGTGCTGGTGAAGCCGGAGAAGTTCGAGGACGCCTCCGCCATCGCCGACCATCTGCGGGAAAAGCGGACCGTGGTGCTGAATCTGGAGTCCACCAACAAGGAGATCGCCCGCCGTCTGCTGGACTTCCTGTCCGGCGTGGCCTATGCCAACGAGGGCAAGATCAAGAAGGTGGCCATCTCCACCTACATCATCACGCCTTATAACGTGGATATTCTGGGCGATTTGATCGACGAACTGGAGAACAACGGGCTGTACTTCTGAGATGGCCAACGGGGCCCCATCGCAGATGGGGCGGCGCGGTAAGCGCCGTAAATTCGGAGGGCCGCAGGCCCAGAGAATTTCCGCAGGGCGAATTCATTTCGCCCGAGGATTTTAAATCAAAGGGGTCCCCGCACGATGCGGAGCATCGGGTGGGGCGGCCATCTCCACCTACATCATCACGCCCTATAACGTGGATATTCTGGGCGACCTGATCGACGAACTGGAGAACAACGGGCTGTACTTCTAAAAAGCCACTGCAATCAGAGAACAGAATAAAGGCGGCCAAAGGCCGCCCAAACCACAGCCCAGCGTCAGCGGGCGCGGTTTGGAGAGAAAACGCAAGGACGCGGATGCGGAATGGAGAAGCGTCGTTCCAAAAGAAGCGGACTTTGCGGCGACGATGAATCGGAGGGATTTCTATGCTCACTCCTCAGGAAGTTTCCGAGCGCGCCTTTCAGAAGGCGTCCTTCGGCGGCTATAACATGGTTCAGGTGGACGAGTTCCTGGATGTGCTCACCGGGGACTACTCCACCCTGTACAGCGAGAACGCGGTGCTGAAAAGCAAGATGAAGGTGCTGGTGGACAAGGTGGAGGAGTACCGCTCCACCGAGGAGGCCATGCGCAAGGCCCTGATGACCGCCCAGCGGATGGCCGACGATCTGGTCAAGGAGGCGGAGCAGAAGAAGGCGGAGATCCTCAGCCAGGCCGAGGGCGAGGCCCTGCGCCGCAAGGAGGAGCTGGAGCGGGAGCTGGTCTCCGAGGAGTACCGCCTCAGTCAGGCCCAGCAGGCCACCGCCGCCTTTGTGGAGAAGGTTCGGACCCTCCTAGCGGGCCAGGAGGAGTTCTTGTCCAAGCTGGGGGAGCTGTGCCCCGCTGAGGCTGTCCAGAGCGCCGACCCGGTGGAGGAAGCCGCCGAGGAGATCGACGACAACGTCCAGCGGCTGCTGGCCCAGGCCATGGCCGACGCCACCGCGGAAAATCTGCGGACCAAGCAGGCGGAGCAGCCCCAGGAGGATCTGGCGGACACCGCCGAATTCCCCCCTGTCTCCGGCGCGGACTTCCGGGAAGAGGATGACCCGGAGGACGGCGAGGATGAGGAGGAGCGGCCCGTGCGGAGCAGCCGCATCGACTTCGGCGAACTGCAATTCGGACGGGATTACGAGATCAAATAAGGATAAGATGAAACAAGCGGCCGCCCGGTGGGCGGCCGCTTTGTTATGTGAGGGTGGATCAGGCTCTGGGATATGGGTCTGAGATATTAGTCAGACCGATGATATAGTCCACACTTGTATGAAAGAAACATGCCAAATCTTTGAGGACAGGGATGGGAATGTTCAAATGGCCCAGTTCGTAGTCGGAATAAGTGGTCTGGTGAATGTTCAGGAAATCGGCCATGTCCTTTTGGGACAGATCGCGGTCTTCCCGTAAAGCGCGAAGATGTTCCAACATAGTGCTCACCTCAAAATCTTATGAGATGTTTTGTCTGGGTATTTTTGGAGCAGGGATAAATTGTAATGTGCCCGTTTATGTCCGGGGATACGGCTCGCGAATATCAGTTAGGCCCAGTAGATAGTCCACACTGGTGCGATGGAACACAGCCAGTTGAATCAGCACGGCGGAAGGAATATCCCGCTGGCCCAGCTCATAATTGCTGTACGCCTGCTGGGAACAATGGAGATAGGACGCCACCTGAGCTTGGGAGAGGTCGGAATCCTCACGAAGATCTTTGATGCGCTGATACATGGAAATCACCTCGTGAAAAGTATAATTTACCCCAAAATGTTGTATTTACATTTACAACAAAATGCAGTAATATTGCTGTGAGGTGACCCACATGAACCAGGGATTCAAGAAAAAAGTCAGCGTGTCCATGCCGCCGGAGCTGTATGAACAGCTGAAAATTTTGGCAAAAGAGAATTGCTATACCCTTCCGGGATATATTCGGCAAATTTTAAAGGTCCATATCCGTGAACAGGCGGACAAATAAAGAAGCGCCCGGACGGGCGCTTCTTTATTATCACGACCAGGGCGCCAATTCCACCCGGACGAAGTAGCCCTGGGGATGGCGGCAGACGGGGCACTGGGCGGGGGCGGTGGTGGAGGTGACCACCCAGCCGCAGTGCAGACAGGTCCACTGAACCTCCACCTTCGAGCAGAACAGCTGCTCCTGTTCCAGCAGGTCGGCAAACCGCCCGAACCGGTCCCCGTGGGTCTGTTCCACCCGGGCGATGTTCTCGAAGAGCTTGCCCACCAGAGGGAAGCCCTCGGACATAGCTACCTGGGAAAAATGCTTGTAATCGTGCTCCCACTCCTGGTACTCGTTGTGCTGGGCGGCTCTCAAATAGTCCAGCAGGTCCGAGTAAATGTCCACCGGGTAGGTGCCGTCCACCCGGATGGTCTGGCCACCCAGGTCATGGAGCTGGCGGTAGAACTGCTTGGCGTGGGACTTCTCCTGGTCGGCGGTAAAGAGAAAGATCCCCTGGATGACGGCCAGACCGGCCTTGTGGGCGATGCCGGCGGCAATGGTGTAGCGGTTCCGGGCCTGGCTCTCCCCGGCGAAGGCCCGCATCAGATTTTCCCTGGTCTGGCTGTGGAGAAAGGCTTCGGTGTTGTCGGACATGAAACGACCTCCTTGGTACAGAATATGGATACAAGGCCAGTATGCCCGCCGGAGAAGGGCTTCATCCGGCGCCCGATTTCTTTTCCCGCTTTTTTTGGCCTTTTCCTTGCCTTTTCCCAGTGCAGGCATTATAATAGGGACAACCTGGGGTGTCTTGTCACCCCCTTTTTTTAAAGGAGGCTTCCTCTGCCATGAAGGCCAAAACAAACCTGACCATGCTGTGCGACTTTTATGAGCTGACCATGGCCAACGGCTATTTCCAGACCGGCCTGAAGGACCGGATCTGCTATTTTGACGTGTTCTACCGCTCGGTGCCCGACAAGGGCGGCTTCGCTCTGGCCGCCGGCCTGGCCCAGGTGGTGGAGTATATCCAGGAGCTCCACTTTGACCGGGAGGACCTGGACTATCTGCGCTCCAAGGGCTGCTTCAGCGAGGAATTTTTGAAGTTCCTGGAGGGCTTTAAGTTCACCGGCGACATCTGGGCCGTCCCCGAGGGCACCCCCGTCTTCCCCGGCGAGCCCCTGCTCACCGTCCGGGCCCCCGCCATCCAGGCCCAGTTCGTGGAGACCTTTATCCTGCTGACGCTGAACCACCAGAGCCTGATCGCCACCAAGTCCAACCGCATCGTCCGGGCCGCTGAGGGCCGGCCCGTGGCGGAGTTCGGCTCCCGCCGGGCCCAGGGCGCCGACGGCGCCCTGCTGGGCGCCCGGGCCAGCTATATCGCCGGCTGCGCCGCCACCGCCTGTACCATGGCCGACCAGCGGTTCGGCTCCCCCGCTACCGGGACCATGGCCCACTCCTGGGTCCAGATGTTCCCCGACGAGTACACCGCTTTCAAGACCTACTGCGAGCTGTATCCCACCAACGCCACCCTGCTGGTGGACACCTACAATGTGCTGAAGTCCGGCGTGCCCAACGCCATCCGGGCGTTTAAGGAAGTGCTCCTGCCCCGGGGCATCACCAAGTGCGGCATCCGGCTGGACTCCGGTGATTTGACCTACCTGTCCCAGAAGGCCCGCCAGATGCTGGACGAGGCGGGCCTGACCGAGTGCAAGATCTTCGCCTCCAACGCCCTGGACGAGTATATCATACGGGACCTGGTGCGCCAGGGGGCCCGCATCGACTCCTTCGGCGTGGGCGAGCGGCTCATCACCTCCCGGTCCGAGCCCGTGTTCGGCGGCGTGTACAAGCTGGCCGCCATCGAGGACGACCAGGGCAACATCGTCCCCAAGATCAAGATCAGCGAGAACCCCGCCAAGATCACCACCCCCCACTTCAAGAAGGTGTACCGCATCTTCTCCAAGGACACAGGCAAGGCTGAGGCTGACCTGATCTGCCTCCACGACGAGGATATCGACTTTACCCAGCCCCTGGAGCTCTTCGACCCCGACGCCACCTGGAAGCGGAAGGTGTTCACCGACGTGGAGGCCAAGGAGCTGCTGGTGCCCATCTTCCAGGGCGGCGAGCTGGTGTATGAGGTGCCCGACCTCCAGACCA
The DNA here is from genome assembly GCF_021531375.1 of Pseudoflavonifractor phocaeensis. Taxonomy (GTDB): domain Bacteria; phylum Bacillota; class Clostridia; order Oscillospirales; family Oscillospiraceae; genus Lawsonibacter; species Lawsonibacter phocaeensis_B. The sequence continues at coordinate 26,815 of NZ_JADYTU010000009.1, forward strand.
GCCGGGCCTACTGCCAGCGGCAGGTGGACGCCCTGTGGGACGAGGTCAAGCGCTTCGAGAATCCCCACAACTACTATGTGGACCTGTCCCAGAAGCTGTGGGACATCAAGCAGTCCCTGCTGAACAGCCACGAGATGTAAAAAAGAATGTACGCCCCGTCCGGCCTCCGGACGGGGCGTTTTTTGCTTGAGGCAGGGCTGCGGGCGGCTACATAGGGCCGCCCCTACATTACCGCAGGCAGACCGTGAGGCGCTTCGGCGGTAGGGCGGGGGCTTGCCCCCGCCGCCTAAAAAAGAAGCCCGCCCTGTCCAAAGGGACAGAGCGGGTTTTCAAAGCGGATCAAATCACTGGATGACGCACAGGGCCAGAGTGAGGACCACCCAGAGGATGGCGACCCACTTGGTCGCCTTGGCCAGCTTGGCGTCCACGGTCTTGGCCTTGTTCTTGGACAGGAAGGTGTCGGCGGCGCCGGAGATGGCGCCGGACAGGCCGGCGCTCTTGCCGGACTGAAGCATTACGATCGCCACCAGGGCCAGAGACAGCAGTACCTGGATCACAGTAAGCACCATATTCATATGAGTCATCGTTCCTTTCAAAGCCCTGCGGGCGAAATGTCATATCTTCGCCCGTCAGACCGGACGCACAGTAAAAGATACCATAAAACTTGTCCAAATGCAAGCTTTTTGCGGAAAATTTCCGACAGATCCGGGAGAAAGACCGGAAAGACACCGGAGATTGTGGCCCCCTCCCCCACCAGACACAAGATGGGCGGGGTCAATCCTGCTGGGGCCGCTGGTAGAAGGTGACGCCCCGGCGGCAGGTCATCTCCAGCCGGCCCGCGTCCACCAGGTACTCGATGAAGAACCGGACGTTCCGCTCAAAGCGGAGGGCCCGGTGGGGCTTGCGGGTAAAGAGCTGGTACAGTTCGCAGGTGGCCTGGCCGATCTGGCTGGCCGTCATGGGCCGGGTGACCAGGGAGAGGATCTCCTCCGCCCGCCGGTGGACCAGCTCCCGGTTCTCATCGATCAGCTCCTCGGCCTCCAGAGGGCCGCATACCCCCCGGTGGGCCATGATATAGGCGTGGCAGCCCAGGTCCCGCAGCTTCTCCCGGCTGGCCTCGGCCATGGCCTGGGACAGGTTGTAGGGCAGCTTGGAGCCCATATACTCCTGGCTGAGCAGGGCGTCGGCGGCATAGCACACCTTGTCCGGGGTGACGGTGCAGATGTGGCCGGAGGAGTGGCCCGGAGTGTGGATGATCCGGAACTCTGCCCCGGCGAAGGAGAAGGGGCCGTCCGTGGGGGGGATGATGACGTCGGGGGTGTGGACCATGCAGGAGGACTCCCGCTCCACGATGCCGGGGGGCAGGGTGAGAAAGTAGCACTTCAGGTTGAGCAGACCGCTGCACATCCCGGCCTCCGGGGCGGTGAGGGCCACGGGGATATGGTACTTTTCCTGAAAATAGCCGTTGTTGGCGCAGTGGTCCACATGGGCGTGGGAGCATAAAATGCCCGCCGGGGTGAGGCCGGCGGACAGCAGGGCCTCCTCCAGCTCCTCCCGCTCAGACAGCAGCCCGGAGTCCAGCAGAATGCACCGGCGGCTGTCCAGCTTGTAGAAGGGGATCAGCTCCAGCCCTTCGGCCACCCAGGTGTTGTCTTTGACTTGTGTCAGCTTCATAGGGCGCCTCCCAAGTGAGAAAATGAAAAATTTTAGTTTATGGATGTATTATGGGGCGTCGGGGACGCCGCCCCCTACGTACGGTTTACAATATGGCTTCGTAGGGGGCGGCCTCTGGACGCCCCGCCCGTAGGGCGGCCCCTTGGGGCCGCCGCCAAAATGGCAGCCGTCGGACGGCGAGGACAAGCCCCCGCCCTACATGAAACGATAAACTAAAATTTACCCCTGCTCCTGCTGTTTTAAATAGACCATCAGCACCGCGATGTCCGCCGGGGACACGCCGGACACCCGGCTGGCCTGGCCCAGGTTCCGGGGCCGGATCTCGTCCAGCTTCTGCCGGGCCTCCAGGCGGATGCCGTGGAGGGACAGGTAGTCCAGACCGGCGGGCAGGGCCCGCTCCTCCAGCCGCTTCATCTCCTCCACCTGCCGCAGCTGGCGGCCGATGTAGCCGGCGTATTTCAGGGTGATCTCCGCCTCCCGCACCACCTCCGGGGGCAGGTCGGGACGGCCGGGGTCGAAGGGGGCCAGCTCGGCGTAAGTCAGCCGGGGCCGGCGGATCAGATCGGCCAGCCGGGCGCCGTCCTTGACCGGGGGCTCCCCCTTCTCCGCCAATAGCCTGTCCAGCTCCGGCGTGGGGGCGGTGCCCGCGTGCTCCAGACGCTTCACTTCCCGGTCCACCGCCTGGTACTTTTCCAGCACCCGGTCATATTGTGCCCGGGAAATAAGACCCAACTCGTAGCCGATGGAGGTCAGACGCTGGTCGGCGTTGTCCTGGCGGTGGAGCAGGCGGTACTCGGTGCGGGAGGTCATCATCCGGTAGGGCTCGTTGGTGCCCTTGGTTACCAGATCGTCAATGAGCACCCCGATGTACCCCTGGTCCCGGCGCAGGACCAGAGGGGGCTTCCCCAGAATTTTTAAAGCCGCGTTGACCCCGGCCACAAAGCCCTGGACCGCGGCCTCCTCATAGCCCGAGGAGCCGTTGAACTGGCCCGCCCCGTAGAGACCGGAGATCTTTTTCGTCTCCAAAGTGGCCTCCAGCTCGGTGGGGTCCACACAGTCGTACTCAATGGCGTAGGCGCACCGGGTCATCTCAGCCTGCTCCAGGCCGGGAATGGTGTGGAGCATCTCGATCTGCACCTCCTCCGGGAGGGAGGAGGAGAAGCCCTGGATGTACAGCTCTTCGGTGTTCAGCCCCATGGGCTCGATGAACAGCTGGTGCCGCTCCTTGTCGGGGAAGCGGACGATCTTGGTCTCGATGGAGGGGCAGTACCGGGGCCCCACCCCTTCGATGGTGCCGTCGTACAGGGGGGAGCGGTCCAGATTGGCCCGGATGATCTCGTGAGTCCGGGCGTTGGTGTAGGTCAGCCAGCATACCGCCCGGTTTTCCGGAGGGACCTGGGTCTGGAAGGAGAAGCGCAGGCCGTCCTCGTCCCCGGGCTGAAGCTCCATTTTGCTGAAGTCCACGCTCCGGGCGTTGACCCGGGGGGGCGTCCCCGTTTTAAACCGGCGGATGGACAGCCCCAGGTCCACCAGACAGCGGGTCAACGGCAGAGCGGCGGCCAGCCCGTCGGGGCCCGAGTCCCGGACCACCTCGCCCACGATGGTGCGCCCCCCCAGGTAGGTGCCGGTGGCTACCACGGCGGCCTTGACGGCGTAGCGGGCGCCGGTGTGGGTGACCACCCCGGAGACCGCCCCGTTTTCCGTCAAGATTTCCACCACCTCCGCCTGCTTGACCCACAGGTTTTCCTGCTTTTCCAGGGTGTGCTTCATCACCTGCTGGTAGGCCCGGCGGTCGGCCTGGGCCCGGAGGGACCAGACGGCGGGGCCCTTGCCCCGGTTCAGCAGGCGGTACTGGATACAGGCCTTGTCGGCGGCCCTGCCCATCTCGCCCCCCAGAGCGTCCAGCTCCCGGACCAGGTGTCCCTTGCCCGTGCCGCCGATGGCGGGATTGCAGGGCATGTTGCCCACCGCGTCCAGATTGACGGTGAAGCACAGGGTTTTAAGCCCCATCCGGGCGGCGGCCAGAGCGGCCTCAATGCCCGCATGGCCCGCGCCGATGACGGCGATATCGAATTGTCCTGCGTCGTAAGTTCTCATGGTCCTCCGTCCTCTGCATCAAAAGACATTTATCGCCCGGTATTTTATCACGATTTCCCACCGGGTACAAGTCCCGGCTCCTCCGGTCCGGTGTGGAAAGAACGCCGCCCCTCCCCCGGCGAAACCGCTTTGTTGGGTTTTCCGGGACTCCGTTTTTCCATTTGGCGCGGAAACGCGGCTTACCGTGTCCGTCCCCACCCCACGAAAATGGAAGAATGCCCGAAAAAACGGGGGAGAAACCCTCCGGGTTGTGGATTTTGTCTTGATGGAGCCCTGTCAGTTATGGTATACTAGATAAGTTGATACTGCCCCAGTATACCCTTTCAGGGGATGCTGGGCCGACTTGGGGGAGGTGGACGTCCGTGAAATACAAACATTGGAAGGTGGCGCCCCCCTGCCCGGAGGCGCGGGCCGCGCTGGAGGAGGCGGGCGTGCCCCCCCTGCTGGCGGCGGTGCTGTCCGCCCGGGGAGTCCGGACCTGGGACCAGGCCGGGCGGCTGCTGTCCCCGGAAGAGGAACCTCTGCTGGACCCCATGGGTCTGAAGGACATGGACCGGGCGGCGGCCCGGGTCCGGCTGGCGCTGGAGCGGGAGGAGAAGATCGCCGTCTACGGCGACTACGATGTGGACGGCATTACTTCCACCTGCCTGCTGACGGAATGTCTCGGCCGTATGGGGGGCCGTGTGATCCCCTATATCCCCGGCCGGCTGGAGGAGGGCTACGGCCTGAACCGGGAGGCGGTGGCCGCCCTGGCGGAGCAGGGAGTCACCCTGATCGTCACAGTGGACTGCGGCATCACCGCCGTGGATGAGGTGCGCTATGCCGCGTCCCTGGGTGTGGATGTGGTGGTCACCGACCACCACGCCTGTAAGGAGGAACTGCCGCCCGCCGCGGCGGTGGTGGACCCCCACCGCCCTGACTGCCCCTACCCCTTCAAAGGGCTGGCCGGCGTGGGCGTGGCGCTGAAGCTGGCCATGGCGGTGGCGGGACGGGCGCAGGCCCCCGCCGTGCTGCGGGAATACCGGGATCTGGCCGCCGTTGGCACGGTGGCCGACGTGATGCCCATGACGGGAGAGAACCGGGCCATCGTCAGTGAGGGACTGAGGGATCTGAACCCGCCCCGGCGGCTGGGTCTGGCCAAGCTGGTCGCCTGTGCCGGCCTGGGAGACAAGCCGGTGACCTCGGTCTCGGTGGGCTATACCCTGGCCCCCCGGATCAACGCCTCGGGCCGTATGGGCCGGGCGGAGGTGGCGGTGGAGCTGCTGCTGACCCGGGACCCGGAGCGGGCGGAGCTGCTGGCCCAGGAGCTGTGCGCCCTGAACCGGGAGCGGCAGGCGGTGGAGAGCGACATTTTTCATCAGTGTGTCCACCGGCTGACCCTGGCCCCCCAGACCGGGGCCATCGTGCTGGCGGACGAGGGGTGGCACCAGGGCGTGGTGGGCATTGTGGCCTCCCGCCTGACGGAAAAATACGGCTGTCCCGCCTTTATGATCTGTCTGGACCACGGGATGGGCAAGGGCTCCTGCCGGTCCTGGGGCGGCGTGAACCTGTTTGAGCTGCTGCGGGAGTGCGCACCCCTGCTGGAAAACTTCGGGGGCCACGCCATGGCCGCCGGCTTCACCGTCCGGGAGGAAAATATCCCCGCCCTGGCCCAGGCCCTGCGGCAGGCGGTGGCCCGGCGCAGCCAGGGGGAGGACCTGCCCTCGGTGCTGGAGGCCGACGCGGTGGTCTCCCCCGCCGAGCTGACGGTGGAGGCGGTGGAGTCCCTGAGCCTGCTGGAGCCCTGCGGCACCGGCAACCCCCGTCCCGTTCTGGTGGTCCGGGGGGCCCAGGTCCAGTCCATGGCCCAGGTGGGCCGGGGCCGGCACCTGAAGCTGCGGCTGGAGTCCCGGGGCGCGTCCCTGGACGCCATCTACTTCTCCGCCGACGGCGGGGAGCTGGGTCTGACCCCCGGCTGCCGGGTGGACGCGGCCTTCTACCCCCAGATCAATGAGTTCCGGGGGCTGCGGACCGTCCAGATCCAGATCATCGACCTGGCTCCGGCCCCCTCCCGGGCCCAAATGGAGCGGTCCATCTATGAACGGTTCCGCCGGGGCGAGGCCCTGACGGCGGAGGAGGCCCGGTTCCTCCTGCCCAGCCGGGCGGAGTTCGTGGGCCTGTGGCGGTGGCTGGAGCGGCAGTCCGCCGCCGGCACCGTGGTGGAGGACACCCTGTCCCGCATCGCCCGGGGCGCGTCCCGCAAGGGCGGCCAGCGGGAGGTGCCCGCCCGGACTCTGCTGTGTCTGGAGGTGCTGGAGGAGCGGGGACTCATCGACCTGAACCGCCGCCCCGACCGCATCCAGATCGTGATCCACCGGCTGGAGCATAAGGTGGATCTGGAGGCCTCCGAGCTGCTCAGGCGGCTGCGGGAGAGCCTGCAGGAAGAATAAGAGATAAAAGATAGGAGATAGGCCAGGCCTGTTTCCCCTTCCGCGCCAAGATCTCTTATCTTTTGTCTCCTATCTCTGATCCCAATTTGAGGTGATACCATGGACCCTATTTTGGAACGATACCACGCGCTGGAAGAAAAGGTGGGGGTCTATACTCCGAACCTGGACACCAAGCTGCTGTTTGACGCCTTCACCTTCGCGGACTCCGCCCACAAGGGCCAGCTGCGCAAGAGCGGCGAGCCCTATATCATCCATCCCCTGGCGGTGGCCGAGATCGTGGCCGACCTGGAGCTGGACGTGGACTCCGTCATCGCCGCCCTGCTCCACGACTGCATCGAGGACACCCAGGCCACCCACCAGGACATCGCCAAAAAGTTCGGCGAGCCGGTGGCCGCCCTGGTGGAGGGCGTCACCAAGCTGACGCGGGTGCAGTGGACCTCCAAGGAGGAGGAGCAGTCGGAGAACCTCCGCAAGATGTTCATGGCCATGGCCCAGGACATCCGGGTCATCCTCATCAAGGTGTGCGACCGGCTGCACAACATGCGCACCATGGAGTACCAGTCCCCCCGCAAGCAGCGGGAGAAGTCCCTGGAGACCATGGAGATCTACGCTCCCATCGCCCACCGCTTAGGTATGCAGAAGCTGAAGTGGGAGCTGGAGGACCTGTCTCTGCGGTATCTGGACCCGGTGGGCTACAAGGAGATCGAGGACCAGCTGGCCGAGCGGTCCTCCGCCCATGAGGAGTTTTTGGCCTCCATTCAGCACCGCATCCAGCAGCGGCTCAGCCAGGAGGGCATCCACTGCACCGTCTACGGCCGGGTGAAGCATATCTACTCCATCTACCGCAAGATGTACGCCCAGAACAAGACCCTGGACGAGATCTTCGACCTGTACGCCTTCCGGGTCATCGTGGATGACATCCCCGAGTGCTACAACGTGCTGGGCTGTATCCACGACATGTTCAAGCCGGTGCTGGGCCGGTTCAAGGACTATATCGGCACCCCCAAGCCCAACATGTACCAGTCCCTCCACACCACCGTCATCGGCCGGGAGGGCATTCCCTTCGAGGTGCAGATCCGGACCTGGGAGATGCACCAGACGGCGGAGTACGGCGTTGCCGCCCACTGGAAGTACAAGCAGGGCCTGGCCAACAAGAAGCTGGGCACCGAGGCCGACTTTGAATGGGTCCGGAAGCTGCTGGAGAACCAGCAGGACACCGACGCCGAGGAGTTTGTCCGCACCCTGAAGGTAGACATGTTCGCCGACGAGGTGTTCGTCTTTACCCCCAACGGCGACGTGGTCAACCTGCCCGCCGGCGCCACCCCCATCGACTTTGCCTATAACATCCATTCCGCCGTGGGCAACACCATGGTGGGCGCCCGGGTCAACGGCCGGATGGTCCCCTATGACACCCAGCTGCAAAACGGCGACATCGTGGAGGTCATCACCTCCAAGGCGGCCAAGGGCCCCAGCCGGGACTGGCTGCAGATCTGCAAGTCCAACGAGGCCCGGAACAAGATCCGCCAGTGGTTCAAGAAGGAGCGCCGGGAGGAGAACATCGTCACCGGCCGGGCCGCCTTCGAGGCGGAGCTGAAGCATGTGAAGATCCCCCTGTCCGCCGTGACGGCGGAGGAGGTGCTGCCCCACATCCTGCGGAAGGTGCGTCTGGGCACCCTGGACGAGCTGTACGCCGCCATCGGCTACGGCGGCACCACCGCCGCCAAGGCGGTGGCCCGGGTGAAGGATGAGCTGCTGCGTCTGGGCCGGCTCCAGGCGGAGAAGGCCGCCGCCGCCGCCAAAACCACGGCGGAGAGCGTCATCGTCCCCGGCATGAGTCCCACCGTGGACCCCGTCCAGCTGAAGGGCTCCAACAAGCACAACGACTCGGGCATCATTGTGGAGGGTCTGGGCAACTGTCTGGTGAAGTTCGCCAAGTGCTGCACCCCCGTTCCCGGGGACCCGGTCATCGGCTTCATCACCCGGGGCTACGGCGTCTCTGTCCACCGGGCGGACTGTCCCAATGCCGCCCCCGACAAGCGCAAGCCCGAGGAGGCCGACCGCTGGGTCAAGGTGTCCTGGGTGGACAGCAGCCTGCCCAACTATAAGACCGCCGTGGAGGTGTCCGCCAAGGACCGGGACGGACTGACGCTGGACATCGCCATGGCCCTGTCCGCCGCCAAGGTGAAGGTCACCGCCCTGTCCGCCCGCTCTCTGCCCGACGGCCACGCCGCCATCAATATCGTGGCGGAGGTCAAGAACAAGGACGAGCTGAACTTTGTCATCAACAAGCTGAACAACATCCAGGGCGTGTACTATGTGGCCCGGGCCAGCGGGAAATAAGAAGCGCGGAGGATAGGTGCATAGGGGAGCTTGGAGCGGAGCGAGGAATACAAACCAGGCACCGCATAGCGGGGCTGTTTGTGTTCCGAGTCGAAGTGAAAGCGACCCGGCCATGCACCCAATCCGCAGCGTGACACCGCGAAGCGCGGAGGATAGGCGCATCGGGGCGCAAGTGTGCGTCCGAAGAGGCCGTCCGGGTCCTGCTGTAGGGCGGGGGGCTGGCCCCCGCCGGGTTCTCCGCCGCACCCGGGCGCATACGATGTGTTCGGGCGCCCATCTTTCTTTTGTGGAGGTAGTTATTTATGCGCGCGGTCGTGACCCGGGTTTCCTCCGCCTCCGTGACCATTGACGGACAGGTGGAAGGGGCCATCGACAAGGGATATCTGATCCTGCTGGGGGTGGGCCCCAGCGACAATGAAGCCGTCTGCGACAAACTGGCCGAGAAGATCTGCAACCTGCGGGTCTTTGAGGACGAAAACGGCAAAATGAATCTGAATCTGGAGCAGGTGGGGGGCGCCATGCTGGTGGTGTCCCAGTTCACCCTGTACGCCGACACCTCTTCCCGCCGCCCCGGCTTCTCCCACGCTGCCAAGCCCGATCTGGCCGTCCCCCTCTATGAGCGCTTTATGGACCAGTGCCGGGCCCGGGGCTTCCGGGTGGAGCACGGCCGATTCGGCGCAGATATGCAGGTGGCCTCCGTCAACGACGGTCCCGTGACCATTTTATATGACTCTGAAGGAGGCTTGTAACGGCGGCCTGCAGCCGCCGGCATCCACCTTCCATCCCAGCGGGCGGCCGCCGGCCGCCCCGACGAAAGGAACTATTTTATGAAAGTCAAAGTCCTGTGCGTGGGCCCCATCGGCACCAACTGTTATATTCTGGAAGACGAGGAGGCCGGACTGGCCGCCGTTATTGATCCCGGGGACGAGGCGGACAAGATCCTGAAGGCCCTCCGGGAGGATGGCGTGACCGTGGAGTATATCCTGCTGACCCACGGCCACTATGACCACACCACTGCCGTCCCCGACCTGCACAAGGCCCTGCCCCAGGCCAAGATCTATATCCACCGGGCCGACGCCAACGGGGCGGGCAACCAGCTGTTTCCCCTGGCGGGCCAGGTGGAGGGCCTGCGGTACTATGACGAGGGGGACGAGCTGAAGCTGGGGACCCTGACCATCCAGGTGCTTCACACCCCCGGTCACTCCAAGGGCTCCGTCACCCTGAAGGTGGCCGACGTGCTCTTCTGCGGGGATACCCTCTTTGCCGGGTCCTGCGGCCGTACCGATTTTGCGGGGGGCAGCTACGCAGAGATCATGGACTCCCTCAAGCGGCTGGGCGAGCTGGAGGGGGACTTCTACGTCTGCCCCGGCCATGATATTACCTCCACGTTGGAGCGGGAGCGCCGGAGCAACCCCTTCCTTCGGGAGGCCATGGCCCACTAAGGGCTCGGCGCCCCGTCCCAATGAACTGCCGGCGCGTGCGCGGCTGAAAGAATGGAATCCCGGGTAGGGCGGGGACTTGTCCCCGCCGCCGGCCCGGGTTTACTCTGCGGCGGGGGCAGGCCCCCGCCCTACCAGAAGGTATCTCCTTATGAAGCTCTACTTTACACAACCGAATCACCCCTGGCAGCCGGAGCGGTATCACTACGCCGCCGAGCAGATGATGCTCACCCTCTTCCCGGGGGAGAGGCCGGAATACCCCGGGGAGGCCCTCCGTACACTGGATGGAGGGGACAGCGCCGCCGGGTTCACCCTCAGCCGCCAGGGAGAGGAGGCCGTCCTTACCGCCCGGGTGGTCCGGGAGGGAAAAGGGGCCCAGGCCTCCTTCTCCTTCCCCGCCGGCGAGCTGGACCGGGCCCCCGAGGCGGTGTACCACACCGTCCAGCATGCGCTGAAAATGGCCTTTTACCAGGCGGGCGTGGAGCTGCTTGGCTATGAGCCTCCCTGGGGGGCGCTCACCGGCGTGCGGCCCGTCAAGCTGCCCACCCGGGCCATGAAGCGGGGCGCCTCGCCGGAACAGGCCCGGCAGGAGCTGGAGCGGGAGTACCGGGTCTCCCCCGTCCGGGCTCAGCTGGCCGCCGACTGCGCCGAAGCCAGTCTGGCGGCGGACCGCTCGTTAAAGGACAACGAGGTGTCGGTGTATGTGGGCGTCCCCTTCTGCCCCACCCGCTGCGCCTACTGCTCCTTCGTCTCCGCCGACGTGGGCCGCACCCTGAAGCTGGTGGAGCCCTATCTGGATGCAGTCTTTCAGGAGATCGACGCCACCGCCGCGGCGCTGAAGGCGGCGGGGCTCACCGTCCGCTCCTTCTACATGGGGGGAGGCACCCCCACCACCCTGACGGCGGACCAGATGGACCGGCTGCTGGCCCGGTGCGAGGAAGCGCTGCCTCTGGAGGGCTGCACCGAGTACACCGTGGAGGCCGGCCGGCCCGACACCATCACCCGGGAAAAGCTGGAGGTCCTGGCCCGCCACGGGATCGGACGCATCTCCATCAACCCCCAGACCCTGGAGGACCATGTGCTTGCCGCCATCGGCCGGAAGCACTCCGCCGGGGATATCCGAAGGGCCTGTGACCTGGCCCGGTCGGTGGGCTTTGACTGCGTCAATATGGACCTGATCGCCGGCCTGCCCCGGGACTCCTTCGACGGCTTTTGCCGCTCTCTGGAGGGGGTGCTGGCCATGGACCCGGAAAACGTCACCGTCCACACCCTGGCGCTGAAAAAGGGCTCCACCCTCATGGAGCGGGGGGACCTGCTCCCCTCCGGGAACGACGTGGCCCGGATGCTGGACATCTCGCTGGACACCCTGCGCAGGGAGGGCTACGCCCCCTACTACCTGTACCGGCAGAAGTATATGTCCGGCTCGCTGGAGAATGTGGGCTGGGCCAAGCCGGGGAAGGAGAGCCTGTACAACATTATCATGATGGAGGAGCTGCAGACCGTGGTCTCCATCGGGGGCGGCGGGGTCACCAAGCTGGTGGACCCGGCGGCGGGGAAGATCCTCCGCCTGCCCAACCCCAAATATCCCCACGATTATCTGGCCGTGCTGGACAAGGTGCTTGCCCAGAAGGGGGAGATTGCGGCGTTTTATCAGAAGTGACCGGGACAAGGACGGACTGCGGAAAGACCACAGCGCCTTGACCGCCTCGAGGAAAGGAGATTTTATGGCTTACCAATTACAGGAGATCAACAAGCGCATCCAGAGCGACGTGGGGGAGTTTTTGGCCGAGTGCGACCGGAACTATGCCGAGCGGGTGTCTCTGGCGGCGGACAAGATCCTGGCCAATCTGGAGCACAGCCCCATCGTGCTGCTGTCCGGCCCCTCCGGCTCAGGCAAGACCACCACGGCCATGAAGATCGCCGAGGAGCTTCAGCGCCGGGGCGTCAACTCCCATGCCGTGGCCATGGACAACTATTTCAAGACCATGAACCGCCGCACCGCCCCCCGGACGCCCGAGGGGGACATCGACTATGAGTCACCGCTGTGCATGGACATGGACCTGCTGGATGCCCACTTCTCCGCCCTGTCCCGGGGCGAGGAGATCATGATCCCCAGGTTTGAGTTCGCCCGCCAGATGCGCAACGACTCTCTGGGTACCCCCCTGAGACTGGAAAAGAACGAGATCGCCATTTTCGAGGGCATCCACGCCCTCAACGATGACATCGCCGGCCGCCACCCCGAGGCCACCAAGCTGTATATCTCCGCCCGGTCCAACGTGAACGAGGGCTCCGTCCTCCGGTTCAAGGGCACCTGGATGCGGCTGACCCGCCGGGCCGTCCGGGACTATAACTTCCGGGGCACCGGCGTGGACGAGACGCTGGAGATGTGGGCCAACGTCCGCCGGGGAGAGAAGCTGTATATCTCCCCCTTCAAAAACCGGGCGGATATCATCTTCGACTCCTCCCTGCCCTATGAGGTGTCGGTGATGCGCAACTACGCCGTCCCCCTCCTCCAGAGCGTCCCCGAGGAAAACGAGCGGCATGATGAGCTGCTGGAGCTGATCCGGGCCTTCGAATGGTTCGAGCCCGTCGATCCCGCCCTGGTGGCCAAGGACTCCCTCATCCGGGAATTCATCGGCGGGGGAAGCTACAAATATCACTGAGCCGAAGGCTCGGTGCAGATAAGAGATAAAAGATAAGGCGGCCTTTGGCCACCGCCCATTTCTGGGTTCTCCTGGTCCAATATCTCTTATCTTTTATCTCTTATCTCAGACCTGGAGTGATCCAAATGACCTGTCAACCCATCTACGATTCCCGGGACGCCCGCTACAAGACCCCCTATGGGGCAGTGGCCGCGGGGACCGTGGTACAATTCACCCTCCGCCCGCCCCGGGCGGCGGGCTTTTCCCGGGCCAGCCTGGAGGCCCGCTTTGAGAGCCGGAACGACGAGACGCTTACCCTCTCCATGCCCTGGGCGGGGATGGAATTGGGCCAGGATCTGTTCCACGCCCAGCTGGACGTGGGGGACTACATCGGGCTGGTGTGGTACTCCTTCCGGCTGGAGGGCATCGACGGCCGGAGCCAGGAGCTGGGCCCCTACCAGCTCACCGTCTACGACGGGCGGGAGGAGGTGCCCTCCTGGTTTGGCGAGGGGATGAGCTATCAGATCTTCCCCGACCGCTTCCGCCGCTCCCGTATCCCCAACCCGGAGGGAATGGTGGGGGGCCGCTGGGTCCACCAGAGCTGGGAGGAGCCGCCGGAGTACCGTCCCGACCAGCGGGGAGAGATCCGCAACCGGGACTTTTTCGGCGGCGACTTCCGGGGCGTCATCGAGAAGCTGGATTATCTGAAGGAGCTTGGGGTGGATACCATCTACTTCAACCCCATCTTTGAGGCGGCGGAGAACCACCGCTATGGCACCGCCGACTATGACCGCATCGACCCCATGCTGGGGACCAACGAGGACTTCACCCACCTGTGCGGCGAGGCCCACAAGCGGGGGATGCGGGTGATGCTGGACGGAGTGTTCAACCACACGGGTTATGTCAGCCGTTACTTTAACGGGGACGGGTTTTACCCTGAGGCGGGAGCCAGCCAGAGCTGGGACTCCCCCTACCGCACCTGGTTCAGCTTCATCGAGTGGCCCAAAAAGTATGAGAGCTGGTGGGGCATCTATTCCCTCCCCGCCGTGAATGAGAATGACCCCGGTTACCGGGACTTCATCTTTGCCGGACAGGACAGCGTGGTCCGCCGGTGGCTCCGGGCGGGGGCGGACGGCTGGCGGCTGGATGTGGCCGACGAACTGCCCGACGACTTTGTCCACGGCATCCACCAGGCCGCCCGGGAGGAGAAGCCCGACGCGGTGGTCATCGGCGAGGTGTGGGAGGACGGGTCCACCAAGGTGGCCTACGGCGTGCGCCGCAAGCACATTCTGGGGGGCCACTGCGACGGGCTGATGAACTACCCCCTGCGAAACGCCATCCTGACCTTCTTCCAGGGGGGACAGGGGGAGGACTTTGTCTCCGCCATGGAGACCATCCGGGAGAACTATCCCCCCTTCGCCTTCTACTCGGCCATGAATTCCCTGGGCACCCACGATACCCCCCGCATCCTGACCCTGCTGGGGGCCGGAGGCGAGTACCGGGACCAGTCCAGGGAGTGGCGGGCCGGTTTCCACCTCTCCCCCAAGCAGCGCCGCCGGGGCAAGGACCTGCTCCGGGCGGCCTCTCTCCTGCTGTTCTGCTTCCCCGGCTCCCCCACGGTGTACTACGGGGACGAGGCGGGGATGGAGGGGTTTGAGGACCCCTTCAACCGCCGGACCTACCCCTGGGGCCATGAGGACCGGGAGTTGATAGACTGGTTCCGGGCTCTGGGCGCCCTGCGGCGGGACCATTCCGCCCTGCGCCGGGGAGATATCCGGTATGTGGCCGGGAAGGGCCCCGTGCTGGCCTTTGTCCGGAGGGACAAGCAGGAGCAGGTGCTGTGCGCCTTTAACAACAGCGAGGAGCCCCAGCGGCTGGAACTGGGGGACGTGGGCGCCCTGGACCCCCTGCTGGGCCGGGCCCATGTGGACACGGAGGAGGGCTGGACCTCCCTGGTCATCCCGCCCCAGTCGGGGGCGGCCTTCCAGGTGAAGTAAGGCCGGAAACCGCTGCGGCCCAAGGGGCGCAACCGCAGATTGACAAAACGGAAGGGACGGGTGATTGCCAGACCCGTCCCTTTTTGCTATGCTGGAAAGGCAAAGCGGAGGCCTGTAGGGGCGCTTTACGAAGCGCCCGGACGGACCCATACACATTCAGCGCGGTAGAAATTCACACGGTCACAAGGAGGCGGAGCGTATGACCCTGGGCCAGCGTATCCAGGAGCTGCGGAAGAAACAGGGCCTGTCCCAGGAGGCCCTGGGGGAAAAACTGGGAGTGTCCCGCCCGGCCATCTCCCGGTGGGAGATGGACGGCGCGGTCCCGGAGGTGGACAAGCTCATTGCCCTGTCCAAGCTGTTTGGCATACCCGTGGGCCAGCTGCTGGGGGTGGAGCGTCCCGGCGATGAAGAACAGGCGGAGGACCGGGAGCTGACCGGCCGGGAGCTGGAGGTGGCCCGGGCGGTGGCGGACCGCTGCCTGGAGGGGGAGCGGGCCCGGCGGGAGCGGTGGAAGAAAGCCCTCTGGCTGGGGGCGGCCCTGGCCGGGGTGCTGGCTCTGGCCCTGGGGGTGTGGCTGTTCCAGACCTATGACCGCCTGGAGCAGGAGGGGGACGAGTACGTCCTGGACTGGCTCCTGGAGGACAGCATTGGCCAGACCTACCAGGGGGAGGTCTTTCGCTTCACTGTGGCCCGGGGAAGGGGTGGCCTGGAGGCCCAGGTGGAGGAAATTAACACCCAAGCGGTGCCCTATTTTTGAGCCTGGCGCAAAAAAACATAAAAACGGGACTGTCAGAGATGACAGTCCCGTTTTCATGTACCTCAGCAGCTGGCGCCGCCCACCACGTTCAGACCCAAAATCTCGGCCTTCCGCTGCAGCAGCTCGTCTCCCAGGAGCAGCTCCTGGGCCTTGTCGAAGCCGATGCGGTCGATGGTGTCGGCAAAGCGCTCGCCGGATTTGCCCTGGTCCCGGAACAGGAGGATGGCCTTCTCCACCACGGCCATGACCTCGTCCTTGTCGGTGAAGATCTTGTTCAGCATCTGGCCGTGGGCCACCTTCTTGCCCCAGCGGCCGCCCACAAAGATCTTCCAGCCGTAAGTACCCTGGTCGTTGCAGTGGAAGGGGCACTTGCCCACGCAGCGGCCGCAGTTGTTGCACAGGTTGGGGTCAATGACCAGCTTGCCGTCTGCCAGCTTGGCGGCGTGGATGGGGCAGGAGACCTCAATCTGACACTTCTTGCAGCCCTTGCACAGCTCGGGATCGTAACCGGGCACCCGGGCGCCCACGATGCCCAGGTCGTTCAGGTCGGGCTTGACGCAGTTGTTGGGGCAGCCGCCCACGGCGATCTTGAACTTGTGAGGCAGAGACACGTCCCGGTAGCCCTTGTAGAAGCGGTCGTGGATCTCGTTGCTCAGGTCATAGGTGTCGTAGAGGCCGTACTGGCAGGTGGTGCCCTTGCAGGAGACCACGGGGCGGACCTTGCTGCCGGTGCCGCCGGTCTCCAGGCCCACCTTGCCCACATAGGCCCGGAAAGCGTCAATGTCGTTGTAGTCGATGCCGGACACCTCGACGGTCAGGCGGGTGGTGAACATCATGTGGCCGTCGCCGTAGAGCTTGGCGGCCTCGGTGATGGCCTGGCTCTCTTCGGCGGTGATGCGGCCGTTCCGGGTGATGATGCGGCCGTTAAACTTGTTGGTGCCCTTGTGATGGAGGAAGCCCAGGCCCTTCACCCGCTTGATGTCCTCGGGGCGGAGGGTGCAGCCCTCTGCCTGGGCGGGCGCGGTCTTGCCCTCCAGCTGGTCGATGAACTTCTCCAGAGCCTGGGCAGTCAGCTCCACGGCGGCCACGCAGCGCTTCTCCGGCGTTTTATACTTGGCGGCCAGGGTGGCACAGTCGATGGCGCCGCAGTCCAGCTCCTTCTCAAAGGCGGCTACGAACTTGCCGCACAGCTCCTTGAAATCCTCGCGCTGGCCGTACATCTTGCTCAGCACGCCGATGGCTCCGGCCAGACCGCCGCAGGTGCTGCCGCAGCCCATGCCGGTGCGGAAGCCGGCGAACAAGCTGATCTCCCCCTCGGTCAGACCCAGATCATAGATCTCGTTGGCGGCCAGAAGAATGCCCTCGGCACAGCTCTTGTCCAGCGTGCCGTAGTAATACCCCGCTCTCTCTTTCAGTGTCATTTGAGTCCCCTCCTACATAAACTTAATGTAAAAACTTGACGATGTTATAGACGCTGATGCACATGATGAGCACCATGGCCCCCTCCAGGCAAAGGGTGGCCTGCCGGTTGTCGATCTTCTTGTTGATGCGGCGGCCCACCTCGCTGCCGATGACGGCCAGGACCATCATGCCCAGGAGAATGGACAGGTCCAGCTGGGGAACGCCGGAGGACAGGATGGTCTTCAGCGTGCTGGTCAGCTGGCTGAGAAGCACGATGAACAGGCTGTTCTGGGCGGCTTTCTTGGTGGGCATGGAGAAGAAGTAGCACAGTACGGCCACGTTGAAGGGTCCGCCGCCGATGCCCAGGAAGGAACCCAGCATCCCCAGAAGCAGGCCGATGACCACAGCCACCGCAGGAGCGTTCACATGTCTGGAGGTGAGGCGGTCCTTGTTGATGGTATAGATCAGCGTGGCGAAGGTGGCGGCCAGAAGCAGACAGGCCTGGACCCCGCCCGCCGTGTTCTGATCGGCGAAAAGCGCGGCTACCATCGTGTACAGCTGCTTGCCCACCAGCCCGCCCGCGGCGGCGCCTACGGCCAGATAGGGGGTGCTGCGCATGTCCAGCACAGACTCCCGTTTCAGCGCGGTTTTGCCTACGTTCCAGCAGGACATGGCGATGACGGTACAGCCGGACAGAAAGGTGATGGTGGACACCGCCATCACTCCGGTGGCGTCCAGCACCGGTTTGATGATAATGCCGCCGCCCATGCCGCAGATCGTGCCGATGATGCAGGAAAATAATGTGACAAGGTAACTGATCAGCTGCGTCATAATGTCCCTTC
The DNA here is from genome assembly GCF_021531375.1 of Pseudoflavonifractor phocaeensis. GTDB lineage: Bacteria > Bacillota > Clostridia > Oscillospirales > Oscillospiraceae > Lawsonibacter > Lawsonibacter phocaeensis_B. Next base: position 44,433 of record NZ_JADYTU010000009.1, read on the forward strand.
TTTACTTTTTAAAACAAGCACATTGTATCACGCGCCTAAGAGAAATGCAATTGGAGCCGGGGAAATTCCACTGGGAAGTGATGGAACGGCGCTCACCGCCGGAGCCGGTCCAGACGGCGGATGAGCAGCTGGGCACACAGGCCGGTGAACAGGCCGGTGATGATGCCGGACAGGAGCAGGTAGGGCAGGTACGCCATGACGGCCCAGGTCTTCAGCACTCCGGCGGCCACCAGCAGCTGGCCCAGGTTGTGGAAGACGGCGGCGGCGGGACTGCACAGCCAGATCTGGTCCCGGGTGAGCGCCTTTCGCAGCAGGACCATGGACAGCCAGGCCAGCAGGCCGCCGCCCATGGAGTAGAGTAGGGTCATCATCTGGCCGGAGAACACCGCCCCCAGAAATACCCGGGCGCAGAGGATCAGCAGGGCGTCCCCGGGGCCCAGGACAAAGACGGCATAGACGGTGATGATGTTGGCCAGACCCAGCTTGACCCCCTGAATGGGGACCAGGACGGGGAGCTGGGCCTCGATCATAAAGATGGTCAGGGCGATGGCGGTGAGCAGGGCCAGCAGGGTGATGCGCCTGGTCCCTTTAACCGGCTGCGGCGTCAAGGGCCTCCCCTCCTCCTATGATCTGAATGATGAGCTTGTTGGGCAGACATACGATGGGCGTCGTGCCATCGGAGATAAAGCCCTGATGAACGCAGATCTGGTCCGGGCAGTCGGCCTCGGACACCCGGATGCGGCCCGGCTCCACCAGAATGGTGTTGGTCAGGCCGGCCGGTCCCTCCACGGTGAAGGAGAAGGGCTCCTCCACCCCGGTCAGGTCGATCTCCCGCACCAGTTCCCCGTCCAGGGTGATCCGGGCCACCGGGTGTTCCTCCCCCGCCGGGCGGAGCAGAAGCAGGGCGGCGGAGCCGGCGGCCAGAAGGACTAGGGCGGCCAGGATCAGCTTTGCGCTTTTGTTCATGACAGCACCGTCACCTCCCGGTCTTCATAGCCCTGGGCCAGGGAGAAGGACTCCTCCAGGCCGGAGGTGATGAAAACAGAACCGTCGTCGGTGATAAAGATAACGTCGAATTCCAGCGACCGGTGGGCGCGCCAGAAGGCGGTCCCCTCCTCCAGCCCCATGACAAACAGGGCGGTGGACAACCCGTCGCAGGTAAGCCCCGAGGGGCTTACCACCGTGACTGAGGCCAGGCCGGACCGGGCGGGGGCGGCGGTGTCCGGGTCGATGATGTGCCAGTAGCGTACCCCATCCTCCTCAAAGTACCGCTGGTAGCCCCCGGAGGTGCCCATGGCCATGTCCTCCAGCTTCAGCACCCCCAGGTACCCCTCTCCCGCCGGGTCCTGGATGCCGATGCGCCAGGGGGAGCCGTCGGGCTTGGCCCCGATGGCCAGAATGGAACTCTGCCCCAGGTCCAGCAGGGCGGAAGCGACGTCCTGCGCCTTCAATTCCTCGGCCAGCACATCCCCGGTGTAGCCCTTGGCCACAGCGCCCAGGTCCACTTCCACTCCCTCGGGAATGAGGACCGAGGAGCCGGGCTCCAAACGGACTGTGGAATAGTCGATATGGCAGGCCAGCGCGTCCAGTTCCGTTTGGCTGGGTACCCGGTAGTCCCCGGTGGTGAAGCCCCAGGCTTTTACGGCGGGGTAAGCGGTAATGTCCAGCGCGCCGCCGGTGACCCGGCACAACTGCAGCGCCTGGTCCAGCAGGCCGGCGGCGGCTTCCGGCAATTCCACAGCCGTTCCAGCGCTGTGGTTCAGGGTGTAGATGGGGCTATTCTCATCCGTTGCGGAAAACTGCCGCTCCAAATCGTAAATGGCGGCCACCACCCCGTCCAAGGCCTCCTGTCCGCCCCAGACCGTCAGGTTCATCACCGTATCCATAGCAAAGATGGTCGTTTCATTCTTCTCGTCTTTTTGTTGGCAGCCTGTCAGCAGGGCGCACAGCATTGCCCCCGCCAGGGCCAGGGCCAGGGGACGGCGGGCCCTTGTGAGCGCGGGCATCTTACAGCACCTCTTTGTACATGGCGGCGGCGTCGTTTTTGCCCACGTTGTCGGCCACCACCAGCACCTCCACCTTCAGAATCCGCTCCCCGAATTTCAGCTCCAGCAGGTCCCCCACCTTCACGTCGTAGCTGGCCTTCACCGGCCGGCCGTTGGCGGTGACCCGGGCGTTGTCGCAGGCCTCGTTGGCCACCGTTCTCCGCTTGATGAGGCGGGATACCTTCAACCACTTGTCCAGTCGCATGGTAAAAAACTCCTTATTGTGATACAGGATGAAAAAGGGGACGCTGAATGACAGCGTCCCCGCGTTTATCAATAAATTACTGGGCCACAGCGTCCTTCAGAGCCTTGCCGGCCTTGAACACGGGGGTCTTGGAGGCAGGGATCTTGATGGCCTCCGCGGTCTTGGGGTTGCGTCCCACCCGCTCGGCACGGGCCTTGACCTCAAAAGAACCGAAGCCGACCAGCTGCACCTTCTCCTGCTGGCTCAGAGCGGCGGTGATGGCGTCGATAGCGGCGGTGACAGCGGCCTCGGCGTCCTTCTTGGACAGGTCCGCCTTCTCGGCGACGGCGGCAATGAGTTCGGTTTTATTCATAGTCGATTTCCTCCTGTGTGAATGGGACAGCGCCTTCGCGGCACATGTCAAAAAAATATACTTAAATCCCGGATGCGGGACTTTAAGTTGCCTGGTGTTCCATAGCCTTGGCCTGACGCCAAAGAGTCTCCAGCGCGGGGACGTCCAGCTGGGTCATAGGCTTGTCCGCCAGCTCCTCCACCCTCCGGAAACGGCGGATAAATTTCTCGCAGGCGGCGTGGAGGGCCAGTTCGCTGTCCAGCCCCAGAAAACGTCCAGCCTTGACGGTGACGAAGAGCAGGTCGCCCAGCTCCTCCTCTATGTTGGTGTTGTCCCGGACGGCCTGCCGCAGCTCCGCGGCCTCCTCCGAGATCTTGTCCAGCACCGGACCCACGGCGTCCCAGTCAAAGCCCGCCTTCCGGGCCTTCTCCTGGATCTTCTCCGCCCGGGTCAGAGCGGGCAGGGAACGGGCCACGGCGTCCAGCGTGTCGGCGGCGGTCTTTTGTCCCTTTTCCTCCCGCTTTTGGGCTTCCCAGGCGGAAAGCGCCTTGTCGGTATCGGGAGCGTCCACAGCGCCGAAGACGTGGGGGTGGCGGAAGACCAGCTTTTTGCAGATGCCGTCCACCACGTCGTCAAAGGTGAACTGGCCCGCCTCCTGAGCCATGCGGGCGTGGAACACCACCTGGAGCAGCACGTCCCCCAGCTCCTCCTTCAGGTGGGCGGGGTCCTCCTGGTCGATGGCCTCGGCGGCCTCATAGGCCTCCTCCAGCATGTTGCGGCGGATGGACTTGTGGGTCTGTTCCCGGTCCCAGGGACAGCCCTCGGGGGACCGGAGCAGCTCCATGATGCGGATGAGGTCATCTATGCCGTAGCGGTCCATACGTTGAAAATTTACCACAATTTCGCTTCCTTATCAAGATATTTTTTGGGATATTCGGGCGTTTCAGAGCGCCTGGAGCGCGGCAGCGCCAGACTTTTCCAGATAATAGGAGAAGCTCACAGCCGCAGCAGGCGGGCCAGCTTATCCCCCTTGGGCATCAGCGCCAGATCGTCCCGGGAGATGGCCCGCAGGGCGACGATGAGGACAAAATAGATGACCATGGCCACCAGGATGGCGGCCATCGTGGCGGCGGCGTTGCCCGTGCGGCTGATGACGCCGGAGTCGTCCAGAAACAGCCGGGACAGCAGGCCGTACACCGCCCAGGCCGCACCGCCCATGAGGGCGGAGGCGGCCAGGGGCTTCAAGAAGATGGGCAGGTACCGGGGCCGCTGGGGAATGACCCGGGAAATGATGACCAGATCCAGCGCCAGGCACAGCCCAAAGCACAGGACGTTGCCCATGGGCACCCCGAAGATGCCCACCTTGGGAATGGCCACCACGTTGTAGTTGGTGACGATCTTTACCGCGCCCCCCAGCACCATGACCGTCACGGGCAGATTGACGAAGCCGTGGGCCTGGAGGATGGAGTTGCACACCAGCATCATGCACACGAACACGGTAGCCAGACCCAGGGTGGACAGCAGGGGGCCGGCCAGCTGGGTGGTGAGGCTGGGGAACAGCAGGCGCATGATGGGGGTGCCCAGGACGAACAGGCCCACCCCCATGGGGAAGGCCAGCAGAGCGGTGATCCGAAGGGCGGAGCCGGTGATCCGGGAGGCGCCCCGGCGGTCCCGGCGGGCCAAGGCTCCGGAGACGGCGGGGATGACGGAGGCGGTGATGGCCGCCATGAGGGAGGTGGGCAGGTTATAGATGTTCAAAGCGCCGCCGTAGTTGCCGTAGAGGGTGCGGCTGATGGATTCCAGGGCGGTGTGCAGGGCCAGGGCGGCCTGGTCCCCGGCGGACAGGACGGCCTGGGAGTCATTCAGCAGCGGCTCCACCTGCTGGGACAGGGCGGCCATGGTGGCCGCCGTGCCGGCGGACAGGGTGCCCTCCCAGGCGGCGATGGCCCCCTCCAGGGGCGCGAAGTCCACAAAGTCAGCGTAGAGGGTCCAGCAGCTGGGGTCCTCCAGCAGCACCCGCTGGAGCTGGCCCTGGACCAGGGAGGAGTCGATGACGGTGACGATGCCCACCATGGAGGAACTGAGGGTAATGGGGATGGCGATGCGTAAGATGTTCCCCAGAATGGAGCCGGCGCTGTCGGGCACGTCGCCGGCCAGCCGGGGCTCCCGGGAGCGGGAGAGCAGAAAGCTGAGCACCATGTAGACCAGAGCCACGATAGTGCCCACGGTGACGCCGGTAATAGCGCCGGCGGCGGCTACCTCGGCGGGATGGCCCGCCTTCACCAGCCACCAGGCCAGTCCCAGACCGATGACCAGCTTGCACAGGGCCTCGATGATCTGGGAGACGGAGGTGGGGGTCATGTTGCTGTGGCCCTGGGTATAGCCCCGGAAGGCCGCCAGACAGCCCACGCAGACCACGGCGGGGGCCAGCGCCCGGATGCCGGGGGCGGCCTTGGAGTCGTGCATCAGGCCGGCCAGCCAGTCCGCCCGGAAGAACATCACCAGGAAGGACAGGGCGCCCAGGGCCAGGAACAGCAGCAGGGCCATGCGGAAGATCCGCCGCACCTGGGCGCGGCGGTTCAGGGCGTTGGCCTCGGACACCAGCTTGGACACCGCCACCGGCAGGCCGGCGGTGGAGATGGTCAGCAGTACCGCGTAGATGTTGTAGGCGTTGTTGAAGTCGGCGGTCCCCTGCTCTCCGATGATGTTGACCAGGGGGATCTTGTAGAACATCCCGATAAGCTTGACCACCAGGATGCCCGCGGCCAGAATGGCCGCACCGCCGAAGAAGGTATTCTGTTTTTGACCGTCGACCCGGCGGGGAGCAGCGTCACGTTGGGCCATAATTACCTCCGGCTTTCGATTTTAAGTTTAAAAAGTTGGATGAGGGAAGTGGGTCAGCGTCCGCCTCCCGCGGCTCCAAACATGTGCGGCAGGGCGTAGCCCTCCACCTCGGAGCGGATCTTCTCCAGGTCCAGGGTGAGGAATGTCCCGTTTTCATATATGACGCGGCCCCGGGCCATATTCATGGTCACGTTGCTGCCGTGGGCGGAGAAGACCAGATTCTCCTCCACGTCGTGGCAGGGGGTCAGATTGGGGGCGGTAAAGTCTACCAGGATCAGGTCGGCCACCTTGCCCGGAGCGATGACGCCGGTGTCCTCCCGGCCCAGAGCCTTGGCCCCGTTGACGGTGGCCATTTCCAGCGCCTGGCGGGCGGTGACCGCCATGGGGTCCCGGGAAACGCCGTTGTGGAGGGTGGCGGCCAGCTTCAGATCGGCAAACATATCGGTGCTGTTGTGGGAGCTGACCCCGTCGGTGCCCAGAGACACGTTGACTCCGGCGGCCAGCATGGCGGGGACAGGGGCGATGCCGGAGCCCAGCTTCAGATTGGAGTAGGGGTTGTGGGCGGCGGAGACCCCCTTGGCGGCCATGACGGCCCAGTCCTCGGGAGTGGTGTAGACGCAGTGGGCGGCGATGCCGCCGTTTTCCCACACGCCGTACTGGTCCAGGATCTGGATGGGGGTCTTTCCGTGGCGGGCGAGGCTGTCGGCGTGTTCGGACTGGGTCTCGGACACATGGACGTGCATCCGCTGGCCGTGGGCCTGGGCGTAGTCGGCCATCCACTGCCACAGGGGGGCGCTGGAGGTGTACTCTCCGTGGATGGAGGCGTCCACCTTGATCTGTCCGCCATGATAGCCGTGCCACTCCTGGGTGAGGGCCTGCTGGTTCCGGCAGTCGCCGCAGCGCTGGGGGTCAAAGTCCTCGGGGGCGCCGAAGTAGACTCCGCCGCAGGACAGGTTTGCGCTGATCCCGGCGTCCACGATCTGCCGGGCGATGACGCCGGTGTGCATATACATGTCGGCGATGCAGGTGACGCCGGAGGCGATCATCTCCGCCAGCCCCAGGCCGGTGCCGGCGGCGATGCAGCGGTCGTCCAGTTTGGCCTCGGCGGGGAAAATATAGTCGTTGAGCCAGCTTTGCAGACTGTGCCCGCCGCCGTAGCCCCGCAGCAGGGTCATGGGGATGTGGGTGTGGGTGTTGACAAAGCCGGGCATCATCACCTTGCCGGTACAGTCAATGACGCGGTCAAAGGCGCCCTCGGGGCGCGTCTGGCCCACATAGGAGATATGAGAGTCCCCAGTGGACACAAAGGCGTTTTTCAGCAGAGGCTGGGCCGGGTCCATGGTGACGGCGGTGACGTTGGTAAAGAGCGTAGACATGGGAGACCCCCTTGTGAGTTTGGAATTGTGGCAGGGCGGGGGCTTGCCCCCCGCCGTTCAACGGTTCTCCTATGGAATCCTGGCGGCGGCCCCAAGGGGCCGCCCTACCATGATGGGAGAGAAAGGGTCAATTACATCCGTTTCAGGCAGGCCCGGACCAGGGCGGAGAACTTCTCCCGGGCGGCCTCGGCGGCGTCCAGCACCTCCTGTTCGCTGAGGGGCTGGTCCAGGATGCCGGCGGCCATGTTGCTGAGCAGGGTCAGGCCCAGCACCTCCATGCCGCAGTGGGCGGCGACGATGACCTCGGGAGCGGTGGACATGCCCACCGCGTCGCCCCCCAAAATGCGGGCGGCACGGATCTCGGCGGGGGTCTCGTACTGGGGGCCGTAGCAGTAGAAATAGACCCCCTCCCGCAGGGGGATAGACAGCTCCCGGGCGGTCCGGCGGGCCAGATCCCGGAGCCGGGGGGTGTACAGGTGGGAGGCGTCGGGGAAGCGGGTGCCGAACTCGGGCAGGTTCTCGCCCCGGAGGGGGGACTCGGAGAACATCTTGATCTGGTCGGTGATGAGCATCAGATCGCCGGCCTCCCAGTCGGTGCGGACGCAGCCGGCGGCGTTGGTGACGATGAGGGTGTCGCAGCCCAGCAGCCGCAGCACCCGGACGGCGTAGGACACTTCCTCGTAGGAGTAACCCTCGTAGTGGTGCATACGTCCCTGCATAACGGCCACATTCTGCCCCTCCAGGGTGCCGAAGACCAGCCGGCCCTTGTGGCCGGGGGCGGTGGAGGCCTTGAAGTGGGGGATGTCCCGGTAATCCACGGCGATGGGGTTTTCCACCTCGTCGCCCAAAAAGCCCAGGCCGGAGCCCAGGATCATGGCCACCTTGGGCACAAACGTACCCAGACGGGCCCGCACCGCCTCGGCGCTGGCCCGGTACTGTTCCATGGTATAGGTCATAGGGGCCTCCTTACAGAGCGCCGCCGCAGCGGCGGCAGAATTTGTCCTCTCTGCCGCAGGGAGCGCCGCAGGCGGGGCAGGTCTGGGACTGGCGCAGGTCGGCGATGCGGTCCTTGACCTCGGCCACCTTGGCGGCGGTCTCATCGGCCCGGGCCAGCAGCCCGCTCACCGGGTCGCCCTCGGCTTCCTGGCCCAGATGGGTGTTGTACATCACCTGGCCCAGCTGGCGCAGGATATCGTTGAATTCCCCGTTCAGGTCAAAGAGCTGGACGTTCAGCTTGGCTACGTCCACCATCTGTCCGGCCTTCCGTCCCGCCACCCGGGCGGTGTCGGCGCAGGCGTCGGCGGCCACGTCGGCGGCGCCGCGGATCTTTTCCAGCAGGTCCTTTACCTTGTCGTCCATAGGGATGCGCTCCTTTCCATACCAGTGGTTCACAATTTTTAGTCTTTATATTTTACACCAAAGCCCATGGGATTGCAATAAAAAGGGGGCGAATCGCCCCCGGGGAAGACCGGAACCGCTGAAAAAAAGCCCTGCCGTCCGGGTGGGACGGCAGGGCGTGAGATATGTGTGCGATTCAAGAAGAACTGAGCGAGAAATCAGCGGACGTAGCGGGGCACCTGGGCGCCGTCGCCGTGGGGCTCGCTCTCGATCATGACCAGGATGGACTGCAGAGTGCCTTCGCACATCTGATCCTGATGCTCGGGAGCACGATGGACCATCTGGTCCACGCTGCTGGTGCGGAACCACAGGCCTTCGCCTTCCTTCAGGCCAACGCCGTTGGCGTCGGTGATGTGCTCCACGTCCAGACCCATGGCCTTCAGTTCCGCATAGGTGTGGAACACGTCCTTGGTCTCGGGGGTGTCCTCCCACTTATCCTCGTCATACACCTCGATGGTGTAGGCGTGGATACCCAGACGGCCGTAAGCGTAGTCGATCATCTCGGCGGAGGTGATGTAGTCGTGGTAGGAGTCCATGGTGTAGCAATCGCTGTCCGCACCCTCGGCCCAAGCGGCGCACATCTTCTCGGCGGTCTCCTTCATGAAGGGGATGTCGGCGTCCTTGGGGTTGTTCTCGTCATAAGCGCGGTAGCACCAGGGATACAGGACGCACTGGATGCCGGTGTGCAGGGTGGCCATGGCGTGCATGGGGGTGTTGTACAGGAAGCTCTGGATGGCCTTGACCTCGGGCTCGGTAGCGGGGGCTTCGCCGCCGGAGGACCAAGCGTGCTGGCCGATCTGACCATTCTCATAGCCCTTGGTCTCGATGTCGAAGCGGTTCCACTGATAGTCGAAGGTGCGGTTCATGTCGATGGTGCTGGAGCGAGGATCGTCGCCCAGGATACCATTCTTGTCCCAGTCAGGGCTTTCCATACCGAACTTAGCCTTGGTATTGATGCTGCCATCGGCGTTGGCGCGGTACAGGGTGGAGATAAAGGTATCGCCGTCGATATCGGTGTAGGGGTCGCTGAAGGGAACGCCGTTGCCGTTGCGGTCAGTGGGCCGCAGGTTGGGACGGTTTTTATTCACGAAGGACTGCTCATAGCCGTCGGGGTTCATGACGGGCACGATGTAAATCACATAGTTCTTCAGAATATTCTTGACATAGGGGGTGTTGGAGTTGAGGAGGAACCACCAGGCGGTGTACATGGCGGAGGCAGCGCTCTCGCGCTCGCCGCCGTGGATGTTGGCGATGACGCCGATGCCGGTCTTGTTCTCCTTCTTGCCGGTGTTGCCAGTGATCTCCAGGCACCACAGGTCGCGCTCCTGCCAGGAGGTGCCGATGGAATACAGGTCGGTCAGCTTGGGATAGGCCTCAGCCATAGCGGCCAGCTGCTCTTCCAGCTCGGCAAAGGTGTAACGGTAGTTCCAGTCGATTTGCAGGGACTCGGGGACATTTTGAGGAGTGCCGGGGATAGCGGCGTTTCTGGCCTTTGTGGCGGCGCCGGCGACAGGGATCAGCATGACCAGGACCAGGGACAGACTAAGCAGCCGTTTCAGCAAGGTCTTTTTCATCATTCACATTCCTTTCTTATCCGTCGTTCCTAAATCGTTCCGCGGGGGCCCTATCCTCCTTCTCTTTGCATTTTGGCCAGAGCTGCTTTTGCCGGAAAAAAGAATAAAACTTGCAGCTCTGACGGAGTGCCTACTGATATAATAAACAATGAGAAAAAGAAAGTCAAGGATAAAAATGTCACTTTGAACGAAGAACAAAAGAAAAAATGGACTGCGGAAGGAATAAAAATGAATAGGGGAGGCTGCAAAAAACAAAAACCCTTCGCCGGCGTGGACCGGCGAAGGGTCGGGGCAAAAAGCAGCCGTCAGAGCGGACCGAATTTGGCCGGGGGCCACAGGGCAAAGACCACCTTGCCCAGGATGTAGTCCTCATCAACCGGGCCCAAGCGGTTGTCCCGGCTGTCGGTGGAGTTGTTCCGGTTGTCCCCCATGACGAAGACGGAGCCCTCGGGAACCTCCCAGTGGGTCTGTTGCATGAAGGGGTTGCCGCTGTAATACATGGTCTCTTTGATATAAGGTTCGTCCAGGGGCACGCCGTCCACATAGACGGCGCCTGCCACGTAGTCGATATCCACCGTCTGGCCGCCCACGGCGATAACCCGTTTGACGATGGCCCGGTTGCCCAGGAAATGGGCCGTCTTTTTGTTCAGCACCACGATGTCTCCCTGCTCCGGGTGGTAGCCCAGGGACCAGACCCACATCAGCTCCCCGTCCTTCAGGGTGTTGTCCATGGAGCTGCCGTCCACCCGGGTGAGCCGGGCGAAGCAGTTGAACAGCACCACCGCCGCCAGCATGCAGCCCATGATCATCTGGAGCCACTCGAACAGGTCGGCGCCGGGCCGGCGGGGGGCTTCTTCGGTCTGGCCGGCGTCCTGCCGGGAGGGCTTCTCCTGCACCGGAGCGTCCGCGGTGGCCTCCTGGTCCGGGGACAGCTTGTCAAATTCTTCCGCCAAGGGTATGTCCTCCTTCCCCCAATGGGGATGGCCGGTTCGGGCCGGCTTCAATGACAGATAGTATATGCCTTTTTTTCGGGAAATGCAACCGTTACAGGGTCAAACGGGTGACGTTTTGGGCCTGCTCCAGGGCCTGCCCCTCCCGCCGCTGGCAGGTGAAGAGAAGGATCTGCTGCTCCCGGGCCAGCTCCGCCAGCAGCTCCAGCGCCAGAGTCAGCCGCTGGTCGTCGAAGGCGGCCAGGGCGTCGTCCAGGAGGATGGGAGGCTTGTCGGGCAGGCACAGGCGGCAAACCGCCAGCCGCACCGCCAGATACAGCTGGTCGGCGGTGCCCCGGGACAGGTACAGCACGCTGCGGGGCAACACGTCGCCGGGGCGGGCGGCGGCCCCCTCCAGCTCCCGGGTCAGAGTGACGGCGGCGTACCGGTCCCCGGTGAGCCGGGCCATGTATGCCCCGGCCAGCTTGTTCAGCTCCGGGGAGAACCGCTCCTGGAGCCGGGCGTTGGCCTGCTTCAGGGTGTCCATGGCCAGGACCAGGGCGTCGTACTCCTGACGGCGGCGGGCCAGCTCCGTCTCCAGAGCCTCCTGGCGGGCGGACAGGGCGGCGGGGTCTCCCATGGCCTTCCGGCGGCCCAGCGCCTGATTCAGCGCCTGGACCGTCTGGTCCAGCCGGGCGGAGACGGCGGCCAGGGCTTTTTCCGTCTCCTGGGGAGAGCGCTTCGGGGGATAGAGCATTTCCAGGGTGTCGTAGTCCCGTCCGCCCTGGGCGGCCAGATCCTCCCGGCGGCGGCGGCGCTCCTCCACCCGGTCCCGGGCCAGGGCCAGATCGTGATCCAGATTCAGCGCTCTGGACAGGGCGGCGGAGCAGCCGAACAGGTCGGTAGCCTGGGGAGCGAAGGTGTGGACAAAGCGGAGAAGGTCGGCGCGGCTGTTGTCCCGGCGGGCCTTCCGGTCGTTGAGGGTGCCCCGGACGGCCTTGGACTGCTGGGCCGCCTCTGCCGCCGCGTCACAGCGGGCGCGGTAGTCCCGGACCAGGGCGTCTAACTCCTCTTGGCTCTGGACCTGGTAGCGGGCAAAGACGGCCTGTCCCGCCTGTATGGCCTTTTTGCTCCGAACCAGGGAATAGACGGCCAGGAGAAACAGGGCCACAGCCAGCAGCGGCAGGCCGGGAGAAAACCACCAGGCCGCGGGCCGCCAGCCGCCCCATGCGGCAAAAATATACTGAGTAAACAGAAGAATCGCGGCGGCAAAGGCCAGGGACAGCCAACCCCGGCGCTTCCAAGTCGCAGCCTGGGTACGGCTCTGTTCGGCGGCCCGCAGCTGGCGGGCGACCTGCTCCGCTGCTTCCTCCCCGGACAGTCCGGTGAAATGCTGGTCCTGGGCGGCGATCTGGGCCTGGACATAGGCCTCGTCGGCCTCCTTCAGGGCGGCTTCCCCCTGCTTGATCTCCTCGTCCAGGACCTTCAGATATTGTAGCTCCCCCTGGGCCTTTTTCAGCAGCTCCCGGTCGGGGATGGCGCCGTACTTGGCCGACTCCCCCTCCAGGGCGGTGAGCTGGGCCCGGGCGGCGTTCAGCTCCTCTCCCGCCTGGGCGTAGCGGCGGTTCAGTTCCCGCTGGGCCAGACGGCGGTGGATAAACTGCTCGCTGGCCAACTCGTCCCGCTCCCGTTCCAGAGCGGTCCGTTCCTCCTCCAGCCGGGCGATGCGGTCACTGACCGCATCCTGCCGCTCCAGAGCCTCCCGGACCTGGGCCAGCTCCTCCTCCAGCTTGGGGATAAGGCCCACGCTCCGGTTCACCTTCCGGCGGTTGAGCCACTCCTTCAGCCGGGCCTCGGTCTGGGAGAAGGACACGTCCTCCTCCCCCGAGGAGACCAGAGCGGCGATGCGCTTTTCCAGCTCCGGGGCGGCGGTGACGGTGAGGGAGCCGCCCGAGCCGATGAAGGCGGAGCGCTCAAAGACCTCCCGGCCCACCCCGGTGAGCAACTGGCCGCAGTTGTCGGCGGTAAGGCCGGGGACGGGCTCCTCCGTGCCGGTGTAGACGGCGGAGAAGGCGCCGAAGGGGGTGTTTCCCCTGGGACCCCGGCGGATGGTAATGTCCCGGTCCTGGAACTCCAGGGTGACCTCTCCCTCCATGGGGGCGCCCGACCAGGGCTGATAGCGGTTCTTGTCGGCCAGATAGCCCTTCCGGTCCCGGTCCCGGGTGTCGATGCCGTAGAGCATCGCCTTCCAGAAGGCGGCCCAGGTGGACTTGCCCCCCTCGTTGGGGGCCTGGATCAGATTGAGGCCCGCCCCCAGCTCCAGCCGGGCGCGGTCCAGCTTGCCAAAGGTGGCGGTCATGGATTTGATTTTCATAGGGCCGTGTCCTCCCCATTTTCCAGAGCGGCCAGACCGAACCGGACCGCCAGCTGGCAGACCGGGTCGTCCGGTTCCGCCCGGCACTTGTCCCACATGGCCTGAAGAAACAGCCCCGTGAGGGTGTCCTCCTCCCGCCGGGCCCACAGGTCCCGGGGCAGGCGGGTCCGGTCCAGCAGGGTCAGGCCGTAGAACCGGGGGGCCAGGGCCCGTTCCAGAGCGGCCAGGTCGGGGACCTCCCCCTCCCCGGTGAGGATCAGGCGGTAAATGTCGTCTTGGGTGTCCTGGGGCAGGGCGGCGGCTGCGGCGGCCAGGGCGCTCGCCACCCCGGTGACGTCCACCGTCAAAATTTCATACCGGCGGCGGCACAGGGGGACAAATTGGGCGGTAACGTTCCCCGGCTCCGCCTCCACATAGAGGACCCCCTTCTCCCCCAGCTCGTCAAAGCCCCGGCCCTCGGGACAGCCGGGGTAGGCCCAGAAGGTGTCCCCCGCCCGGTTCAGACCGCTGAACTGGTGGACATGACCCAGGGCCAGGTAATCCAGGCCGCTGGCGGCAATGTCCTCCGGGGTGATGGGGCCGTAATTACTCTGGGGAGCCGTGTCCCCGTGGAGGCACATGAGCCGGAGGACGCCCTTCTCCCCTTCCGTCCGGAAGCCGGCCAAAGGGCTGTCTTCCTGGTGAGGGGCGGTGAAGGCCCGGCCGTACACCGTACAGTTCAGCCGGGGCAGGTCCACCCGCTCCATGGCCCCGTCCCGGAAGATATGGACGTTGTCCGGCCACTCCAGGGTGGCGTACACCGACCGGGGGGAGTAGAAGTCGTGGTTGCCCGGGGCGATGAACACCGGGCAGGGGATGTCGCCAAGGACCCGGGCCAGAGCCTGGGCGGTCTCCCGGTAACAGCGCTGGGAGTCCAGCAGGTCGCCGGAGAGCAGCACCAGGTCGGCCTCCCGTTCCCGGGCCAGCCGGTCCAGCCGGTCCAGCAGGTCCCGCTGCTCCTCCCGGCGCCGGGCGGCCTGTTCCGGGGTCAGGCCGGAAAAGGGGCTGTCCAGATGGAGGTCAGCCCCGTGGATCAATTTCAGCATAGGGATTGTTCCTTGCCTTTCTGTGAGGTTGAGATGAGAGATAAATTTTAGTTTATGGATGTATTATGGGGCGTCGGGGACGCCGCCCCCTACGCACGGTTTACAATATGGCTTCGTAGGGGGCGGCCTCTGGACGCCCCGCCCGTAGGGCGGCCCCTTGGGGCCGCCGCCAAAATGGCAGCTGTCGGACGGCGGGGGCCGATTCCCCCCATCGGGGGGAAATGGCCGAAGGCCAAAAGGGGGAGGGATAAGCCCTCGCCCTACATGAAACGATAAACTAAAATTTAAATTATTCCTGGATATCCACCCGGCAGACATCCACACAGCGCTTTTTCTCCGTGTCGATGGTAAACAGGCAGGCGTTGAGCTTGCAGTTGCCCTCGGCCTCCTCATACCGCCGGGGCAGCCCACCCAGGAACAGGTTGATGGAGTGGTCGGGCTTGATGCCCAGCACCGACCGGCTGGGGCCGGTCATGCCCAGATCGGTGACGAACCCCGTGCCCTTGGGCAGGATCTGGGTGTCGGCGGTGGGCACATGGGTGTGGGTGCCCCACACCGCCTGGACCCGTCCGTCCAGATACCAGGCCATGGCACCCTTCTCGCTGGTGGCCTCAGCGTGGAAGTCCACCAGAGCCAGGTCATAGCCCCCGTCCCGGAGCAGGGCGTTGGCCGCCTTGAAGGGGCTGTCCAGATTGGGGTTGAGCTCCACCCGGCCCATCAGATTGAGCACGGCGATCCGCAGGCCCTTGCAGGCGTAGACTCCCATGCCCCGCCCCGGCACCCGGCCGGCGTAGTTGGCGGGACGAAGGATGCGCGGCTCCTTGTCGAGAAAGTCCCCGATCTGGATGCGGTTCCAGGTGTGGTTGCCCAGGGTGATAACGTCGGCGCCGGCCTCCAGGATGCCCCGGGCCTGCCGGGGGGTGATGCCCACGCCCGAGGCGTTCTCTCCGTTGACCACGGTAAAGTGGACGCCCAGCTCCTGCCGCAGCCCGGGCAGCCGGCGGGCCAGAATGTCCTGGCCCCCCTCTCCTACCACGTCGCCCACAGCTAAAATCTTCAGCAGCATGATCATATCCTCCTCGAGGGATGTCCCCGTGCGGTTTCTTTTCACATCCCATTATTATAAAGGATTCCCCTAAAATAAGCAACTGAGTAAAAAACAGAGGGACGGCGTTTGCCGTCCCTCTTGCCTTATGCAGCGTTGCCCGCCGCCGAGCGGGCCGTCCGCCGCTGCCGCAGGCCCTCCACCAGGGCGTGGAGCAAGCAGCCCAGGGCGATATTGGCGGCGAACATGACCAGAAAATAGAGCCGGTTGCTGGGGCCGAAGCAGACCAGCTTTCGCAGCAGCTCCGTCTGGGAAAAGAGGCTGACGTTGAACAGATAGATCTCCAGACTGTTTCGGCCCACCAGACTCAAAAAGCGGCGCAGCCAGCCCAGCGGCAGCCGCTCCAGACAGAAGGACAGGACCAGGCACATAGGCACCGTGGTGAACAAAAATAGGTGGCACAGGGGAAAGTGGATCGGCCAGTCGATCCAGGGGGCGGTGAGGCTCACCCCTCCGTAGCACAGGCCCGCGGCCAGCACGGCGGCCCAAAACGCCAGAGAGCGCGGGGTCAGCCTCCGGTCCTCCAGCACATAGAAGCCTATCAGAAGCCCCAGAAAAAAGACGGGGACCCGGTAGAAAAAGTCGGTGGCGTACCAGTAGCCCTCGTGGGTGAGGACCTGGCATACCGCCAGTCCTCCCAGCACGGCCAGGGCGGTCAGCCCCTCCCGGTGGGCCGACCGGCGCAGCAGGCGGAAGCAGAAGGGCGTGACGGCGTAGAAGGTCATGGCCCCGGCCACATACCAGTTAAAGGCCCCGGAGGAGCGCATCCAGTAGTAGAGCAGGGTGCTGTTCCACAGCAGGGCCGACCAGTGCTTGCCCTGGGCCAGGATGAGGAACAGGGTGTAAGGGAGCATGACCAGATAATAGGCGGGCAGGATCCGGGCGGCGCGCCGGGCCATAAAGGCGGAGTAGTCCTGTTCCCGGCGGGCAAGGGACATGGCCAGTCCCATGGAGGACAGCAGGATAAAGATGTCCACCCCGCCAAAGCCCGCCGCCCGGATGCTGTTGAGCAGCGGGTGGCCCAGGTCCAGGTCGGAGGCGTGGAACAGCATGACCCACAGCATGGCCGCGCCCATCAGCTCAGAGCGGTATTTGCTCAGCATACGGTAGCACATGGGGACCTCCTCTCCGGGGACGGACGCCGTCCCCGGGCATTTGGGGCCGGAAGATGGGGCCGGCCCGACAGACGTTGTTATCATTATAAAATATCCGGGAGAAATTGGCAACCGCCCGGCGGGCGGGCAAAATAACAGGTGTCCAGGGGGAGAAGAAACCGGGAATATGGAAACAAACGGAAGAAAACCCGGTGGAAAGGGGGGAAATACCTTGAATTTGACATTGGTTTATGATATGGTAAGGTCCATTCCCGCGAATTGAGGGAAACGGAGGAAAAAACGTGACGAAAACGGAGACGATGGAACTGATCCGTCACCTGCAGGTGGTTTTTGATCTTGTGCGGCTGGTGGACGCGGCGGTGACCACCCAGTATTCCCTCAGCGACCGGGGGGAACTGGAGGCGGAGCCCTACCGGTGCTATGCCGTGTGGAACAAGACGGACCGGTGTGAGAACTGCATTGCCGCCAAGGCCGTTGCCCAAAAGGGAAAGCTGACCAAGTTCGAGTTTATCGGCCGGGAGATATACCATGTAATGGCCATGTATCTTGAGATAGAGGGAGACCCCTTCGTGCTGGAGATGGTGTCCCGCGTCACCGACGACGCCCTCTTCGGGGCTCACGGGCAGAATGAATTTGCCGAGGCCATCAACAGCTACAACCAGCGGCTCTACATAGACCCCCTGACCGGAGCTTACAACCGCCGGTACTACGAGGACCAGATGGCGGTCCTCGGGAGCAGCCGGGCCGCGGCCATCATGGACGTGGACGACTTCAAGCAGATCAACGATACATACGGGCATCCGGTTGGAGACATGGCGCTGAAGGCCATCGTGCAGGCCACCCTGTCCTGCATCCGCAGCACGGATGCCGTGATCCGGTACGGCGGGGACGAGTTCCTGATCCTTTTCCAGAATATCCCCCGGGACATTTTTGCCGCCCGGCTGGAAACCATCCGCCAGGCCATTCGCGGCATCGTGCTGGAGGAGTGCCCCGAGCTTCGCCTGTCGGCCAGCATCGGCGGCATCTACCGCGAGGACGGGGAGACGGACCTGATCCGGCGGGCGGACGAGCTGCTCTACCGGGCCAAGAAGGGAAAAAACGCCGTCCGGTGGGAGTGAGCACCGGAATTGGGCGCTGCGGTGCCGCCTGCGGCGGCGGTTGACCGGGTCGGCGTTTCCGACCACATTCGACAGAACAAAAAGCTGGACGGCAGACGCCGTCCAGCTTTTTATGGTTTAAGGGAATTACTTGATGGACTCGCCGGCCTCTTTCTTGGCCTTGATCTCCTTCAGAGCATCGCGGTAAGACAGGTTGACACGGCCCTTGTCGTCGATCTCGGTGACCTTGACCCAAATCATGTCGCCGATGTTGACCACGTCCTCCACCTTGTCCACGCGGTGGTCGGCCAGCTTGGAGATGTGGACCATGCCGTCCTTGCCGGGGGCCAGCTCCACAAAGGCGCCGAACTGGAGGATGCGGACCACCTTGCCGTAGTACAGCTCGCCCACCTGGGGGACAAAGACGATGGTGTCGATCATCTTCTTGGCCACGTCGCAGCACTCGGCGTTGGGGGAGGCAATGTGGATGGTGCCGTCGTCCTCGATGTCCACGGTGGCGCCGGACTCGGCGGTGATCTTCTGGATCACGGAGCCGCCCTTGCCGATGACCTCGCGGATCTTGTCGGGGTCGATCTTCATGGTGATCATCTTGGGGGCGTACTTGCTGACCTCGGCCCGGGGGGCGGAGATGCAGGGCAACATGATCTCGTCCAGGATGGCAAAGCGGGCGTCACGGGTGATGTCCAGAGCCTCCTTGATGATCTCATGGGACAGGCCGTCGTTCTTCAGGTCCATCTGGATGGCGGTGATACCGGCCTTGGTGCCGGCCACCTTGAAGTCCATCTCACCGTGGAAGTCCTCCACGCCCTGGATGTCGATGAAGGTCTGGAAGGAGCCGTCGTCGTCCTGGATCAGACCGCAGGAGATGCCGGCCACGGGGGCCTTGATGGGCACGCCGGCGTCCATCAGAGCCAGGGTGGAGCCGCAGATGGAGCCCTGGGAGGTGGAGCCGTTGGAGGACAGGACCTCGCTCACCACGCGGATGGCGTAGGGGAACTCCTCCACGGAGGGCAGCACGGGGATCAGAGCGCGCTCAGCCAGAGCGCCGTGGCCGTACTCACGCCGGTTGGTGGAGCGGGGAGGCTTGGCCTCGCCCACGGAGTAGGGGGGGAAGTTGTAGTGGTGCATATACCGCTTCTCGGTCTCCTCCCAGATGGTGTCCAGCTTCTGGTTGGCGGCCAGGGTGTTCAGGGTAGCCACGGACAGAACCTGGGTCTGGCCGCGGGTGAACAGGCCGGAGCCGTGGACGCGGGGCAGGACCCCGACCTCGGCGGCCAGGGGACGGATCTCGTTCTTGGCGCGGCCGTCCACGCGGTGGCCCTCCAGCAGCCAGGCCTTGACGATCTTCTTCTGGAACTTATAGGTGAACTCCTCCAGGTACTGGTCCATGTCGGGGTACTGCTCCAGATACTTCTCGTGCCAGTGGTCGATCATGGCGTTCCAGCGCTCTTCCCGGACGTTCTTGTCGTCGGTGTCCATGGCGGCCTTGGCCTCGTCCATGAAGTTGGCCACGATGTCGTCGAACAGTTCCTGGTTGAAGGCGGCGTGATCGTACTCCATCTTGGGCTTGCCCACCTCGGCCACGATGCCGTTGATGAACTCCACCTGCTTCTTGATCTCCTCATGGGCCTTCACGATGCCGGCGTACATGATCTCGTCGGGGATCTCGTCGGCGCCGGCCTCGATCATGACGACCTTGCCGGCGGTGGCGGCCACGGTCACGTCCATGCGGGAGGTCTTGCGCTGCTCCTGGGTGGGGTTGAGGACGATCTGGCCGTCGCAGTAGCCCACCTCCAGAGCGCCGATGGGGCCGGCGAAGGGGGCCTCGGAGCAGCTGACGCAGACGGAGGCGCCAATCATGGCGGCGATCTCGGGAGAGCAGTCGTAATCCACGCTCATAACGGTGCACTGGATGCACACGTCATTGCGGAAATCGCTGGGGAACAGGGGGCGCATGGGCCGGTCGATCAGGCGAGAAGCCAGAACGGCGGGCAGAGAGGGACGGCCCTCCCGGCGCATGAAGGAGCCGGGGATGCGGCCCACGGCGTACAGCTTCTCCTCAAAGTCCACGGACAGGGGGAAGAAGTCGATGCCGTCGCGGGGACGGGGGGCCACGGTGACGGCCACCA
Organism: Pseudoflavonifractor phocaeensis; assembly: GCF_021531375.1. Lineage (GTDB taxonomy): Bacteria > Bacillota > Clostridia > Oscillospirales > Oscillospiraceae > Lawsonibacter > Lawsonibacter phocaeensis_B. Next base: position 64,061 of record NZ_JADYTU010000009.1, read on the forward strand.
GGACGGAGGTCTCGCCGTAGGTGACCATGGCGGAGGCGCTGGCCAGCTCGGCCATCTTGCCCATCTCGATGGTCAGGGGACGGCCGCACAGGTCCATGGTCCACTTTTTGTTGTTGGGGAACTGCTTGTGCTTGATGATAGTAGACATTTCGATACTCCTTTGTGAAAGATTTTGGAGTTCCGGAGCCTTGACCTACCTTTTAGCACTTGAATCCGGGTCGAAACGCTGCTCACGAAGATTCGGCGCTTCGGTGTTGTCACGCCTCGGTTCCCGCGCGGCCGGGTCGCTTTCACTCCGACTCGGAACACAAACAGAATCGTGGAACGATTCTTGGTTTGCATTCCTCGCTTCGCTCCAAGCTCCCCTGCCCGGGAATTCGGCGCTTCGGCCCATATTCAACTGCTAAAAAAGCGGGAAAGCCCCGAAACAAAGATCGGGTTTATATGCGAACATAGGGCAGCACATGACGCGCTGCCCTATGATCCACAAACTTACTTACGGATGCCGAGCTTCGCAATAATGGCGCGGTAACGCTCGATGTCCTTGTCCATCAGATAATCCAGCAGCTTGCGGCGCTTACCGATCATCTTGTACAGGCCGCGGCGGCTGTGGTTGTCGTGGATGTGGACCTTCAGGTGCTCGGTCAGCTCGTTGATGCGGGCGGTCAGAATAGCGATCTGGACCTCGGGAGAACCGGTGTCGGTCTCGTGGGTGCGGTTGGCCTCGATAACGGCCGTCTTTTCGTCCTTGCGGATCATGGGAAATTCCACCTTTCATGTTGTCTTGCCCAAAAGGCTGGGTAGCGGGCGGGTGAATCCCCGCGCACCCGCGCGGGCCATATCCCGGAACCAGGCCGGTGGGCATGTCGGCGCATTTTCGCGCTGAGTTAATATATCATAATTTTCTCCCGGTGTAAAGGAAAAAATCCCGAACTGACGGGAAAATTTTTGACTTTTCCGGCGACCCACAAGATGTTGGGCCGGCATAAAAAACCGCCCCACGCCAAGGCGCGGGGCGGGGGGCGGCACGGGATCAGAAGAGCAGGATATCCGAGTC